>DDTM01000011.1:0-19855 GCA_002344075.1 Bacteroidetes bacterium UBA2364
AGGTCTGTCCATTATCCTCGCTAAATGCTTCCGATTTGTCAAGTTCTTGAAGTATCTCAGAACTATTTTTTTACCGCAGAATCATCCGGTTTGCAAAAATGTCCAGTAGTATGATTACCGATAACATGTACTTATACGCAAGAAATTTCGCATTTTTTGTTTGATACCCCCTTTAACTTGCCCAAAGGGCTTTACACCCATTGAGTCGTGCGGTTACTTACATGCGTGTAACATTCTGTTATTTTAGCACCATTTGGTCCTGAAAATTTACGACACAATATGAGTATTGGGACTTCCCTACCAGTCAAGGATTTTAGTTTTTCAAGGCTTCCGGACCTCGCTGGGACAGACCATGTTTTCATCAAAACACGATCTTTTAAGCTACTAACCTAATCTAAAATCATATTCTAACGGCGCTCTTCGATTTCCCAAAGCAATTATACGCAAGCGTTGTAAAAGCTCTTTGATTGGGGAACTTGCTATGTCAATATGATGAACCATCGGTTTAGTCTGAAAGATCGTTGCATAGGTTTTCCGCTTATGGGTTTAGAGAAAGTTTGTTTTAGGTTTTAAAAACAGCTTTGGCATCGCGTCAAGTTTAGAAAAACTTGTGCAAAAAAAGTATAGGACGCTAAAGCACTTCAAAGAGCACTCTTTCTTCAAAATAAACAGATCACATTATTCAATCAAGTTCATACTTGTTTTTTAAGTGGGATTACAAAGTTTTTATTGCCTTTTATGCAATTAGAGAGGGGGCCGTGTTTGTACTCTTTAGGGTTAACAAAGGTACAGACGGGCTGGGAGCGCATCCACCCCTTGATACGCATGGCCCACCCTTATTAAACAATGCCAAAGTGCCAATTCGTCACCTCCTACAGGTATAACTTGTCAGATTGGCACATATCGAGATTGGGAATGGTTTTGGCAAACCAGCAGTCATTAGTTAATGAACGGAGGATAAGCCATGAACCTGAACAAATTTACCGTAAAAGCCCGCGAGACCGTCCAAGATGCAATGGAACTGGCGGCTGCCCAAAACCACCAAATGATTGAACCTGTCCACTTGCTAAAAGCCTTGCTAAAAGATGAAGATAGTGTGGCCAGCAGCATTTTCCAACAATTAGGTATCCAAACGGCTACCTTAAATACAAAGGCAGATGCCCTTCTCGCCCGTTTGCCGAAAGTTGCTGGCGCTGGCGTGGAAGGTCAATATCTGAACACCGAAACAAAACAGGTATTTGACCAAGCCCAAAAAGAGGCCGATGCGCTCAAGGACAACTTTGTCACGACAGAGGCATTGCTGATTGCACTGGCGGGATGCAAAGACGAAACCGGACGAACCATTCGTGAAGCGGGCATCTCAAAAACCCAAATTCTGAATGTATTGCGCGATATCAGGGGTACACAGTCGGCAACAGATGAACACGCCGAAACCCGTTATCATGCCCTAAAACGATACGCTCGAAACCTCAATGACCTTGCACGAAAAGGAAAAATAGATCCAGTTATTGGGCGCGACGACGAAATCCGCCGCGTGTTACAAATCCTGAGCCGCCGAAGCAAAAACAATCCGGTGCTGATCGGGGAACCAGGCGTTGGGAAGACGGCTATCGCCGAGGGTTTGGCCATTCGGATCGTATCGGGTGACGTTCCAGAAGGGCTTAAGTCTAAAGAAATTCTTTCCTTAGACATGGGGGCGCTGATTGCTGGCGCCAAATACAGAGGCGAGTTTGAAGACCGATTGAAAGCCGTTGTCAAAGAGGTGACCGAGGCCAATGGCCAGTTAATTCTTTTCATAGACGAAATTCATACATTAGTAGGTGCTGGCGCTGGCGAAGGCGCCATGGATGCGGCCAATATTCTAAAGCCCGCATTGGCGCGGGGAGAACTGCGGGCAATTGGAGCCACAACCTTGACCGAGTATCAAAAATACATGGAGAAAGACAAAGCGCTCGAGCGCCGTTTCCAAACGGTTATCGTGGAAGAGCCAACCATAGAAGATTCTATCTCCATTTTACGTGGGATCAAAGACCGCTACGAGGTTCATCATGGAATCCGAATTTTGGATGGTGCCATCGTGGCCGCTGTGGAGCTTTCAAGCCGATACATCACCGAACGCTTCCTACCAGACAAAGCCATAGACTTAATGGATGAAGCCGCTGCCCGTATCCGGATCGAAATTGACTCCATGCCAGAAGAATTGGACAATCTGGAGCGCCAGATTCGTCAATTAGAGATCGAACGAGAAGCCATTAAACGCGAAGTAGCCGATGGGGTAAAAGCTGCGGAAAACAAAATGCAGCACATCAACGAGCAACTGGCGAATTTGTGCGAACATCGCGATCATCTGAAAGGGCAGTGGATGCAAGAGAAGAAACTTGTAGGCGCAATCCGTAGCAGTAAAGAAATGATTGAAAACTTGCGGTTCGAGGCCGAAATAGCCGAACGGAAGGGGGATTTTGCAAAAGTAGCGGAAATTCGGTACGGGAAATTGCCAGAGCAGGAACGCAACATCGAGGCCGTTAAAGAGAAACTCAACCAATTGCAAGTACAAGGCTCCATGCTGAGGGAAGAAGTAACCGCCGAGGACATTGCCGAGGTCGTGAGTCGTTGGACGGGAATCCCCGTCACGCGAATGTTAGAATCTGAGCGGGCAAAATTGCTCAAAATGGAGGAAGAAATTGCAAAACGTGTTGTCGGCCAATCTTCTGCGCTTCATGCGGTTTCGAATGCGGTAAGGCGTGGGCGGGCAGGTTTACAAGACCAACATCGGCCCATTGGTTCCTTCATTTTTCTTGGAACTACCGGAGTTGGAAAAACCGAATTGGCGAAGGCACTGGCTTCTTTTTTATTCAATGACGATAATGCAATGGTACGGATAGATATGAGTGAGTATCAGGAGCGCCATGCGGTAAGCCGCCTTATTGGTGCGCCACCCGGATATGTAGGCTATGATGAAGGCGGACAACTCACTGAGGCCGTTCGCCGCCGACCATATGCGGTTATTCTCTTAGACGAGATCGAGAAAGCACATCCGGAGGTCTTTAATATTCTTTTACAGGTCTTAGATGATGGGAGATTAACCGATAACAAAGGCCGAACAGCCGATTTTAAAAATACCATCATTATTATGACTTCTAATATAGGCGCAGAAATGATCCAAACCCGCACCGAAGCCGCTGGTGGCGCTCTTTCAGCCAGCGACCACCGAAAGCTACAGGAAGACCTGTTTACCATGCTTAAACAACGGGTACGGCCCGAATTTCTGAACCGCATAGACGAAGTGGTGATGTTTAACCCACTCGGACAAAAAGAAATTCGCAAAATTGTAGAAATCCTCTTTGCTCAAATTCAGCACTTAGCCAAAACCAGTCACAACCTCACGGTTACCCTCACCAACGAGGCAAAAGACTGGGTGGCACGACAGGGATTTGATCCCGTATTTGGTGCAAGACCCCTAAAACGGGTGATGCAACGCGAAATCACCAACCGACTAGCGCAGGAAATTCTGGGAGGTTGGGTTAAATCGGGCAATACCATCGAAATTGCACTGAATACGCGCCAAGACGGACTACAGTTTGGCAGTATTCCAGACGCTGTATTGGTGGAAGACGAGGCAAACACCCAACCCCACACCCCAGAGGTAGGTCTGGCATAAATATACATGCATATAAGTTGATTAGGCCCTGTTGTCCTACAGATAGCAGGGCCTGTTTATCATAAGGCGCCATAAATCCGGATGCTACCCACCTCAATTAGCTCGGATAGTAATATTAACCCATAAGAAAGTATGCCTCTTTACGCCCATACCATAAGATCATTCTTTGTCAATAATGGTCTTATGAAGCAGTTGTGCCCAAAATCAATCTCCCGAACGGACATACCAGGCAGTTCAATTTTTGGCAATGTTGCTTATACAATTGGTGAATGGCCTGTACCTCCATTGCATTTTCCGGCGACCAATGAGGATGCGCAAACTGGCGCACGATGGTGTCGTCCGTTTTGGGAAGTTTGATTAAAAGGGTGCTCAAATGTGCGCTAAAGTGTGGGTTATTGGGGTGCGCATACGCCGCCCAGATTGCGGGTAATAGCGCATTGGCAATTAGAATATCTGCCCGATCTCGCCCCATGACTGCGGGCGACTTTCCGGAGGCGGTCGTCAGTAAAAAATGGTTTTGCCAAAATGGTGAAGGCGGAATACGCAACATTTTTCGAAGTTGCAAAATGGCATCGCGCTGACAGGAAGCCTCATAAACGGCCTCCACCGGATCTCCGTCAAACAATCCACCCGGCGAAAACAGGGCAGCCGCTTGTGCCAGTCGAAGAGGAGGAAAATTAGCCGGACGCAATCCTGAAAAACGCCATACCTGTGGCGCCAATGGCGTGATGCCATACCGAACAGTCAACCGCTCGAACCTTGACGTGAGGTCCATCACATAATCGGAGGTTACACGATCGGCTTCAAGCAAATCCTTCGGACGTGGTAATAATCCTGCCGCACCCAATAACAATGCTTCGCGGTCTTCGGCCACTGGCAACCCATAAAGCCACTCAACCTCCACACGATTGGCTAAAAGTTGCATGGGGATTCTGTTCTGCGTATAGCCCAATCCTTCCAAAATGTGTACAAACAAAGCCTGCAAATGAGGAGCCGTTTTCTGTGACTTGGTAGACAACCGTTCCGCTGAATAGGCAGGGAGATGTTGCCGGATGTATGTTGCTGGTATATGGTGCCATTGAGGCTGACACAAGAAAGTATGTTCTTTTTGTATAAAGTGCTGGTATAAAAGATTTTTAAACCCAGGCTCCAATAACGGAAGCAAAATAAGTTCTGGGATCAATGAACCATCGCGCCGCCGGACTTTCCCCGTCCATTCATCCTCAAACAACGATACATGTAAAATTACACGGTCATAAGCGGGATCTCTTTCGTGACCATGCGTCAGCCAATCACCAGACCGGACATGGATTTCAACATCGCCTGCCCACTGCTCTTCACCCATCTTCAGACTGGCGGCAAAAAAATCAGGCCCACTGGTTTCGGTATTATGCCTCCCCGGAGACATAATGGCGAGGGCTGCCCCTTCGGTGGTCCGTGCATGCACGTGCTGAAATTGCAAATCCCGCCAGATCCTTTGAACCAGAAGCTCCGGAATCCGAGTGGAGGTGGGTTCATGTACTTGCACCTCGGTAATGGCCTCTGAGCTGGCATAGTAATAGTGAATCGGCCAGAAGTGGCCAAAGGTTTTGCGCTTTGCCGAGGCGTTGAGCGCATTGGAGACGGTTTGTTCTGACATAAAAAAACCTCCGATGTTTGGTTTGGACTGAATTACCCCAATGACACCGAAGGTTAGAAAAGTATAACTTTATGCGAATCAACCCAATTGCATGGCCGTTTCTGCCCACGAGGCATTTTCGGGCTGCATCATCGTTCGTGCACCGGCTTCGTCGCAAATAACCGCTTTTCCTATTGCATTAACGCCCGTTTTTCGACTGGCTTCTATCATGACTTCGGCACAAACGGCTGCATGGGTTTCGGAGGTGCAAACAGCAAACATGGCTGGCCCACTTCCTGTAAGGGCGCACCCCAAAGCACCAGCTTCATGGAGTGCAGCCTCTTTTATATGTTGATAGCACGGGACAAGGGTTGCCCGAAGTGGCTCAACCAACCGGTCTTGCATAATCAATTGTCCAACGGCTTCCCAGTCTCCTGCATGGAACGCTGCAACCAAGAAGCCGAAGTCCGAGGAGTTCTGGATCGCATCTTTGAATGCGACCTGTGGTTTCAGCATTTCACGTGCAGCCTTGGTAAGCACCTGCACTTCTGGCACTACAATGGCTAAGTGCAACTCGCAAGGCAGATTCAATTTTCGGTATTGGGTAGGATCTGATGCAGAAACCAACACAAGACCGCCCAACAATGCCGGAAGCACATTATCGCCATGGCGGCCACCAGATGCAATCGTCTCGCCCTCTAATACAGCATCCAACAGTGCGGTTTTCTCGAACGGATACCCAAGTAAGGCATTCGCAGCGTATGCACCCGCCACAGCAGAAGCAGAAGACCCACCAATACCAGAACCCATTGGAATCCCTTTATGAATCCGAAACGAGATACCAACCTTCGCACCCGCTTGATCTAATACCGATTGGGCAGCAACTGCAACGGTATTGTTGGCCGGATTGAGCGACAAAACACCGCCATCACCCGTAATTTTTTCAATCACCATACCGGGTTCATCGCACATAAACGCTTCCAGCATATCCCCATAGCCACTGATACACATCCCGACCGAGTCGAAGCCAGGACCAAGATTAGACAAAGAGGCTGGCCCCCAGATGTGGATCGTGTTCTGTTTTCCTAATTCCTGCATTTCTCTTGGGTTAAATCCGTAGTTGGATGTAATAAAAAAAAATGGTTTATGGGGACTTCCTTAAAATAGGAAAGGGGGTAGGTTTTCACCCCGCCCCTTTCGTTAAGAATCACATAGAAATTGCAAATTAGTTTTGAGGAGGTACCACTTTTAGAATTTCGAGGTCATAGACAATATATGCACCACCAGGAATTACAATTTGGGTGGGGTCAATCGCATAGGCCAATTTGGATGGAATCACAAATGTTTTACGATCGCCTTCGCGCATGGTCAGGAAAGCAAGGCGGATGCCTTCCAGGATGGGGTTCTGGCCAAACTTAAACGTGGTTGGATTCCCCCTCGTGCGAGAATCGTCCATTTTTTGCCCGTTTAAGATTGATCCTGAAAAGTGAAAAGTCACGTCTGCCTGTGGTACAATTTGCGGCCCGGTCCCCTCGGTTTGGGTATGCACCCATAGCCCAGATGCCAATTTCACTGCATTGGGCCACTGTGTTTTGATGCTGGTCTCGGCTTGTAGGGCAGCCTCGGCCCGGCGTTGTTCTTCCACTACCATCGCTTTTTGTACCTGTTCATCAAAAAATGCTTGGGTAACTACAAACCCCTTTGCTTTTTCACCACGCCGATCTATGCGAATCGTCAGGATACTATCCCCTTGTTTAATGGCATCCACCACCGATTGCCCCGTCACCACTTGCCCGAATACGGTATGTTTGCCATCCAACCAAGGCGTATCTTTATGGGTAATGAAGAATTGACTGCCATTAGTGGCCGGGCCAGAGTTTGCCATAGACAAAACACCCGGTTTGTCGTGTTTCAGTGCGGGGTCAAACTCATCCGGAAAACTATAACCCGGTCCACCCATGCCATCGTTTCCCGGGTCCGCATCTAAAGAATTAGGATCTCCCCCTTGAATCATGAAATTAGCAATAACCCGATGCCATTTAATTCCATCAAAAAAAGGTGTGCCCAAACCACGCGAAGAGTTTTTGGTTCCCTCCGCCAAGCCTATAAAGTTTGCAACCGTCATAGGTGTTTTGTCATAAAATAGTCGTGCTACAATTTCACCCTTCGAGGTATTTATAATGGCAAAAACGCCTTCATCGTCTGGGTTGGGCATAGGCTTAGTTGGCGTCTGAGGCTTGGCACGGGCGGCATTTGGTTTAGATGCGGCACCTTTTGGCTTGGGTTTCTGCACCGTTTTCGTGGATGTCTTGGGCTTAGGGCGGTTTTGCGCCTGCACACTTAGGCCAAATATGCCAATGCAGAGCAGTAGAAAAAACGTAATAATAAAATGTTGCTTCATGTTTATCTGTGGTTAACAAGTGAACCGTTAAACGATTAACCTCTTAAGGAGGCCTCTGGTACAAAAATAAGAAATCAAAATTACGAACCTAACGGTCATGCCAAAAAGAAAAGTGTGTTTGCTTGGCCAATTCTGCCAACTTTGCGGATCATCTTTGAAAAAAACCTCTTCTTACAAAAAAATCATGTCATAATGACTGCCAGAGGAGTTTTTTTTGCAGACTTGACAGAGAATCCGGTTTGGCACTTCACTTGTAACCTTCCAATTTGTAATCAAAAAACAATCACAAACTTATTTGGAGAATTGCCATGAAGACCTACATGAAATCCTATTCCCCTGTTTTTGGTAACTTCGGACACGTTGAACGCGAACTAGGACGCGCTTTAGATACGTTGTTTGGTCCAACCATTCAAACCACATTAAACACGTGGAATCCGCAAACCGATATTGCCGAAACGGAGACCGCTTATTTGGTAACCATGGATTTACCGGGGTTAGCGAAGGAAAATGTTTCGATCAATCTTACGGAAGACATCCTGACTATTTCCGGAGAACGGGTGATCGAAACGAAGAAAGAAGGGACGGCTTACCATAGCAACGAGCGTTATTCCGGTAAATTCCTACGCAAATTCCGGTTACCTAAACCCGTACAGGTGGACGCTGTTCAAGCCCGTTTCGAGGGTGGGGTATTACATATTGAACTACCCAAATCAGAAGCCCTTAAACCGATCAATATCGAAATCAAATAAACAAATTTTATTTGGTATGTAGCAGGAGGCCCCATAAAAAGGCCTCCTGTTTTTATTTAACCCTTCTTCCTACTCAGCATCAGGTAAAATCCAATTTTGTTTTAAAAATCAACATTCCTATTTTAGCTGTAGCTAAACCCCTCTTAACATGCCACTCAGACACCTTTTGTTTTTCGTCATGTGCTCGGTTCAGGCCGTTTTCCCCCAACTTCCCTACGAGATTCAGGCGCCGCACCTCGTTCAGATTAACCGGATGCCGATGCGGGCGCATGGATTCGGCTTCGAGTCTGAGATTACGGCCCAAGAGAGCAAGCGAGAAGAATCACCTTTTTACCAGTCATTAAATGGCATGTGGCGGTTTTTTTGGGTGAAAAATCCGGTAGATCGCCCCTCCGATTTTATGAAAACGGATTTCGATGATACCAAATGGACTGATTTCCCGGTGCCCGCTAATTGGGAGGTGAATGGTTATGGATTGCCCATTTATGTGAACCATCCTTATGAATTTACCGGACATGCCAAACGTGGTAAAGCCCTCAATCCGCCCTACGACATCCCGCCCGACAACAACCCTGTCGGGTCGTATCGAAAAAAGTTTACCATTCCAGCCAATTGGCAGGGGCGACAAGTGTTTTTGCACCTCGGTGCGGTCAAGTCGGCGGTATATATTTGGCTAAACGGGAAATTTGTGGGGTATAGTGAAGACAGTAAATTGGCGGCGGAATTTGACCTTACCCAATACCTACAATCCGGAGAAAATGTATTGGCCTTGCAAGTTTGGCGGTGGAGCGATGGTAGCTATCTGGAGGCACAAGACATGTGGCGGATTTCTGGTATCGAACGCGACGTATTCTTATATAGCACACCCAAATTGGACTTACGGGACTTTCGGGTTTCAGCATCTTTGTTTAATAATTATAAAGATGGAAGAATTACTATTAATACACAAGTTTGGAATTATAAAATAGACCAAAACACCTTGCATACTAAACCGGATTCTTTTTTTGTCTCGGCAAAATTATTGGATCCCGATGGCGAGTTGGTTTGGGTCGCCGAGCCACTCACCCCGTTGAGTGTTTTGGGGAATTATCACCGCAACGTATCGCTTGAGGGGAGTATTCCAGAAGTTTTACCCTGGACCGCAGAAACTCCAAACCTCTACACCCTTTTACTTACCTTGAGCGATGTCAAAAACAAGGTTTTACAAGTGGTTCCGACTAAGGTGGGCTTTCGAAATGTGGAAATTGCGGATCGAAACTTTTTGGTGAATGGGAAAAGAGTCTTGCTTCGGGGTGTAAACCGTCACGAACACCATCCAGTAAATGGACACGTACTTAGTCAGGCAGACATGCGAAAGGATGTAGAAATGATGAAACGCCTGAATATAAATGCCGTCCGAACGTCACATTACCCACCCGATCCCTACTTTTTAGACTTGTGTGATGAATTTGGACTTTACGTGGTGGATGAAGCCAATATTGAGTCTCATGGCCGTTATTACGACCTCGCTTATACACTCGGTAACGATAACGCTTGGCGTGTTCCTCACTTAGACCGCATCCAGCGCCTGTACGAACGGGACAAAAACCGCCCTTCTGTTATTTCATGGTCTATGGGTAATGAAGCCGGAAATGGAGCTAATTTTTACGCTGCTTATGATTGGCTAAAGGCGACCGACCCTTCACGCCCCGTCCAATATGAACGTGCCGAACAGGACTACAATACCGATATTTTTGTACCACAATATCCCGATCCCGACTGGCTCCGAACCTATGCGCAGTCTAATCCAGACCGCCCGCTCATTATGTCGGAATATGCGCATATTATGGGGAATAGCTTGGGGAATTTTCAGGATTATTGGGATGTGATCGAACAAGAACCGTTCTTGCAAGGTGGTTTTATTTGGGAGTGGATAGACCAGAATTTTGATGTGGTAAAAAACGGAAGGCGCATCAAAGCCTATGGCGGTGATTTTCCGTTGGAAGGCACGACCGATCCGAACCTTTCCGACAATAATTTTTGTGTTAAGGGCGTGGTCACCGCCTATCGCGAAATGACCCCAATGGCCTATGAGGTCAAAAAAGTGTACCAACCCATTGATACACAATTAAAAAACAAGGCTTTAGACGAAAAGAGCGTCGAAGTTGAGGTACAGAATAAGTGGTTTTTCCGGGATACCGAAAATCTGTATCTGGTTTGGCAACTATTGGAAAACGGGCTTTCGGTAGAGACAGGGAAAATAGAAGCCATGAAGGTTATGCCCCAGAATTCCGTAGTGCTCCCCATTCGCTGGAAAACCATTTTCAAGCCAACCGCCGAGTACCACCTCAATATATCGTATCGGTTAAAAGCTGCCGAGCCATTCCTCTCCAAAGGCGGGGAAATAGCCTACGAACAATTCGAGGTGCAGGCCGGAATTAAACCAACCGATCTTGTGGTGAAAGGGAACGTAAAAGCCATTGCTTCCGGTGATGAATTACTCCTCACAGCCAAAGACGTGCAAATGGCCTTTCACTTAAAAACGGGCGAGTGTACGCGCTATGCCGTAGGTGGAAACCCGTATATACTACGTGGTATTTTGCCAAATTTCTGGCGTGCCCCCACCGATAATGACTTTGGGGCGGGCTGGAACCGAAAACTGAGGATCTGGCGCGAAGCATATACGACGGCAACAACAGAAGTTTTCCATAAGCCATCAGAAAACATAAAAGGCGGGTACGAAGTGCGGGTTATCCGTCGGCTTATGAACGATGATGTACGATTTGAACAGTTGTTTTTGGTTTATCCAGACGGACAGTTAGATGTGGACAACCGTTTTATAGCCGTAAAAGGAAAATACAGCGTCATTCCACGCATGGGAAGCCTCTTGGAAGTGAGCAAACAACTATCTAATATCACATGGTTTGGACGTGGCCCGGAAGAATCGTATTGGGACCGCAAAACCAGCCAATTGGTGGGGCAATATCAACAAACCCTTGCCGAGCAATATTTCCCCTACGCACGACCACAAGAAAGCGGGAACAAGACCGATGTGCGATGGATCCGACTATTAGACAAAAAAGGTAAAGGCTTGGAAATAAAGACCTTAAATCAATTATTAAATGTCTCAGCACTGCCCTACAGCCACGACGACTTAGACCCACAAGTAACCAAGGCACAATTCCATTCGGGAGAGTTAGACGAACGAGACCGGATTTTCCTACATGTGGACTTCCTGCAAACGGGTGTGGGCGGGGTAGATTCTTGGTACACACCTGCCCTGGAAAAGTACCAGATTCGCTTTCAGGATTATCAGTGGCAATACCAAATTCAGCCAGTACGATAAGGATGGTTTGATCAACCTCTAACCTTCCAAGATGTCTGCCAAAATAATGGAAACATGGCTGAGCACATGAACAGGCGTGTACCAATCCACAACCATCCACGGCTTATTCGGCTCGGCCACATAGATTTTTTGGGAGCGTGTGAGAATCCAAATCATCCGCTCTACGCCAAAATCTAACAAATCTTGCGTTTTTTGCATCAAATAGGCAGTATCGGTATGCTATTCTTCAGCCTCGAAGCGAATGTCCACCTCAATCACCACCTTGGGCGGAAGGGCGAGGTACTGCTAGGTTTCGCTGATTTCTACCAACTGCACCTTCTCGAACAAAGCAATATCGCACGCTCGGTTGTGTCCAACCCCCATGTACAACCCAATTTCGCTGGTTAGTACCTCGAACGAATCGTCTAAACAACGCCATAAGAATCGCAACAATCGCGAGACGATCCGGCTTTGTATATAAGTACCTCCCATCAGTTCTTCCGCGTTTTTTTGTCCATTCAGCACCTTCCGGTACCCTTTATAGTAATAAAGTTACTTCTTCGGCAATTAAGTCTTGAGGAATGGCTAAGGTTTCTATACGCATTCAGGTTCGTTCAGCAGTTGAACTGCTGGGTAACTTATGGGTTTCCTCCCCGCTCAAAACGGATCCAGTCTAAGGCAATCTGTGTATTTCCATCAATTGGATTGCGATATACCAACCAGACTTCTTGTAACCCACTCGCCTGAATTGGGATTTCCTGGGAGGTGGCAAGGTCGCTACTTCCAACAAGGGTTCCATTGATGCCTCCTACGCGCAGTTCTATGGTTCCAGTGGCTTTACCCACGAGTCCAAGCACGATTTTTCGGATATTCGTCAAGTCTAATTTATCATACATCAGAAACGCCTGATGGCGGATATTACCCAACCAGTACTTACCAGCGCGTTCTTCGAGGCGGATATTCGGATCCATGCGCGTATAATGCTCAGCTTGAATGGTGGCTGGTCGTAAAACAAGATCGGCCCCGGTAGTGAGCGACCGAACGCCCTGCGCGCCTTTATCCGCATAAGCTGCTCGAAAGTGATACGTTCCATTCGGCGCATTCTGGGCTTTGTGTTCGGTCATGGGCAATTGGCCCTGTAGTGGAATGGGGGTTTCTTTTTTGGCCAAGGACAAGATATAATCCGCAATCCGTCCGGCTTCAGAGGCCGTTAGGCCCGGGTGTGCAGGCATTTGTTGTTGTCCCCATACACCTCGACTCCCCGTCTGGATTTTGCGCGCCAGATATTGAGGCATGTTTTTACCCGATTTATATCGCTCCGAAACCTGCATGTATGATGGCCCAACCGCTGCTTCCTGCACTTTATGACAAGACAAGCAATTTGATTTCTCGATTAACTGGACTGCCGAAACCAGGTCTTTTTGTTGCTGATGTCCTTGCCCTACCGTTGTGAGGTCAAACCCCATTGGTACAAAGGTTTTATAGATAGAGACCAATTCCGGATTCACGGCTCCATCCTCGCGATCCGTCACCGAGACTTGGTAAGTTACAGGTTTATTTTCCCAATAAAACGTCCGATTTTCTACGTTCCACGTGATCTGTGGCGCTTCATTTCCGGCGAGAACCTCGGTTCTGGTGGTAGATTTACCGCCTTCCGCATCGGTTACTTCCAACGAAACAGTATAAACACCGGCCTTATCAAAGATGAAGGACACATCTTTTCCGGTCTGTGTGGTTCCATCCGGAAAACTCCATCTATAGGAAAGCACTTCGTCTTTGTCGTAATCCAGCGAAGTACTACCAGAGAATTTCACGGAAAGAGGAAGTGCTCCCGTCGCTTTATCGGTGGTAATGGCTGCAATAGGCGCACGGTTTCCTGCATTATAACCAATTTTTACGATGCGGGCATCCAAGTTTTCGGTATTCCAACTCTTGCCATATTCGAGAACGTACAGCGAGCCGTCTGGCCCCCACTCGGCATCAATCGGATTAGCAAATTCAAATTGCTCAAACACAGGTTCCATTTCGTAAAAATCACCTTTTTCGTCCAACTCCACCAAATAAAATTTACCACGCATCCATTCATAGGTCATCACCTTATCATCAAAGTAGTCTGGAAGGGCTACTGCCGAGTTTTTGTACCGAGAAGAATCATAAAAAGGCGCAACCATCGCCGTCCGTCCACCAAAACCCATCAACGGAAAATCTTCACCATTCCAATAAGGATACCAAATGAAGGCTTTTTGGGCGGGCGGTAGTTGCTTAGCCCCCGTATTGTTGGGTGAAAGGTTAAGTGGGGCATCGGGATTAAAAGGTTCTCCGGAAGTTTTGGTGGCAAAATCGTAGGCATTATATGGCTTATTATTTGCATTAAACAGTGGCCATCCAAAATACCCCGGCTTCTTGGCTTGGTTAATTTCGTCGTGACCGCGTGGCCCACGTCCGGTACTGTCGCGGACGGCATCCGGCCCCACATCCCCCCAATACAGGTATTTGCGTTTAGGATCCCAAGCATGGCGGTATGGATTTCGGCAACCCATTACATAGATTTCCGGGCGGGTCCCGGGAGTTCCTTTTGGGAACAAATTGCCTTCGGGAATGCTATACGCGCCATCCGGTTCTGGTTTTATGCGCAGGATCTTGCCACGTAAGTCGTTGGTATTAGAAGATGTATGCCGTGCATCAAAAGGTGTACGCCCTGGCTGCCCATCTATGGGTGCATAGCCATCCGAGAAGAAAGGATTTGTGTTATCGCCCACCGAGATAAAGAGGTTTCCGGCATCGTCAAAGTTTAGGTATCCGGCAGAGTGGCAACATTCTTTTCGTTGAACTGGAATCTCGATCACCACTTTTTCGGAAGCCTTGTCCAACTTATCGTCCTTTAGCACAAAGCGCGAAACACGCTGAGCAGAGCTATCTCCGGGCGGGGAATAGAATAGATAAATCCAATGATTTTTTTCATAATTCGGATCTCGCACAAAGCCCAAAAGCCCATCTTCCAATTTGTAATTCACCTTCAAACTGTCTAAGACCTTAGTGGATTGGGTTTGGGCGTCGTATTTTTTGAGCGCCCCACTCCGCTCAATCAGTACCACATCGCCATCTGGAAAAACCTCCATAGCAACAGGCTCATAGAATACTTCTGAAAGTACCGTTCGGGAAAAGCGCGAAGCCTCTGGAACCCGCTGTGTCCGGGCCTTGCTGTAATCCAATTCCAAATTTTCGCCAATGGCATAGCGAATACCACCCAGAAGGTGCTTTAAAAACAAGGGTTCGGTATAACTTTCCTCCGTATGACCCAACGCCGTATAAAACGCCCGCCCGCCGTCGTATTCATGATACCACGCAATGGGGTGTTTGCCATTCATCTTGCCGCCTTGATATGAAGACTCGTCTAAGTCCAGTAAAACCTTGAGCGTAGAGTCCAGCGATCCAGCTTTGAAGTCATACCACTCGTCCTTACGAACCCATGGATTGGGTAAGCCTTCGGTAGCGGGATGATTGGCCTCGCGAACATATAGCTTTGCCTCCTGAATTGCGGGATGGCTCTCGAAATAGGCGCCCGCCAAATGGTTATACCAAGGCCATTTGTATTCCGTATCGCTTGCAGCATGAATGCCCACATAGCCGCCACCTGCCTGAATATAGCGCTCAAAATCCGCTTGTTGGATGTGGTTCAGTACATCGCCTGTGGTACTTAAGAAGATAACGGTACTATACCGCTTCAGGTTGTCCTCATTAAATCGGGCGGCGTTTTCGGTGGTATCCACCAATACATTATACTTTTGGCCCAATTTCTGAATGGCCTCTATTCCATTCGTGATAGACGGATGACGATACCCCAAGGTTTTGGTAAAGACCAAGACCCGTGTTTCGGAGCGCTGGCGGTTGCAGGAAGGAGCCAGATTCAAAAAAACAATTGCTACCAAGAGCAAGACATGTGTAAGGCGCGGGAAAAGCTTCATGGGAATACTGAAAATCAAGGGTGAATTTCTGGCCAAGTTAAGACAATGTGTGCCCAGAAAAAAACAGAACTTAGGAGGAACCCGGAAGAGCAAACAGATGGGGGCCATGTACACACAAAACAATGATTGAAAGGCGAAAAAGAAAAAGCCCCTTCTCGTCATCAGAAAGGGCATTAGCAAGTATTCGTATATAAGGCTTTATTCAGCACGTTGCAAAGTCTGAACGGCAGCCTCCACCTGTCCGAATTTAGTTTTGTTTAAGTCTTTTTCGGTTGTGCTACAATCTTTACAAACAGGCTTCCCTTGCTTCTGCATCCAATCGGTTGCAGTGGTTATGGCAGTATTTTTTGCTTGTCGAACTTTCTCTTTACTCCACGTCCCTTCCAATCTTGCAAGTGCGGGCTGGATGAGGCTGGCATCAGGGTTTTTCCACTTAAGCAGCAAGTCTGTATAGAACCCCACGATCTTCAATTCCGATGGCGTTAGCGCTTCAACCCTCAACAAACGCTGGTCGAGCATCGTCATCGCCACAAATTGTTCAAAACTATAAGCATCCGGAAGTTTTTGGGCCTGAACCAATAACGGTTGTAACTTTTCATGTGCCTTTTCATGAGACAAATTGCTTACCATAATGGGTGTCGCTTCTGTTCGTATCCGAAGCATCTCTTTTTCCTGCTCAGAGGAAGGCCGAACGCTATTTTCCGGGATAGCTGAGGAATAGCTTGCATCTCTAACTGCTACACGGTTGTTTTGTGTGGTAGTGGATTGTTCGGAACAACCAAGAGCAAAAAGACCGAAGAGAAGGGTTAGGAAATAGTATTTCATGGCAAATATTTTACATAATGATTGATAAATAGAAATTCTAAGTACATGACAAAAAAGGTGTAATGATTTTTTTATAATTAAACTTACAACCACTACAAAACAAAGTCAATAGCTGTATAATTTTTTTCAATGTGATAATATCATTTTTTTCTCACTTTTTCCACACTTTTTCCACATGTAACGGATGGCATATTCTTTCTTGATTTTGGTTTTATAATCATTCGTCCTATCTTCGGGAGCAACCAAAGACACCAACATAGATGCAATTTGATAGTACCCTTATCCATTTAGAAAACCACCTACGGTCGCCTTTACCGGGTGTAACGGCTCAGTCTCAGATGGCCCCACCCTACCGCCAAACCCTCGTGGAAGAGGCCTTGAGAATAGCACGAGAGGAAAGCGGTAAACCACCACGACATGCGGCGGTTGCCCTTATCCTTTTTCCGAAAGACGAGACAACACACATTATTCTGACTGTCCGGCGTTCCGATCTAAAAGACCACCCCGGACAAGTTTCCTTTCCCGGTGGCCGAATTGAGCCGCAGGAATCGCCAGAGGAAGCAGCTTATCGCGAGGCCCAAGAAGAAGTGGGCATTGATCCGGCACAGCTTCGGGTGATCGGACGGCTTTCGGAACTGTATATCCCGCCTTCCAATTTTTTGGTACAACCGTTTGTGATGTACCACACCACCGTGCCCCAGTTTGTACGCCAAGCAACAGAGGTGGAAAAGGTGCTCGAAGTGCCCTTAGCACACTTCATGAAACCTGAAAATCGAAAAACCCAACCTTGGCACCGAAATGGAGAAGTGATTCAGATGCCCACCTTTGTGGCGGCCGGACACACCATTTGGGGCGGGACGGCAATGATGCTTAACGAATTGCTTGCCTTATTCCGAGATACTACCTAAAAAATTCCGAGATACTACCTAAAAAATTCCGAGATACTACCTAAAAAATTCCGAGATACTACCTAAAAAACGGACTCTTGTAGGCCAGTCCACATTCGCAAAGACGAATGATGCCGCTGCCACCTTCTTGCGACAAGTCGCCATCAGGGCTTGGTTTATACTGCAACGGGTTCGTACAGCAACGCGACGGGTCTCTGGACGCTCGGCAATATCGCCCCGGGAACCTACACCCTCACCATTAATGCGACCGTGAATTAAAAACGCCTTCCGCTGTTTCCTTCCAAACTTAGCCTCGAAACCTTATGGATTCGGGGCATTTTTATAGTTGGTTGCAGGTAAGTTTTAGGTTCTTTGAAAAAACATAACCGTTTGTCGCTTTTTTATGCACAAAGATATTTGCTGGTATTATTTTTGAGGCAAATAATTTCGTCAAAATATTGACATACACCTTCATACTATTTTAATTGTTATCTATGAAAACAATTTCATCATCCTTATTGCTAATGTTTGTTCTGGTTTTGCTGCCAGTTGAAAACATGGCACAAACCATTACCGGAACGGTCTTTCGTGACTTTAATGCAAACGGTGTTAAAGACAATACGGCCAGTTTCAACGAAGTGGGCATCGGAGGCGTTACGGTTAATTGTACGGACAGTTCAGGAGGCACTGGTACGGCAACCACAAGTACCGCCGCCACAACATTGGGTCAGTACTCCCTAACAGGCTGTACGGGAGCAAGCCGAGTGGATTTTGTATGGACAAATGCTGCTTTGTTCGATGGGGCAAAAGGGGCAGGCAGTAATACAAGTATCCAGTTCATCAATGCGACTCGTACCAATATCAATTTTGGTCTCAATAATCCCGCACACTACAGCAATACGAGTCCCAATTTGGTAACGCCTAAGTATTTAAATGGAAACCCTCTGGCAGCAGGGAGCAACTTAGCGAGTGATCCTGCTTTTTATCGTTTCCCCTATACTGCAACCGGAAATGCCCAATCAGGTGGAACGGCCACCACAACTTTGGCAACACAGGCACAAATTGGAACAACATGGGGGGTAGCATACAGCAGCCGCCACAAGAAATTATTTATGGCTTCGGCATATAAGCGCCACGCGGGCTTGGGGCCGGGCGAAACGGGTGGTCGAATTTTTGTGATTAATGACCCCAATGGTACGCCCTCGGCACCAGCGAAGTTTATTGATTTGGTATCGGATATGAGCATTAACGTAGGGGCAATAGAAACCAATAGCGCACGTGGACTTGGGGCCGATAAAGGTGCTGCCACTACAGATAATAATGCTTTTACAAAAGTGGGAAAGGTTTCTCTCGGTGATCTGGATATTTCCGATGACGAAAAGTTTTTATTTGTCACCAACCTACACGACCGCAAGATATATAAAATTGATATAGACCAAGTAATAGCCGGAACCAATAATGCCACAGCATTGCCCGATATTACTGCTACTTGTACGGCGGGCGTTGCGCGGCCTTGGGGGTTGGGAATGTGGGACGGAGAGTTGTATGCAGGGATCGTCTGTACGGCAGAAACAGGTACCAATACCAATCTGCGGCTCTTTGTGCAAAAGTTTAATTTTACATCTAACGCATGGACCACCGTTTTGACCGCTACCCCAGACTGGGATAAAGGTGATATTATTTTTGGAGCAGCTAAACATAAGTGGCAGAAGTGGGAAGATTCTTGGAATAATTATATTGATCCAAGCTGGCCTACTCATCCACAACCAATTATTGGAGACATCGAATTTGATGAAGAAGGCTCTATGCACTTAGCTGTATTGGATCGTTTAGGTTTTCAAACAGGGCATCGTAATTTACGTGTTCCGGACAATGGGACCCTTTATACAGGCGTTACAGGTGGCGAGCTATTGCGTACCTATAAAAATCCAAGTACGGGTGTATTTAGCTTAGAATCCAATGGTACCGCAGGCCCTTATACCTCTGGTGGAACTGGAGATAATTCGCAAACAGGACAAGGCGGCCCAGGTACACGCCAAGGACCGGGTGGTGGTGAGTTTTATGCCGATGACCATACCACCACTGACCACAGTGAAACCACAAATGGGGGGCTAACACAGGTAAAAGGGACACAACGTTTGGCTTCCATACAAATGGACCCAATTGATGGGCAAGTAGATGCTTCGGGCGTTTTATGGTTTAACATTAACAATGGGTTAGAGACACAGGAATACCAGATATTTTACAACGCAAGTGCCCCTTCCCCTGACTTCAGCAAGCAAAATGGTTTGGGAGATTTAGAAGCCTTATCCTTACCCGCTCCCATCGAAATCGGGAACCGCGTGTGGCTCGATACCGATAATGACGGCATCCAAGACGCGGGCGAGGCAGGCATTTCCGGCGTGACGGTGGAGTTAATCAAAGGCGGCACCACCATATCCACCGCCA
>DDTM01000011.1:19911-20192 GCA_002344075.1 Bacteroidetes bacterium UBA2364
CCGCCTCATTGACTCCAACGCCCCCGCTTCGGGTGATGTCACGATTCTCGCCACCGACATTCCGGTTTCTGGTGCCAATAACCATAGTTTTGATGTGGGATACAGTAGCACCCCTTGCGCCATCAATGCCTTCACCGTCACGCCTGCCTGTAACAACAATGGCACTGCCGCAGACGCCAGCGATGACTATCGCACGTTCTCAGTAAATGCCTCCGGAACAGGTGTAGCGGCCACCTATAATGCGAGTGTCAATAGCGGCGGTACGCTCACCCCCACATCAG
>DDTM01000088.1 GCA_002344075.1 Bacteroidetes bacterium UBA2364
ACTTTTGTCTTACCCTGCTCTTCTACCACTTTTCCTTCGTAGCCAACCAAAGGCCCAGACACAATTTTTACGGGTGTCCCTTTATCCCACCTCCCTTCGATCACCTCCAAGTCTTCCCATTCACCATTAAAGCGGCGCAGGATTTCGATTTCTTGTTCGGGGATAGCGTTGAGGTTGCCATGATTGTGCAGAAATCCCATTACCCCTTCTTGCTTAAGAACGGTTGTGTATTCGTCCTTTACAATTTTAACAAAAAGGTAGTTGGGGATGAGGGGCAAGATGGTTCGTTTAATAACCTTTTCGTAATGCTTGACTTTTTCGTAGAGAGGCAAATAGACTTCTATGGCCGCATTTTGAAGGTTTTCTGCTGCTTTTTTCTCCCATTTAAATCGGGTACGTACTGCAAACCACTTAGGAATTTCCTTATCAACCGCACCTATACCTTTTGCCATATGAGCAACGGTTTAATGTCGTCTTCCGAAAAAGGGTTGACCTTAAACTCGGCAGGGCTATAAACCAAATACCGAATTTTACGGTTTATGGCCTTTTCAGTTTTAGTGATTAACTCAATGAGGTACAACACATCCACCGAACCAACAAAAATCAGGTCAATAACCTTGCTTTCTAATCCCCTTACCAACCGTCCACTCAGATAGACTTGCTCCACATCACCCAAGCGGTGAATTACTTGCTCTACCACCTGATCTATGCCCGTATGTTTTAGGAGCAGATTGTGGATGTCTTTAAAGAGCGGGTGGCTTTCGTTTGCGCGGTAAAACTTTTTATTCCCTTTCGTTGCTGCTGTAAGTAATTCTGCTTGCTCCAAACGATTCAGTTCTACGCGAATGGCATTGCTGGATTCCCCAAACTCTTGCTCCAAACCTCGCAAGTGCGCCTCAACATGTTTGTTGAGGAATAGCTTGAGTAAGAGTTTGATCCTTGTTTTGGAGGAAATCAGTACGTCCATCATGCCGGAAGGCTCCGTTTTTCACGGCTTCGCCGCTAACAAGTAGGAAAATACTTGTCTTCGGGATTGGAGAGCATCCAATATAAATTGGCTTTGAATTGCCTTTTATATTAAAATTGAGTAATTAATTTACCCAATCATCAGACAATGTACATTAAAGAAAAGTTAAATTGTTGTCCAAAAGCGATAAACTTTTCTGGGAGAACAAATCAATGTATATCAAGACAGCCGCAATTGCCAACGCCACGCATCTTGCAGGGCTTCTTCGAGAGGCCGCTTGGCACGCCAACCAAGGCATGTCTCAACTTTCTCAACCGATGCGAAAGTGGCTTCAACATCTCCAGCCCTCCTATTTCCCCAGACAAATTGAAGCATTGGGGTAACGGTGGCGCGGAACGTTTCCAAAACTTCCAATACCGAACTTCCTTTACCCGTACCCACATTCACCGTTTCATAGATGGTCTTAGAATGATTTTGTAAAAAAGCCAACGCTTTCACATGAGCCTCTGCTAAATCCATGACGTGAATATAGTCTCGGATGCAGGTTCCGTCTGGCGTGTTATAATCGGAGCCAAATATTGTTACGGGTGGCCGAAGCCCTGCGGCACTCTGGGTGACAAAAGGAATCAGGTTTGCCGGAACACCAATAGGCAATTCGCCGATTTCGGCAGACGAGTGTGCTCCAATAGGATTAAAATAACGCAAAGAAACGGCTTGCAACGACGCACCAGACTGCACCAGATCCCGTAGCACATCCTCACAAATAGCTTTGGTATTACCATAAGGCGATTCAGCTGGCTTCCGAGGGGTATCCTCTGTCACTGGTACCACATCTGGTTGGCCATAGACGGTACAAGAAGACGAAAACACCAACTTCTCAACTCCTGTTTTCTCCATGGCTTTTAATACCGTGATGAGGGAGCCAATGTTGTTTTCGTAGTACTTGATGGGTTCGGCTACCGATTCCCCCACCGCTTTATAAGCAGCAAAATGTATAACCCCATCAATTGCTTCCTTTTGCAGGATATGCTCCATTTGCTCTAAGTTGTTACAATCAACTTCATAACAAACGGGCGTTTTCCCCAAAATACGGTTCAGCCCTTGCAAAACACTTCGATTCGCATTGGAGAAATTATCCACAATAATGGGATTCAAACCTGCTTCTACTAACGCTACACAGGTATGAGAACCGATAAATCCAGCGCCGCCGGTTACCAGAATGTTCATACAAACAAACCAGAAATGCTACAGAACAACATGTTTAGAAATATGCGCCTGATAAATTACATCTTTTAATAAAAGACTGTGTATTAAAATTGTGCATAGACGCATTGTTTTTTTGATCCAAGACACTTTTAGCGTTTTTCACCAGCTTGTGATGGTTCCTGATGAACGATAAAATTTTTCGGACATCGTCTATACGGGTGGAATGCTGCACAGGATGATCCGTATCTTTGGTTTTTAATTATCGTGCCGAAATGTCGGCGTTTTCACGAACTCACCCTCTCTGTCCATGTCAGACATCAAATTTGGAACCGATGGTTGGCGGGCCATTATCGCCGCCGATTTCACCTTCGACAATGTGGCCAACGTCGCCCAAGCCACAGGTCAATGGCTTATCAAAACATATGGTGACCGCCCGAAAGTTGTAATCGGGCATGACTGCCGTTTCCATGGCCGTCGTTTTCAGTTACATGTGGCACGGGTATTGGCATCTATGGGTTGCAACGTGCTCATGGGCAATGGCTTTACCTCCACCCCCGCTGTGAGTTTAGCCGTTTTAAAAAACCATTTCAACTTGGGTGTTGTTATTACCGCCAGTCATAACCCACCTGAATACAGCGGCTATAAACTAAAAGCAGACTTTGGAGGGCCCGCTACACCCGCTCAAATTGATGCTGTAGAGCATGAATTAACCCAACTTTCTGCTTTAACCCTACGCGTAACGCACGAACTGATGGAGGAGGGTTTGATTCAAGAAGCCGATTTACAGTCGGCGTACTTAGATCATGTTCGGACGGTGTTAGACATTCCAGCCATTCAGGCATCTGGGCTAAAAATCGTTTACGATGCCATGTTTGGCGCAGGTCGAGGCACAGTATCTGCCTTATTAGGTGATGGCGTTACGGAGTTGAGGCACGAAGAAAACCCGGGATTTCTTGGCCAAGCCCCAGAGCCTATTGAGAAAAACCTGAACGGACTTTCAAGGGCGATCTTGGATGAAAAAGCAGATTTGGGTTTAGCGACCGATGGCGATGCAGACCGGATTGGTTTGTACGACGAACAGGGTTGTTTTGTAGATTCCCACAAGATATTGTGTCTGCTTGCTAAATACCTTTATGAGGAGCGGGGCCTCCGGGGCGACATTGTCAAGACTTTTTCCACAACTACTATGTTAGATAAAATAGGGGCCGCATATGGGCTTACGGTACATACCACCAAAATTGGCTTTAAGTATATTGGTGAGATGATTGTATCCGGCGATGTATTGGTGGGAGGCGAGGAATCGGGTGGAATGGCCGTTAAGGGACATATTCCGGAGCGTGACGGCGTATTTATTGGGCTGTTGGTGGCCGAAATGATGGTCAAGCGTGGTAAAAAACTATCGGAACTGGTCGCAGAACTTTTTGAACAATTTGGACCGCATTACCACAGTCGGAACGACCTACATACCCACAAGAAAGATGCCGCATTGGCGCATTTGGCGTCCGGAGCAGTGAAAGAAGTGAACAGAAAATCAATAACAGCTATTGCAAATTTGGACGGCGTGAAGGTGTTTACTGAAGATGGCTGGTTGATGTATCGCGGGTCTGGTACGGAACCAGTTCTACGTGTTTATTCAGAAGCTACTTCTCCTGAATTGGCCGACGAGATCGTTGCAGCGGGCGTGGCCATTGTGGAGGCACTCTGAGCACATTTGCCAATACCTTATGTGCAGTGGCCACTTCCCACGCCAATGCACATAGGGTATTTTAGGGCCAACAGAAACCATTATTTCTACCGTGCCAACTCGTTCAGGAATACTCTTTTTTTATGCTTATTTACTCTTATTTAATCAAAAATCAATGTGCTTCTATTTTTGCTATAGATACACTTTGTCAACGTTCCGTTCGTGAGAACCTTTCTGACTGTAACGGCCCAAATTCCTCCTACACCTAACACCAAAAAATAACGCCCCTACCAAGAGATAACGACGGTATGAAGATCAACTTCGGCTGTACGTCAAGCTAGTCCCATCAGATTTTCCCTTAGCTTATCCAATTCCAGTGAAGCATCACGTTCTTTTTGGCGTTCTCGTTCCACCACATCCGCAGGAGCACGATCCACAAAGCCCGCATTCCCCAACTTCCCACGGACTGACTTGAGGAAACCCTCTTTTTGTGCAATTTCTTTGGAAAGGCGTGCACGCTCGGCCTCCAAATCTATCAGATCGGCAAGTGGTACGAAAACCTGATGCCCTTCCACCACCACCGCAGCACTTGCCGGCGGCTTGGCGAGGCCCAAACCGGAGGTCAGATTTTCCACCTTTGCCAATTGCCGGAAATAAGCATTTTGGGCCTGAAGAGTTGCCAATAAGTTTTCGTCGTTGTTCGCGATGGAGACAACCACCTGAACCGTTTTTCCGGGCGGAATACCCATTTTGGCTTTAATATTCCGAATGCCGGAAATCATCTGCTGCATCAGGCCAAAATGCCTAGCCGCCTCCGGCTCCTTGTCTGCGGGTGCTACTTTTGGCCAAGTAGCCATGATTAAGGCTTCTCCTTCCTTACGTGGGCGTAGTTTCCACCACAAGTCCTCGGTGATGAAGGGCATAAACGGATGCAATAACCGAAGTAGGCGTTCATAAATCTCGATGGCCAGTGCCACATCAGCTTCGGGCATGGTTCGACCATAAGGCGGCTTAATCAGTTCCAAGTACCAGTCGCAGAAGTCGCCCCAGAACAAATCATAAATCTTCAGAAGTGCCTCGTTGAGTCGGTATTGCGTCATATCAGCATCAACGGCTTCGACGGTTTCCGCAATCCGATGGAGCATCCAACGATCTGCCAACGACAAATCCGTTTTCGTGATGTCACGATAGTCCTTTCCAGATTCGATAAACCGCCCGAACACATTAAAGGCATTCCAGATTTTATTGGCAAAGTTCCGACCCATCTCCATTTTAAGCGGGTCCAACTTGATGTCTTGGCCTTGCGCACACAGTACTGTCAGCGAGTAGCGCACGGCATCGGCCCCATACTGGTCTATCAAATCCATTGGATCAATGCCATTTCCAGCAGATTTAGACATTTTTCGTCCATTTTTATCACGAATAATGCCCGTAATAAAGATGTCTCGATACGGCACGTCGTCCATACAGAATAAGCCGCCCATCACCATCCGACTTATCCAGAAAAAGAGAATGTCGTAACCGGAAACCAAGACCGCTCCCGGATAATAATGCTGGAGTTCCGGCGTTTGTGCAGGCCAACCAAGTGTCGCAAAAGGCCAGAGCCACGAGGAAAACCACGTGTCCAAAACGTCTTCGTCTTGCACCATGTTTGGTTCCGGTTGTTCTACCGAGACCAAAAACCCACGTGCCTCATCCCGATTCCCTTGCTCGTCTGTCCAGTACCACGCAGGAATCCGATGCCCCCACCAAAGTTGCCGACTGATCGTCCAGTCCCGAATCCCCTTCATCCAACGCTCAAAATCATTTTCCCAGCGTTTAGGGTAGAAGCGAATTTTTCCGGCACGCCATGCTTCTAAGGCGGCATCAGCCAAAGGGGTCATTTTTACAAACCATTGAAGCGAGACACGTGGCTCCACGACGGCTTTGGAACGGCTCGAAACCGGAATCATTGTCTTGTAAGGCTCCGTTTTTTCGAGCAGGCCTGCAGCCTCTAGATCCTTGGCTACCTGCTCGCGAGCTACAAAGCGATCCATCCCCGGATAGGGTGTATTTTCGTTGAGGGTTGCATCTGGATTTAGTGTCTCGCGAAAGGCAAGATCATGCCGTTTGGCCACCTCAAAGTCGTTTTTATCATGATTTGGGGTGATTTTGAGCGCACCCGAACCAAATTCGATCTTTACGTAATCGTCTGCAATAATGGGAATCCAGCGATCTGTGAGCGGAACCCGTGCTTTTTTTCCGACAAGATGTTGGTATCGCTCGTCATCTGGATGGACGGCAATCGCCATATCGCCAAAAATGGTTTCCGGACGTTGTGTAGCAATTACCAATGTATCTCCAATTTCCAACACATACCGCACATACCAAAGATTAGAATCCACTTCTTTATTATCCACCTCTTCATCCGATAGAGCGGTTAGATCAGAAGGGCACCAGTTTACGATATACTCGCCTCGGTACAACAAGCCCGCTTCATAGAGTTTCACAAAAACCGTCTGGACAGCATGAACATACCCCTCATCAAGGGTAAACCGCTCGCGTTTCCAGTCGCAAGAATCCCCTAAAAGGCGCTTTTGCTTGAGGATAATGCCACCATACTCTTCTTTCCATGCCCAAACCCGCTCCACAAAGGCTTCTCGGCCCAGATCGTGGCGGCTTTTACCTTCATTCACCTTGAGCTCACGTTCTACGACATTTTGAGTGGCTATCCCCGCATGATCCATTCCGGGCATCCAAAGGGCGTCAAAACCTTGCATTCGCCGCATCCGTGTCAGCACATCTTGGACGGTATCCTGCAAGGCATGGCCCATGTGAAGTTTCCCCGTAACATTGGGCGGCGGCATCATAATCACATGAGGTGGCTTTCCAGAATGTATGTTGGTATCGAAGTATCCATTGGATTCCCAATAGGGATACCATTTTTGTTCAATTTCTTTTGGATTATAGGCGGACATAGGCTCTTGGGGTATTGAATCTGTAAGAATGCGCACCATTTAGTACGGATGGATGAAGATACAAGTCTTTGTAGAAGGCGAGATGTAAAATATGAAGGAAAACGAAGCGCACAAAAAAGCATAGAACCATTTTATTCAAGGCCACAAGCCTTGACCTCATCACCAAAAAGCCCTGTACCAATCAAGGCCAGGGCGGTGGTGGGGTTTTCGCGGCGGTGGTGCGACAAGGTATCGGGGGCAACATCGGCGGGAGTTGGTGGCATAAGCGGTGGGGCATTCCCGTCGGCGTTGGCTTCTGGTCGTAATATCCGGCAAAACACACCGACCCCGTTACCCTCTTTCGATGAGCCTATGTTTTACTTCGACCGATTATTCCCTTATCGCGATGAATGACCTCATTCTTACGAAAAAAGGCCATTTCTTTTGGAAATAGCCTCTATTCAAAACATGCCTTGCCTTATCAGACGGCTTGTTTTGTCATTTGAACATCCAAGACCAATTTTACGTCGTCGGATACCACAACGCCGCCAGCTTCCGTTACAGCATCCCATTTCAGATTGAATTCTTTACGGCTGATGTTACCTGAAATCTCGAAGCCTGCTTTTGTCTGACCATAAAAATCTGTCATGGCTCCACCATAAATGGCTTTAAGAGTCACGGGCAGGGTTACATCACGGATGGTAAGATTGCCGACCACTTCGTAGGTGTCTTCACTTTTGGCGCGGAATGCAGTCGAGACAAAGCGCAGGGTAGGATATGCCGACGCATGGAAGAAATCCTCGCTTTTCAAGTGGCCGTCGCGTTGCTCAACACCCGTCTCGATGCTATCCACTTCAGCTTCAAAGTGAAGACTTGCGTTTTCCCAAACGTCGCCTTCGGTAGTGGCCGTTGCTAAAAATCGGCGAAACTGACCTTTCACCGTTGAAATCATGAGGTGTTTTACCCGAAACCCAATTTCTGAATGGGTAGGGTCTATGATCCATGTGGTTACCATATAATCTCCATTTTGTTTAGATAAATATTACGTGTTACGACACACAATATACAAATAATGTGTTACGACACGCAATTTTTCTATTCACCTGACCAATATTTCACGAGATGACGCAAGTCTTAATATTGTGAAAAACTTTCACATCCCAATAATTTGGCATCAGTTAAGTAATTTTACCATTAAACCCTTTCTGGCGTTAAGATTCAACAAAGGAAAGTATGAAATGACCCGCAATTTGGTGGCCTTTGGGCATGGCTACAACGGCACTATATTGCGCCTATTTGGCTTCATCAGAGGTTTCGTGGCATCTATAACGCCCATGGTCACACAACGAAGCCAAGATTTTGTACCCTTTTACCAAACAGACAAGATTGGAGAAGATTGAGATATAACCGCCGTCACTATCGGAACACCAGCCTTACACCATAATAGGTTTG
>DDTM01000073.1:0-14211 GCA_002344075.1 Bacteroidetes bacterium UBA2364
GCATGGTGGATCCGGATGGGAAAGCCCCCGATGGCATGGATGCTGAATTTATACGCGAGAGTACACAGTGGTTTTGGAGTAGTTCTGGCGTACAATTATCGGAACGATGGGATTGTACAGGTACTTGTTACTATATGGACCCTTATGGCTATTTATTAAAAACAACAGAAGGAGCAGTTGGAAACCAAGAGAATATGTATATCGCTTCTACATTTTCAGGATTTGTAGATAATCAAAATCGCTTTAACCGTAATTATAATAAATGGAAAACGTATGACATGAATTTTATAAAAGAATTGTACACTATTGCTACATTAGAGGCAGGAGGAAATACATATGAAGAAAACTTTGGAGCAGCCTTAATTGTATCCCAAATTATGTTAAAGGTCTTAGCTCATGTAAAAGGGGAACAAGAACCAGGTTTTGTTGGAAAGCATTTGGGCGGTAGAGATAAAATAGAAGTTTATGAACCAAAAACTCCTAATTCTAAGTATTCTACACTCTATGATATGAGTTTTGCAGAAGCCTTTAGTAACCCTAGTTATCAAAATAGATATCAACCGCGCATGAGAGGAGCTATAGCTGCATTATCAGGCGCACATCCTGATTATACACAAGGGGCTTATTTTTGGAATACTAAAGACAATTTAACTCGTAACTTTAGGCAAGGTGTAGCTAATGGAATTTATGAAATAATATTCAGTTATGGTGGTAATTCTTTTTTACGATACACAACTAAAGATAAGCATTCATTTAACCGAAAATGGCCATGATTAAAACCTATATCGTTCTTGTTTTTTTTACTTTAAATGCTTGTCAAGCACAAATCCAAGAAGTTTCTCAGGAAATTAATTCTTTTAGGATAGAAACTATGGATTTCAGACCCCTATCAGGAACATTAAAAGTGATTGGTACAGATAGCCCGATTGGAAATACTGTTAATTTAAACATTAATTTTGTATATAATAGCAATATCCTTGACTCTTTATCTTTTAAACCGTTTGGTAAATATGTCATTGAGTATGGTATTTTAAATCGAAACCTTTTAAAAATAGTTACTCGAAATTGGTCAGGTTGCGAAAGTAATGAAACTATCTATCTGCTAGGTGTCCAAAATAAAAAAATCAACATTGTTGCAAGCTATAATAATAGTTATAATAATAGTTGCTCAGAAGATTCCGTTAACTACTCTTCAGAAAAGGCGATAATTGATTATCTTGGTTTAAGCCCGGGCATTGTAGAATATCACTCTAAAGGATGTCTTTCTGGAGGTAGTATAGATTGTTTAAATAAGTCAGTGGAATTATGGCAAAATAAAATTGATTTATTTTACGACAAAAATAATATGATATTTTATAATGGAGAGTATGTTTTAGATGGGTCATATATTATAGATTTATCTGCGAACAAGCGACTTTCATTTCAAAGCCAAAAAGTACCTGCTATTATTTTAATGCGACGTGTTTATATTTTCTATGATAAAGTATGGTTTGATCTTGATAAAGATTATCATATAATGCAGCGATTATACAGGTAATTTTCCAAATAAAACGGCGCTAACTCTCTCCCGAAGCGCCGTTTCGTTTCATAGCAGCACACGCCTCACCATACGCGAGTATGACNNCAGGACTTCGAGCCGTTCGGCGGCATTATGCCGGGGCGCAGCTACAACGCGGGTGTGTCGGCGTTCCTTCTTTGGGCGAAGCGCATGAAACAAAAGTCCCATTTGGGGACTTGAATACACAAATCGAGAAACAATACGAACCAAGCGCATTTTACCCCACCTATTTTAATGCCATGCCAAGATATATCAATCCTTACACAGATTTTGGTTTCAAGAAATTATTTGGTGAAGAAGGAAATAAGCATTTATTGATAGATTTTCTCAATCAGTTATTACCTTCTCATCATCAGATCCATCACTTATATTTTCGGAATTTAGAGAACCTGCCCGACACTTCAGGCGAACGTAAAGCGTTCTTCGATATTTATTGCGTCTCGATGAGCGGCGAGCAATTTATCGTAGAGATGCAGAAAGCAAAAGTAAAACATTTCAAAGATCGGGCCTTGTTTTACACCACATTCCCCATTCGCGAACAAGCGCAAGTTGGCGATTGGGACTTCGAGTTGAAAGCTATTTATTTTGTGGCGATCCTGGATTTCTTCTATGACGAAAACGAGGAACGTGCGAAGTTTTATCGAGATGTAAAACTGAAAGACCAAGATTGCGAGATATTTTATGATAAATTGCAGTTCAAATTTCTTCAAATGCCCGCATTCACGAAAACGGAAGTTGAATTAGAGACACACTTCGACAAGTGGGCTTATTTTTTGAAGAATTTGGAGACCTTCGAGCATATTCCCCAGATTTTAAATGAGAAAGTATTTCAAGACGCATTTGAAGTTGCAGAATTAGCAAATATGACGGTAGAGCAACGTAATTTATACGAGAGTAGCCGCATGAATTACTTGGGCTTGAAGGCCGTTTCGGATACAGCGAAAGAAGAAGGACGCGAGGAAGGAATAGAAGTGGGTATGGAAGTAGGTAGAAATGAGAAAGAAATAGAAATGATCTTAAAGGCTTATTCAAAGGGTAAAAGCGTGGAATGGATTAGTGATTTCTTAGACATTCCCCTTGATCGTGTGCGCCAAGTGATCGTAGAATATGAGCGGATGTAAGAGTTCTCGCGTGATAATTAATATTCAGTTGGCCGTGTAGAAAAGACGGGCAGCAGCTATGAAATGCTCCCCAATTTTGAGACGAAATTCCAAATTTCATCCAGTTCTAAGGTCTCCCCATCTTCATAGGGTACAGTGTTTCTGTCACGTCGGGTAGCGGCGCTGCTTTTTTTATCCAGTTCAGTGCCATTTGATGAGATACGCCGAATATACGGGCCAGCCCACAGGCGCTTGACCGTTCCTGCGCTACCTGCAACAACGCCTCTTTGGTTTCTTCAGATGAAAGGAGGCTTTGAAGTACGCCCCCAAATCCTCAATCTTTGCACTTGTACTTAGGGTTGCCTACGCTATTCCTGCCACTCTTGACGATGTTCTCAGGCTGGCATTTTTACAGAATCTGGCCTCGGCTACCATTTTTTCGGCAAAGATACAACTCACCCAATGGTTGACACCACTCTTTATTGCACATATAAACATTACTTTACTTAAATAAAGTGCAAATTATTTCCTTCACCGCTTAATTTTGTCCCTGAAGACACACCAAAATAGCCACCCCAGAAAGCTATACCTATCAAACGTATAGGCTTTTTTGTTGTTTATAAGCTAACGATATTTATATTAAGTACAAATCTTCATAACTTAAGTATAATCGTACCACACTACCAAGTTGGTAGTTTTTTTCCATACTAAAGTTTTAATTTAACCCCTAAAGCTGGCCACACTGCTTATGAAGCCTTTGAGCATTTACTACCGCCTTATTTGGATAATGGCCTTCTTGTTCTCTAGCGGATTCACAGTAAAGGTTATAGGACAAGATAGAACCATTATACAAAGTCGTTCTTATGCCCGTGTGTTAGCCGACTCTGGCTTTACATCCAAAAACCCAGCTCTATTGTATAAGGCAGCGAAAGAAATTTTACGGTTTCAGGTTGGCTTATTACAAACACCTAAAACAGCGTTTAAAGACACGTTAATGCTACCAACTATTTTACTTAAGTATGCAGAATATTTTCCCGGAAAAGAGTTAGAAAAAGATACTTTAAAGCAACATATTCTCGCTTTGAAGAAAAGTGCTGAAATATATGAGCGCAGAATGTTCATAGGTAAAACACGTAGCGTTGGGTTATTTAAAATAGATTTATGGGAAGATCGCTTCATTTTAAAATCCAAGAGTGGCGCTTTAGTAGTCGCATTACCGAGTTTAAAAGGTGAAAAAAGGATCGAGATGGAAGTGTTAGGAAAGTCAAAACAATGCCCAATCACAAAGGGAGCAAATATTTTGGCCAGTTTAAAGATCAGAAACTCCAGTAGGATTATAGCCAGTGCTACCAATAATACGCCAATGCTTAAAATTATTCCCCTTATACATTTTTCAGGTATGCAATACTATGCCTTAATGCAAAACCATGATCGTAGTGTGGATACTTGTATAGAGGTTAATTTAAATATTTTGGAGGTTGAATAAACAAAAATGAAATGGTACTTTTCAATCATATTTACCATATCATTTGAATATGTACTTTGTCAACAGTTTGAAGTAACTGCGCTTCAAAAAGAAATGATTGTATCAAACCCTAACATTATATTTCAAGATGCACAATATGCAGTTTGGTCTAGTACCAGCTTTAATGAGTCAGAAGACCATGAAACCTTACGTTTCCCTAGCCTTGATCCAGCTATACAAAGGTTAAGTTTTAAAGGCTTTGCTCAAGAGCATAACCAGCACATTTGGGCATTATCAAGTGATGGAACTCTTTTTCATACAGGCAATACACATCAAACATTAAAGCCTTATACAGGCCCTATTTATAACTTTGAAGCTATTGTAGAAGACGATAAGTCTCAAGTTTGGGGAATAAATAAGCAGGGCTTATGGGAAATCAACTCAAAAGCATTTAGGCATATTACAAAACTCGAAACAAAAGCCCATCACTTAAACCTTAAAGTAAATAACAATACTCTCCTCATCATTACAGGGCATCAAATATGGAGACTAGAAGGCGCAAGCCTTAAGCTTTTTACTAACCTACCTGACACAAACCTTGAAATTATAGATATTATTACATACAATAAAAATCATTACATTACAGATAATAAGGGAAAGTTATGGATTTGGGAATACCATACAAAAAAGATACGCCAAATTCTTTCTACCAGAAAAGAAAAAATAAATTCAATTATAGAAAATCAAGGACAAATATGGCTAAGCATAGAAAAAAAAGGAATTTTTCATTTATCTCCTAATCACAAATTGACCAAAATAACGACAACTACCCCATTACCTAATGATATTATATTTTTATGGAAGACTCGAAATGAGCAAGTCATTGCTTCCTACGAAAAAGGAACAAAATCATTTTTATTAAAACCTAGTGCTAACCTCGCAGATTTTACCCAAATTTCAGGCCTATTATCTATGACTTATTCAAACGAATTAGGCATCTGCATCTCTACAACAGACAATATAAAATGCCTCCAAAAACCTAAGTATCAATTTAAAATACCTGAGAAAAATATTCGATTTTTAAATCGCTGGAAGGATGGCTTTATAAGTATAAGTACTAAAGGATCTTATGATCGTATTTTAATTAACAAACCCCATAAAACAGAATACAAACCCTTTAGAGGAAAAGTTTTTTATGCAAAAAAGACATCTAGTAATGATTTTTATATCTTATTACGACGGCATCTTATTCAGCTTACCCCTGATGAAGCTCTCAAAGAGTATGCATTATTCGCACATGAAAAAACTACTGATCCATACCCAACAGCACTTGAAGAAAGTAAGAAAAAAGAATTATGGATAGGTTTTTCCGATGGCAGCATTCGCATCTTACAGGATCATAAGCTGGTTCGGGAGTTACCTACAAACATTTGTGGTGGTACAATCAATGCCATTGCCTTTGATGATAGACATGGTATAGCATGGATTGGTACGGATCAGGGACTTGCTGAGTATAAGATCAGGGATCAACGCTATGTTAAATGTTGGCAGCAACAGACAGGCTTAGAAGATAGACAGGTTACAAACATTCTTGTTTCTCCAGAAGACCAAACGGTATGGATAACAAATAATAAACATCTTTATAAGGTAAATACCAAACTAAGCATCCTTGAGGAATGGTTTAAAAGCCCGCAATCAAGTATGATAGAAAATACACTTCTTATGCAAGCAGGGTCGTATATTTCTTTAGCAACATCAGAAGGTATTTACAGGATTAGTGTAAACAAAATTATACAACTTCAACAAAATAAACCTCATATTTTACTTAAGGAGGTATTGGTTAATAATAACATAGTACCAACTCAATCTTTTTATATATTCCAGCGGGATGAAAATACGATCAAGGTTGAAGTACGTATAAATGACTTTGGGAATATATCAGATTTACAATACAAGTTTGAACTTTTAAAAGATGGCAGTCCAATTTTACAGACACCACCGTCTTCGCAAGCGTTTTTGGTTTTACCTAGCTTACCTTTTGGCGTTTATAGCCTTAAGGTTTATGGTAAAAATACAAGTAATATTTGGTCTAGTCACCCTAAGGAAATTTCGTTTGAGATAAAACGCGGGTGGTGGGAGTATCTAGCCTTTCAAATAAGCATAGGCTTAATAGTATTCGCTACTATTTTGTTTATAAGTTTTATTATAATCCAAAAAAAGCAAGCAGAATTAAAAACAATTAAAGCAGAACTAAAAGCTGCAGAAGCAATAAATGAAGCTAAGAGTCAGAAAATAAATCACCAAGCAATGTATCACCACCTTATTGAGAATGAATTAGGGTCTTTAGTGTTTGATATTACATCTAAAAACATCAAAAGATTAGTCCAGGTCAGAGATCGCCTTGTTAGAATTCAAAAACAAGGCTCTATATATAACCTAAGTGAACCGAATAAGATTATGTCCATCTCAGATTTTTATCAGGGGATAGTAAGCTTATTAGAAGAACAAATTAATGATCCGATCAAATTCACTTTAGCCTCATATCCTTTAAGTTTAGATGAGTTTCTAACAAAAACACAAGCAGATGATTTAGAAAAAATAATCTCTGAAATCATATTGAACTCAAAAAAGCACGCCCAGTGCAGTGAGGTATATTTCAAACTTGTACACATAAGAAATAACACCGATTATTTATGGGAAATTCTAGTTGGAGACAATGGCATTGGTTTCGATAAAAAAGAAATAAGCCGTACTGGAAAAGGCTTAGACCTACTAGGCAAAATTTGTGAATTACATAAATTAAAAATAGAACTAAATACAAATCATGGCACGCACTTTAGCATTAGAATACCACCCTTAAAGCAAAAGGAGAATACAAATGAGTTATAAACTTAAAGACTGGAAAGAACCCGATGTATTGGTTCAACCGCCCAGCAGTTTAGCAGATCAACAACGCAAGATTGCGGTCTGGCTGGTAGATGACAATTTTAATTACTTAAATGGTTTGATAAAATTTATCAATGGTTGCAAGGAGGTGGAGATGGAAGTAACAAAATCTACGACGGCTTATAATGACATTTATCATCTGGTTCAACAAGCAAATCCAGATTTACAACCGCCCTCTATTATTATAGCTGATTTATTTTTAAGAGACTTACGTAAAGAACAAGTAAACTTGGAAAAAGGGTTAGCGTTCATCAAGCGTATGAAGCAAGCGTTCCCCCAAACACCCTTGATTGTCCTCACGGCATCTACTTGTTTATGTGACCAAAAGCAGGCTTTAGAAGCAGGTGCCGATTTATGCCTTTTAAAAAATGAGATCGGTTTAGCCCCTCACCTCATCGCTTATAAGGTTAGGGAACTGGTTCAACCAGTCGGAACTATACTTCAAAAAACAACGATACAAGAGATCGTGCTTACTTCTCAACAAAAGCATGTTCTTGAGGTTATGAAAGCCCGAAATAGCCATTCGTGGTCTGACATCAAAGACTTTTTAAAGTCAAAGAATGGCAAAACCCCTATGACGGCCGCTAATTTTTCATATCACACCAAAAGCATTCGGAGTAAGTTTGGTGTTACACAGATTGGTTTGGCTTTAGAAAAGTACAAAAATGGTTTTGCATCTTAAATCATCACCTTCAATGATCGCTTACTTAAATACAAGGCTTTTGGCTTGCCTGCTTTTGTTTTTTGCCTCAAACGCCCTTGCCCAGCAAGCGGATAAAAAACTAATTGATGGGGTTTCCTCTGATTATTACACCAAGATTATAGAGAGCCTCAAAGAAGGTGCAAACCCTCTCGTTAAAGGCGAACAAGGTTTAACAGCTTTTGAGCTAGCCTTGCAAATGGATAATGAAGTTTCGCTTAGGCTTTTGCTTTGTAATAAAACCCCTTCTCGCGATGAAGTAGCGGCCTTGATGCAGTTTGGTAAACGCCATTTTGCTTATACACTCCCCTTAGTCCAAAACCCTCTTTGCAATCCCACCTTAAATGATTCTTTGGTTATTGCAGACCAGTTGAGGATTGAAGGTGGCAGAGGAGATTATGCAGCAGGACGGTATGAGCAAGCCCTTGCCAAGACCAAAAGGAGTGCTGCCATCTTGGAACGCCTGCTGGGGGCTGAAGCATGGCTGACGTTAAAAGCAAAAAATGATTATGGCGCCACCCTACTCAGCACAGGTCATTTTGATCTCGCACAATCTTTGTTGGAGGAAGCATTCGCCGGATTTAAAAAACATGCTCCAACCGGTCACCCTTACCTTGTGGCAAATATGGTTACTCGCTCCAATCTCGCTTTAGATACAGGGCAATATCAAAGAGCCAAACAAATGGCAACAGAAGCTGTCCAGATGGGGGTGAATATTTTGGGTGCTGACGACCCTGCTACGATGTTTGCCAAAGGACAGCTAAGCAAGATTCTATATGACTTAGGCGATTATGTACAGGCAATTGCTTTACTTAAAGAAAGCGTAACCTTGCGCAAAAAAATACAAGGATGGCCACAACAAACCCCCTATATCACACAACAAGGCAGGCAATTAGGTAAGGTAGAGCGGGCTTATAATCCTATTGCCTTGGGTTTATCTTTAAACAATATAGGGGTTTTCTTGATGCAAGCACGAGTTTATCCAGCAGCTTATGACACCTTCAAAGAGGTTGTGGACTTGTATCAAAATTTTTATCAGTCGCCCACCCATACCACCCTTTTAGGCCCAGTCATGAATACGGCCAAAGCTTTGGAAGCGATGAAGCAAGATCAAGAAGCCGAAGCACAATACCTTCGGGCTTTAGAGATTGCGCAAAAACAGCAGGGAAAACAGGGTATTTACCTCTCAAGGCCCTTGACTGAATATGCTTCGTTTTTAATGTTTCAAGGGCGTTTTAAAGAAGCAAGCCCTTTATTGCAAAAAAGTATTGCCATTCACCAAAACTTTTACCCTTCTTACCCGAATAAGTATGCTGATATAGAGGCGGCTTATCTGCTCTCACGCTGGCAGGAAGACCACCCGCCGGATAGCATTTGGGTTTCAAAGTTGGTGCACACAACAGCTTTAATCAATGAAAGCTTGCGGATGACGCTCCCCCAGATGACTCCCCAAGATTTGCAGAACTGGAGCCGGTATAACCTTCGCGTCATGAATGACGTTTGGCTAACCGTGCTTGGTTCACGCAGCCAGACCGACGCGCAGGTCTGGGCAGGCTACTCCTACTTGCTTCAATGGAAAGGTCTGGTTGCTGAACGCTTGCGGCTCGTGAAAGCCTTTCAACAGGTAGAAAACACACCTTTATACCGAGAGTGGAGCAAAACCCAGACCTTAATTTCGCGTTACCACCGTTTTGGGGCGACGGCCCTTGTTTCCCAACCGAAACTTATGCATTCAGACAGAGAGGTACAAGCAGCTGACTCGCTGTTTAGCCACCGCGCAGCACTGCAACGGCAATTGATTGCCTTATTACCAGAAGAGGATAAAGCAGATGTATTGGAGATTCAGGCAGTCCATAAAGTTCAGGCCGCTTTAAAGCCCGATGAGGTGTTTATTGACCTTTACTACCACTGGGATTATGCCCAGAACCAATGGGGATATAAGGCGATTTTTGTTCCTTGGGCAGGCAGTCCCTATTTAAAAGACTTAGGTCCCTTGTCTTTAAATGGAGAATGGCAAAAAAGCGACTCCCTCCTTGTAAAAGAGGTCGAGCCTTTAGGTACAACGGACTTCCAAGCGTTAAAGGACAAACTGTGGAAGCCTTTGACCGAAGCGTTGCCAGAAGGTACCAAGCATCTTTTTATTTCGCCCAGTGGCCCCTTGCAGCATATACCTTGGTCTGCTTTAAGTTTAGACAGCCCCTTGACTGTATCGCAAGTGGTATCCGCACGGTCTTTGGTTTGGCGGCGGCAAAGAAGCGAGCATCGCTCAAGGACGGACCGGAAACGGCAGGCTTTGATTCTTGGCGGCTTAGATTATGGTGCTCCTTCTTCTCAACACGCAGCAGCCCGGAACTGGGCCCCACTGCTTTACACGCGCCAAGAGGCGAAAGACGTAAGCAAGCATTTAAGTAAATCCCATACCATCCACTGGTTAAAAGATAAACAGGCGACAAAAACCCGCATGCTTCGACTTCTGCCTCAAGCGGAATATGTCCATATTGCTACGCATGGCGAATACCACCTTCCAACCCTTGCCCCCCCCTCTATGCCCAGCCATGAGGCAAACATAGCAACGCGGACAGCTTGGAAACCTGCCCAAGCGGCCTCTTTTTTTGTAGCCAACCCCTTGCTTTATAATATTCTTGCGCTTTCCAATGCCAACAAACTCGAAAAAGCCGCCCAAAACGAATTATCGGCGGAGGAGCTTCTTCCCCTAGATTTACAAAAGGTTAAACTTCTTACGATTTCCGCCTGTGAGTCTGGGGCAGGCAAAAGCACCGCTTATGAAGGCATTTTAGGTTTCCGTATCGCCTTAGATGCGACTAAAACCCAATTGTCTCTAACATCTTTGTGGCAGGTCTCAGACGAATACAGCCAAGTTTTTATGCGCTATTTTTACACGGCTTATTTTGTTGAAAAAAAAGCGGCCACGCTTGCCCTTAAGCAAGCCCAAGCCCAGATGTATGCCACCCATCCTGATCCCTATTTTTGGGCTTCATGGATTCTTTCTGGGGTAGAGTAAACAGGTCTCCTTAGCCCTCGTAAAAATTCCCACTTAAACGGCTCTGATCCTACCAACTTGGTAGTGTCAAAGCCGTTTTTTATTAGTATGTTTTACCAAATCGTTCTTTTTGTACCCCTTTTAACCTTATGTCTAACCATGAAGAAAGTCGCTACTTACCTTTGCTATTGGTGCTTTTGATGGGCGGTTTAGAGCCGATCCACAGCCAAACTGTATCGGTCTTCATGCGCTGAGTTTTTTGAACTGAGTTCTCCATTTTCACAACTTAACAGCCAAAACCATGTTTCCTCCTAACCAATCCTTTAGACAACTTGGCTTATTTGCATCCATACTTCTACATGTATTCATTGTAATGCTTATGCCAACGACGCTTTATAGCCAAACGACTACCTATTCCTATACCCCATCAGATGATGTCTGTAAGGGGAATGTAATTTTTATGCGAGCAAGAAATTTAAATAATACTGCACAAACCATTGGATTCAGGGTTTACAAAGCCACAACAGCCACAAGTTGCACAAATACCTCTTTTGCTGGAAGTGGGACTATCCAAATCAGAGAAGGAAATCGAACAACAGGAGCCATAGTTGCTTCTCAATCCTATAGTGTAGGAGCTTCTTGGGTAGATCTGACAGTAAAACTGAATTTCACTTCGGGGACAAAAACCTACTATGCAAAAGTGGTAGATGCCAATAATGACTACTGGGATGGGCCTGTGAGCATTACGGCAACTACGGTAAACCCTCCAATATTAACTTCACCTTCGAATGCTACTGTTTTCTCGAATGTCCCACCTTCAATTGCTTTCCAATGGAATAAAAATAACCCCTCAGGGACAACGACATATGTTTTAAAGGTTCGGGAAGAAGTTAATGGCGTGGCAAGTACCATTATTTATGAGTCTAATGTCGGAGACGCTTCAAATCGTACTTTGTCTCAGAGTGACTACACGAACGGTGGCATTCAAGCCGGTAAGACCTACCGTTGGGTTGTGTATCCTGCAAACCGGGATGAATTGGCCGCTCAATATTTTACATTTTCGGTGAATGCAGCAACGACGATAAACCTTCCAATATTAACTTCACCTTCGAATGCTACTGTTTTCTCGAATGTCCCACCTTCAATTGCTTTCCAGTGGAATAAAAATAACCCCTCAGGGACAACGACATATGTTTTAAAGGTTCGGGAAGAAGTTAATGGCGTGGCAAGTACCATTATTTATGAGTCTAATGTCGGAGACGCTTCAAATCGTACTTTGTCTCAAAGTGACTACACGAACGGTGGCATTCAAGCCGGTAAGACCTACCGTTGGGTTGTGTATCCTGCAAACCGGGATGAATTGGCCGCTCAATATTTTACATTTTCGGTGAAGAAAGTGTTTAAACTTGGATTCCCATTAGCCAATTTAACTCCATCAACAGCGACAATAAACTCAGTTTTTGATCACTCAATGACCACGTCATATGCTGCAGACCAAAAAGTTATTGCCTATACTGGCGAAGTTGGTGATCGAAATAGAGGATCAAGTGTAAATATCAACGGAAAACTCCTCTATGGGTACAGTAACCAAGACGGGGTTGGTTTTTCAATTAACGGCAAATATGCAGGAGGAGGCGATACCAAGCACCTTTATTATGACGGACATCCTGGTATTGATTTTCGGGCAAATTACATACCCTGTATAGCCGTGGAAGATGGTATTATTGCTTATGGGGACGACGCGTATAATACGCTGATTATAGATCATCAAAATGGGTATAAATCATATTACCTCCACCTGAGCGCGCGAGAAGTTACCCCAGGGCAATATGTTACAAAAGGAACTCGTATTTGTACAACCGGTGAAAAAGGTTCTCTTGGAAGTCCACACCTGCATTACGAAATCCGTTATAATGGGATCCCTGTTGACCCCTATGGTTGGCAAGGTAATTATCCCGATCCATATACTTTATCGCAGAATCTTTATTTATGGGACGAGACTATTGGTAGTAATAGTAAGCCTATTGTTTCTGCTTTTTCGGCAACCCCTAACCCGTCTTTGGTAGAAAACCCAGTTGAGATACGGGCAAATTATTATGATGCCGATGGTGATAAACCCAGTACGATGCGTGTACATTATTCATACGGTGATTGGTCCGAAAAAGACTGGTATCAAGATATGGTACTTATATTAGGCTCTGAATCAAACGGAACATATGGAGCAACGATTAGCGGTTTTTCGAAAGGCGGAGAAGTCGTGTACAAGTTTGAAGCACTAGACGGAAAAGGTGGTAAAGCAGATGTATTGCAAGGTAAATTTGTGGTTAATAGTAAGCCACAGGTTAGCAATCCTGTTACCACCCCAAATCCTGGAACCACTGCAGACACCTTTACAACGACCGTAAACGTCAAAGATGCCGAAGGTGATGCTACCATAATGGCACGTATCCATTACTCTTTCGATGGGGGAATCACATATCCCAGATTTTCGAATATGTCTCGACAGTCCGGAACCAATTATGATGGAATCTATAGCGATACGATAGATGGTATTACAACTATTGGGACAGTCTTGTATAAATTTGAGTTTATTGACTTAAAAGGCGCGAAGGCAGATATTACAACAGGGTCCTTTATAGTGAGGGCTGCCGAAGTAAGTATATCTGGAATTGTCACAGATGCGATGGGAAATGGGTTAAGTGGAGTAGCAGTACGGCTATCAGAATGCCAAAGTAAAGACTTGATGACGGACCTCGACGGCCGGTATCGGTTTAATAATGTTCCCCAAAACCTTTCTTGTAGAGTAGAACCAAGTAAAAACGGGTATACATTTAAACCTTTTTCTTACCGTATCACCTCCGTAAATAAAGATTTGATTTGGAATTTCTCAGGTGTAAAAACGTCTTATTCGTGGAGTGGAAAAGTTCTGAAGACAGATGATTCTCCCCTAAAAGATGTTTTGTTATCTTTAAGCGGTTGCGCGATTGATACCTTCAAATCTCTTTCAGATGGAAGTTATCGTTTTGACGAAATACCTATTGACGGAAACGTTGCATGTATTGTAACACCTTTGCTTCAAGGATTCAAGTTCAATCCTGGGTCATACTCATTAATTGGAAATAATGAGGACCAAGTTGAAAAGAATTTTACAGCAACACCATTGTTTTCTATTTCTGGTTTTGTGAAGGTCAATGGCTATGCCAAGGCAGGGGTTAATGTGAGCCTGACAGGCTGTGGTAACGACTTGCAAGTCACCGATACTGACGGCTTTTATAAATTCTCAGAATTGATTGGTGGGACAACTTGTACAGTTACGGTGTCTAAAGTTGACCTTAGTTTTTCGCCAGACAAACAAGTTGTCACAATTTCTAATCAAGATGTTGTCTTGGCAGATTTTATAGGAACAACTCTTGAAAAACCCACCCTATCGGTCACGCCCGC
>DDTM01000073.1:14272-14393 GCA_002344075.1 Bacteroidetes bacterium UBA2364
AAGCAACGGCAAATACAGGCTCCTTGCGTTCAGCAACGGTTACGGTCACCCTGGCAGGGGCAACGGGAAGTCCGACGACGGTAACGGTTGAGCAAGCGGCTGCCACTGCCACCCCCACCCT
>DDTM01000116.1:0-5616 GCA_002344075.1 Bacteroidetes bacterium UBA2364
TGCACCTTCGGGTATTGAAATGCGTGAAGCCGTTACACAGTTGGCGGAACAGCTTGGGACTTTTAATTGCACCTTCGGGTATTGAAATTCTAGCCTTCTTGCTTCGTACTCATGGAACGGCATACTTTTAATTGCACCTTCGGGTATTGAAATTTTAGTAAACCGTACTTTTTGAATGTCGGTTGAATACTTTTAATTGCACCTTCGGGTATTGAAATTTGTGATGAACAAAATAACCACAACGAACATCGCGCTTTTAATTGCACCTTCGGGTATTGAAATCCAAGTTCTAAGATGTTCGTAAATGGTGGGATTTCCTTTTAATTGCACCTTCGGGTATTGAAATTCCCCATAGTTTCCAACATCAACCCATCCCCCGCCTCTTTTAATTGCACCTTCGGGTATTGAAATATTAGCATTACCGTTCAGATTGGCTTACGCGGCGACTTTTAATTGCACCTTCGGGTATTGAAATTTCACAAAACTTTCTTAATCTGCATAAATATTATACGCTTTTAATTGCACCTTCGGGTATTGAAATATGAACACATAAAGCAATAATGAAAGCCCGTCCGATCTTTTAATTGCACCTTCGGGTATTGAAATGAAATAATTTCTATCTTCCCCCCGAAACTCATATATACTTTTAATTGCACCTTCGGGTATTGAAATGACTCAATGGCAAGATCAATCGCGCTTATGTACCCCTTTTAATTGCACCTTCGGGTATTGAAATGCAGGTAGCATATCAATACGAATCTTTGTTATCATCTTTTAATTGCACCTTCGGGTATTGAAATTTACGATCGCCTGTTCGGAGATCGCAAAGCCCTCCTCTTTTAATTGCACCTTCGGGTATTGAAATGTTTTATGCTATTCCATGAACCGATTTTGTTCTTGAGCTTTTAATTGCACCTTCGGGTATTGAAATAGCACGTAGGATCATTAAGCGCTTCTTGGCGGGTGGCTTTTAATTGCACCTTCGGGTATTGAAATTGTCGGATTCAAGACCAATAAGGATCGCCCAACAAGCTTTTAATTGCACCTTCGGGTATTGAAATTTATCAACCGCAAATTCGGCCTCAAACATTGGGGACTTTTAATTGCACCTTCGGGTATTGAAATTTCCCAAGCAAAATCTCCCCAGCGGTCAATTTTCCCCTTTTAATTGCACCTTCGGGTATTGAAATATTTCGATAAATAAAAATTAGCCTGTTCAAGTTGTCTTTTAATTGCACCTTCGGGTATTGAAATATTAAAGCAACGTCTCCAAGAAATCCTTGTTATTGACTTTTAATTGCACCTTCGGGTATTGAAATCCGGTGGTGGTAATGTTATCGCTGATGCAAATGGACTTTTAATTGCACCTTCGGGTATTGAAATACGTGTTGACTTACGCTGTTGCTAAATTGAGATGCAGCTTTTAATTGCACCTTCGGGTATTGAAATGTAATATTTTACTTCTCATCATCTGTTTTTGGTGACTTTTAATTGCACCTTCGGGTATTGAAATTGTCCAACTCGCCGGCGGTTCCGGCTAGGTAGTTTTCTTTTAATTGCACCTTCGGGTATTGAAATGGCGGCGACTCTGTATAATTACCTGACAAGATGGCACTTTTAATTGCACCTTCGGGTATTGAAATTCATAACTTTTCCACGAGCGTACAGTTAATACCGACCTTTTAATTGCACCTTCGGGTATTGAAATATCTTTTCTCGTATCTGGAATCCTCTAGACTGTTCATACTTTTAATTGCACCTTCGGGTATTGAAATTTTGGCCTGTTTCGCGCTGTTTCAAGGGCGTTTTCGCTTTTAATTGCACCTTCGGGTATTGAAATGCAAATCAACTACCAGCCCCTCTGCCCTGCAAAAATGCTTTTAATTGCACCTTCGGGTATTGAAATTTGTCTCGCGCAGTCTCTCGCTGAGCTGTTGGGCGATACTTTTAATTGCACCTTCGGGTATTGAAATGTCAAAAATGGAGAAGAGAAGGTTATGGCAGACGAACTTTTAATTGCACCTTCGGGTATTGAAATGTAAGCTGAAAATATTTACTGCGGCTCCAGTCCGCCTTTTAATTGCACCTTCGGGTATTGAAATTTGTCTCAAGCCCTGCCCGCCAAGGCGGGGCTTTTTACTTTTAATTGCACCTTCGGGTATTGAAATTTGGCGGTATCGAACACGGTTTTGCGCGAGTTTGCACTTTTAATTGCACCTTCGGGTATTGAAATGTTCTTTGACGGCTTCTTCGAGGCGCTGCTTGGCGGCGCTTTTAATTGCACCTTCGGGTATTGAAATTCCTCGTTGGGAAGTTGCACTTGGGGCGGTGCAAGGCTTTTAATTGCACCTTCGGGTATTGAAATTGCTATCAACATCCAACAAATGGCCGCCATACGCCTCCTTTTAATTGCACCTTCGGGTATTGAAATGTGGGTAGTCTGCGTGGGCGATGGCGAGGTCGCATCCTTTTAATTGCACCTTCGGGTATTGAAATCCACTCGGATAGGGCCTCTATGGCCAATAGTGGACTTCTTTTAATTGCACCTTCGGGTATTGAAATTCCGCCACATACAGAACCTGATAGAACAGTCCCAGACTTTTAATTGCACCTTCGGGTATTGAAATGTTCTGCTGGCCTTAATTATAAACGGGGCAACTGCTCCTTTTAATTGCACCTTCGGGTATTGAAATACTTCGACTTCACGAACTACGGCTGCGGACTGGCACTTTTAATTGCACCTTCGGGTATTGAAATCAGGGGAAGTTCTTTCCTGAACCGGGCTGTTAGTTTCTTTTAATTGCACCTTCGGGTATTGAAATGAGCTACAGCGTCAGCTTATTCCGCATGTGACCGACTTTTAATTGCACCTTCGGGTATTGAAATGATTTAGGGTGATGTCAGTCATGTATGTGTTTGCTCTTTTAATTGCACCTTCGGGTATTGAAATCCCGATAATTTATTATCATTCACTATTGATATCTACTTTTAATTGCACCTTCGGGTATTGAAATCTTGTGCTTATGCTTGTCATGATGCATGGTTGTTTCTTTTAATTGCACCTTCGGGTATTGAAATGACGTTGATCCGAGCGTAACGGATGGATTCGCATTCCTTTTAATTGCACCTTCGGGTATTGAAATTCCGAAAGACGAGCCATGAAACGGGCAACTTCTGCCCCCTTTTAATTGCACCTTCGGGTATTGAAATCCTGCCTGTGCGGATGCGATTGCGGCGCGCAGGGCACTTTTAATTGCACCTTCGGGTATTGAAATGAGATTGTGAAGCCCTCCTGTGCGGCGATTTCTACTTTTAATTGCACCTTCGGGTATTGAAATTGGAATTTCGGGCAGGAAGGTTTTTTCGGTTCTGCGCAGCTTTTAATTGCACCTTCGGGTATTGAAATCGAAAAAACCCGACAGAATCTCTACCGCCTCCGACACTTTTAATTGCACCTTCGGGTATTGAAATGGGATTCGGTTGATATTTTTTCTTTGAGAGAGCTACTTTTAATTGCACCTTCGGGTATTGAAATTGGCTGCAATCGAGGCGCGCAGCGCCGGATCAAATGCCTTTTAATTGCACCTTCGGGTATTGAAATTAGGCTGGGGTTGTTGGTGGGGATTGGTGCGGTGCTCTTTTAATTGCACCTTCGGGTATTGAAATTCAATCTTTGGACAAGTATTGTCAATTCCTGAATTACTTTTAATTGCACCTTCGGGTATTGAAATCGCATCAGCGCCTGCATCCTTCCTAATTCAGCGTTCCTTTTAATTGCACCTTCGGGTATTGAAATTTTTTAGAGCTACCACCACCTTGAGTGACGGAACACTTTTAATTGCACCTTCGGGTATTGAAATTACAGTTGACTAAATGCCCCCGACACAGTTGATACAGCTTTTAATTGCACCTTCGGGTATTGAAATGCGTGTGCGCGACTGATGGCGTCGTCGCGTAGTTGCCTTTTAATTGCACCTTCGGGTATTGAAATCCGAGCAACAGGTACCCCAGTCAGTTTCTCTACAACCTTTTAATTGCACCTTCGGGTATTGAAATACGAGGAAGTATGTACCCATTGGTACATAGGTGTAGCTTTTAATTGCACCTTCGGGTATTGAAATCTGATTGCCAGCGAGGAAATGAAAATCAGTCGCGCACTTTTAATTGCACCTTCGGGTATTGAAATAAAAAATGAACAGCGATGTGCAACGACTATACAACCACTTTTAATTGCACCTTCGGGTATTGAAATGGCAGTCGCTATTTTTCGGCACGTGCCGCCCTGGTTCTTTTAATTGCACCTTCGGGTATTGAAATGGCGGTGCGGGAAATTTACGCTCAACCATTTGCCACTTTTAATTGCACCTTCGGGTATTGAAATTTTAAAGCGATTGGTCTCGCGGCCGAGAGACACCACCTTTTAATTGCACCTTCGGGTATTGAAATCTAAAACCCAAACCCTATGCTATCCAAACACACAACCTTTTAATTGCACCTTCGGGTATTGAAATCTTAAAAAGCTAACCGGTTGGCTTTTTTGCGCCTTCTTTTAATTGCACCTTCGGGTATTGAAATTTGGATAATATGGTGGTGTGTGCGTGGGGATGATTTCTTTTAATTGCACCTTCGGGTATTGAAATATGCAACCAAAGAGCCACCAACGGTTCCCAATATCTCTTTTAATTGCACCTTCGGGTATTGAAATGAAATTCTAATATCTCAAGCCTGACTGTTTTTAAGACTTTTAATTGCACCTTCGGGTATTGAAATCGTATCCCGACCTTCTCGATTGCGCAGGGTGACGACTTTTAATTGCACCTTCGGGTATTGAAATGATTCAGAGCAGTTTGCGTCAACTCGGAAAATACGCTTTTAATTGCACCTTCGGGTATTGAAATCTGTTTCAGTTTGCTCATCGTAGTTATTTTTGGTTGCTTTTAATTGCACCTTCGGGTATTGAAATATCTCGCTGGTGATGCGATTTTGCACGTCCCGCCTGCTTTTAATTGCACCTTCGGGTATTGAAATCTCTAAAAATGTTTCAATTTCGTGGCCGTAGTTCTCCTTTTAATTGCACCTTCGGGTATTGAAATTTAGTACCCATTCTAATTTCTGCGCCCCAATTCGCTCTTTTAATTGCACCTTCGGGTATTGAAATCTGGCCCATCTACCCGCATTCACAATTGTCGCCCCGCTTTTAATTGCACCTTCGGGTATTGAAATGAAACGCTAAAGCCCGCATTCAAGAGCGCCAAGCGGCCTTTTAATTGCACCTTCGGGTATTGAAATTTATTTTTTAGATCATTTCAATGTTGGTTTGGCGCGTCTTTTAATTGCACCTTCGGGTATTGAAATAGCTCCACCTTGGGTTCAAGACCAAAAAGCGCTCCTTTTAATTGCACCTTCGGGTATTGAAATACGTTTTTGCACCCTGCAACTGCCGCTGCCTATCCGCTTTTAATTGCACCTTCGGGTATTGAAATTTGTTCATCGGTTTTGCGTTGCGGAGTGCGCGTGCCGCTTTTAATTGCACCTTCGGGTATTGAAATCTAAATTGGCTAGAACGTCTTCTGGCATCGTTCCCTGACTTTTAATTGCACCTTCGGGTATTGAAAT
>DDTM01000116.1:5684-39571 GCA_002344075.1 Bacteroidetes bacterium UBA2364
CTTTTAATTGCACCTTCGGGTATTGAAATTGCCAGGGTGCATTTCAAAATTTCCCCAAGTACTTCGTGCATACCTCTTTCTATTCCTATGGGTCTCATATAGTGTCGCCTCTACCAGGCTTTTTTATGTATTAGTGCTTACCTTAACCCGAGATGCTCATCGGGTGCATTCGAGTGAGCGGCCCATAACATTTGTTCAATGTTTCTGCGGCATTCAGGCGTAACATTTTTTATAAGAACCCATGGCCTTCCATCCATTTGTCATTATAGATTTTGGATAAATACCGAAATCCAGAATCTGGCAATAACACTACAACCACATCATCTGGCTTTAGCGTTTTCTGATGTGTTTCTAACCAATGCACCGCTCCGGCCATGGCCATCCCACAGGATCCTCCTACAAATAGCCCCTCCTCTCTTGCCAACCTTCGGGTGTATTGCATGGCATCTTTGTCTGTCACCCTAACATAATCATCAACCAAGTCAAAGTCCATATTACCTGCCAAAATGTCTTCTCCAACACCCTCCGTGATATAAGGGTAAATTTCGGCATGGTCAAAAACCCGTTCATGAAAGTATTTGTAATAAACAGAGCCATAAGGATCCACCCCAATCACCTTCAGATTGGGATTTTGCTCTTTTAGGAATTTGGCGGTTCCACAAATAGTTCCACCCGTTCCTGCTCCAGCGACATAATGGGTAATTTTACCTTCGGTTTGTGCCCATAGCTCAGGCCCAGTGGATTCATAATGGGCTTGGACATTTGCGGGATTATCGTATTGATTGGGATAGATGGAATTGGGAGTTTCCTTGCTCAGCCTTTTGGCAACCGAGTAGTAGGACCGAGGATCTTCTGGTGCTACATTGGTAGGGCATATAACCACCTCTGCCCCCAACGCCCGGAGTACATCCACTTTTTCCTGGCTTTGTTTATCGGTTGTAGTAAAGATACATTTGTAGCCTTTTGCAATGGCTACAATAGCCAATCCAGCCCCAGTATTGCCACTGGTTCCTTCGATGATGGTTCCACCGGGGTGGAGTGTACCTGCTTTTTCTGCTTCTTCTATCATTTTCAGGGCAATGCGGTCTTTCACCGAGCCACCGGGATTAAAGAACTCCACTTTTGCCAATACCGTGCAAGGAATCTGAGAGGTAATTTTATTCAATTTAACCAAAGGTGTGTCGCCAATTGCGCCTAAAATGGATGAATGCCACATAAAGAAATTAGAAGGATGGTTGAAAGGAATTTTTGCAGATTGCAATTTGAAATAGCTAATCACAATCCTTATACGAAAGTTTCGGATTGCACATAATTTCCTAAAATACACTTTGTCTTCCTGTTAAACAACCGTATCATTTAGGCACACATTAAAACCATCTCAATGTCAAGTTGTCAGGGCTATAAGATTGGCATGATTTTATGGCCTTATCTTTGGACAAACAAAACTTTCACCAGAAACCGATAGACGGATGTTACCATTTTATATGCAGAGTGATGACGATTTTGATCATGCGATTCCCTTATTGACCGCTGATGAAGAGAAGAAATTAAATGCAGAGCAGTTACCAGACATGCTTCCCATTTTAGCACTTAAGAACACCGTATTATATCCAGGCGTTGTTTTGCCAATTACGGTTGGGCGAGATACGTCGCTCAAATTGGTTCGAGAAGCCTATAATGGAACCAAAAAAATTGGGGTTATAGCCCAAAAGGATAGCGAAGTGGAAGTCCCCACCGCCCAAGATTTGTATGAAATTGGAACGGTTGCATCTATTCTGAAACTTATCAAAATGCCCGATGGAACGGTCTCCATTGTCATTCAGGGAAAGCGGCGGTTTGAGATTCGGGAGTATTTACAAGAAGAACCTTATCTCGTAGCGAATGTAATCGCATATGATGAACCAAAAGAAGAGAATCAAATAGAGTTGACAGCACGTGTACGGTCTATCAAAGACCTCGCAACGCAAATCATCCGTTTGAATCCCAATTTACCCAGCGAAGCCGAATATGCGATCCAAAACATAGACTCGGCCTCTTTTCTTATCTATTTTATTGCATCCAATCTCCAAATAGAGGTAGAAAAGAAGCAGGCTATTCTGGAAACCAAAACCCTGATAGCACGTGCGGATTTGCTTTTGTCACATCTAGAGCATGAATTACAGGTGTTGGAACTTTCGGAAGAAATCCGAAGCCGCGTAAAAACCGATGTGGACAAACAACAGCGCGAATACATCTTACGTCAGCAGATGAAAGCCATTCAAGACGAACTGGGAGATTCCGAGTTTGGTAATGGGGATGAGCTCAATGAATTGCGCAACAAACTATTGGAAAAAGTATTACCGGAGCATGTACGGAAAGCAGCTGATAAAGAAATTGACAAATTGGCACGTACCAACCCTATGTCGCCCGATTATAGCGTGATCCGAAATTACGTGGAATGGATTGCAGATTTACCTTGGGAGCATTATACCGAGGATCATCTCCAAATTAAAGCAGCTGAGGACGTTTTAAATGAAGACCACTATGGTTTGGAACAGGTGAAAAAGCGGATTCTGGAGTATCTCGCCGTATTGAAATTGAAAGGAGATATGAAAGCACCTATTTTGTGCTTTTATGGCCCACCCGGTGTTGGGAAAACCAGTCTTGGAAAATCTATTGCACGGGCACTGGGACGGAAATTTGTTCGTATCAGCCTTGGCGGGGTGCGTGACGAGGCCGAAATTCGTGGCCACCGCCGTACCTACATTGGTGCTTTGCCCGGACGGATTATCCAAGGGCTTAAAAAAGCTGGTACCTCCAATCCTGTTTTTATTCTGGACGAGATAGACAAAGTGGGCAATGACTTCCGTGGCGACCCCTCATCGGCCCTACTGGAAGTATTGGATCCGGAGCAGAACAATACGTTTAGTGATCATTATTTAGAATTAGAATACGACTTGTCCAAAGTCATGTTTATCGCCACCGCCAATTCACTGAGCACCATTCCCGGCCCTTTACGCGACCGCATGGAAATCATTGAAATCAACGGCTATACCTTGGATGAAAAATTAGCGATCTCCAAACAATATCTGGTACCACGTAGGCTGAACGAGAACGGTGTTGATAGTTCTCAATTTACCATAGATGATGATGCACTGGCCAATTTAATAGACGGTTATACGCGGGAATCCGGTGTCCGGCAATTAGAACGAACCATTGGGTCTGTCGTCCGTGGCGTAGCCAAAAAGATTGCCATGGAAGAAGCCACACAAGAACATGTCACTTCTGCTGATATAGAGAAATACCTTGGCCCTGTAAAATTTGAATCAGACTTGGCGGAGCGAACAGGGGTACCGGGTGTGGCGACAGGACTTGCCTGGACGCCCGTTGGTGGCGATATTCTATTTATTGAGGCTTCGGTCCACAGAGGAAATGGACGGCTCATTGTAACTGGGCAATTGGGCGAGGTCATGAAAGAATCGGCTTCTGCGGCGCTCTCTTGGGTGAAGGCCCATGCCGAGTCTTTAGAAATTCCCTTAGATGCCTTCCGGTATTGGGACTTACATATTCACGTGCCCGCCGGAGCAGTTCCGAAAGATGGGCCTTCTGCTGGTAATGCCATGATCTCTGCCATTACCTCCATTTTCACACAACGCCGTATCAAACACACGGTGGCCATGACGGGTGAAATCACCCTTAGAGGTGCAGTTTTGCCCGTTGGAGGGATTAAAGAAAAGGTTTTGGCGGCCAAACGTGCGGGTATCGAGACTATTATTATGCCTGAGCGCAACCGCAAAGATCTTAGTGAAATCAACAAAGAAGCCCTTTCTGGACTTAAGTTCCATTTTGTGAAACGGATAGACGAAGTGGTGAAATTGGTGCTTGAAAAACGCCCCGTCACCGATCCGGCAGAGAAATTTCGCTTGCCCGAAAACGAAAAACCAACCCCTACCGCTTCAAGTACAGAAGTACCGATCATCGTGCCACCGGCGCAGGCTTAAAAATCCCCTAATCAGTAAAGGCGACTACAAAATGGTCGCCTTTTTTATTGACCGCTAAAGAACACTATCGTTTCATACAAGTTATTTTTTTGCTGCCGATACATTTCTTCTATGTTCGGATTATCTTATCTTACAATTACGAAGGTTCCTATCCTATCTGGAACACCCCACAGAAACCCCATATTTTTTTCCTGATCGTTTTTTCGACAGGTCTCGCTACCACACAATATTCTAAACATGATGCCTTCCTTAAGGATAGGGATACTAATCTCTATGATTAGTATTATAGGTTGCCTGCCTCCTTCTGCTACGATATACGAGCAATTAAATGCAGATCTATTGGGCCATTGGACCATGGACCAGATAGATAAGAAGAATCATTTATTACATGATCTGGGACCCTTCAATTTAACTGGGAAAAGCACCGGAAATGTCAGGTTCACGGAAGATCGCTTTGGCCAATCAGGTAAAGCCCTCTATTTTAATGGCGGATTGTATGACTATGCCCATATACCGCATGACAAGCGTTTCGAGCGAATGACTTCCAAGATAACCATTGCCATGTGGATTTATAATGAGCGGAATTCCACCACTTTTCATCCAAATATTATTCACAATGCCATTGACGGTAGTTTTTTGGTTTCGAAAGGAAGGGACATGGATGATGGAAGTTGGTTTATGTCCACAAAATCTCTGGTACTCCAACAGCCTTCTACTCGAGATAATCAGAAGTGGCATAAAAAGGGAAATGGCTTTAAGAGCTCTGTAGATTTACCTATGAATAAATGGATTTTTTTAATAGGAGTCGTGAACGGTACACACGGCAAAATCTATGTCAATGGGGATGTGTGGCATTTTTCCCCAAATGGATATCAAGGAAATTACCGTTCTGAAGGAAATACCGACCCCATCATTCTTGGACAACACCACACGCAGCCCATCGGATGGAAAAATGAATACATCTAGCCTTTTCGTGGTAAAATGGACGAAGTCCGGATTTGGAATAGGGCTTTAAGCGAACATGAAGTAAGGGCATTGTATGACGCCGAGCGTCCAAGCGCATGGCAAGAAGGGCTTCAAACGCCTGTTTTTAAATGGAGCGTGGGCCTCGTATTCTTATTCATTGTCCTCTGGGGTGTATGGTATTGGGGGCAGAAAAGGGGGCACACCCAAGCACTGGCACTTCAAGAGGTCCATAAGAGAACCGGACAAATTATTATAGAAAAGGGAACACCAACCGATGCCATTTATATAGAAATTGAACCAGCTAAAGAGGCTATTACCAAGGTTGATGAACAACGTCAACCTACTATTTCTATAGAAAAGAAAGAAACCGAGGATAAAACCGTTGCTGAAGCAACCTTCCACGAGAACCTCCCTGACTTTTTAAATCCGCCTACACATTTGTCTATCGAAGATCAAAATCGGTATCTCAAAATCATCGAAACAATTGAAGCCAATAAAAATACGTTTCCTTTTGGCACGAAAGAGTTGGCAAATACCTTAAATACGACCACGCGCACATTGCAACGGGACGCCAAGCAATTATTTGGTTGTTCCCCGAAAAGGGTGATAGAGATTGTTTCGGCGATGAAAAAAATATAATCATACATATATAGCCAAGTATCTTAGCATATTTTCATTCAAAAGCCCGAAAATTAGAATACGTTGCAGCGGCCAGTAATTCACGATCACCACGGGTATCGCCATAGGCATAGAGGCAAACTGAAGAAAGTGCTCCCACACAGGCTTCGAGGCGCGCCACCTTTTCCGGACCCCAACAATTCTTACCAACCAATCGTCCGGTTAACCGTTCCTTTATTATTTCGAGCTTTGAGCCGCACACTTCTTGAAACCCATTTTCTACTGCCCAAGGCATCAGGTACGCCTCAACTGAGGCACTAACCAAAACCAATTCGTGACCTTCTTTTTGATGCCATCGGATCTTTTCAATGGCTTTAGGGCGCACGATTAAAGGCAAGCGTTGCTGTACAAATTGGTGACATATGCTATGGAATTTTCCTTTGTCCATTCCAGCAAAAAAGTAATGCAGGACTGCCTCTTTTGCCTTTTGGTTATCTATTAATCCCAGTTTAAACCGCACGAATACTGGAAGCAATCGGATGGATCCTTTAAGAATCATTCGCTTTGTATGGGTGAACCGAATGAAGTGGTAAAGTGAATCAGAGGTTGTAATGGTTCCATCGAAATCGAACGCAGCTACTGTTTTCATCTCTTAAGGAATTAATGCTAAACGGCTTGCCAACTCCGAAGTAAAGCGGTTTTCGGGATCGGCCTTGGCCTTAATTTGTTGCCATTGAAGGGTTTTGGGATACATTTCCCGGAAAGTTGCAGCGGTCAAGAAGGCATCTTTCGATAGATACAATCGCCCTCCCGCCTCCCTGACCACCTTTTCCAGTTTGGTCATTAAGCGGGGCGTTTCGGTATCCATGGGAAAATCCATGGTGAGTGTCCAACCTGGCGTTCCAAAGGAAAGTAACCCCAAGTCTTCTACACCCATTTTTTTTAAAACGGATAAGAACGACGGGCGACCACAATCGGCCCCTAAAGAAATCAACTTCTTTAATACAGCATGAGCTTCTTGAAATGGAATAACACACTGAAACTGAACAAATCCACGCTTTCCATATAATTTATTCCATCCATTAAGAGCATCCAACGGATAGAAAAAGGGATGGTAATGCACCACTGCTTCCTTAACCGGTCTTAATTGATGTTCATAAAATGCTTTGTTAAACCATCGCATATGTTGAGGATGAAGTAAAAAGGAAGGAGCGTCCAGCGGTATTTTCCAAGGCGCATCTTTATGAACACGCAGTGGATCAGCCTTTAGGGTTGCGGGCAATTCCTCTATAAGAGCAGGTCGCCCCAAAATCAAATGCCCTCTCCCCAAAGCAGCGCCTTTTGCCAAACAATCCACCCATGCCACCGAAAACGGCCAAGATGCCACATCTGCTTCAAAAGCAGTCATTAATGCATAAAGGTTGGGAGCTTTAATGCGCTTTTGAACAATGTAGGAGGTCTCAATAGGGAGAAGTTTCAGTTCGACGACCGTTATAATGCCCGTCAGTCCTAATCCAGCGACAGTAGCTGCAAAAAGGGGCATATCCGGCGTAAGGCGAAGTTGTTCTCCATCTGAACGAATGAGGGTGAGGGCGCTTACAAAACGCGAAATAGAACCCGCAGCATGATGGTTTTTTCCATGTACATCGTGCGCAACGGCACCGCCTAATGTGACAAATCTCGTTCCGGGTGTTACAGGAATAAAAAAGCCTTTAGGGACGATAAACCGTAACAAGTCCCCAATTGAAAGCCCTGCTTCAACAGAAATTAGACCTGCAAGGTCATCAAAATGAATGATTTTGCGTAATCGGGTAAGATCTATACCAACACTTTCACGGGGCAATGCCGCATCTGCATAGCTCCGGCGTAGTCCAATGGGTGTTACCTTCTCCTGTCTATTTCTTAAAAACGCCTGAACTTCTGATACATCTAACGGCTGTAAAACCGGAGACCAGGTTTTGGGGAACCGCCCCCAACCAGACACTTCTTGTCGGAGCATCGTTTGGGGGACTTTATCCATTTTACAAATCAAATTTTATGCCTTGCGCTAACGGAAGGGCTGTAGAGTAATTGATGGTATTGGTTTGACGTCGCATATAGGCTTTCCAAGCATCCGATCCGGATTCACGGCCGCCTCCTGTTTCTTTTTCACCGCCAAATGCGCCACCAATTTCTGCACCGGAGGTCCCAATATTGACGTTGGCAATACCACAATCGGATCCTTGAGCGGACAGGAAATATTCACTTTCCCGCAAATGGTTGGTAAAGATTGCAGAAGACAAACCTTGAGGCACGCCATTTTGAATCGCCAGTGCCTCTTCAATGGTTTTGTACCGTATTAAATACAAAATAGGGGCGAAAGTTTCGTGCTGCACACTTGCATAATGGTTTTCGACTTCTACCAGTGCAGGAACCACATAATTGCCTTCCAAAACCTCGCCACCAAATAAGACCGTTCCACCTTCTGCTTGTACGTCATGTAACGTTTTCTGCATAAGACTTACGGCCATCTGGTCAATTAATGGTCCAATGAGGGTTCCATCCTCTAAAGGGTTTCCAATTCGTCCGCGGAGAGAGCGGTAGGCATTCAAGAGTTTTTGTTTTACTTCGTCATAGACCGAGTCTTGCACGATTAATCGCCTCGTCGAGGTACACCGCTGGCCACAAGTACCAACAGCACCAAAAAGTGTAGCGGGAATGGCGATATTTAAATCTGCATGTTCAGAAATAATAATGGCGTTGTTTCCGCCCAATTCCAACAACGATCGGCCCAAACGCCTGGCCACCGTTTCGGCCACGGCCTTGCCCATTCTCGTGGAGCCAGTAGCAGAGATAAGTGGGATACGGACATCAGCCGCCATTTTTTGTCCAATTTGCGCATCTCCAACCACCACGCCAAAAACGCCTTCCGGCAAATCATTGCGCTTCAATACGTCATGAATGATGTTCATGCAGGCAATAGCCGTAAGCGGTGTTTTTTCACTGGGTTTCCAAATACTCACATTTCCGCAAACGGCAGCAATCATGGCATTCCAAGACCAGACAGCCACCGGGAAGTTGAAAGCCGAGATAATCCCTACCGTTCCAAGTGGGTGCCATTGTTCATACATTCGATGATCTGGCCGCTCGGAGTGCATCGTAAGGCCATAAAGTTGGCGTGAAAGTCCAACGGCAAAATCGCAAATGTCAATCATTTCCTGTACTTCACCCAAGCCTTCTTGGTAAATCTTTCCCATTTCGAGGGTTACCAAGGCGCCCAGCGCTTCTTTCTTCGTGCGGAGCGCATCCCCAATCTGACGAACAATTTCCCCACGTTTAGGGGCCGGAACTTTCCGCCAAACATCGAAAGCCGCTTCGGCTGTATGGATGGCGTGCTCATATCCTGCATCATCTGCCATTTGCACAGCGCCCAATTCGACGCCATTAATTGGAGAGAAAATGGTTTTGTACGGAGCTGAGGCGGCGAAATAGACTTCACTGCCAGTCAAAACACAAGGATTTTGGCCCGATAATTGAAGTGTACGTAGAATGTCTTGAATTTTCATCGTGGGTAATAGATTTAAAAGGGGAACCATTCTGAGATCGTTTAACCCAAACACACAACCTTTTAATAACGACCTGCGAGATCAAGATACCACTAACCCATCACGAAATCTGGTAATTTTCCATTGTGAGTTCGTGATCTTTCCAAAAACTTGGAAATCGTGCCCATCCGCTTAGGTTAGGGCCAAGGTTTTTTGTTCTTTGATTGGCTTCTTTTTTTGAATGATGTGAGTGGTTTCGCAATATGAGACAATACCATGGAAAGCATTTTTCCATTTTGAGTCTCATTTTAGTTAAACGGTCTTGTATTTCGTTGCATCTGAGTATTTGAATCTGAGTATGAAATACTGACCCACAACCTACACCACCACCACAATGAACAGACTGACGCTTGATGCAGCAGCGGCTTTTGCCCTTGATGCTACCGAACAAAACCTCGTTTGCGGCGGTATTCGCCGCGCTCGTGTAGTTTATAGTAAACCCGCAAGCCCTTTAGTGGTTTATCGAACCCTTTTAAAGCCTGCACCTGTAGCAACAGCACCAGATCGGCGTCAGAATGCCATCATTGGCGTGGATGATCAGAACTAATCGGTTCAATACCCAATACACACCACCTAAGCCTCGTTCATTATGGGGCTTTTTTTATAAAACGCTCCTTTACAATCTGAATGCCGATTATTGAAACGATTTCCCCAAAAACAATACCCACATGAAAAACCTATCCCAAAATTCGGAATTCAAGCTGGAGCGAGAGCAGATCGAAAAAGTGAAGGGCGGTATCTCAAGACGGGTCTTTAGTCTGGTGCCCTACCTAAAAAAGTCAGTCAAACTTAACCCTCGACGCGAAAATATGAAGGTCGCTATAGATGATTCCCACGAGGTAATTACTACCGACGATTAACAGAATTAAGGTATCAAAAGTATTTACTGCAAAAGGTTTAATCAACCGGTCGAAAAAGTAGCGGGGTTTATCGAAAAGAGCACGGGTTCCACCGAAAGGTTCAAGATAGGCAGGTTACATCACGGTAGTTTTGCATTAGAGATCATAAACAGAAAGCGATCTTGATCAGAAAGACTACCTTCACAACCTCAACCTCTTGAACAGCCATGAAAAAGCTCAATCTCAAAAACGCCGTTAAATTCGCACTCGGAAAAGAAGAAGCCAATGCCTCCACAGGCGGAGTCAGGAAGAATGCCGCCGCCTATAACCAAGTCACTTATCGGCAAATTCCGGATCCAAAAAAGAACAAAAGACGCGAGGGCGGCGTGGTGAACAACGATTCACAAAATTAGTCCCCTATTTAAAGCCCCGGCCAGACCGGGGTTTTTTGTTATTTAACCTTCCTCAAGTGCAGTTTTTTTATATTGCCCCTACGGAGCTTTTTTTATGTATTGCTGCTTCCGTAAGGATCTTCTGGGCCACATCACTACCCCCTAAACGGTAGTCAAAGATGCCTTTCACCTCCTACCTAATCTAAGTGCATCGTAGTGTCTATTGGCATTTTTGAAATGCACCCAATTTTTACACATCATAATGCCCTGCGCCTTATTTGGCTGAACGATACCTATCCGTTAGAAGGTTTAATTCATTCATCGAACCATTATCCGGTTTTATCGAATAGCCGGAGGCCCTGATCGAATTGCACCGGTGTACATCTCATGCAAGCAGTAGTTTACCCATAGATCAACAAAAAAGGCGTTAAATAGCCACAAACACTACCTCCTTCGTATAAAAATCTTGTGTCATGAAAAAGCTGAACCTTAAAAACGCTGTAAAATTTGCTCTCGGAAAAGAAGAGACTCACGCCGTACAAGGCGGCATCGGCCACCGCAAAATCAAAATGAGCCAAGTGGTTTACAGAAATATTCCTGCTCCTCCTGCTCAAACCTCCACCAATCCGAGGAGATCCGGCGCTGTCGTTGGTGTAGATGATCAAAATTGACGTTTGTCCAAGCATGAAAAGTTCAAGCCCTACTTCGGTAAGGCTTTTTTTATATGTAGATATTGCAAAAGGTTGTTCTAATTGGTAAACTAAAATCCTTCAATCCCAAACAAATAACCTTATGAAGTATCTTATTGTTTTAATCTTTGCAGTGTTATCAGTCCAGATTGGATGCACCTCATCCCATGTTGCCCAGGAATTGGTTCAGACAACGCCTCCCAAACAAGTCACAAGCCTACTGAATACCTCCTATGGACCACTTGCCACTCAGTATAGGAGCGTTGCCGAAAAAATCATATCGGCTTCACTGGCCGATAGTGTTGCTTGGAACCGCATGGCCGAGATGAGCGACCGTTTTGGTGCTCGTTTTTCTGGCACCCAAAATTTAGAGGATGCTTTAGACTGGATCCTCACTGAACTCAAAAAAGATGGTTTGGAAAAAATTGCTTCGGAAGAGGTTATGGTTCCCAATTGGAAACGTGGAAATGAGTGGCTAAAGCTCGTACAACCACGCCCGATGGATTTGCCCGTCCTTGCTTTGGGTGGCTCCATTGGTACACCGCGAGAAGGCATTAAAGCCGAAGCCATAGTTGTGAATAGTTTCGACGATTTGTCCAGAAAAGCAGATCAGGTACGCGGCAAAATCTTGGTATTTAATGCACCCTTCACCAGTTATGGGGAAACCGTCCAATATCGTGTTCGGGGCGCCAGCTTGGCTGCACGTAATGGCGCAGTAGCCAGTATCATCCGTTCAGTCGGCCCTTATTCTATGGTCTCGCCCCATACGGGTGGTATGGGATACGAAGAAGGTATTCCTAAAATACCTGCAATGGCCATGGCTTCGGAACATGCGGATATGTTGGCCCGAATGCAAGCACGCGGGCAAAAAATTGAATTACACCTCTATTCTGAGGCTCGTATGGAGCCGGACGCCAAGTCCCGTAATGTAATGGTGGAAATTACAGGCCGCGAAAAGCCCGAAGAAGTCGTGGTCATTGGTGGGCATATTGATTCTTGGGATGTAGGCTCAGGAGCCATGGATGATGGGGGCGGAACCGTGGTTTCGTGGCAAGTATTGAACGTTTTGAAGAAATTAGGCTTACGGCCACGCAGAACCATCCGAGTGGTTTTCTGGACCAATGAAGAAAATGGCTTACGTGGTGGGCAAAAGTATATGGAGAACCAAGGCGAAAACGTCAATAACCACATTTTGGCCATTGAGTCTGATGCAGGTGTATTTAAGCCTAAAGGATTTGGATTCACGGGTTCAGAATCCGCACGCAGGATGATTGAAGACATTGCGACCTTGCTCAATCCCATAGAGTCTGGTCAGATTTTACGTGGGGGCGGGGGCGCAGACATTGGGCCGCTCATGCAAAAAGGTGTTCCTGGTATGGGCTTAAATGTGGATGGGACCAAATACTTCTGGTATCATCATACCCACGCCGATACGCCAGACAAATTAGACCCTCGCGAAATGGCCCTTTGTGTTGCCACTATGGCCGTAATGGCTTATGTAGTAGCCGATATGCCCGATCGCTTACCACGATAATTCATTCATAAACCGCACGGGGGCTTTGTGCCCCCTCTCTGATGGCCATAAGATGCTCATTCCCATCTACGACGACGATAGCAACCTAAATAAACCCGCTTATTTCACCATTGGGCTGCTGGTTGCCAATATCATATTTTTCTTCTTTCAGACCAATGACTGGGTCTTTGGCTTTGGCCTGATTCCACAAGAATTGGTGAATGGAACCGATTACATCGGCAATATCAAATTGTCTATTGATGGAGAAAGCCAGGTAATTCCCCAAAATATGGGGCCATATCCCATTTATCTGACGCTTATTACCTCCATGTTTATGCACGGCGATTGGCTTCATCTCGGATTTAATATGCTCTATCTATGGATTTTTGGCGACAATATTGAGCACATTCTGGGTACAAAGCGTTTTGTATGGTTTTATCTACTGACAGGAATCATTGGTGGACTGGCACAAGTGGCCCTTCAACCCGATTCATGGATTCCGATGATCGGTGCCTCCGGCGCAATTTCAGGGATTCTGGGGGCCTACTTGGTCTTGTTGCCCCGAAATAAAGTCCGAGTGCTTTTCCTATTCATCTTTCGCTTCTCTGTGCCTGCGCTTTTACTTCTTGGCGTTTGGATTGCCTTACAAGTGATTAATGGCCTTGAGCCTGAAGCCACCGACCAGACTGCTTATGCAGCACATCTCGGTGGGTTTGTCGCAGGCGTACTTGGCGGGTTCTTTGTTCGGTTTTTCACAAACTACCATCAGCAAAAGACTGCTTAAAATCCCCGCCAACTTAGCGAATGAGGCAGTGATTTTCTTTGTAGTTTGCGAAAAAACACCACACATGAACCTTCTAATGCTGATTGGAACCCAGACGGGAAACACGGAAACAGTGGCTGAATCTGTTGCACAACATCTTGCTCAAGAGGGGCATAGCATCCATTTTGTAGATCTTGCAGATGCGTATCCGGAAATACTGCTGGAATATAATCACCTCATTTTGGCTACCAGTACATGGGGAGATGGAGAATTACCAGATAATGCATTGGACTTTTTTGAAACCTTTTTAACGCTTGCTCCGGAATTATCCCACCTCCAGTTTGCAATTTTGGCATTAGGGGACCATACCTACGATCCCTATTTTTGCAAAGCAGGCGAAATATTTGATACAACACTTTCGAGGTTTGGTGCACAAAAAGCATTCTCTACCTATGAAATAGATGCAGGCCCCACCAGAGAAGATATCCGGGGGGCCTGCTATTGGTCGAGCCAAGTATGTGCTTCTTTTAGTGGCGAACCAGCACCTTTTGGGTAAAGACCTGTTTACGCCCTCCTCTGCCCACTTCTAACCGCGCAAAATACATTCCATTGGGTAGGTTTTGTACAGAAAATCGCACCCTATCGGTTCCATTAGCCACCAGCCCTGATTTCAGCGCCCGTATTTTGCGGCCTTGAAGGTCATATAAAGCCAATTGAACATGTGTGGCTTCGTTTACAGAATAGACCAATGTTGCCTCTCCTGAAAGAGGATTTGGAAAAACGGGATGCAAGGTCGCACGTTGCGGAATAGGCTCCTCTGCGTCGGCAGAGGTGACGATTTGGTCAAACAGTCCTTGTGCAGCATCCGAAAAGGCATTTAACTCATCAAGCGATCGTGCCCCAATAAGTGCAAACGCAAACGTTACGCTGCTCCCGGGTTCAATATCTCCTAAGTCTGCCCCGATCAATGTAGAGACATCTTTTTTATCCACAAATTGCGTTTGGATACCATTACTCATAAACGCCCACTTTTCACTTGTCCGGAATCCATTACAGCCAGTACATCCAGCGCCATAAATTTCCGGATTGTTGTTAATGGAGCGATAATTCACGCCTTTGTCTGTATTGAGCAATTTTGTTGCCCCAATGAGGGTCGGATTAACTGCTGCATTCTGAACGCTTCCCATTCTTCTAAGGGGATCATATTTGGCATAGTCGTTCTGGCCTCCATTTGCCACGTCCCAATCCATGAAAAGGGCGCCTTTCAACCCTATAATTTTATAGTTATTCAGGTTTCGCACTTCATATTCAACCACAATAAAACCTTCGTTTCCAACCTTGTTGTCGGCATAGGTTCTTTGTGTTACCTGCACATTGAGCGGGCTATTGGCGGTAGAATCCGACATTACAAAATGTGTTTCTTCTTTGGTATTTTTGCCTAGCCCAATGGTCAGAACACTGCTTCTTAGCGGCTGGAAATCCGCCTCTTGGGTACTTCCATCTTCTCCACGTACAGCATCTGAAACACGACCTTGGCTAATACCCAGTAATAGCCCCCCCTCAAAGAGCAAGTCCACGCCATTTACCTGAAACCCTTTTCCATTGTTTACATCCTGAAACCCATTATACCCAATATTTCCCCGTGTTGTAATGGAAGCCGTAATCAGGCCTGTTTCGTGCGTCACATACCGAGGTGGGTTTAGAACAAGCTCAAACGGCTCCTTGAGGCTATATTGATCGGCTGTAATTTCCACCAACAATCGGATGATATAGCCATCAGGTTGGGTTCCGGATACTTTAAATTGCAAACCATTTCCGGTTTTATTGCCTCCCGCATTCACCGTACCAAGTGTAATAGGCCCTTGATTCACCATAACCACATTCTGATCGGGCGAAGACAGTTTTATTTGGACGTTATGAGCGGTCGAAAGCCAGTTTTTGAGATCAACCGAAAGGGTGATCACTTCATCCAACTGAACCACACCGTTCCCATTTGCGTCCGAGAAAGTAGATCGTTCCATACGCAAAGCTGGTAACGAGAAATTGGTTACAGCTGCATGTGCATTTACCCTTCCACCACCTAACGTTTGTGCAAAGTCCGGATTTGTCCCTTCGATACGGTTCGCGGTTACTCGTACTTGTTCGGACAATTCAATCGGTGATAACGAAGGTTTATACGTTTTCACAAGTGCAGCAAGACCCGCCACCATAGGCGCAGCCATAGAAGTGCCCGAAAGATACGTATAATTGTTTCTTGGGGCGGTACTTAGGATTCCAACGCCCGGCGCAAAAACGTCCACTGAATGCCCATAATTAGAAAATGCGGCCTTGACATCAAAAGCATTGGTTGCCCCCACCGAGAGAACATCTACATAGTTGGACGGATAATGTGGGATCAAATCATTGTTATCCCCCACCCCATCTTCTCCGCCATTTCCTGCCGCAGCCACCACCAAACTCCCCATACTGGTCGCCAACTGAATTGCCTGATTCTCGGTCTCGGAGAAAAAGTCCTCAGAACCCCAACTACAATTGATAATATGTGCTCCTAATTGCGCCGCGTAGGCAATCCCCCGATAACCAAAAGCAATGGCATCATCAGTAGTAGAAGAGCCAGCATTGATTGGTAAGATTTTGGCATTCCAGCTAATGGATGCCACACCAATACCATTATTGGTAACAGCGGCAACCGTTCCTGCCACGTGTGTTCCGTGAAGGGCGCTATTCGGCGTACCCGAAAGTCCTGTTGGGTCATTGGAGTTATTTGCAAAATTCCACCCATTGACATCGTCCACAAACCCGTTCCCATCGTCATCGATCCCATTTCCTGCAATTTCTCCCGGATTTTTCCAAACATTGGCCTCCAGATCTGGGTGTCTCCAGTCTGTCCCTCCATCCACAATAGCAACAACAACGTTGGCGGATGCACCTTTTACGACTTCCCAAGCAGCTTCTGATTGTATGGCGGTAAAGTTATTTTTTTGGGCAAATGCATACTGCGGATCGTCGGGCACTGCATGGGTAAAGCGCCGATAGACTGGCTCGGCATAGACAACATTTGGATCAGAATCCAGTTCCTGAGCCACCATCCAAGGGTCAGAAGACTCCGATATATTGAGGGCCAATGTGCGGCTTAGAGCGGCGGCTGTTTTGTGAAGCGACTTGTCTAAGCCGGGGAAAGCTGGCTCAACGTTGCGTAATCCATATTCGCTGAGTTTTTCTATTAAAGAAGTAGGTAAAGACAACTGCTTACCTGCTGGGAGTACCCCTGGCTTTAACTGAATCAATACCCAACCTGGCTCCATCGCTGCCAATCCTGGGCGCTTGCCCTTGGATTCAAATACTGGACGGTGTGAGGAGATAACCGAAAATCCAGCGAGAACCATCCATAGCCAGATTGTGACAGACCGAAATACCGACATATGCCAAATAAGTTTAGTGTTATAGAACGAACAAAAAGCACCCAATCCAAGTAGGAAAAGGCTTTGTGTGCAAGTAGTTGTGAAGAATCAAATAAAGAAACGCTAAGTTTATGAAAATAAAAGCTTTCTGAAACCGCTTTCTTGCACTTTTAGCCTAAGTACCTATTGAGACTTCACATTCAATTTCTGAAATTAAGGCATTTTGTAACCACAACCCACTGCATTAGCTTAAAAAAACATGATCAACAAAAAGTACAACGCAAAAAAGACCACATGCAAAGTCACTTTTGAAGTGCCGCAAGAACTGGCCGAAAAAGAACTGGCCGTCGTAGGAGAATTTAACAACTGGAATACTGAAGACGGCTCCATGAAGTTTGTAAAAAAGGACAAAAAATGGAAAGCCACCCTCAACCTCGACGCAGGTAAGTCCTATCAATTCCGTTATTTCGGGGATAAAGGCTGGTATAACGAAGAGACCGCCGACGAAACCGTTTACGGACCCTTTTTCGCCCAAAACAGCGTCGTCACCGTCTGATTTGAGCCTGCTATACTTGTATAACCCCGCAAATGAACCATCGGCGGGGTTTTTTTATTACTTTGGGGTTCCAACAAAATGGAGTAATGAACTATGAAACTTTCGCCTCTAATACAACTTCTACGCCCGTATCATTGGATAAAAAATTTCGTGGTTTGGTCCGCTCCTGTCTTTGCCTTACACGTCACCCTCGACGCACTTTGGCAAGGAAGTCTTGCGTTTGCAGCTTTTTCGCTTATTGCCAGTACTTTTTATATCATCAATGACCTAAAAGATGCCCCACGAGACCGATTGCACCCAAAAAAGAAACATCGTCCTTTAGCTTCTGGTATGGTCTCAAAACCTCAAGCGTGGTGGCTTACGCTGTTTACTGGGGCCCTTGGGCTATTACTCACATTACAACTTCCCCTTAATGCCCAAGCATTGATCATTGGTTACATCTTGCTCCAGATTGCCTATAATTTCCGGCTAAAGCAAGAACCAATCTTAGATCTGATTGCCCTTTCAGCAGGCTTTGTCATCCGTGCATTGGTAGGCGCTGTGGCCATTGGCGTCTCCGTTTCCAAATGGTTTATTCTTTGTTTGGGCTTATTGGCCTTTTTTTTGGGGATCGAAAAGCGGAAAGCAGAACGCATGTCTTTGGGTGCAGAAGGGGCAACTCGTACTGTACTGGCCCACTATTCCATCGAGTGGCTACACCGGATGGAGGCCATCATTTCGGCAGCGGCCCTCATGGCCTATGCCCTTTGGACTATCGAGGCCAGCACGACACCATATATGCTAACAACCATTCCTTTTGTATTGTACAGCCTTTTCCGCTATCAGTACCTCACAGAACAAGGCTTTGGGGAAACACCAGAGATTACGCTTTTTTCAGACTCTGGGCTGCGATATGCGTTTATTATTTGGCTTTTATTGGTACTTGCATTTCTTGCAACCGAGAAGAAAGCTTGGCCGTTTGGGTAGGGGTGCATTTCAGAAACTTCCAAATCACCTCGTAATCACCTCTTTCACATTTTATGCGGCCTGCTGGATTCTCGCATGATGTCGCCCCTTTGGGGCTTTTTTTATGCACCTAACCACTTCCTCAATGGTAGGGAAAGATGCCTTTTACATCTTAGCCAATCTAAGTGCAATGCACTCTTTGAGTAGATGCCAAAGATAAGTAAACTAACCTACATAATAATCCAATGAAGAACAATAAAACCGGGCTATGATGGTGCTTGCCTATTATTCAATTACCTTCAAAGCAACTGGGCTTATCGGCCGACGCCAAGGCTATAGATCTTTTGGCCATTGTGGAATTGAGCCTGGCGCCAACTGATGTACCTGTTTTTGCACCATTTCCAAAACCCCATCCTTAACAAAAGCACCAGAGGCATTCCGGTGCCCGCCGCCCCCAAATCGGCTGGCCCATTTATTGACGGCCCATTCCCCTTTAGAACGGAAACTCATTTTGATGCCTTTCTCAATCTCCAAAAACATAACCCCGACCTTCACTGAGCCGATTGACAAAATCATATTTACAAATCCTTCGGTTTCGCTGGTATGGCATCCTGTTTTACGGATCATTTCCTGTGTGACCGTCATAAAACCCACCTGATCATCATAGGACAAGCTCAATGTTTCCAAAGACATCCCCAAAAGTCGTAGTGCTGAGGCAGCCTTGTTGTCAAATACTTTCAGATGAATATCCGAAGGGTATAATTCACCACGTTCAATAAGATCAGCGGTGATGCGGTGTGTCTCTGCCACCACCGAGTCGAAGCGGAAGGAGCCTGTATCCGTCATAATGGCTGTATAAAGTGCAGTGGCTATCTGATGATTGATTTGTTCTGGGCGATGACTTTTAATTAATTGATAAATAAGCTCACCCGTAGAGGTTGCGCGAATATTTACCACTTTGTGATCAAACCAATTTTCTGGATCCAAATGATGGTCTATCAACACTTTGGTAGCATTGCTTTCTTTAATAGGGCGTGCCAATGCACCTACCCGATCGAGGGTATTGACATCTACCACAAATACCACATCGGCAAAAGCAATCTTAGAACGCTGTTCAATGCCACCATCAAAGGTTTGCACCTGAAGTTGTTCGGCAAGCCAGTAGAGATTGGGCGGAGGAGGATCGCTAAGGATAACATCGGCTTGTTTACCAAGGCTCTTTAAATAGGCTCCCAGTGCCGCCGCCGATCCAATGGCGTCGCCATCGGGCCGAACATGCGACGTTACCACAAATCGCTTTTTCTTTTCGATGATTTTTTGTATTTCTTTAAACATGAACCCGTATTATTTTGGGAAAACACTGTGTTTTATATAGCGCATTTAATACACTCACTTCAATTTATTCTCAAACATCGTCAACACTTGATAAGACAGGTCTTTAAGTGAAATATTCTGGAGGTTACAAACCATCGCAATCACCAATTGTTTCTCTGGTCGCATGACGAGAATCGCGGTCCCTCCTACCGGAGAACCTGAATGCCCAACGAATCGCTTACCGTCTTTCACTTCAACACCCCATCCGAAACCGTATCCCGTTTCTTTGCCATTATCGGTTTTTCCGGAAGTAAAGAAAAGATCAAGGGTTTTCTGTTTTAAAAGTTTACCCGCTAACAATCCGCCACCAAACCGAACCACATCTTCGGCAGTGGAGAGAAAGCCTCCTCCAGCCCATTTATTGCTATTATCCACCCAAGGCGCTTCCCGAACCTTACCTTTCTGAATTGAATAGAACTTGGCGGTTCCCATCCTAAAGCGTGCACGGTCTTCTGGATAGGTATTGTACATCATGAGCGGATCAAAAACCCGCTGGCGGATAAAAGATCGGTAATCTTGACCACTCACCCCTTCGACAACCGCCCCCAACAAGGTGTAGCTATAGGTGGAATACAGGTATTTACTGCCTGGCCTAGCCATCAGGCTGTCATTTTTGAATATCTCCAATGCGTCTGTCACATTCCGAAAATAGCGTTTGCTATAATACTCTGCCTCCCGATAGGTGCGAATACCGCCCAAATGTTGGCCCGCTTGCAATACCGAAATGGGATACTTTTTTTTGGGGAACGAAGGAACATATTTCTGAATAGGCGCCCCCAAATCTACTTCTCCTTCATCATACAATACCCCGACTGCCGTTGTGGTTATGGGCTTAGAGATGCTGGCAATGCGCATTAATGTATTCGGGCGCATCGGTTCTTTGGAGGCTATGTCTAAGAACCCAAAACCTCGTGTCCACACCACTTGGTTCTTAATTGAAACAGCGACCGTAAGGCCAGGTATTTTTTTCTGTTGCATAAAGGTCTCAATCGCCTTCGCTGCACGCATGGATAAGTCTGCGTCGAAGGTAAATCCGGCAGGCTGAGCGATAAGGAAAGTGGGCCATAACACCAAGATGGCCACTCGGAAGAGGAAACGGGACATAGCGCGTTTTGACTGAAAACTTATTGATTGGGCAATGCAAGATACATGCTAAGGGCATGTACTAAGCCCTAACATTTAAAAAGATTGGGCAAAATTAATGGAATACGTCCCAGTCTAGAAAATTACTGACAACTGATCCTATTTCATCCGTTCTTTCGATATTTATATCAAGCACCCTCTCTAATATATACTTCACATCATAACAAATCAAAAACCATGAAAACAACGTTAGCAACTCACGTAACTTTCCATTCTATGTGGATACTAATTCTATTTTCCCTTTCTGCTTGTGATGCAGACCAAAATGCAGCCTTTTGGAACCAAGTCGGTGAAAATTATCGCAACCAAGAATGGGCCGCACCTTTAGTTGGGTCGTACTCCGGAGTGATTTATTCTGAATCAGAACTTCCTGCCCCACTACGCCAAAATCACAGCTTTTCATCTCAAGTCTATCGTGTATCTAATCAAGAGATACGGGTAGTTATTCCAGAATTTACCCATGCTGGCCGTACTTATCGGGCCGATTTTCAAGCAAAATTAGGTCTCACGGCTTTCTTTAGTACCGATGAAACAGTGGGAGGAATGAGAATCCATGGAAATGGTATGATTCATACGCCCGAAGGCTCTACTACCAAACGTCTGACCCTCCGATTGGAATTTTCTGATGCAACGAGAGTTGTGGTGCTGAATATGAACCCCAGTACGTATTAAGCCGCTCCGGAAAGAAATTTTCAAACGAGAAACCAGGTTTTGCATACTTTCCTAAAGGCCACTCCAGTAATGAGGTGGCCTTTTAAATTCAGGGTAAATTTCAGCGACAAGCTGCAAAAGTACTCTTTATAAATTTCCCTTGCGTTTAAGAGACTCTCAGTTTTCAATAAAATCTCTTCAGGGTCTTTACAATAAGCAAGGTCTTTTTATTTTTTACACTTAAAAACCAATTTTATCATCGGTTAATAAAAACTCATTTCAGCACCATTCGTGAACTTAATCATGCATAAAATTGGCAAACATGTCCACCAACACACCCGTATAAGCCATACCAACTCCAAAAATAAATAGCCGAAGGGTTTTATGGTAATACGACTCGCTGGCATCTCGTGGGTATGACATATTCAGAATTCTATACAATACTATTATGAGGCTTATCGTACCGATCAGCACCGCGACCCCAACAAAATAGGCCAGCATATCATCTAACGGGCTTTCTGTTTTGACCCAAGAAGACGCAAAGTTTAGAATAAAACCCAAAATGATTCCCGTTGCCGTCACCAATGGTTGTCTGAATGCCTGAAGTTTATCTTCCATTTTATACCTGTATTATTGAAGGTTAATGATTTTGTTTGCTTCTCGAATTCCACTTAGATACGCCCCATGTACCGTTGAAAAATAGTCTGCTTCTGTGTGTTCACCCGCAAAGAATAATTTATTTTCGACCGCTTCAGCCATTTCATCAAAATGGCTCATTTGGGTCTCAACCGCTGTAAAGGAATAGGCACCATAGGAGTTTGGATTACTACCCCATCTTGTGCGTAAAAAATGGGTAGGTTCCGGAATTGAAGAGCCATACATATCTTTTAAATGTGTCATTATTTCGGCGACGATTGCTGCATCGGTCATTGTTTCGGTTTGTCGAGCATAGTCCGCATAAGCGAATGTCATAAGTGCGTTAACTGCTGGGTGAATTTTCTTGACATTTACAAAATAATTGAATTTATCGCGTATTTCAGGCGTATATGAAACATATTGTACATCATCCCAAAAAACATCCTCCCAAGTTAGCAAAAACTTATTGACACAGTTCATACCAATATTATTAATTGCTTCCAATTTCTTATTTGGCAATAGCGGAAGGAACTGAATGCTCTTCTGTTTTAGAACACCAAGTGGAACAGTTACAATGACATAATCGGCTTCTGAAACTTGTCCATTATGATGTACTCTGATTGGATTATCCGAAAAATTAATTTTAGAAACCTGCTGGTTCAGTTGAATTTTAAGCCCTTTTGCCAAGTAATGTGCTAGTGTATCATACCCATTCACCGCTATTTTTTCTATCCCAGAAAATTCCTCCCCTTCATTGTATAATAGTGACGACAATTTACTTAAGTCACCTGTGTCAAATGTGACATAGGTGGAGAGAAAGAATTTCCACAACCGATCGTTTGCATAATGGGGATATGTTGCATTAAACACGCTTTCAAAACTCTCTTGAGGGCTACCACTTTTCATAAGTATTTCTAAAATATCGTAAAACTTATCCTCAGTGCTGCTAAATAAGGCGTCTTTTCGCAATACCCCATCAATGTCATAGGATAGTATATCTTCATCATCCGTATGAAAAGACTGCATACCTGCTTTTTGCGCCAATTCAGTGATTGGGTTCTTGTTGATTCCATGAATCCAACTGGCTCCTTCATCAAAAGCAATGCCCAGAGAGCGGTTACTCCTCAGACGTCCTCCCACCTTTTCCTGTGCTTCTAAGACGGTTACTTCAAATCCTAATGTACTTAACTTTTCCGCTGCTGCAAGCCCAGAAATCCCTGCCCCTACAACAATAATTGATTTATCTGTTTTCACATTTCCTGCCTCACATGCGGTTAATAATGCAGGCAAGACTGTTGTAATGGCACTGCTTTGCATGGCTTTTATAAGGAAATTTCTTCTTCTCATAATTGTTTTATGATTTGTGAGAATTTAAATTATGGACTTAACTTTGCATATAATTTATGGCTAAAGTCACGGGCGAAGGCAATAAGTTCAGACCAGTCGTATAAACGATATACGTGCCAACCAATTTCTTTCATACGCTCGACGTCTTTATCTCGCCATCCATAGGGCATATGCAAAACAAAAGTGGCTCCAGCTCCCGCAACTTTTGCGGCTTTTTCGGCAACATCCCACCCCTTTTCCGATCCATTTCGGCCATCATCCAACATCGAGAAAATATCTTGGTCTGTGATTACTAGTATATGACAAGGCGTTGTATTTGATTTACGTTTTTCAATCACTTCTTTGAGGCGAAAAATACCATATGCATATCCTGTCCCAAGATATCCTGTAAGGAGTTTTAGAATCTGTTGTTCGTCTCGGATAAAACCTTCGGTCTGAACGGAGGCGCCCGGCTCGCCCGAAAGGCAGGCCATTATCTGAGCTTTCACCCGAATACCAGAACGTGCCAGAATGGTGGCTGCCAGCGTTGGGTAAGAAAGTTGGTAAGCAGGATTCGGCATAGAGCCTGAGCAATCAATACCGATATAGAGGTCAATGGGCTTTTTTTCTGGGTCTTTCCCGCCCACTTCGCTTTCTACACGCGCAACGGTTGTTAGGCCCGGTACTACATAAGGGCTACGAATCACACTTTTGAACCAATCTACTTTTTCCAAAGGCGAACCAATCTCCCACCGTTGATAGCCTTCGGGCAGTTTTTCCTTTACCGACCGCTGCATTACCGACGGTATTGGAATCAGGTGTGGCTGGGCGCGCTCTCGATAATAACGGATGGTTATCTCCTCGGTGCTGGCAGAGGAACCCATTTCTCGGACCAAATCGCCATATTCTTTGGGGCCTCGGAAACGATCTATTTTTTTCTGTCCGCCAATGATGTCTATTGGTTCTTTATGGAGTGTAGTGGTATTCTCGTTTTTCACCCCATCGTTTAATAATGGATCGTAGATTGGGTGTATGGATTGACGAGCCTCATCGGGGTCAAAGTCAGTTAGGCCATCTGGCCATCCATTTTTTCCTGCCTGCTCCAAATCTGTCCACCCCCTTAACAACTGTCGAATTCCCTTTCCACCGTCAGTTTTATTATTTTCTTTCTCTTCCATTAAGTATGGTAAGCACAAAGCAGCGAATCTCCCAGCACCCTCCAACCAATATTTACCATAGACCCGTACCAAACGAGCGGCCAACCTTGCATCTCCTTCAATTCGGGATGGAACCTCTGCCAAACCCATTGTTCCAGTTTCTAACTGCCAAAGTATTTCATAAGTTCGCATATAAAATGCCCAGAGTGGATTATTGGGTGGCGTCGCAATTGTTTTAAAAACTCCGACCATATTTAACCCACCTTGGCGCTGCAATCGGTCATTAATAAGCAGGTCGGCGTACAGATTAGCAACCATAGGCGCTAACTCTTCTAACATAGGCAACGCATATTTCATGCGCGAGAGCATTTTTCCGTGGTCTGTCAAGTCTCCGGGGCAAAAAACATGGTGACCAATTTCGTGTGCCAAGATTTCCAGGCCAAAAGGTGCTAATTTTTTTTCCGCAATTTGCTTTAGACCAATCACTACTTGTTGATCGGTTAAGCGGATCATGGCAAAGGACTGAGTGAGGCCCTCCTGCTCTTCTTCGGCACGAGTCTCGCACAAGATTGGGGGGCGTAGTCGGGTAAAACGGCTCCACTGCGCCAAAGCAGCTTCCCACTGTGCATTCCAATATGCTTTGATTTGTTGTATACTCTGTGCCATGATATGTCTAAGTCTAATAAAAATCCGTATGATACGCTTGGTAATGCCTAAAACATATGGAAACAATTCATCAGGTGATTTGGTTTTGGTTGTTCGCAAATGATCTCTCCGCAAAATAGCCCTACTAATGCCTATACCACCTCTTCACGCTCAATTTTATCGCAAAAAACACCCGCTCCGATAAAAACCTTTGGCCACCCATACTCTGGAACGAATTAACAGGATTGATCTTTGCAATGAACACTTTCCTTTTGCAAAATTATTCCCGATCTTATCGCCATACATTGTTTATACGACACCAATATACATTTTAGGAACATGAACAAAAATACCGAATTATTTCAAAATGCTCTCCGTCCATCGGATATACATCCTCTTAAAACGGTTTTATATGCGCTGATAATGGGAGTCGCCCTTTTTTATAGTGTAGTTGGATTTTTGTATTCCAACACCCCACCCACCACAACTGAGGATGCCTCACTCATTCGGCTTTTGTCTTATGTCCATATTTTCCTTTTTGGATTTACATGGTTCATTCGGCCAGTCCTCTTTTCCAAATTGATGGCACAAGCAGCAGCGGTTTCCCCAGAGTCTGCCATAGCACCTATACGAACAGCATTTATTGCACGTGCAGCCATTTCGGAATTTCCGGCATTGCTCGGCGGCGTAATTTGTCTATTAGCAGCCATCGGCGGGGTGTTAGAAGAACATCCTGTGTACTGGCTCAACATGCTCTCCGGTTTCGTTTTTATCTGGGCTACTTTTCAGGAAATCCCCGACGAATTCCGGCTGGCCACCCTTTATCAAGAGTACGTTGCACCTCATCGTGGATAATTTATCCCGCTACCTAAATTTGTGTATGCGATTTTACATTCATCAAGATATCCGACAGGCAGAAACACTCCCCGCCGCGTTTTACACCGATCCAAGGGTGTTTGAAGCCTCCAAAGAATCCATTTTTAGAAAGGCATGGCACTTCATCGGCGATACGTCGCTGGTACGTTTTGCCGGAGAGATTTTCCCCTTTTCCCTTTTGCCCGGCATACTTCAAGAACCTATGTTGCTCACACGCCCCTCGGAAGATGAATGGTGTTGCCTAAGCAATGTTTGTACACATCGTGGTATGTTGGTGGCGCAAAACCCTGCAAAAGTGGCTTCGTTACGATGTGCCTATCACGGCCGTAAGTTCAGCTTATCAGGTAAATTTGAAACCATGCCCGAATTTCAGGATGCCCTCAACTTCCCACGTTCCTGTGAAGACTTACGGCAGTTCCCATTACAAAAATGGGGACCATTATTATTTACTGGATTGGAGCCAGAGGTTGACATCGAGTCGTTTATCGCCATTTTGCAAAAGAAAATTGGTTTTTGGGAATTAGACCGCCTACGTTTTGCCCCTGAACGTTCCAAAGAATATCTCGTCCAAGCTCATTGGGCGCTTTATTGCGAAAACTATCTGGAAGGCTTTCATATTCCGTTTGTTCATGCGGGCCTAAATCGGGTCTTGGATTATGGTTCTTATGAAACGGTATTATATCCCCATTTCAACCTGCAAATGGGCTATGCCGATGGTCCTACCGAAGTGTTTGCCCTTCCTAAAGATCATGAGGACGCAGGCAAAGAGGTGGCCGCCTACTATTTTTGGCTTTTTCCAAATCTTATGTTCAATTTCTACCCTTGGGGTTTATCCGTAAATGTGGTTAAACCGATTCATCCAACCAAAACACATGTCGCCTTTTTGACTTATGTTTATGATGAAACAAAATTGGATAGCGGAGCCGGAACGGATTTGGACAAAGTGGAGCGCGAGGACGAAGCAATTGTCGAGACGGTTCAAAAGGGATTACAAAGCCATTATTATCCCAAAGGACGATTTTCTCCGACACGCGAGCAAGGAGTACACCAGTTTCAGCAACTATTGGCTTCATTTATTGGGGAGATCGCCTGAAGAAGTTCCAGGGCGGCTAAGCACCAACAAGAGACCAATTCTTAATTAAAGGCTTAATCCTTCGGCGGCTTTTCCAACCAAATTGTAACAGGCCCATCATTTACTAAAGACACCTTCATATCAGCCCCAAAAATGCCTGTTGGAACGGATTTCCCCAATAGGTCGGAGCACTTCGCCACAAAGGATTCGTAGAGCGGAATCGCTGTTTCGGGCCTTGCCGCAGTGATGTATGAAGGCCGGTTACCTTTACGCGCATCCCCATACAAGGTGAATTGGGAAACCACTAAAATCTCTCCGCCTATCTCTTGTAGAGACCGATTCATTTTCCCGTCTTGGTCATTAAAGATGCGGAGTTGAATTATTTTTTGAACCAACCAATCCACTTCTTTTTCGGTATCGTTCACATGAATACCTAAAAGAACCAGAAGCCCGTTTCCAATTTCACCAACAATTTGGTGCGCGACTTTTACAGATGCCTCGCTTACGCGCTGTATTAATGCAATCATGGGATGAAAATTTGTTTTACACGGTAGCCTCATTGGCCAAGAAATCTAAAAACTTACGAAAAGCCATTCCCCTATGGCTGATCTTGTTTTTTTCTTCTGTGGTCATTTGTGCAAATGTCAAGTCGTAGCCATTAGGCATAAAGATTGGGTCGTAACCAAAGCCGCCCGCTCCTATTTCTACATGGGTGATTTGTCCAACACAAATGCCTTCAAAAAAAGCTACTTTGCCCGTGTAATATGCAATAACGGTCCTAAATTGTGCTGCACGGTTCTCTTCTCCGACCAATTCACATAGCATTTTTTGCCGATTTTCCGCATAAGTTGCTTTTTCACCAGCATATCGTGCCGAATAAACACCCGGTGCCCCGTTCAAAGCGCCAACCTCCAAGCCGGTATCATCCGCCATCGAAAAAATGCCCGTGGCTTCATAGAGCATCTGTGCTTTCTTTAAGGCGTTGCCTTCAAGCGTGTGCTGGTCCTCATCCACTTCTGGCAACTCAGGGAAATCCAATGCGGTGAGAACTTCATAGGGTAATCCCTGAAGTGCATGTCTAAATTCATCCACTTTGCCTTTATTACGGGTGGCCAAAAGAATTTTGATCATAATGTTTGATCTGGTTTATTCACTTAAAAACAACCGTCCTTTTTGAGATCACTCAACCCCTTAATTTCCACTTCATGTTCGTGCAACAACGCATTAAGACCATCCACCCGAAGTATATACAAAGAAATGGACGTATTTTTTGATCGCGGTCATGGTGCGGGCGCTTGATCTCCATAGATACGTATATGGGGATTGACTACAGAGTCACTTAAAAAAAGGGCCTCCAATTCCCCAAAGCCCCCATCGGCTAATCCGTAGTAGGAGAAATATCGAACCCGCTTCCGATGGAGTCTCTCATTTTGGTATCTGCTTGAAGATTTTTCAGGTTATAATAATCCATGAAACCCAAATGCCCCGATTGCAACGCTGCGGCAATGGCTCTTGGTACCTCGGCTTCTGCCGCCACCAATTTTGCTTGCTGTTCCGCCACTTGTGCCCGCATTTCCTGTTCTAAGGCCACAGCGGCAGCACGGCGTTCTTCGGCACGCGCCCGACCAATTTTAAGATCAGCTTCGGCTTGGTCTGTTTGCAGTTTGGCTCCAATGTTTTCGCCAATGTCCACATCGGCAATATCTATTGAAAGGATTTCAAAAGCAGTTCCTGCATCTAATCCCTTTGCCAAAACCACTTGCGAGATTTTATCCGGATTTTCCAATACCTCTTTATGTGAATCTGAGGAACCAATGGTAGAAACGATGCCTTCGCCCACACGTGCAATAATGGTTTCTTCGCCGGCTCCCCCTACAAACCGTTCCATGTTTGCCCGAACAGTTACCCGCGCAATGGCCCGTAGCTGAATACCATCTTTTGCTACGGCAGCAATGGCAGGCGTTTCAATGACTTTTGGGGTTACCGAAACCTGAATGGCCTGAAACACATCCCGCCCTGCCAGATCAATAGCCGTCGCACGTTCAAAAGACAAATCAATGCGGGCTTTATCTGCCGAAACCAAGGCATTTACTACCGAATTGATATTACCTCCTGCCAAATAATGTGCCTCCAATTTTTCAGGACTCACCTCAACCCCTGCTTTATGGGCGGTAATTAATCCGCGTACAATGGGATGTGGTGGAACTTTTCGCAAGCGCATTCCCACCAAGTCTCTTATGAGTTTGAGATGAACGCCCGAAAAGAAAGCCGTAACCCACAGGCCAACGGGCACATAGCGGAAGAATAAGGCGGCAATTAGCAATAATACAATTACCCCAAAAACACCAAATGCAGAGATAAAATTTTCAATATCCATGGTCGTACCTAAATTTTGTGAACAGACAAAAATTGAGCGGCTTTTATAACTGCCCATAGCCCTTTAAACAATGAATAATATAAACCGATTCTAAGGCGAAGCCAATGTGCGCGGCCTCCAAAACATGAAAGATACCCTATAACTAATTATCATGCAATCGTCTATAATCCCCGCTAAGGCCACCCGTTTTGGCTTGTAACCGAATTTGAGTAATCGTAATGTCTTTGGAGACAGATTTACACATATCGTAAACCGTAAGTGCCGCCGCCGATACTGCCGAAAGGGCTTCCATCTCAACCCCAGTTTGTCCATACGTTTTGACAAAGGCACGAATATCCACCGATAGAACTTCTTCGTTAAGTTCTGCTTCCACCGTTATATTTTGTAAATAGATATTATGACATAACGGAATGAGCAAGGAAGTGTGCTTTGCGCCCTGAATCCCTGCAATTTTGGCAGTGGTAAGAACATCTCCTTTTTTGATTTGGTTTTCCTTGACTTGTCGGAAAGCCTCCTCTCCCAACAATACACGTCCTGTCGCAAAGGCCGTTCGAGCATTGGCGCTTTTCTCGCCCACATCCACCATTTTAATCTGGCCGTCGGTATTGATGTGCGACAAACTTGGAACTTCGGTTTCTATCATGATGATTGTTAAGGTTATGAAACTACAGTTAAGGGCGATTGGCCTTTGGCAAAGGTTCTTAATTTACATATTTTCAAGGCAGGCATGTATTTTTTTTTCGCAAGATCAGGCCGCATAAGTGTGCGTGTACAACAAATAGCCGTTATTTTTCCAAAGCGCTTAGCCAGAAAATTAGCCCTCACGTCAAGTCCTCGGCAGCACACCGAGTTGTTGTATGGCTATCGGTGACGATTCTACGTCCATACCACGCTTTTTGATGCTTTGGAAAAATGCTTCAATCCCAAAACGTTTCTTATATTCTCTTAGCCCATTCCGGGCAAACTTCTTCTATTCAAAACGACAGATGGAAAATATGTAAAACTCCAAATTCTGAGTTATTACAAGGGAGCACCCATTGCACCGGATGCCCTAAAAGACACTGCTCGGTACTATACTTTCCGATATGTGTATCAACGCGATGGGTCGGCAACGTTTCCTGCTGCAAAATAAGCGGCCCCAAGGCCATTTTTACGACAAATGACCAAAACCGTTCTCTGTCTTGGAAGCGGTTTTTGGTTTTATCTTTTATCCCTTAATTTATCCTATTTCCCTAATAATAAGCCAACAATTTCTTTTTGGCTATCTATATTTTTCAGACTAAAGTTGCATAAAAAACTTCGCGCCCTTGCTTAATGCACAAAGACGCGAAGTGGTGAAACCGTAATAAGGACGCCCCCTAATTTCAAGGGTTGGGGACACATATCCAAGCATCAAACTGCATTTCCTCTCCAATATACCAGCTACAATTACAACTACAAGATTGACTAATACAACTTGCCCCCTTGCCAGACGGTGCAGAACAAGTATGGGCAATACAATTTGTATCCGGTCCTCCACAAGAAGCTGTGGGACCATTATTCGATGGCGGAACTGCAAATACAGTATAGTTACTCAGACAGACAAGAAATGTCAAACCTAAAAATAAAAAATACTTATTTATCTTCATAAAATTACAGGTTTAGGTTATACAGGTGAGCAGGATTTAAAATCTGTTATTACTTCTTCGCCATTGCCATCTATTGTGCGGCAAGAGCACTGACAATCTGTGGATTGACAATAGGCAGATCCATTGATTCCTATGCATGTGATCGTATTGCCAGGGCAAGAAACATTCCCCAAGCCACATGCACTCGCCGTAGGTTTAGAGGTAGCAATCCAAGATGGTGTTGAAATTGCTAAACATCAAGAAGCAGGTAAATGTAAAAATCTTTGTCTTCATTACTTTTACAGTTTAAATTTATAAATTAAAGGGTCATTAGCTGCTATCGGTGGAATGACATAAATATTTTTTTCATTTATCAATACTTGGCCTATCATGACAAAGTTTTTAACATCTGTTTTTGAAGCAAGCTCATCTTTAAATAAATGAAGCATTTTTTCCATTTGCCATTTGCCATTTTTTTGCCTTATAATCGCTAATTTGTTAGAGTATGAGATACCAATCGTATCTTCCTCTAATTTACCAATCGTTCCGAACAACATCGTAAGGGGTTGATGATTATTCGAGAGCATAGCAGCCGCTGCATTGCTATTATCGTTTAATACCCTCGCCATTCTTTCATTTTGAAATGACAAAGATTCTAAAAAATCACCTTTTTTATTAAAAATAAATACAAAGGGCAATGTGCGGTAAGCTGCATATATATTTTGACCAACCTCTGCGGCAATAACTTGATTAAAACCCATTAACTTATCCTTTTCTGAAGACAAATAGGGAAGTATATTGATGGCTTTTCTAAAGGGCGGTTTTGCTTCAAAGCCTTGCATAATAAATTTACGATCTGGCGATTGTTTCGTCACAAAAACAAAATCTTGGTTACACATGGCATTTCCTTGGAGTGCTGAGGCAATAGGCAAGCTATCCACATAGTTTATTTCTTGCGAAAAAGCTTGTATCCGGCCATTATTGCGGTCTTCTACAAAAATATACTGGCCATTGTTGCAAATACTGGTGGGCTGGTTGAACTCTCCAGGCCCTTGGCCATTGCGCCCAATGGTTCTTGAAACAGCAGACGATCTTGCCGAAACCACTGCTATATGATGGTTTTTAAAATCCACAATATAGAGGGAATCTCGGTGCAGGATAAAGGAAATAGGAGCCGCCAATACCGATTGGCCCATGTTGCCTATCGCTGTTTCGGGGTACAATGCCTGCGGCGTTACGGCATCTAAGGAGATATTCGTCGTCTTTTTCGGCGAAGTATAAGCAGACAAATTTTCCTTTACCAACTGCTCTATTTGTGCTGGTAATTCAGATTTTTGATGAGTGGTTCTGCATCCACTGGAGAGCACAAGAACAAAGAGAAGGCAACTAATTTTTTTCATCTTATTACAATTTATAAGGATTCGATTACCTACAAAGTAAGGCGTTGAATAAGTTCATCAGGCAATAACAAGCGATTATATCCTTCTTCAATCGAATAATGTTTTAAATTGTAAATCCCGATGCCATCTGCGCAAGTAGTGGTACAAACCCGAAGTTGATCTAATCGTTCTTTAAGGTATAGCTGGTTTGTTAAAGGCGTTTCAAACCACGCATAATGTGCTTTTCCGGAATCAGGGATATGTTTTTGATTCGGAAAAATAATCATGATCTTTTTACGGTATTTCTTGGCATACATTTCCTCGAAAGATTTCACATAGGCCTTTAAGTCTTCCGAATTTTTGTAGAGCGAAAAGATGATTAACCCCCGCTCGTTGATAACAACTTGATTTTTTTCCTTAAGTAAGGACGTTATATGGGCTGGAATGAGGTTATGAGCCGTAGAGATTGGTTCTCGTCGAACGTCCTTGGCGCATCCAATAAGCAAACAAGTACCCAAAGCGATCAAATAAATCTTAAATCTATTCATGACTCTTGATCTTAAACAATTGAGTTGCACTATAAAAACAAAAGAAACAAATGCTTTTATGCTATTTTAAAACCATAATGAACGTAAAAAAAAAAGCAACCGTTTCAAAACACACGAATACACATTCGTCAAATGTTCATATATTTATTTTCTTTCACGAATCGTATCCTTCGCTTTGTCCTGCCTTTTATATTCCAAAAGCTTATCAATTACTTGCTTATGCCCTCTTTAGCCGAACTTTTAGAAAGCCATTTCCAAGAAAAAAAGCACCAAACGCAAGATGTTGCTTCCGCCACCGTGCTTTACAGAAATGAATGGTGAATACGTGTCGTTTACCGAAAACCGTATCTTAGTCTGTCGTTTTCCGAATGATCCCCGATTTCAGAATCCGATTGGCCTGATGCAAGGTGGGTTTATTGTGGCGGCCATAGACAACACCTTAGGCCCTTTGAGCTATTTAGTAGCACCGCCCAGCGTTACAACTCAACTTAATACTACTTATTTGAGACCCGTTACCATGAGGGATACATATTTAGACGTGCATGGTGAGGTTCTGGAGCAAAGTAAATCTTATTTGCATATGCGGGCTACTGTACTGAATCCGTCTGGAAAAAAAATTGCACTGGCCTTCTCCACCAATCAGATTTTGAGCACTTAATGAGGTTAACTTGCACTTTTTCCGTATTTTAACCCAAACGTAAAAACTTAGGCATAGAACCAAAGTCTATGTAAATTTGTTTTGGTGCAATCAATTGGTTCATGGATTTATCAAACGACATATCGGTCTTAAAGGATTTAGTGATAGGCTTGCTGGCCAAGGTCGAGCCATTGCTGGCCAAGGTTGCGTCAT
>DDTM01000116.1:39607-56904 GCA_002344075.1 Bacteroidetes bacterium UBA2364
ACCTGGGTAGCCTAAGAATCCGGCTAAGAAGAATGATGCCCAGATTGGTCACAAAGGTAAGACGACGGAGCATCAGTTGAAAGGAGCGCAGCACTATGCTCGTATCCAATCCTTTACTTCAACCCTACGCAAACATTCAATGAACGTGTTCCAGAACCTGATTAATGCTTTTGATAGAAAAACTATCGTTTTTCAGGCTGCCTAAGTTTTTACCCTTAAAAAAGCTTACCAGCGCTTAAAAGCCGAAAATAACCGCGTCTATCGTTTTTTAAAGGATGGCTGGGAAGATCGCATTCACCATGCCCTAACGGTTTAAGTAGTACCTATCTCAGCATGCAAGTCTTTCATCTCTTTTGCGTGCAACCTAGTCTTCAGCAAATAAATATTCCGTAACGCGGCTTATACCTCCGCAAAGGCAGATACCTAGGGCGAATGGTATCTGCCTTTTTTCATTAACTTAAGACCAAAACTGATTATATATTTTGCTTCACATAAAAAATAGTTGCTTATATCATTTCAAGCTAAATACTTGTTTTTATTTTAAATAAATGTATATACATCTACTAATGACGATTAAAAACAGAATATAAACACTTTTTTATACTTGCAAGAAGCATAAACAACTATTATATTATGCTTGCAATCTTTTTTTAACACTTAAATACATAATCGTTATGTTCAAATGTTCAAATGTTCAAATCGAGGCTTATGTACGCATTTGGCCTTATGGTACTTAGCTTCGTTTTAACCGCTCAGACAGGTTGCGATACCCAATTGGCAGCACCAGCCAAAGAAAAAAATGCCTCAGAAGTGCTTCGCAGCTACTCCCCTATTTACTTCTATTTGGCGTATCGCGAGTTTGTAAACTTAAACCCTCAATTAAAAGAAGGGGCCGCTTTTGAGGCACAAGCAGCTTCCTACATTGAAACCCGTTTGTTTGAATTAGAACCTGATAAAGCAGGCTATCCGGGGATCTTGCGCGATTTCACCATCAAACAACAAGAAATGGTGGCTGCGGCAAAGCTTAAACAATCGCTTCAAGGTCTATCAAAAACGAGCTTTGAGGATATACCCGAAGCCGATTTTCCAGGATTTGCAACCACGATGGAGCAAGAACTCGCCTTTTTAAAGCCGGGTACACCAGAACGGAATGATTTACTTGCGATTGAGGCCTTAGCAAAACAGCGAAGCGGACTGGGTAAAACCTTTTCTGAAGCAAGCTATCAAGCCCAAACCAAAGGATTGAAAAAAGCCTTAGAAGCCACTTGGTTAGAGGATGAAGAAACTTGGACAGCTGTCACCCAAACCTCTTCTACGAACTTAAATATAGGCGGGGGTTGGGCTACGACTTTAGCCGCGCTTGGGCTTTATGTAGGGACCGTTTATGTACGAGCCGCTTTAGCAAGGAAATATGCCCTAGAAGAAACCAGCATAAAGTTTAATGGAGGGGACAATGGAACCCAAGGGGATGCCTTTAGGCATGTATATCTCAACGTACTTTTACGGCGCTGGGTACGCTTGGGCTGGGCGGTTGCAATTACAAGTATGTACGAGACGCTAAACCCCAATGAACCGCGCCATCGGGCCATGGACTTGCACAATAACCATGTAGGTCACCGGGCTCAATACACCAACTTAAACGGGAACTGGTTTTTAGACTTCTTTGATTGGCAGCAAATGAGTGCAAACTGTGCCGCTTTTATCCAAAATAGCAGTAACGGGCATTATATCGCAGCGTGGCGAGATCGAAACGAGGCTATGTACCCTTCTTCTCATAGTGTTGCAGAATCCTATACCAGTAATATTAATGCTGACAAGTACATCTTCATCAACCCATAGGAGGCTTTATGATTCCCTATAACGGCTTTCGTTTTTTCAGCTTATTAGGCTTGCTATTCTTTATAGCTGGTTGTGATGCCATCGCAGATCAAGTCTATCCGCGCGAGAAGGTCTATGGTGACATGCCTTTAACAGAAAACCTTGTTTCTGAAACTGTCGTGTTATTGGAAGATATACCTCCAGATTATACCCCTTCATTTGGCCTCCTATTTGAGCGACTACGATTCAAAGATGAAGAGAAAAAAAAGGACACAAATCGGGTCTTACTGGGATTTGGAAATGATGTATTACCTTTTTTCATGAGTAATCAATTTCAAAAAGGTAGGCGTTATCTAATTAGCGGAAAATATCTAAGTACGTCATGGTTTGGTTGTAGTAATAAACCAGACCTTATTCCTGACTTTCCACCTTGTGTGGATACAACTGGGCTAATGGTGTTTAACATCGCAAAGTTCCACATCACCTCTATCGAGCCGCTCCCATAATATGTGCGGGGTGTGGCCACCACTACACCCCGTTTTTTTGGAGTGTGAGATGAATGTCAATACCAGAGCCTTTATTGAGAACAGTAGTAACGGGCATTATATCGCAGCGTGGCGGGATATTGCCGAGAGTACGGGTACACATCCATCAACGTATGATGCCGCCTACGGGGCTTTTTTTATGCACGTCACCACTTCCCCTACGGCAGGCAAAGATGCCTTTCACATCCTACCTAATCTAAGTACGTCGTGATGTCTATTGACATTTTTGAAATGCACCCCTTTACCCACCGATTAAGATCATGGGCCTATTTTCTAAATCCACCAGATTCAACATACCATCATGAGCTGCTTTTTTACGCTGAACGGCCTCAGCAATTGCAGCCTCCAATGCTTCATCCGAAGCGCCCGCACGCATTAGATCTCGTAAACATACTTCATAAGCGCCAAAAAGACAAACCTTAAGGCTCCCGTTTGCCGTTATCCGCAGCCGATTACAGGAGCCGCAAAAAGCATTTGTCATGGAAGAGATGAATCCGACTTGTCCGATAAAGCCGGGTACACGATAGTTGACAGCCGTTTCGTTTTCGACATCATTCAGTTTCTCCAATGGAAATTTTTTCTTAATCTGCAAAAGTTGCTCATGGAAAGAAACAAAGCCCTCGGTTTTCCACTGATTTCCAGAAAAGGGCATAAATTCTATAAATCGAACTTCTAATGGCAGATGCTCGGTCCAAGACACAAAATCCGTTAATTCGTCCTCATTAATACCTTTCATCACCACGCAATTTACTTTAATCGAAGAGAATCCAGCCGCTAAAGCAGCATGTATTCCCTGCATTGTGCGATCAAAATCATCTCTAAGGGTAACTTTTCGGTACTTTTCTCTATTTAAGGTGTCCAAAGAAATATTTAATTGATTAACACCAGCTTCTTTTAATTCAGGCAGATACTGTTTTAATAAAATCCCATTTGTGGTAATGGCCAAGGTTTCCAAACCATGAATATTCCCAATTGCACGTACCAAAGTTGTCACCTCTTTTCTTATAAGTGGCTCGCCTCCGGTTAACCTAATTTTATTCACCCCATGCCGCACAAAAAGATGGGCCAAACGTTCTATTTCCTCGAAGGTGAGAAGGTGTGACTTAGGAGACAAATCCACTCCTTCCGGAGGCATACAATATACACAACGGAGGTTGCACCGCTCGGTCAGAGAGATACGAAGGTACGAATGAAACCGACCAAAAGAATCTTTGAGCATGAAAAGCAATCATTACCGACAAACCGTTCCAACCATCCTCAGCACTTAAGGGTTTCAGGGGGCGGATAAATTTCTGCAAATGGGATGATTTTATGCTATGATGGATGAATGGTCATGCGGCTTCGAATTTTTTGGAGTGCTCCGGGCGCAGATGGACGATGGAGGATATAATACGAGAAGCGGAGGTACTCAGGTATTTGGCGATCATAATCATGGCTAAAGGGATTACCACTCGATCCACCCGGAAAGACGCCATATCCAACAGGAACCTTCCCTGAAAAATCCACAACCATACGCCAACTGGCAGAATTTTTAACCAACCGTCCTCGTGCCGGAGAAACCGTATGCTCAAAACCCGGGAATGGGTAAGGGCCACGCCCTAAAGATGTAAGGGTTGAGAGGATGTGTGGAATCATCACTTGGTGTTCTTCGCCCCAAAGCGGTATTTGGTCGAGGGATTGGTTGTATCCTGCAATTAGTGAGTCCGCAGCAGCTTCAAAAGCCATTCGTAAAATGGTCGTACCGTCTTCGCGCTGTGGGGTGGATTTTCGGTCAAACCAGCCTGACGAAGTATCATTACGCAGCATCTCAAAAAGAGGCGTTAACTCCGGCCGTTTCAGCAATTCTTCTTTAGATTTTTTGGTTTCGGGATTGGTACTACCTTGTTTAAACTTTGCTTCAAGCACATCAAACTCATCCCAAGTCAGCTTTTTCAGACTACTAATGACCAAATCTAAAATCAGGGGTTCGGCCTGATTGGTTCTCGTGACGCCATCCCAAGCCAATATTTTCTTTCGCAGTTGTTCGGCTTTTCCATTATATGCTTGCGTAAGGAAAGGCAGCAAATACTGATGTTGCAGGCTTTTCACATCCGACTGATACATCTGTATGTCTTTTACGCTGTGTTTGGCTTTCCCAGAGAGAAGCGAGTCAATCCGGAGCGAACGATATGCATCCCGCCACGTAATACGTTGATAATAGGCGTAACCATTTGGTGCGGGTTGTTGGTTGGCAGACATCAACCAGCCACGTTTCGGATTACGCCCACTGGGCAAGTCAGCATAAGGGACACGGCCAATCCAATCGCCAGCATCGGAGGAACCGTCTAAAAGCCCACCTGCGTAAGCGACTCTACGAATAGGCATGTGGCCTGTAGAACGAATACCGATATTCCCCATCCGGTCTGCATAAAGCCAATTTTGCATTGGGGTATCAAAATGCTGCATGGCTTGTTCAAACTCTTCTAAGTTCCGTGCTTTGTTTACTTCCCAGACTGCAATGGAAGTTCTGGAAGGCTTGTGGGCGGTCCATTGTACTGCTATGGCATCCGACGGATAGTCTTGATTAAACACGATCGGCCCCCAATGGGTATATCGTAAGGTTTGGGTATATGTGGATCCACCTTTCACCAGAATAATGGTTTGTTTTTCCATAATGGGGCGCCACTCATTTAGGTACCGATATTTTTTTCCATCCGACGAAAGGGTAAGTTTATAAAAGTCAATCTGGTCAATATCGGTATTGGTGGGGGTCCATGCGATGTCATCATTAAACCCGATTATAGGCAATGGTGTACCGGGGACAGCCACACCATGTGAATGAATGCGGGGGGTCTTGACGTGAATCTCGTACCAAATGGCTGGTAACGTCAATGAAAGATGGGGATCACCTGCTAAAATTGGTTGTCCGGTTGTACTACGGGAGCCGTCAACGGCAAAATTATTAGATCCGGTATCGGGGTGACCAAAATCCGGTAACAGTGCCGCTACCTCTTTTTGAAGTTGCTCTATCCCAACGAGTGACCTCGCTTGGAAAGAAGCCAAAGGTGCTGCAACGGGCGGTACGTTGCCACTTGTTTCAGGGCTTATGGGGCTATATGCGGTGGAAAGTTGTGGAAAAAAGCGGTTAAAGGCCTCCTCTCCGAGTTGCTGCCGAAGAAAAGCATACCCTAATTCATCCGATCGCCAAGACAAATCGAAGTTCATATATTGTAAAACCAAGAGCGTCCGAAGTGGCGTACAGGGCTCGGGTTGATAGCCTAGCAACCGAAACTCCAAAGGAAGATCACTCGATGATAGTTGATCCAAGTAGTGGTTCACACCGCCACAAAATGCTTCCATTTGCCGGATGCTTTCCGGATAATGCGTTTTGAGCCAAGACAGGTTTTGTTCAGCCCCCCAGTACATGCCTGTGGAACGTAAAAACCGATCCCGATTCAAGAACGCCTCCCCCAGTACCTCGGATAGCCGACCTGAAGCAACACGGGGTAAAAAATCCATTTGAAACAGACGGTCTTTTGCCGTAAGAAAACCCACAGCCCAAGCCGCATCCAAGTCCTGTGAGGCAAAAATGTATGGAACACCCCGTTCATCTCGCTCGATGATGACTCGTCCCGTCAGCCCTTTGGCTCCCTGAACATCTACCTCTATATCGTTGGCAGTCCGAGCCAAACGATACACCCCATCCACCGGATCCAGCAAAGCTCCCATTGCTGGCATGGTCCCCCAGCCATGTATGCCCAATACCACTAAAAAGGCTAATAGAAGAGAAGCGACTACGATTTTAAAAACTGATTGTGTCATGATAAAGGGGCTATTGTGATCCGTAATAAAAAAACGATTAAACAAAGTACAAACAAAAAAGCCTGCAAAAAAACGCTTGCAGGCTAAAAAGAACAACAAAGTGGCATGATTAGAGTTCCACCAAACGCTTCCAAGTGCCATCCAAAGTTTGTTCAATGACTGGGGCCGGTGACTCAGTCGAACTCATACGTGTCAATAACTCATCGGTCACATTGGCAAAATCTATTGCCCCCTTAGAATTAGGTTCTGCACTGAAGAGCGTTTTTCCTTGTAGTGTCTCCTCCGAAAGTGCTGCATTGGTCCGAATAAAACCGTTCAACACTTGGTTCTTATAAGTTGAGCGCAAGTATTGCTTATACCGCTCGTGAATATTTTTCCGCCCATCCACTTGTGTCAATAAAAAATATGGATTGGCAAGTTCTGGGTTGAGTTTAGACTTTACAAGGGTGCAGGTTTGGTAGGTTTGTTCCCCACCAATCACGGGTAAGTACTCCGGAATAACTGGAATTACCACATAATGCGAGGCGACAAGCGCATTTAAGGTGTAAACGGTTACGGATGATGACGTATCCAAAACAATAAATTCGTAATCGGTATTTGCAGACAAAACTTCTTTTAACCAAAGTACATCGGTCGGCTTTGTAAGTTTTTTAAGCGCGGTGGTAAGGGCGGTTGTAGAAGGGATAAAGTCAAACTCAGTCAGGTGTGCAACATATTGCGTCTGCCAATCAGCTTGATGCCCAAAAAGTGTCAATACAGATTGTTTTTCGTGCGGCTCAGAAATACCCACCATTCGGGACATAAATCCCTGCGGATCTAAGTCTATAGCCAATGTTCTATGGCCTGCCAGAGATAAGGAGGCCGCCAGATGAATGGAGCATGTGGTTTTACCGGAACCGCCTTTATGGTTACAAACCGAGATGATTTTCATATAGAGTAAGGATTATCACCCAAAATAAACGCTATAGTTTTTTGCTGTGTGGCTAAACATGATAGAGATTTAGATGCCTCAAAGGCTTAGGAAGGCATAATGCCTAATTGATGAAGAATCTCTTCGGCCATATTTGCATAATCCAATGCACCACGAGCCTGATGGTCTATGTCGAATACAGAAGCCCCTTCCTTTCCACGCTCCGTTAGCAATGTATCAGTCCGGATCATTTGCCGCAAGACGTTCGTCGGATATTGCCCACGTAAATACTGCTGAAAGCGTTGGTGCATTCTTCTTCGTGCATCCACCTTTGTTAATAAAAACCGAGGTTCGGTAAGCGTGGGATTTAACGATTTACGCACCATCAAACAAGTTTGCCACGTTTGTTCTGCTCCCACCACCGACTGGAACTCCGGAACAACAGGTATGATCACCAGATCCGTAGCCACCAATGCATTAAGGGTCAATGCAGAAAGCGACGCCGCAGTGTCTATCAGTATAAAGTCGTACCCATGCCCATTCTCAATATTTTCTTTCATCCAAAACACATCGGTCGGCTTTGTCAAATGACGCAAAAGTTTGGTGAGACTGGGTGTAGAAGGAATTACATCAAAATGCCGACTTTGAACCACTGGTATATCTGCAAGAGATTCATGCAGCCCAAAAAATGCCACGGTAGTATGTTCCTCTTTCACGGCGGGCAAGCGCAACATCTCAGAAAGAAAACTCTGCGGATCCAGATCTACGACCAATGTTTTATACCCCAACAATCCAAAAGCAGAGGCTAGATTGATGGTAGTTGTAGTCTTTCCAGTTCCGCCCTTGTGGTTACAAAGCGTAATTACAGGCATAAGGTAGGCGAATTAGCCGATTGAATCAGCACACATGACAACAATCCGTCTGATGTAACAGTGGGTTAGTTTATTAAAATAGCCCAAACGGAGCTTCTCAACAAACATTTTTTATCAACACCTCTTCAAAGAAGCCCTTCATGCGGCGTTTATTACCCTTATTTTGATCTCAAAAACATGATACGTTTTCAAGCACCTCTTCTTTTGGCTTCGCAATCGCCACGAAGAAAACAGTTATTGCAAATGTTGGGCTGGGATTTTAGGGTTCAACCAAGCGATATCACAGAAATCGTGCCCGAAAACTTTCCTCCTCCAGAAGTGGTCATGTCATTGGCCCGCCAGAAAGTGGAAGACCTTATAGACCAATTTCCGGAAAGCCTCATTTTGGCAGCCGATACCATTGTGGTACTGGACGAGGTTATTTTAGGAAAACCAAAAGATCCAGAAGAAGCCTTTCAGATGCTAAAAATGTTGTCTGGCAGAAGCAATACCGTATTTACTGGAATTTGTCTCGCACAGGGCATTTCCAAGCGGATGGTTACGGCAGTGGAACAATCTGAAGTATTCTTTTATCCAATGTCTGACATCGAAATCCGGCGGTATGTCGCTTCAGGTTCACCGATGGATAAAGCAGGTGCCTATGGTATTCAGGATGATTGGGGTGCGTTGTTTATTGAACGGATCGAAGGCGATTATTATAACGTGATGGGCTTGCCCCTGCACCTTTTGTATAAAACCCTCAAACTAAACTTTGCCGATCTATGGCAAATGGACGAATAAGAAAGATTCTACTGGTTCAGGTTCGAGAGGATGAATTGACCCAGCAAGAAGAACAACGGTCTTTTGCAACATGTTGCGGACAACCATCCGATAGCCTTCTGGTAGTCAATCTCGCCGCCGGACATACACTCCCTCGCTTGGCTACCGCCTTAGACGCTGTCATTATCGGTGGTTCAAGTGGCTTTTCCGCCTACACTGATTATCATTGGGTTCCGGAGCTTATCACATTCATTCAGCGTTGCGCAATAGATAAGGTACCAGTATTTGGGTCTTGTTGGGGACATCAATTTTTGGCACGCGCCCTCGGTGGAACAGTCATCCACGATCCGCACTGTGCTGAAATGGGTGCTAAAGATGTTTTTTTAAACAAAGAAGGGCAAAATGATCCTGTTTTCAGTGGAATGCCCCGAAAATTACGTGTAAATGCAGGACACCACGACCGCGTTTCGGTGCTTCCGCCCGATGCCATTGAATTGGCTACTAATGAAACCGCACCGTTTCAGGCTTTTAGAATTAAAGACTTACCTATTTATGGTACTCAGTTTCACAGCGAATTGGATCGGTCCACGATTGCAGACCGTGTAATTCGTTACCAACAACACTATCCGGAAGTAGCCCATCACTTGGCCGCTATCTTAGATTCTTTCGAGGATACGCCTATTGCAGCCACCATTATCCGGCGGTTTTTGGAAGTATATTGCCCATAGACCGCATGCTAACATAAAATTTTGGAGTGGGTACATTTTAAAACGCCATCGCTGCGCCCACCATTTCCTCAGCATGGCCTTGAGAAAATACCAGTCGGAATGGATGTATCAAATTGTATTTTTAGAATCACAAAACCGGTACCAACCCCATTCTTGAGGGTGTCTTTATATATAATTCAGGTTCTTTAATATTTAGCGTAATTCCTATACGATCTCCTTGGGCGGGTTCATGCAAACAGCATAGAAAAACATGTGACCAGACCAAGGTTCTTGACACAAAACAATATTCTTTACTATCAAAAAGGAGCTATCGTTATGGCACGCAACAGTTTAAACAAGGTCACACTAATCCGCAATTTGGCCGCTGACCCCCAAACCCGTGCAACGGGCAATGGGTTGACCGTTTGTAACTTTACCGTCATGACCAATGAAGGTTATAAAGATGCAAATGGGAGTTGGGTAGATCGCGCAGAAGCGCATCGCATCGTTGTTTTTGATAAACTGGCTGATATCTGCGCCAAGTATTTGGTCAAAGGCAAAAAAGTCTATATCGAAGGATCGCTACAAACCCGTTCTTATGACGACAAAGATGGGATCAAACGCTACACAACCGAAATCAAAGCCAGCGATATGATTATGCTTAGCCGCGACGAGGGCCAAGGTGGCGGAAATTATGGCGGAGGATCAAGCAACTATGGCGGCGGCAATAGTGGCGGTTATAATCGTCCACAAGCGGCCTCTGCACCTACTCACCAAGCAGCCCCTCCACCTACTTTCGATGACGACTTTGGGCCAGAAGATGATTTGCCATTCTAAGGTATCGGTATAAAGTAAAAAAGCTTGCTTCGATGGAGGCAGGCTTTTTTGATGAGGTGGTGTATTGTGATCTTAAAAAGGGCGCATTCAAGCCATGCTGATTCAAACGCGCCCTAATCTATTTCCAGACAAACAGCCCGCTTATAGCGCAAGGATTTTATCCGCTTCGCGGATGCCGCTTAGGTACGCCCCGTGTGCGGTAGAGAAATAATCCGCTTCGGTATGCTCGCCCGCAAAGAAAAGCTTGTCATTGACTTCTTCTGCCAAGTCGTCAAAATGCCGCATTTCTGTTCCAACCGCTGTAAACGAATAAGCCCCAAACGCATTGGGGTTGCTGTTCCACTTGGTACGAAGCATGTGGGTTGGATCAGGAATATCCTCCCCATATATATCTTGTAAATGCGCCATGATTTCATCTATGACCGCATCGTCCGTCATGCTTTCAGTTTCGCGGCCATAATCTGCATACGCAAACGTCATCAAGGCATTGATCTTCGGATGGAATTTTTTAACATTGACAAAGTAGTTGAACTTATCTTTTTCTTCGGGGGTATAGGAAATATATTGCACGTCATCCCAAAAAGCTTTATCCCAAGTCAGCAAAAACTTATTCACACAATTCATCCCGACTTTCTCAATAGCAGTTTGTTTGGCTTGTGGTAAGTCTGGTGTAAACTCAATGACATTTTCCTTCAAAACCCCCAACGGCACAGTGACCAAAACATAATCGGCCTTGCTGGTCGTTCCATTATGACTTACAAGTACCATACTTCCCGAATAATCTACTTTGGTCACCCGCTGGTTTAACCTGACATTTAAGCCTTTAGCCAAGTATTTTGGAATCATGTCGTAGCCATTGGTCGAAATTCGCTCTTCTCCATCGAACTCTTCTCCTTCATCGTAGAGTGTGGAAGAAAGTTGATCAAGGTCGCCTGTATCGAAGGTCATATAGGTTGAAAGTAGAAAGCGCCAAAGCCGATCCTTGGCATATTCGGGGTATTCCTGAAAGAAAACAGTCTCAAAACTCCTGCCTGCACCTCCTTCGTTCATTAAGGTTTCTAAAATCGCGTCCAATTTCTCTTCTGCCGCATCATATACATCAGCATCCCGTACTGCGCCACCGAGATCGTAAGACTTGCGGCTTTCATCCAGCGTTTCATAGGTTGTCATTCCTGATTTTCGTGCCAAGTCAGTAATAGGATTGCCTTGCGTACCATGAATCCAACTTGCCCCTTCATCAAAGGCAACACCAAGCGAGCGATTACTACGCAAACGTCCACCGACCCGGTCTTGGGATTCCAAAACGGTTACCGTTAGGCCTTTCTCTTTTAGTTTGCGAGCGGCAGCTAAGCCTGCAATGCCTGCGCCAATGATGATTACGGATTTACCCGCCCATTTTTCTTCTTTATAATTCGGAAGCGTGGTGGGCACAAGCATCACCATGCCTGCTCCCTTTAAAGTTTGTTTAATAAAACTACGTCTTTTCATTTTGGTCTGGTTCTAAGAGAAGAGATTATGGTTAAAGGCTTATGTGCCTCTAATTTACAATAAGCCTTTAGCTACATGATAAGGGCTTATTGCGTAAAAGTACATGTTTTGAAAATAAGTAAATTAAGAAACGGATTCAAGGCACATAAACCAATCCGCTTTTAGAACTAAAACGTGATATTTTTAACCGAAAAGGGAACAGAATATTATGTCCGAATTCAAAGATTTATCAGTTCTCCTATTCGGGGGGTGCATTTCAGAATTTCCCCAAGCGTTCTATTATAGTGTCGCTCCTACGGAGCTTTTTTCAACGATAGGCAAAAATTTCACCTAATATAAGGTACATCGTATGTCTATTGGCATTTTTGAAATGCACTCTATTTTCTCAGCACGGCCTTGGAGAAAATACCAGTTGGAATGGGGACATCAAATTGTATTTTTAGAATTACAAAATCGGTACCAACTCCGTTTTTGAGGGCGTCTTTATAATTCATTTTATGAGGAAACCAACGAGAACCTACTTTTTTAACTTCACTTAAGGTTATAACCTTTAATAATTGTCCGCTTTTGGCAAAGAGTTCTTGTTTTAGGGGTACGAACCGTTCTTCATCAACCCAGATTTTTTGCTTGGCATAATTTACATCATTCACCTTTGCACTTAACTCTAATAACACGCATGATCTGCCCATAAGCGTTTCTTTCCGAATCGATTTGGCAGAATAGACATCTGTGAGCCTTCGATCTTCCATCATATCTTCATACGACAAATCGGATCCCATCACCGATTGACGAAGCAAATGCCCTGAAAGTTGGAGGGTACGGTCTGTTTCGGGAGAGTAAATCCAAAGCATGTTACCCAATTTCAACATTTTTATTCCTTTTTCCCGCTCTGGTGCCAAGTACTCGGTAAAGGCTTTTTGATTGCCTTCTGCATACACCTTCGAAGTAATGGTTCGGTTGCCCCTACGACCGTAAATGATCATATTGCTCTCCATAATGCGTGTTCTGGAGGTTAGGTTGGCATCTACTTTTTGCAAAATGGTTATAGGGTCATTAGGTTGACCGGGAGTGCCTGCCGTGAGCCAGCAAACTAACAAAGTTCCAAAAAAAATTCTCATAATTCCTCAACCTATACTTCTAATTCTTTAAATAAAGAGGCTGTTTGGCGCTTAAAAATACCAATTCCGGAAAGCATAGCACCCAATGTTGTTGCCAATAAACCCGGAATAAAGCCAATTACGAACAGATCGGGCGTGATTTTTGCGCGGATGACCGATGGAATGAGCATCGCTGAATTTTCCATCATCCCGCTAATGTCTAAACCATATGCTTGTAAATAATAGACACCGCTCAAGCCAATAAACAAGCCAATAACCGATCCAACTACTCCTACCACAACCGATTCCAAAAGAAGAGAACGGTACATATGGCCCTTGAATTCTCCCAATGCCAGTCGGATACCAAATTCTTTATACCGCCGCACCCCCCCCAGTAATCCAGTATTCCATAAAACAACTGCCATTGCCATAACGAAAATAAACACATAAAAACCAGACATCTTGGCGGAGTAATCAATCAATTCACCAAGGTTGTTTTGTTGTTTAAGGGTTTGCATCACGGGGGCAAATTCGTCTTGTGGATTTTGCAGGGCATTGAACATCGTCGCTATTGATTGCATTTGGGCATCTTGATACGCACTTTCCGTTGCATATCCGAGTATCTCACTGGTTCCATCGGGCATATCCAACATGGTTTGCGCATCCCGAATATCAACCAATATGGTTCCCCTATCCATAGCCGCCATTCCAAACCGAACTGTCCCCGTAACCACAAAGTTTTTGAAGGACAAACTCCCGCTCATGGTACTACCAAAATGGGTCACTTGGTCTCCCATCTTAATCTTGAGTTTTTGTGCAAAATCCTCACCCACCAGAATTTCCCCAAGGCGTTGTGGCATCCTTCCCCGAACCATTGCATTTGGAATATTCATGCGCTCGGGTTCTTTTGTCCTTGGTGTGAGGAAGTCTAAAGCCATTCCCAATACAGGACCTTGCCCCCTCGAGTTTCGGGAGGCGTCAGGGACATCCAGAATCCCCCCAAAACGCATCCGGCTTTCCCATGCCATCTCCGGAAATTGCTTTTTAAGGGAGTTTCGTAAACTATCTACACCCAATATGGCTAAATCTACAGGTAATTGGTCTTTATTTTCGGCATAGCTACGGGTCATAATTTTCACATGTCCCGTTTCGAAACGTGCATTAATATCGGTAACATCATCCATCACCCCACGTAGGTAGCCGCTCAGAAAAACCGTTAGCGCCACACCAATTGCAACAATCAACACCGGCAGAAGGCTCCGGTTTTTATCCCGTAACATGCCTTTGATAAGAAACGTAATCACGTAATTTTCCCTTTTAAGGCATCAACCGGATTCATGCGTGCAATGCGTCGGACAGGTAAAAAGCTGACGATGGTGGCTGAAATCACAATCAATGCGATCGTAAAAGCAATTAATGAAGGCCCAAAAACCGGAAACACCCGATCTGCCATTGCAATGCCAAAGTCTTGAGAAGAGGCCGGAAATGCAATGCCCTGTTTTGCTAAGAAGACAAAAATAGGAAATCCTAAGACACCCCCCACAACCATCGCAAAAAGGCTATACATACTCCCCTCAACCGTAAAAAGTCCAACAACCTGCCAGCGAGTCATGCCCAATGCTATGTACGTTCCAATCTCGCGTTGACGCCTAAAAACGGACAAAACTTGTGTATCGAAAAGGGCCAGCAACGCAATTGCTAATAATAAAAGATACATGATGGCAGATCCTGCTTTTTTAGATTTAATGATTTCATCTAAATCTGCAAGCAGTTTTTCTTGTGCCATGTATTTCCACTCAGTCGCGGTTTTGGGGGATTCCGCATGTTGGAGAACATAATAGGTGGCATGGTCTTTCAAGCCTGTCATCTTCCACAATTGCTCAATCGGAATCCAGATTTTGCCCTGATCCACCGTCGGAACATCGGTTTTGAAAACTCCCGTAATCGTGATATTGGCGGCATCAAAGGTTCCATATTGGTCTCGCCAGCGCAGCAAGACCTGATCCCCGGCCCTAAGTTTGGCATTTTCCGCCATTCTGCGTCCTATAATGGCAGGGATTTCGGTTTGATTTTTGAGAAATGTGGCCGTCGGCAAGGCAAGTATCTTTTGACTTTGTACAATCCCAGCCAATGAAACCGGGATCATTCTGCCTTGTGGATATAATACCGCAGACCGAATAAGTACGGGGACGGCATCGGAGGGCGCTTCTTTCCAAATACCATGCCCATCCTGAATCGTAAAGGGGTCTAGCGGATCATAGTCTTTGTGCCAAGCCTGCCCAGCACCGTATTCCCAAGCAATGCTTGCCCTGCGGGCCTGTTGGTTCCAGCCATCCAATAAACCGTTATAAAATAGGATTACCCAAAACGCAAACGCAAGAACACCTACATTCAACCAGGTGCGCAGTCCAGCCCCAATCAAGTTCTTGTAGGCCATTTGGAATGCAAGCTTCATCGTTGTAAGGGTTTATTTTTAATGGTTTCGTCTAATTCAATGCACCCATCTCTCAGGTGAATAATACGGCCTAAATACCCCATCACTTTTTCGTCGTGGGTAGAGAAAATGAACGTTGTTTTTAATTCATCGTTCAGTCGTTTCATGGTCTGAAGAATCAAGTGCGCATTGGCTGCATCTAAATTTGCGGTGGGTTCATCGGCCAGCAGAATGGCAGGACGCTTGACCATAGCCCTTGCAATGGCTACCCGTTGTCCTTCACCTCCCGATAGTTTATCGGGCTTTTTATGGGCTAATGCCGTCAACCCCACCCAATCTAATGCCTCATAGACGGTTTTTTTTCGTTCCTGTGCAGGCATATTTTGGAGTAACAGGGCAAATTCAACATTTTCATATACGGTATAAACTGGCAAAAGATTAAACACCTGAAAGATGAATCCCAAATGACGATTCCTCAATTCGGCGGATGCTTTGTGGCTCAATTTGGAAATATGCTGCCCCAAAACCACTGCTTCGCCTGTCGTTGGCACATCCAATGACCCCATAATATTGAGCAGCGTTGTCTTTCCAGAGCCACTCGGCCCCACCAATCCGGCAAATTCGCCCTTATGGAACGCCAAATTGATGTTTTTCAAAGCTGTAAACTCGGTTTCGCCCATGGGATACCGCTTGGTGACCTCTGAAAGTCGGATAATTTCTTCGATTGCCATAGTCTTAATAATGATACATCAACAGGATCCGAATTCCAGAACCCGTTATGGTGGTAATTACATCATTTTTTGACATTATGTCTGGTTCAAAAGGACGCAAAAAACCAATTATAAAAACGGTCCATCTCCGGAAGTCGTGACGATACTGGGCAACAAAATAGTTTTTTTCAGCTTTCCATTGACGGTATAATAATAAACCAACCTGATCAGAAAGGGTCATTGGGTATTGTGCAGAAATTAAGCCAATGGTATCCGGATGTTCCCAGTTTTTATGGGATCCCCCATACGAACTAAACATCTGTTCGGTTTGAATCGTAAGTCCATTCCCTAATCCAAAGGTATAATCTGCGCCTACGGTTAACAAACGCCGGGATTTAACCGATTCTGCAAGATGAGACAAGGCGGACCATGCAGCCTCTACCCAAAGCCCAACCCCTAGGTCGGCTTTGGCATCAATCCCAAACCGATTTTCATGAACGATCGGGCTATTTTGTGTAATAACCTCTTGTCTAAACGTGGAACGATTAAACGTAATGGCTGCTTCTCCTTTCGGGATTGGCATCTGGAAGCGTCCTCCCAGTCCGGGATGTTTCGGATTAACAGGTAGCAGGTCTTGTAAGCCTAATTGTTTATTGCCGTAAAGACCCCAAACCCATACATTTGCATTATTCGGGAAATAATAACGCCCCAGAAGGCCATACACCCCGCCACTCAACTGGAGCGGGTCGCTACGGTCTTTTTTATCGAACCACTGAAGGGGCCGCAGAAACTGCGCGGATCCAAATTCAATACTTTGCAAACCTGCCCGTATCTCTATTTGGGGTGTGGCATAGCGGATCCATACACGATAGGGCCGAACGTTCACGTTTCCATTTACTTCTACAAATTCACGGAATTTAGCCGTTGCACCAAGCGTCAGAGATGCTTCCATCTTGAAGCCGTGCAAAGAGTCTATTGGTGCTTCAGCAGATAATTTAGGGATATATCCTAACCCAACCTCAGACATAGCCTCATATTTAGGGTAATACCCTATATATCCATATAATAATTGGCTAAAATCTACCCTACTCTGAGCATAAACATCTTGCACGAAGGAGAAGAACATTAAAAGCCAAAACCGAGCTATTTTTTTCGGCATAATTCCTCCAGTTGATTGGTCTGAGTGCTAAACAGCAAACACAATAAAGATAATGTTCCAGATATGCGAAACGGCTCCATTTTTTCCCGTTTTCGTGTACGGAAAACACGGTGATTCACGGGAGTGATCCAATCGGGTAGGAGAAAGTTAACCCGCCATT
>DDTM01000082.1 GCA_002344075.1 Bacteroidetes bacterium UBA2364
AACATTTTTTAAATGAGCAGATTTGTTTTGTGTTTCGGCGTAAGGAAATAACAAGTGCAGACCTCAGCCCGTGAGCGCGCCAGTGGTGGAGGCCGATGCTTGAACTTTTAACTTCAAAACAACAAATCTGATAGTCATGAAAAAAACTCTTTTCTCTGCGCTGCTGCTTTTCATGGGCCTCTCGTTTGCCATTGCACAGCCTCGTAACAACAACAAGAAACTACTTGCAGGACCAGAACTCGAAGCTCATGTAAAAACGGTATGCAGTTGCCAACTCAGCCGTGCACACAAAGCCGGTAAAATGCCCCGACTCCTGAACCAAAAACTGAACAAACTCCAACAACGCAAACTTGTTACTCCAGCCGAAGCAGGGGTGATCCGTCAACTGGCAAAGGCAAAAACCTATAAAGAAGGTAAAGCGATCGCCGAGCGCCTTCAAAATATGGCAGCGACCAATTCAGTTGCCGCACAAATCGCTGCTGGTTCAATCAAATTAGCCAATCAGGCCGAGGAGGATCCGGTTGCGTATGCCAGCAAAGGTGCTTCCGATGCCTTTAACACCATTGCGGCGGGTATTGGAGCTGGTGCATTGGTAGGTGGAATGGTCGGAGGGCCTCAAGGTGCTGCGGTTGGTGCTGCGGTTGGGGGTGTTCTGGGAGCTGCCGCTGCTGCCTACGATGAATGGAATGATGGCGATGAAGGAACCGGAGGTGGAGAATGTGGAGAAGGGGATGGTGGTGACGGCGGAGATGGAGGAGATACGGGAGGTGGCGGAACCGGAAATAGTTAAGGAAAATGATCCTCTCTCTCCCGAAATCTCGTAATAGAAGATGTAGGGAATCACCAAAAACAGATTGTACCAACAGCATTTCGACTTCAAAATCTAATCTACTGCATCGGCAAATCTGGCAGACAAAATCTTAATGGTGGGACATTAAAAAGATAACAATCCGTTTTTGGAGAAAAGGCCGCTCAATCCGAGGGGCCTTTTCACTTTCTGAATTTTTTTGAACCTGTATTGATCCTTTTTAGGATGCCATTTCGTGTATATCATTGACAAAGATGATAAAAGGCGGATTTTTACCGCACTTCTCTTAAAAACAAATCTGCCTGTCAAGACATATCTACAGGAAAATCTTAATGGTGGGACATTAGGACATATAAAATCCGTCTTTTCTGGGAAAGCCACTCGAAAGGGTGGCTTTTCTTTTTTAGTGATTGGCCAACGAACGCAGAAAAACGATGTAGTCTATTGCTGGCGGGGTGTTTCCGGTGGCCCGAATTTGCGCAGAAATTTGAGCGCGATGATGTGTTCCATGATTCAAAACATGGGTAATGATTTCGGCTCGTGTATTGAGGAAAGATTCTCCCGAGGTGGTTTGATACGAGATGCTTTCATTTAGCGCTTCCTCCCCCCAAAAGGATAAACAGGCTTCCCAGTCGTTATGTGAGATTTTCATCCAGGTGTGGAGTGTTTTGAGGGGCAAGATGGGCCAAACTGCAACCGATGGGCCTTCTTGGCGCAAGCGGTTCAGCCAGATTTGTTGTGCAGCCAAAATATGTGCGAATAAATTATTGGCGGCCAGATTGGGTGTTGGCAGGGTGGAAATAGATCGAAGGACCAGGGTGTTGGCCCAATGATTATACCGAAGTAGGTTGATGAATTGTGTCTTCATATTCGGGTCAAAAAAGTCCGGCAGGCGAAAGTGCTTGCCGGACACAACGTTAATAAGGTTTGTTTGCTCTTGATTAGTCTCGGCGGCCCGTTAGCAAGAGTACATAGTATAACAATTGAGCAACCGAAGCCACAGCAGCGGCAACATATGTTAATGCGGCGGCATCTAACACCTTATCCACGCCTTCGCCTTCTTGTGTGGTCACTATATTCATTTTAGCAAGCATTGCTTTGGCACGGTTCGAGGCATCGAACTCCACAGGCAGTGTCACCAGAGAAAATACCGAGGCGGCTGCAAATAGGACAATGCCCAGCCATGCAAGTCCGGTGATATTGATGGCCAACCCAGCCATGATGGCTATTGGACCGAGCATGCTTCCAAACTGGACAGCGGGGACCATCGCCGAGCGCCAAACAAGCGGCGTATATTGTTCTTTATCTTGCAAAGCGTGGCCTGCTTCGTGTGCGGCGACTCCGGCCGCCGAAACGGAACGTTCATTATAGGTTGCTTCGCTTAGGCGTAGCACTTTCCCACGCGGATCGTAATGGTCAGACAGGAAGCCGTTGGTAGGTTCAACCTTAACATTATACAGGCCAGCCGCATCCAGTACTGCCCGTGCCACCTCGGCTCCGGTCATACCACCACGTGTTGGAACTTTGGCAAATTTGTTAAAGGTGGACTTCACCTTAAATTGTGCCCACAAAGCAAGTAGCATGGGCGCACCAAAAAAGAGAGCGTAGAGTAACATTTTTTATGGGTTTGTGGTTTTGTACAGTTTTGGATTTTGCAGGGAATATAACGCGGGTTATGGGTTAGGGTTGCAAAATACGGTGTTTTGGAACAAAATGTTTTCGTTTTTAATTTGGGATTAATGCGTGTACCTAAAGGAATAGCTGAAAGAAAGGTAAACCTGTCAGGTTGTGTATTGGCTGTGGATGTGGGAATTCGGACGGGATTTGCTGTGTATGATGAAACAGGCACATTGGTTCAGTATGGATCGCACAATTACGGTTCGGTATCGAGGCTAAAACAAGCAGCCTGGGGACATTTGTCTGAGATTCGGAACCTTCATTTTCTCGTATTGGAGGGTGGAGGTGCCTTGGCGGAAGTTTGGCAGCACACGGCACAAAAGCGTGGCATTCGGGTGATACAACTCTATGCGGAAACATGGCGTAAAGACCTCTTGTACCAGCGGGAGCAACGAACTGGAAAAATAGCAAAATCTTTTGCCGAAGAAGCGGCGCGGAAGGTCATTCGTGAAAGTAATTTACCCGCACCAAAATCACTACGTCATGATGCAGCAGAGGCGATTTTGGCAGGTAGATGGGCAATCTTCTTCAGTGACCTTCAAAAACAAGAGGAATAACTCAAGGAGTCTGAAAAAAGGTTGCTGCAAGTGGTTACTTTGGCCCGAATCGGTGTTGTGTACTCTCCCGAAACTGTCAGGATTTTTAAATTTTCTTGGCCCAAACACGCTTGCGAGAAAGTTGTTTTCCTTTCAGATGCTTAATTTGCCTTTTAAAGGCCCTACAATCACTCAAACTGGGCAATACTTTTTTTGCGAGGTCATAAACAGCATGATGAACCGAAGAACTTTTTTACACATAGCAGGTTTAGGAACGGCTTCCTTGTATTCGGCGGAAGTGAAAGCACGTGGCAAAAACGAAATCCCATTTTTTTTAGGGACTTATACAGGCGTGAACCATGCCCCTCTTGGAAAGAGTGAAGGTATTTACCGAGCGGTTGTGCATACGAAAACAGGCGAAATGCGGTTGGTGGGCCTGATGGCAAAAGTAGATGACCCGTCTTTTTTGGCTTGTTCGCCAAATGGCCGCTACCTCTTTGCTGTTCACGAACGTGACTCGGGCGAGGTTTCAGCCTATGAGATACAACCAGATGGCGGTCTGCTATTGCTAAATCGCCGCCCCACAATGGGGCCACATCCTTGTTTTGTCTCCACCGATCCCGCCGGAAAAGTGGTTTTGGTGGCCAATTATTCGGGTGGAAATGTGGTTTCTTATAAAATAGAGGAGAATGGACATTTGTCTGAACCGGTTTCTGTGTATGCCCACACAGGTAGAGGAGCAGACCCAGATCGCCAAGCCATGCCTCATGCACATGCGTTCAGGGCAGCTCCCGGCGGGAAATTTGCCTATGCTGCCGATTTAGGAACTGATAAGGTTTATGGATATCATATCCTTCCCGAAACAGGCGTCTTACAGCCCATCGAAAATCATTTTATTCATACTGGGGCAGGTTCGGGACCACGGCACATGGCCTTTTCTCAGAATGGTAGGTGGTTGTTCTTAGTGAACGAGTTAGATAATGCCATCCTGAGTATCCGGCTAAATGTCCAAAATGGCAAAATGACGATCAAAAGTAAGAGGTCTTCGTTACCAGCGAATTTTGTTGGGACAAGCTATGTGGCAGATGTTCATTTGTCGCCCGATGGTCGGTTTATTTATGTGAGTAATCGGGGACACAACAGCATTTTTGTAGGGAAAATAAACCTAACGAATGGCGCCATTTTACCCGTCCAGCAGATTTCTTGTGGGGGAGATTGGCCCCGTAATTTTGGAATAGACCCTTCTGGTAAGCTGTTATTGGTGGCGAATGAACGTTCTGGCAAGGTGGTGTCTTTTCAAAGAAATAGCCGAAATGGACACTTAACCCCAACCGGTCATGAATTGTCTTTGCCTAAACCCGTATGTATCTCGTTCCCAAAGACATGAAAGTAAAAAAGTCATGGTGACACACATATGTCACAGGGAAGTTGTAGTTTGTATTTACAAACCACATAACGGAAAAAAATATGATAAAGTTTATTGCTGACAAACTCTGGGCCTTTGATGCCGAGTGGATCCCGGATCCGGTGGCCGGGCGTATTTTGTATAAATTGCCTGCCGAAATGCCAGACGGTGAAGTAATGCAACACATGTGGCGGCAGGCAGCCAAGTCCCGAAGCCTTATTCCGACGGAGGCAGATATTGCCCTTGATTCTCACAACTTTTTAGATTATGGTGTGGAACGGCCTTATCTAAAAACCAATATTTGCCGTTTGGTCTCTGTTTCCATTGTAATCCGTCGGAAGGTAGGCGATGGAAAGGCAAAACTCTACCTTAGATCCATTCCGGATAATTGGAGTGATTTGGCGGCGGCGAAAGAACGGAACATAATCGGCAAATTCTTGGGCGGTTTAGAGAATGGAATGGAAAATTATGATGAGAGGGATACATTTAATTCAAAAGGCTTCAGAAAAGGCGTTCAATTGATCGGGTATAACTCGATGGGGGCTGATCTGAGTATTTTTATACAACGTGCCCTTATACATGGTCTTCCGTTTAAGAAGTTTAACACACGACCTATGTGGGCAAAGGATGGCGTGGATTATTTTGATGATAAAAGCGCTTATAACATAGATATGCAAAAATTGGTGGGTGGTTTTGGTCGCTCAAATCCATCATTAAACGAACTGGCGGCACTTTCCGGCATCCCTGGCAAAATGGGTACAGACGGGAACGACGTTGCTTTGCTATGGTTAGATGGAAAGTTGGACGAAATTGTGAAATACAATGAATACGATGCCCTTACTACCTATTTGGTGTTCTTGCGTATGGCACATTTTGCGGGTATTTTTACCCCTCAAGAATATGAAGATGAACAACAATTGGTGATTGATCTTATTGCAGACTTATCGAAACAAGAACGATATACCCACCTGATTGCCTACCAAGAAGAATGGAGCCGACTGAAAGCCTTACTCCAGTAGTTCCTATATTTACAATTGGTTACGGTAATATGACGTTAGCCAATTTTGTAGATAAACTTCGTCAGCACGAGATTCATTTTTTGGTTGATGTGCGTTCGCAGCCATATTCGCGGTATCAGACAGATTATAACAAAGCGCAATTGGCGGAACATCTGACACAACACGGAATCCGCTATGTGTTTTTGGGTGATGCGCTTGGTGGGAGGCCACCTGATCCGGATTGCTATACCCAAGATGGAAAAGTAGCATATGAACGTTGTCGGGAGAAACCTTTTTATCAGGATGGTATGAAACGACTGGAGACCGCGTTCACCAAACAAGTCCGACTGGCCTTGATGTGTGGATGTGCAAAGCCAGAAATGTGCCACCGTAGCAAATTAATTGGGGTTTCGTTGGGCCGTCTGCATATTCCCGTGATGCACATTTTGGGAGATGGGGCGTTGATGTCACAAGAAACCGTGATGCGGTTATTGGAACCCACCCCCGATTTGTTTGGGGATTCCCCCCAATTGGGCACGTCCCGTAAAAGTTATCGCATCGAGGAAGACCAAGAACCGCCCTATTCATGAACCTTTTTATAATAGGTGTATATGGTTTCGCCGAAAAATCTTTTTAAAACCTTGAGGCTTCATGAAATTGATATTTTGGTGGATGTTCGGCGGCGGCGTGGGGTACGCGGCAAAGCCTTTGCGTTTGCCAACCGTGCCCGCTTAGAAAGCCAACTCGCAAAAGAAGGGACGGCCTACCTCTCCTTGCCAGAATTGGCGCCTACCGGTGGGGTATAGCCAATGATAGGACGACCGTTCCAAGTACAAACAACCGACCAAAATTTAAACAGTAACAGAAGGACAAACCATTTTTATTTTGAAAAATGAGATAGTCAAAATGTTAACGATATCTTTGCGGACACATTTCAAAATGACATGAACAGAATAAAGGAAGTGTTGGAAAAAAAGGAATTAAACAGATGTGGTTGGCTGAACAACTGGGTAAAAGTTACAACATGGTGAAGGACTATGTGCAAAGCCGACAATAGCCGCGACTGGAAATGATTTTTGAAATTGCCAAAATTTTAGGAGTGAAACCAACAGACTTAATAAAAGAGAAAAAATGACAAGCACAGCACAACGACAAGAATTACAAGCCAAAATTTGGAAAATAGCCAACGAGGTTCGGGGCTCAGTTGATGGATGGGATTTTAAACAGTTTGTCTTAGGAACGCTTTTCTATCGCTTTATTAGT
>DDTM01000006.1 GCA_002344075.1 Bacteroidetes bacterium UBA2364
GAATTTTGCATTTCTTCAGTTTAATACAGCCCTAAATAGATGTGAAAATGTTACATGCCTCAACATTGGCATTGGAAGAGAAGATACATCGATGACCTTCTATCGGGATACGGAAACGGGCGGTAGGGCAGGTTCGTTTTTGAAAGAAATGGTGGGGGCGCATTATGAAGGCCATACAACGGAAGCTAAGGTGAAAAGCCTTGATGCAGTCATTGAGGTTTATGGGATACCTAATTTTGTTAAAATAGATGTTGAAGGATTTGAATTCGAGGTATTGAAAGGTTTAAATCTCGTTTTAGATAAATGCGTATTTATGATTGAAGTAAGGACTGGAACAAAAAAAGAAGTTTTTGATTATTTTATAGAAAAGGAATATCTTTGTTATTGGATTGATGAAGGAAAAAGATTGATTATGAATATAAGTGAAGTGCCAGATTTTGCAAATTTATTATTTGTAAAGACATAAAAAAGGCTTTCAGTTATGCCAGAAAGCCTTTTTGATATTCAAACAAAGTCGGTTTTATTTGTCATTCGGACATAGTTTTTTCCAATCCGAAAAAGAGTTGATAAAATCCCTTACTTCTTGATCGTCCCGCAAATATATTTGTATATCTGTTATTTTCCATTCCTGATCAGTTTTGACACCATCTACATATTTACCCCCTTGAACCTCGAAAGCGATTTGTGAGGCGAGATTGTTCACAACCCCCATAAAATAAACACGGTTACGGCTGGATCGGGTACGGTTTACGTCCACAACCGGGTTGGCACAGTACTGATTGTTAAATTTGTGTATCCCTTTAAATGCTTTTTCGATCACACGTTGTAAGGTTTCCTCACCTTGTCCATTCAATAAAGTGGTACTCCCATTTTGGTAATAATATGATCCCATCATTTTCCGCAAGACTGCCTCAACTGATTCTGGGGTTCCTTCTCGGATCTGGCGATAGACAAAAGTTGCGGCTTCGTTGGCATCTTTGAAGGCTGGAATCGTGATCTGGGGCAAGTTCAACATGCGTTCATTTATTTGTCGGTTGGCCTCTATAACGGCCAAGGTGGGCATTCTGCGAACTTCTTCGGCATTTAGCTCGCGTGAACTCAGGATTTTACGCTCACCGAAAGATGAGATCATTCTCTGCCACGGTTGGGTCATTTCGTCACGGTAAAACCGTACTTCGTACAACTGCTCTACGGTTTCTAATTTGGTGTTGGAAGCAATTTGTTCGGAGACCACTTTCATTTTAAATACAACGCGCATAGGTGTTTCCCAGTTAAGCTCTGGGATTAGTGTTGGGCCTTCTTTTAAGGCCACAATCTTTCCATAATAATATCCGAAAAACTTGGCGCGATCGGCATTGATGAAGGCCATGATTTCATCCTCATTGGGGTCTGGCAAGCCGTCGTATTTGGTTTGTCCTACGTAAAACTGTTTCCAAGCGTACTTTCCGGCGCCTGTATATTGATAAATGGCAGTGCCATAAAGCATGACTTTCAGTCCTCCGTATTGAGTTGATTTTTTGAGGACTTCTGCGCCGCGTCGCCATTCCCAATTTCCGAAAGCGTCGTTCCAAGAGCGGACACCCGTGCCCACAAGTTTAACAGAAAGGGTGTTGGCGTCAGTAAGTTTTGCGCGAATCTCGGCATCGCTGGGTTGTGCCTGAGTTGATAAGGTGAATAAAAATAAAAAGATGAGTAGATAGAAGTGTTTCATAGATGCTTGCGGTTATGATGTGGTTGTACCGAGCTATTTGCCCGATGTTACCTTCTTACGCCGAAGAAAACCGCAAAAGTGATCAGAGGCAAGCCTCTTTTTTTTGAACGATTTGGAACAAGTTCAGGACCATGCTACCTACGTCTAAATGCCGGATGCAATTAAAAGCTCAATGTCTCGGTGAGGCATGTTAAACATGGTTGCGAGGCTTTTTTTGGTGAGATGGCTTCTATATACATAGGTGCCATTACGCAAACTGGCGTTATACCACAGTGCATTGTTGATGCTGCCTTGTTCGCCGATCTCTAGCAAGTAGGGTACCAATACATTCGACAAAGCGATAGAAGATGTGCGTGCGACCGCAGAAGGGAGATTGGGAATGCAACAATGGATAACCCCGTGTTGGATAAAGGTGGGATGAGAAAAGGTAGTAGGACGACTCGTTTCGATACACCCTCCTTGGTCCATCATCAGATCTATCACCACCGATCCTGGACGCATCTCGGCCACCATTTCTTCGGTGATGAGTACCGGAGAGCGTTGGCCGTGTTTCATTTTTGCACCAATGACCACGTCGGCGCTACGTATGGCCCGCCGAAGATATTGTGGGTTTGCCATCGCTGTCGTTACGTTGCGGCTCAGGAAGTGTTCTATTTGCCGCAAAGGGCCTAATTCGGTGTCTAAAACCAAGACATTGGCTCCATAACCCAATGCCGTGCGGGCTGCCCACTCTCCGATGATGCCTGAACCCAAAATAACAACAGTCGCAGGTGGGATGCCGGAAATCCCGCCTAAGATTAGGCCGCGTCCGGCAGAAGTGCTTTCTAGGAAGCGTGTGGCCAATTGAATGGAGAGTGCCCCCGTTATTTCGTGCATCATCCGTACAATTGGAAAAGTACCGTCCGGATCTCGGATAAACTCGAATCCAATCGCCGTTATGCGTTGTGTCATCAGTTGCTGAATAAGTCCGGCGGTTGCACTTCCTAAGTGCAGGGCCGAGATCAAAATCTGGCGATCTTGTAGCAACCTTAATTCCTCGCCGGTGGGAGGGAACATCTTGGCAATTAATTGTGCCTGAGCATACAGATCGGCGGCAGAATTGGCCAATTGTGCACCCGCGAGTAGGTAGAGGTCGTCTCCAAAACGAGCAGCTTCCCCAGCTCCTTTTTCCACAAATACAGCATGACCTGCATTGATGAGGGTTTCTACGCCTTCGGGGGTTACGGCTACCCTCTGTTCTTCGGCAGCGGTTTCTTTTGGGATTCCAATTTTGAGCTGGTTTTCATTCCACTGCTTTTGGGCTGTTTTTTCAAGGGTCAAGACCCCCTGTTCGATGGTAAAACCATGAATGCTCGAAATTTCCATAGGACTTGACAATTAAGGGAAGGGAGAAACCGCATGTGTGGTAGTCCAGCGTGCCGCAAGAATACCTGTTGCAATGGCTACATTAAGGGACTCTACCCCACTGTTTCCGGCGCCTGGAATATACACCATTTCATCGCAAATAGCACGGACTTCTGCGGCGAGTCCATGCGCCTCTGAACCAGCAATTAATACCGACGGAGCTTGGGGCTGCCATGCTTCTATTCGTATTCCGGAAAGATCCGCCCCATAAATCCTAAATCCTTGTCGTCTTAAAGATGCAAGGGTTTCATTTAACAAAGGAACTTGAAATAGTTGAACATCCCAGATACCACCCATAGTAGCCCGTACCACCTTGGGCTGGAAAAAGTCGGCAGTGGCTGCATCGGCCAAGATAGCATCAATACCAAACCATGCTGCCGTTCGGATGAGTGTGCCCACATTACCGGGGTCCTGAATTCCGTTAAGGGTAAGGATGTGGCGGCATTTCTGGAGGGTTTCCGGTAAGGTCTTGGGAATTCTTGCGACGGCCAAAACCCCTTGTGACTGGACCACATCCGAGCATTTAGCAAAGTCGGAAGTATGGGCAATATATACCTCAACCGACCTTCTGCGGCACGCGGCCAATAGTTCGGGTGGTGGATTTGTTGCTTCCGAGATGAGCAGACAGGCCAACTGGTCGTCCTTTTTAATGGTGAGCGCGGATTGTACAGAGCGCATTCCTTCAACCACAAACAGGCCATCGCGTTTGCGAAACTTCTTCTGCTGAAGGGCAATAATTTGCTTGATCAGGGTTTTGGAGGCAAGCGGGAAGGAGGGTATCATAGCATAAACAATAGAAAAGCAGGATCGTTCATAAATCAGTAAAAAGCAAACGAAAAGTGTGCTATTTTCCGATCTGAGTTTCCAGAGTCGTGGCTAATATATGAAAAGCGCTTCCGTTCTTGGAATGCGATTCCGGCTTTCCGATATTGTAATGTTTGATGGTCTAAATAATATACACTGACCTTAACCCACAAACATTGACCCTTTAATCTGACTTAATACGCAAAAAAAATGTCTTTCGAGAAAAACGTGTATGCGGTCTCGTTGCAGCACGAGATTGCGATGAAAGTGGAATCCGAAAATCCTTTCGAGGCCATGATGGCTCGCTTTAAAGTGGCTTCCGATATTTTGGAGTTGGATTCTGGAATGTTTGAATTCCTGAGTACACCCGCACGGGTACACATCACCGCAGTTCCGGTTGTGATGGATTCGGGTGAATTGAAGGTGTTTGAGGGCATCCGCGTAATCCATAGTGATACGATGGGGCCTGGAAAAGGTGGTATCCGGTTTGCTCCCGACGTTCATGTGGACGAGGTAAAAGCATTGGCAGCTTGGATGACATGGAAATGTGCGGTGGTTTCTGTTCCATTTGGCGGGGCCAAAGGGGGGGTACGGTGCGATCCATCCAAGATGAGTCCAGGCGAACTGGAACGACTCACAAGGCGCTATACCGCAAACCTGATTGATGTGTTCGGGCCGGATCGGGATATTCCAGCCCCCGATATGAACACCAATGAGCAAATTATGGCCTGGATAGTGGATACCTACTCCATGCATATGCGCCGCACCGAAACAGCCGTAGTAACGGGAAAGCCCATTGTACTGGGAGGATCACAAGGACGTGTAGAGGCTACGGGACGAGGGGTAATGACCTGTACGTTGGCGGGCATGGAAAAATTGGGCCTCCGGCCGAATCAAGCGACGGTTGCAATACAAGGATTCGGTAATGTGGGATCGGTAACGGCAAAATTACTCCAAATGCAGGGATGTAAAATTGTTGCCGTGAGTGATGTTTCCGGAGGGTACTACAATGAAAATGGTTTGGACATTGAGGCGATGATTGCGTATTCCAAAAACAACCGCAATTCTTTGGCAGGTTATCCGGAAGCGACTTCCATAGACAATGAAACCTTGCTCACCTTGGATGTGGATATTTTGGTACCTGCAGCCAAAGAAAACCAGATTACCGTTCCTGTCGCCGAGAAAGTAAAGGCCAAAATCATTGTGGAAGGTGCAAATGGCCCCACCGTTGCCCATGCAGATAAAATATTACATGATAAAGGCATTATGGTAATCCCAGATATTCTGGCCAATGCTGGCGGGGTTACCGTATCTTACTTCGAGTGGGTACAGGATCGTCAAGGATACTTCTGGTCTAAAGAACGGGTAAACCGTCGTTTAGACCGAAAAATGGAAGAAGCATTCCATGATGTATATCAGACGGCTTCTAAATATGATATCTCGCTCCGCATCGGTGCATATGTGATGGCGATAGACAAAGTGGCGCGGGCGCTTCGTCTGAGAGGGATTTACGCTTAATGCAATGTACATTACCCAAAGGCTGTGACGTATGTCATGGCCTTTGTCTATTCTTCAACCGGGAGGCCCGCATAGGCCATCACCCGCAATGCATTCGTCGTTGGACAGGGGCCGGGGCGGAGGCGGTAATCAAACGTCATTTTGCCGTCTGTAATGTCCTCACGGAAGTGTAAATTCCGCAAGTGTGTCAGCTCATCCTCCAACTTAATTAGGTCTAAATCGTGCGTAGAAATAAGCCCACCGCCCGGAGTTTGAGCCAAGCCTTTCACAAAACTTCGGCTTCCGGCTAAGCGCTCACGGTTGTTGGTCCCACGAAAGATTTCGTCAATCAGATAAAAAAGGGGTTTTTTTTCAGCCTGTTTGGCAGCATCCAGTAAGAGTTTCAGGCGCTTTACTTCTGCATAGAAATAGGAAATACCGTCATTTACTGAGTCCGACACATTTAGACAGGTAAACAAGCGAAACCCACCGATGTGCATTTGGCGGGCATTCACGGCTGTTCCGGCATAGGCCAAGACTAAATTAATGCCTACTGTTCGCAAAAAAGTACTTTTCCCCGACATGTTGGAACCTGTTATAAGCCCGATTTCCTGTGGATGTGCATGGGTGAAGCTATTTGTAATGCGGTTTTGCAGCGGAATCAATGGATGGCCCAATTCCTGTGCATCCAAAACAGGCTTTTCAGGGTGGATTTTTGGAAAAACAACTTCCAAATGGTCTTGTGCAAAGTTGGCCAATGCTGCCAAGCCTTCTACCTGTGCATGGGCTTCTATCCAACGATGAAGCATCGTACCCAATTTTACTTTTTCGCGTTCTAGCAACCAAGTACATATATATTGCCACGGCACCAATGTATTTAGCAATACAAAGAGAAACTCGTTTCGGGTATAAGAAATGGCGGTTGCAATGTGTCGGAGGGTTTTTAAGTGGGAAGAGGGGCGAGATTCGGTGCTTCTAAAAATATCCAATATTTCTAATAGGGGTGCTTGGGTAGGAATCCGAACAGTTTCTAAAAACAAGAAAGGATCGCTAATACGATGCACATATCGCTCTACGTCCAAGGCAGCATCAAAGGTGTTTTTAAGTTTTTGGAAATGGAGGATATATATAAACCAATAGATAAAAATTCCTCCTACCCAAAACGCCGGAAAAAAAACGAATAAGACAAGGTTCAAAGCGGCAAGTCCCAACATCGGTAACAGTCCTTGCCATAATTTTGGTAGATCCGTCGCAGGTTGCAAGATTTTCTCGGAAGCTGGTAAAGGTTCTGTTTGGCTATGGAGAGCCAACGTACCTACCAAGCGTAAGCGCTCGCAAAAGCGGGAGCGTATTGCTAAGTCCTTAATCCAACGCTGGTTACGCTGTGTCTGCTCAAGGACTGGCACTTCGGTAAGCAAATGATTTTGCAGCCATTCTATGGATTTGGGGGTGGTTGTAGTGTTAAGTAGAGTGAGCAAGGAACGCGGACCTATCAAGTTCAGATCGTGTGCAAACGGATGATCTGCCGCTACCGGAAGAGGATTGGTGATCGGAATATTTTTCCAATCCAGACGGACACGTGCGAGGCGATCTTCTAAAAGGGCTATATGCGTCCGTGAACGTCGAATAGCAGCCTCGACCTTCTTGTGCCGACGTGCCAAAACACCAAATACCATCGCTCCAGACAAGCCAGCGCTCCCCCCTGCAGCGACATAACCATAGGACCACAAACCATATGCCAGCGCAACCGTGCCTAAAAAAACACCAATCCGCCATCGAGAAAGGCGACGATGCCCCGCCAACCAACGGTTTTGAAGCCGCTTCTGACGTGCAATTCTATTTTCAAAAGAAATCATACATTCTATTATTCAGTTCTCATCCCTGCCAACGACCAGAAGTGCTTCGGGTTACAATCCGAACGACGATTCGTGACGAGTTCAATCTTCCACCCTCCCTCGTAGATGGTTATAGTCTTTGAGTACGGTTTCCAGAAACGCTATGTGTTCCATAGACGAATTAGAACCTAACTTTTCTTCTACTTTCCTACGAGTTTTTAGAATCAAAATAGGCGCGTTTTCCGCGAGTTTGTTTTCAGAAAGTTTTAAAACTTCCCGAATGATGCCCGCATCCTGATCCGTCAGAAGAACCGCATCCGGAAATACTGGTGAGTAGGCTGTTTGCACGTCTGCAAAAATGGTTTCAGCAAACGTAATGTCTGTTGGAACGCGGATAACGGTGGTTCCGGCGGCTATATCCCCCATACGCTGACCCTTGCGGTTAAATAACATGGTCAGTAGTGTTAGTGATCCTTGAAAAGCATAATTTTCCACCAAGCCCAATAGCCATCGCAGTAAAAAGTTACCTAATGTGGGTTCTCGGCCATCTAAGCGGACTACTTTGATACGTACAATTTTTTTACCAAAGGTTTGTCCGCCCAGAAAATACTCGGTAAGGAGAGGATATAATACAGGGGGTAAAAGAAAGAGGATGATCATCCATCGGGGTGGGCTTCCCAAGCCATTAAACATGGCCGTATAAATACCAAACAAATAAATAATCTGGATAAGATAATCTATAATAAACGCCCCAATGCGTTCACCAACACTTGCGGCTTTGTAGTGTATGGAAATATTTTGGGTGGTACGGATGTTTAAATCACTCATCGAAAAACCTGTCTGTTTGCAAACCTCCCTGTGTACAAGTGGGCCTCAAAATACGGAAATATCGTCAAAAGGTACAAAAGAATGCGGTGAGAATTGATCCCTTTGGGATGTTGCTAAGCATAAAGCCGATAACGATTAGTACAATACCCCATCCCTTGTATAATCGCTTTACTGATGGTGAAGCCGGAGGCAAGGTCAAATCGTGCAAACATAGGAGAGGAATTGATTTCCAAAAAGCGTAGTTCGCCCGATTCTGGATCGGTTTTAAAGTCGGCAGCGGCAAAGTCCAAGTGCATGAATGCCATCAATTGGGCTAATTTCTCAACCAAGTCGGTTGGTATATCGGTTTGGATAATCTCCACATCTTGTTGTACCCGATAGTCCAAAGACTCGGTCTTCATCCAGAAAGCGGCCCAAATTCCCCGTATGCCATAAATTCGCAATTCGGGTTGTACCAAGCGGGGTTGTATGGTCATCGGAATTTTGTGCAGCAAAGGGTCTTGGAGGGCTTCGGATAGTAGGCGGGTTTGGTCGCCACCGGGTACGGGTTTTGAAATATAGCCTGTGCCCTCTAATTTACTGAGCAATGTTGCTTGGTTCGTTACCACAGAATAAGGAGGCTTTAATCCTAATTCGGTCGCTTTCATCAATACGGCCAATTTGTTGGTGCGTTGGTGGTTTCGGTTAAACAATACAACGTCTTCATGTGCCAGTGCCCAGCCATAAAGTAGTTCGTGCCACACCTGCGCATGGCGTGTCTGCGATTTACCAAGCGAAGCAAAAACATCGAACCTATGGAAGAGCGCTGCCGGTCGTATTTCTTGCCCATTCAGAATGAGCCGGTCGGTGGAAAGATCCCAGAGTACTTCCGGAATGGTTTCTTGGCCTACCAGAACGGGTAAAAAGGGCACTTCTGCTTCTTGTAATACCTGATAAAGGGAGGCAATATTGGGGTCTTTCGTCCCGCCAAATAAACCTATCATTGCAAAACCAATAAAAAGACCCACCGAATAGTTCGGTAGGTCTTGAGTTTAAAGTTCTTCTCCCACCATCATCGTAGCATCTTTGGGAGGATCACCTTCTTCACCAATGGCCAATGTTGTGGCCGTCTCTTCTTCCCCCACCATCATTGTGGTAATTGGAAGGCGAGGGCGACGAGTTTTTGGCAAAGGACGCCTTGTTAAAGCTTTGCGTTCAGTCCCTCCAGTGCAAAGGGTTTGTTCGGTTGCATCTAAGGCCAGAGACACCAAGTCCGCAAGAATTGTTTTTTGCATGGTTCTTAAAAAATAGAAAGGTGAAGGATCTTAAAGTTTAAGGTGTTACACCAGATCCACCGGGCATACCCATGTTCTTATCAATGGAGATGCTTTTTATCCCAGATGGCTTAACACGTGGAAGGAAGAAATTTTTACTCTTACAAGATTTTTCATTATGCCTCAGTGTCCTCCGTCTCGTGCGTCGGTTCTCCAAACAGCCACCACCTCTTCTCCCTCCACCGCAAAAAGTTGTGGCTGTGTATGTACCACCACACAGGCATGATTGGGTAAAAGGCGCACGCGATCTCCCACGTTTAAGGTTGCACCACCAGCCACCTGTACCCATGCATGTTCCTCGGATAGAGAGGTAATGCGGGTATGTGGTTGAGGCAACATTTTTTCCGGGTTATAGAGAATCTGCCCGTAGCCACCCGCACCAAATCGAATATCCGAGGTGAGAATTTTTTTTCCAGCGTCTAAAAATAATTTATCCTTGCCGCGAAGCGAGCGCTGCCGCGAAACGACCGTTGTAAGTACGGTAAGGGCACAATCGGTGGCAAGTACCGTACCAAGTGAGACCTGAGTTCCATCGTTGAAAACATAGTTTCCGGGGCGAATCTCGGTGATGCGGAAACCCTGTCGTTCTTGTTGCTGGAAGTGCTTAACAGAAGGTGTAGAGCCAATACTGATCTCCAAGGTGTCTGGGGTGGCCAATCCTGCCTCGCCTATTCGAGTAGCAAAAGAAAGCATCATCCCGCGTTCCTCCCGTGCAACCCGTGCCAGTGCCTCGTCTAAGGGCTCTGCCTCGTGTTCTGGTCCGTGATAGGACTGCCCGGCATGACATAAAATACCGCTAAGCCGCAATCCGGGTAGTTTATTTACCAAGCGCACAAAATCGAGGCTTTCAAGGCGATTCCAAGGAATACCCGTCCGACCGTAGTTTACATCCACTTCAATCAAGACTTCTGCCTGAGTCTCATGTGCAGCATAAAAATCCGATGCGGATTTGGCTCCTTCTGGGGTATCCACACAAAAAGAAATGCGGACGCCCTTTTCTATAAGGCGCAATATTCGGGCATGTTTTTCGACACCCACTACTGGGTATGCTATGCGAAGGTCGGTGAATCCAGCTTCTGCAAATACCTCTGCTTCTCCTACTTTGGCCATGGTTAGCCCTTTCGCTCCAGCAGCTACCTGCTTATGGGCGATATCCACCGATTTGTGGGTCTTGGTGTGTGGGCGAAGCGAAACGCCTTGTGCATCCGCTTTGGCCTGCATTTGGGTAATATTGAATTCAAGCCGCCGGGCATCAATCAACAGGGCGGGGGTGGGGAGGTCATGTATCTGCATGGAAGAAAGGGCTTGGGCCGTGTGAAAAAGATTCGTGAAGTAGCCATAGACAGGTGGCAGGAAGAAAATACAGAAAAAACGGCAAAAAAAAACGACTCCGAAAATCGAAGTCGCTTGTGGGCGATGACGGATTCGAACCGCCGACCCCCTGCTTGTAAGGCAGGTGCTCTGAACCGGCTGAGCTAATCGCCCAAATATAGGAAAGAAACGATGGAGCGGGAAACGGGACTCGAACCCGCGACCCTCAGCTTGGGAAGCTGATGCTCTACCACTGAGCTACTCCCGCTTCTCTGAGAGATCCTGTTTTTATTAGGAACTGAAAACTACGCTGACTTTTTGTGAATGTCAAGACCTTGTGTTGATTTGTCGGAAAAAATTTGTATCTTCACAATTCTGTAAAGAAATACAAAATCATTCTACCAAACTATTTAGACGACGATGAAGCGTACATACCAACCGAGCCGCCGCAAGCGCGTAAATAAACATGGATTCCGCGCCCGGATGGCGAGCAAAAATGGCCGCAAATTGTTGGCCCGCCGCCGTGCACAAGGGCGTCACCGTCTGACGGTTTCCGACTCTATGAGCGGTAAGTAATCCGGTCTGGCGAGTTTGTTCCTATCCTGTATTCCTAAATAAGCATGAAGCCCTTTGGGCTGCCCCGCGAGACTCGGCTAAAACGTAAAAAGTGGATTCAGTCCCTTTATTCCCGTGATGAACAGGGAAGTTTAACTGTAGCTACTGGCAGCATACGGATATTGTATCGGCTGGTCGCCCTTGAAACGGCGGACAGCCGAATTCCGTTTCAGGCGGGCTTCACAATGGCACGTGGAATACGTAAGGCGACTGATCGGAACCACATTAAGCGGCATTTAAGGGAGGCTTTTCGGCGGAACCGAATGCTTTGGCCCTCCGAAATACCCTCTGAAGGCTACTTGTTGGTGATGATGGTGTTGTATCGGGGAAACCTTTCTGAGGCTGCGAAACGCATCCCCGCCGACATGCCGGTGGCGCTTAAACGGCTTCAGCGAGCTTTGAAGGATGTAATCCCTGTGAAGCAAGTGGATGCCTGCAACCCATCGGAAGGCGATTGAGTATCTTTACTTTATCCGATTTTTTTAACCCAAATACCTATATCGTGGATCGCAATACGATACTTGCGGTGGTGCTAAGCAGTGTAATCATGATTGTGTGGATGGTGTTTTTTATGCCGTCTCCACAACCACCTGCAAAACAGACCCCCAAACCCAAGCAGGAGCAAGCCCAAACTCTTGAACGTGATGAACCAGAGTCGTCGGCAAAACCCGCCGATACCGATTCTGTCCTTACAGAAGTACAAAGCGGTGTGGAGCAACTTGTAACCGTAGAATCTGATCTGTACAAAGCTACATTTTCCTCGAAAGGGGGCACCCTGCGCTCCTTTGAACTTAAAAAGTTTACGAAGTGGAACCGTAAAACGCCCATACAATTAGTCCATAAAGGGAAAGAGGGAGCTTTGGGCTTGGAGTTTTCTACTCCATGGAACCGCTCCGTAGAGACCCGATCCCTGTTTTTTAAGCCTCAGAATCTGGCCGGAAATAAACTGACGGTGGGTGATAAATCCGAACTGGTGTACAGTTTACCCATCAAGGGCGGGGAACTCCGACAGATTTATACGTTCAAAAAAGGTTCTTATGAGGTGGGCTATCGCATCGAATCCACGAATCCTTCTGCCTTCTCGACTGGTCAGGGATATGACTTGGTATGGTATGGTGGGATCCCATTCTCCGAACAGGGTGTATTTCAGGAAGCGGAAGGAGCCAGTGCACATGCTCGCTGGGGTGGGGAATTGGTGATGTTCGATATCGGGGCTGGCAAAGAACAAAACAAACTTATGACTGGGCAGGTGGATTGGGTCTCGGTGAAAAACCGATTTTTCACGAGTGTGATTATCCCAACCAAAACCCCGAAAGGTGCTGAATTAACGGGCCGCATGATTGGAGATAAAACCAATCCTAAGTACTTCGAGGACTACACGGCACGTTTTGAGATGCCTCCATTGAAGGCAGAAAAAGCGGACTCCTATAAACTGTATTTAGGCCCCATTGAGCGCGAAACATTAGAGCCATATAATCTTGACTTATATGGGATGATTGATTTTGGGAGTTTTTTGGGCGGGATGTTGCGGTTTATCTCGTTGTACATTTTCTTGCCTGTCTTTGGCTTCCTCCATACCTTTATTCCTAACTACGGCATCATTATTCTACTTTTCGCACTGCTTGTAAAAATTGTCTTGCATCCGTTAACAGCCAGTTCTATGAAGAGTATGGCCAAGATGAAAGCCATGCAGCCCAAAATGCAGGAAATACAGGAAAAGCACAAAGATAATCCGGCAAAGCAGCAAGAGGCCATGATGAAACTCTATAAAGAGGCTGGGGCAAATCCTTTGGGTGGATGTTTGCCGATGCTGCTTCAAATGCCTATCCTCTTTGCAATGTACCGCTTTTTCCCCAACGCCATCGAACTTCGTCAGCAAGGCTTCTTGTGGGCGACAGACCTTTCGGCGCCGGATGTATTGCTGCACTTGCCTTTCGCCATTCCGATGTATGGCGAGATCATCACCGGATTTTCGCTCTTGATGACCATTTCGATGATTGTACAGATGAAGGTGCAAGGAACCTCCACTCCCGATCAGCCAGGGATGCAAGTGTTTATGTACATCATGCCCGTTATGATGTTAGTGATATTTAATGGACTTTCTTCTGGATTGAACCTCTATTATTTGGCGTTTAATATCTATTCCGTCATTCAACAGCGGTGGATCAATACCCACTTGGAAAAAGCTGGATTGATTGAAGCAAAGCCAGCAAAAACAAAAACTTCGACTAAAAAGAAATAGGCCTGGAGTCCTGAATATTGTTTTATTCCGGAACACCCGTGTCTCGTTGAGGTGCGGGTGTTTTGATCATTAAGAACACAGAAAGAACATGCAACAGGGTCTGGAGACCATTGTGGCGATTGCTACCGCACGAGGCCGCGCAGCGCTGGCCATTGTCCGCTTATCGGGGCCGGATGCCGTACCCATTGTAGCCGCGTGTTTCCGCGGAAAATCTTTGGAGCAGACCAAGGGCCATACGGCTTTTTTTGGCTATATAACGGATATTCAGGGAAACGACATAGACCAAGTGGTGGCGACGGTGTTCCGCGCACCAAAATCGGCAACGGGCGAAGACATTGTGGAAGTCACGTGCCATGGTGGTGATTTTGCCCCGCAACTCATTTTGCACCGTCTGGTGCAAGCCGGAGCACGTTTGGCCGAGCCAGGAGAATTCACTCAGCGGGCCTTTCTGAATGGAAAAATGGACCTTGCACAAGCAGAAGCTGTCGCAGACCTAATCCACGCCTCATCTTCGATGGCGCATCGTGTATCGCTGAACCACCTTCAAGGGCGATACTCAGCACAAATCATGGCACTTCGGGCCGAGTTGATGGAATTGGCAGCCATGATTGAATTGGAATTGGATTTTGCCGAAGAAGATGTGGCCTTTGCTGATCGGGATCGGTTGGTGGGCCTCTTGAAAAATGCACAAATATTATTGTCTGGATTGTTGGATTCGTGGCGGGTAGGCGCGTTTCTAAGGGATGGTATCCGGGTGGTGATTGGTGGCCGACCCAATGCAGGGAAAAGTACGTTGCTCAATGTACTCACAGGCCGGAATCGGGCCATTGTCAGTCCCATCGCCGGAACCACCCGCGATGAAATTGAAGTGGATGTAGAGGTGATGGGTTTCTTGTTTCGGTTCGTGGATACGGCAGGATTACGGGAAACACAAGACTTGATTGAGGCCGAAGGGGTACGGCGGGCCGAGCATTCCATCCGAACCGCAGATATCTTGTTGTATGTATTTGATGCGGTGATAGGGTTGGACGAGGAGGAATCGGTATTTCTAACGACATTAAAACAGGCCCAGCCGCAATTACCTGTATTACGGGTGGCCAATAAAGCCGATTTGGCCCTTCAGATGGATTCTTTTGAGGCTGATTTTAGGCTCTCTGCGGTTCACTGGGATGATCCGGCTCTGGAGGCGTTACGGAAGAAACTGGTACAAACGGCCACCCAAGGTTTGGCTGATGCAGAAGCTTCGGCGGTTGTAACAAACCAGCGTCATCGCCAGCATTTGGCAAAAGCATTGAGACATGTCGAAACGGCACAGGATCTTTTGTCAACGGAGTTGGTTTCTGGAGATCGCTTGTCATTAGACCTACGGTTGGCTCTTCACGAATTAGGCGCGATCACTGGGGAAATTACCACAGAGGATATTTTGGGAGAGATTTTTTCTCGGTTTTGTATCGGAAAGTGAATCTATTTTACTTTGTTTGTTAAATCCCTTCATTTACTTGCATTAAGAGCGGGTACTGTTCCCTTTTCTTTCTCTTTTTGTAAAAGCTTAGGCATGGAACCAAAGTCTATGTAAACTTGTTTTGGTGCAATCAATTGGTTTATGGATTTATCAAACGACATATCGGTATTAAAGGGT
>DDTM01000110.1 GCA_002344075.1 Bacteroidetes bacterium UBA2364
ATTACACCACGAACCAACACATTAATAGAATCCTCTTTAACGCTAAATCGGAAAACCGAACCTATTGACTTTATGCCAACAATTCAACTTAAAACCGCGATTCCTGGACCCCTTAGCCGTACAATCTTAGAAAGACGTGCGGCTGCTTTCCCAAACGGATTGGCTAAATCCACCGAAGTGGTGGTCGCTAAGGCACATGGAGCCATTGTAGAAGACGTGGATGGTAACATCTTAATAGACTTTGCAGGGGGGATTGGGATGCAAAATGCTGGCCACTGTCCGCCTTCGGTGGTACGAGCAATACAGGAACAGGCCGAGAAATACATCCATCCGGGGCTTTTGGTCACCACTTTTGAACCGGCCATAGAACTGGCCGAGATGCTGAATAAACTTGCTCCGATGAAAGGTCCAAACAAAACCCTGCTATCTTCTTCCGGAGCGGAAGCATTGGAGTATGCGGTTAATATTGCGAAATATTATACGAAACGCCAAGGCATCATTGTATTTGAAGGCGCATATCATGGCCGAACCCTGTTGACAATGAGCCTCACAAGCAAGTACAACCTCTTTAAACGCGGATACGGTGCGATGGTGGGCGATATTTATCGGATGTATGCTCCGAACCCATATCGGCGCCCAGCCGAACTTTCCGAAGACCGATACATAGATTGGGCCATCCGGCGCTTTGAGGATGCACTGGTCTCGCATGTGGATCCCTCGGCGGTGGCTGCTATTTTGATCGAACCTGTACAGGGCGAAGCGGGCTTTGTTCCGGTACAGCCACGGTTTATGCAGTACTTACGTGAAGTGGCTGATAAGCATGGGATTGTGTTGATTGCCGATGAAGTGCAAGCTGGTTCTGGTAGGACGGGTAAACTATTTTCTATTGAACACACAGGCGTTGAACCGGATATTGTTACCGTCGCAAAATCGGTAGGGGCGGGAATGCCACTTTCTGCCGTTATTGGTAAGGCAGAAATTATGGATTCACCCCATTTGGGAGCCGTAGGTGGAACGTACTCTGGCGCACCACTAGCGGCGGTTGCAGGCATCGAAACCCTAAAAATCCTGACCAATGAGGCTTTTGTTGCGCACGGCAACCGTGTGGCCGAGATCATGGAAGAAGTACTCTCAACTTGGGTGGGTCGTTTCCCGTTGGTTGGCGCTGCGCGAGGTCTGGGCGCTATGCGCTTGGTTGAGTTTGTGAAAGACCGCGAGACCAAAGCACCCGACCCCGACCTGACGCTGGAAATCATCAAGGATGCTTCTGCTCAAGGGCTGATTCTTATCCGAGCGGGCTTGTTCTCCAATGGGATTCGCTTCTTACCACCCATGGTGATTTCGGAAGAAGACTTGCGCGAGGGCTTCGCAATCCTCGAAGGCGCCATCGAACGGGCACATGAAAAGCGTGGTATCTCGATTGGAGGGGCTGTATGAGGGTAGTTTTGGTTGAATATGCCCGCCTCATGGCTACTTTCATCCAAACCCCACAGATCAGGCATTGCATTCTATGGGCGCGAATTGGTATATTTCGCGCTCCAAACGGGTTCTTAGCTCAGTTGGTTAGAGCGCCACGTTGACATCGTGGAGGTCGGTGGTTCGAGTCCACTAGGACCCACAACATAAAAGAGCGTTTCGGAAAACCCGATGCGCTCTTTTTTTGTATGCGTAAAGATTGTGGTGGATTTGTCTTAAAAACGAATAAACTGCCGTAGTTTTATCACATAACAAGTTTACCAAATTTACCGTGTTACGGACTTATAAGATGATTCAACTTACCCTTCCGGATGGTTCCATCCGTACATATGAAAGTGGCGTGACCGGGCGCCAAATTGCTGAAAGTATTTCGATGGGCCTAGCCCGAAATGCCTTGTCTATCTCGGTGAATGGAATCGTGTGGGACTTATCACGCCCGATCACGTCCGATGCCAAGATCGCGATTCATACTTGGAACGACGTGGAAGGTAAGGCCACTTATTGGCATTCCTCTGCCCACCTAATGGCCGAAGCCATTGAAGCCCTTTATCCTGGTACGTTGTTCGGTATTGGTCCCGCCATCGAACAAGGTTTTTACTACGATGTAGATCCCGGCCCTGACCGTAAACTGACGTCGGAAGATCTTCCAAAAATTGAGGCTAAAATGGTGGAATTGGCCAAGCGCGATGTACCTTTTGTCCGTAACGAAGTGGGCAAATCCGATGCCGATACGTATTTCCGTGAAAAAGGAGATCCGTACAAGTTGGAACTGATCGAGGGGCTGCAAGATGGTGAAATTACGTTTTATACACAAGGAAACTTTACGGATCTATGTCGTGGCCCGCACATTCCTTCTACGGGGGCCATCAAGGCCATAAAATTACAGGCGGTGGCTGGCGCCTACTGGCGTGGAAAGGAAACAAATCCGATGATGACACGGATTTATGGCATTACGTTTCCTAAAAAAAGTGAACTGGAAGCGCACTTAGCCCGGTTAGAAGAAGCCAAAAAACGCGATCACCGCAAGTTAGGCAAAGAATTAGAACTTTTTACTTTTTCAGAAAAGGTGGGAATGGGGTTGCCCTTATGGCTACCCAAAGGGGCGGTCTTACGAGATACATTGGTGGAGTTTTTGAAGAAAGCCCAGAGCGAAGCCGGATATTCGCCCGTCGTCACGCCTCATATCGGCAGCAAAACGCTGTATGTCACATCGGGGCATTATGAAAAGTATGGTAAAGATTCTTTTCAGCCAATTGCTACCCCAAACGAGGGCGAAGAATATTTGCTTAAGCCTATGAACTGCCCACACCACTGCGAAATATATAAAGCCAAACCACGTTCGTATCGGGATTTGCCTATTCGGTTTGCAGAATTTGGAACGGTTTATCGCTACGAGCAGTCTGGCGAGTTGCATGGACTAACAAGGGTCCGGGGCTTTACACAAGATGATGCCCACCTCTTTTGTCGGCCCGATCAACTCAGCGACGAGTTTAAAAAGGTGATTGATCTGGTGCTATATGTCTTCACTAAACTTGGGTTTGAGGACTATACGGCACAAATTTCCCTCCGCGATCCTGAAAACAGGGGAAAATACATTGGAACGGATGAAGTCTGGGAAAAAGCCGAACAGGCAATTATTGATGCCGTTGCCGAAAAGGGCTTGCCCGCCATAACAGAATATGGAGAAGCTGCGTTCTATGGTCCCAAATTAGACTTTATGGTGCGGGATGCGATCGGGCGGAAATGGCAATTGGGTACCATACAAGTAGATTACAACCTGCCCGAACGGTTTGAATTGGAATATACGGGTGCCGATAACCAAAAACACCGTCCCGTGATGATTCATCGCGCACCTTTTGGGTCTTTGGAACGTTTTGTAGCGGTTCTGATCGAGCACTGTGCGGGTAACTTCCCTGTTTGGTTGGCGCCCGTGCAGGCCATTGTTTTGCCTATTACCGATGCCCAGAACGATTATGCCCATCAAGTGGTAAAAACGTTACAGGCTGCTGGCTTTCGTGCCGAGTTTGATGAACGTAGCGAGAAAGTGGGAAAAAAAATCCGAGAAGCCGAACTTCAAAAAATTCCCTTCATGCTGGTTGTGGGGAAACAAGAGGCCGAAAACCACACCGTGGCCGTTCGGAAACATGGCGAGGGAGACATCGGGGTGAAAACGGTCGCCGAATTTTCCATGATGCTTCATGAATTGGTAAATGTCTAAAAATATCTTGCACGTTTTTCAAAAAACAAGCCCTATTCCTAAAATGGGCTTTGTGGAATCTGTGTTTTTTTCTATATTAAAACTTTCCTTCAAAAATCGTTAACTAAACCCTTACAGCCATCGGAAAACAGTTTCAGGGCCAGCGAACTCAAGACAAAGATCGCAACCGAGATCAGGGGCCTCGCATTAATCGGCAAATCCGTGCAGACATCGTCCGCTTAGTGGACACCGAGGGGCAGCACGGCATCATGACCTTAGATGAAGCGCTCGAATTGGCGCAAAAACGGGAGTTGGATCTGGTGGAGATTTCGGCAGATGCCAAACCCCCCGTTTGTAAAATTATTGATTTTGGTAAATTTCGCTACGAACAACAAAAGAAAGAGCGCGAGGCCAAAAAGAAACAGCATACCATTGTTCTCAAAGAAATTCGCTTTGGACCACAAACCGATGAGCACGATTTTCAGTTTAAGCTCAAACATGCACAAGAGTTTTTGACCGAAGGGAACAAGGTTAAGGCCTACGTGCAGTTTAAGGGACGTGCCATCATGTATAGCAACCAAGGAGCCGAGTTGCTGAAACGTTTTGTGTCTGAATTGAAAGAAATATCGAAGGTGGATCAGGCTCCAACTCTTGAAGGCCGTCGTATGACCACTATTCTCTCGCCGGCCAAGAAAAAATAAGACATCCCCCTACTTGTTTTTTAAAAAGACTAACCTGATCTTCATTGGAGTTTGGGCGTGTCTTTTTGTATCTTAAAGATTCTGCAATTTTTGCAGGCTTCAGACCAACCCATAAAATCCTTAACGGCCATGCCAAAAATGAAATCCAACAGCGGCGCAAAAAAGCGTTTTAAGTTGACAGGCAGCGGCAAGATCAAACGGGAAAAAGCATATGCGAGCCACATCCTGACGAAAAAGTCTCGGAAACGGAAGCGCGATTTGCACCAATCCACGCTGGTCTCGCCCCAAGATGCACCGCGTGTACACCGGATGCTCCAGGCCTAATGCGCCGCAACCGATCCCAAAGGACGGTCTTTTATAATCATCATTAACGAGGAGAAACGCAAATGCCACGCTCGGTAAACCATGTGGCTTCCCGTCGCCGTCGTAAGAAAATTCTGAAACTTGCGAAAGGCTACTGGGGTTCTCGCAGCAAACTGATCACAACCGTTAAACATGCGGTGGATAAAGCGTTGGGCTATGCCTATCGTGACCGTCGCCAGCGTAAGCGCCAATTCCGCCGCCTTTGGGTGGCCCGGATTAATGCCGCTGCTCGTTTAAACGGAACCACGTACTCTCGGTTAGTTCATGGTCTGAAGCAACACAACATTGAACTAAACCGCAAAGTACTGGCAGATCTTGCCGTGAATGACCCCGATGCTTTTGCTGCAGTAGTCAGTAAAGTAAACGGCTAAACGGAAGTCTGTTCCCATTATAAGCCTCGTTCTTTGGAATGGGGCTTTTTCTTTGTAAGACAAGATACAAGATAAACGAAAAACTGTTTTACCTTGCCGCCCCAAAAAAGTGCAAGAGGTTTCTGTGGACTATTACGCCCACCTGACCCATTGTGGAAAGTGTAACTTGGTAGGCTAAGGGAAAGTCTCTCATCAAAATAACCCCCAAACCCAAGTTTGTAATGAGATCCGTGCTTTCATCATTGTTTGTAGGACTGATTTGGTCTGTGGCGCCTACGTGGTCTCAGCAATCACCTTCGCAGGTGTCGCGCTCGGTTATCCAAGCGACACGTACCGCCATTCCGCCGGAAATAGATGGGCAGGTGGATGAAGTAGTATGGTCGCAAGCTGTGGTTTTTGATAAATTTATACAATTTAAGCCAGATGAGGGGAAGCCGGCCTCCGAGCGCACCGAAGCCCGTGTTTTATACGACAACGATGCCCTGTATATTGCCGTCGTTTGCTACGACCATAAACCCGATCGCATCTTGCGTCGTCTCTCACGGCGGGATCGGGTTGTGGAATCGGATGGGGTAGGAATTGCCATAGATAGCTATGCAGACCGGAAAACCTCCTTTTTGTTTGTGGTGAATGCGGCGGGCGTGAAGTCGGATGGATTGTTCCAAAATGATGGAGGAGAACCAGATATGAACTGGGATGCACTCTGGGAAGGGGTCGCTGCAACAAGGCCAGATGGCTGGAGTGTGGAATTTCGGATCCCCTATCAAGCCCTTCGTTTTGCTCAGGGCGAAGTCCAGACATGGGGTATATTGGTAAATCGCCACATCAGCCGTACAGCCGAGGATGCCATGTCTAACGCCATCCCCCGATCGGCAACGGGTTTTACTTCCCAATTTGGCACGTTGGAAGGAATCCGAAATATTAATCCCAAAAAAACCCGTCTGATTACGCCATACGCGCTGGGTGGGGCAACACGCTGGCCCTTGGATGCCGAGCCGGCATGGGAACACGCCTTGGTTCCGGAATATCGTGCCGGGCTGGATGCACAAATCGGGGTCACCAGTAAAACTATCCTTACCATGACCGTAAATCCGGATTTTGGACAGGTGGAGGCCGATCAGGCGCAGCTCAATCTGACGGCCTTCGAGACGTTTTTTCCGGAAAAGCGCCCATTCTTTTTGGAGGGCACCGAAATTTTTAGAACGGTTGGTGCATTGGGCGGCGACGGCCCTCGGACGGAGATGTTCTATACGCGGCGCATCGGACGAAGGCCAGAGGGGTACGAAGATTTTCCGGATGGTTTCGATGAATCAAAAGGTAAAATCCGCAGTAATCCGGTGGCGACTCCTATTCTTGCAGCAGTAAAACTAAGTGGTAAACGGGACAGTGGCTTTGCATATGGATTGCTGAACGCCCTAACACCTGCTACCAATAAGCGCTTGCTTACGGCTACAGGTCAGGAAGTGGTATATGAAACTTCGCCAGCCGGGCGTTATAGTGTGGCCCGCTTTCAGAATCCACTAAAAGGTGCTGGATCCTACATAGGCGGAATTGTTACGGGCTTAAACCGGAATGGAATTGGTGAAACAGATGCGTTTTCCGGAGCTTTGGATTTTCGGTACAATACGGATGATTATCGCATTTCTACAGAAGGTGTATTGGCTACAACCCGTCGCCTTACTGATGAAGGTGCCGAACAAGGCCATCATTTGCAACTCCGGTATGGCTCGTTTAATCACCCTTCACTCCTGTGGCAAGTGGGCGTACAAGGAACATCTAAAGGTTTTGATGCCGGAGACATGGGATTCTCGCAAGGGGATAATGATGGGTTTGGGTTTGTGTGGACGCAATACCGGAATTTGAATCCCGGCGGGAAAATGCAGCAATTTTCCATTAGTGCCGTTACATGGCACTCAAGGGTTTTTCGTCCAAGTAAGATATTTGAGCAAGGATTTAATCTAAACCCGCAAATACAATGGAAAAATCAATGGCTGACTGCGTTTGCCTTGAATGTCAATACAGCGGGATACGATCCGTATGAATCGCGGGATCATGGCTTATATCGTAAACCACTCAATGCACAACTTTTTGGTGTAATAAGGAGCGATGCTCGAAAACCGTTCTCTTTTACGGCAAACCCATTGCTTTCCGCAGACCAATACGGAAAACGAGGTTGGGGACTTGAGGCGGTACTAAACTTAAATGTTGGCTCTGCTACCCAATTTGCTTTGGAACCGGGCGTGAATTTTACCAAAAATGAAACTGGTTTTGCCGACGAAGATACATTTCAGGGCCAAGCCTATGCCGTTTTTGGAAAGCGGAATGTGGATTACACCAATTTAACCTTGCGGGGTATTCATACCTTTAAGCCAAATCTTAGTCTGCAGGTGTACGGGCAATACTTTTGGGCACGTGGTGTGTATCAAGGTCTTCAGAAACTGCTTACCGATGGGAAATTGGGGGCATTGCCGAAACCTTATTCCGGAAACCCTCATTTTAATTATAGCGAGGTAAACCTAAATGCCATTGCTCGCTACGAATTCAGACCAGGATCGGTGTTGTTCTTGGTTTGGACACAAAATCGTGCGTTAAACGAGGACAATACAACAATCGGCGGGCTAGATTTTGTTCGGAACACCTTTGAACGTTCAGCTACCAACGTTCTGTTGGTAAAGGTGTCTTATGCGTTGGGTCAATAAGAATGATAAAAAATAATACATTTCGAGATACTTTTAAGATCACGTATTTATATTGACTTCCCCTCCGAATTGTCTTCAATTTGTTGTTATGATTTTATGTTCAGACAGCCTTATGTTTTAGGCGTGTTAGTGGCCTTTTTTTGCACCTTACACGGATTTGCCCAGCCCAATCGCAATCTGACAGGGACGCATTTGAAGCGGGTTTGGACAACCGCAGACGGTTTGCCCGTAAACCATGCAAACGATATTGAAATGGACGGGCAAGGATTTGTCTGGATCGCAACCGTAGAAGGGTTGGTTCGTTTTGATGGATTTGCTTTCTTTGTGTACAATCGGGATAATACTCCTGTATTGTCGAGCAATCGGATATTATCCATCTTCAAAACGAATAAAGGGATTATTTTCTCTACTCAAGACAATGTCCATTATTCATATCAAGGTGGAAAAATCGAGAAATTAAACTTCACCAATCAACAAAATAATCATTGGATTCAATATCATGAAAAACTAAATATATTATATGAATTTAGTTCAAAATCTTTTTCGGTTTATAAATCTGGTATTAAGATATTTAATATAGTCGGAAATTATTTCAGGCAGGGAATATTGTCTGATGAGGGTGTCTATGTCGCATCTTCAAAAAATATTTCATTTTATCATTTTGCTTCCAACTCTCTTAAAACAATATATACGTTTGATGATGAATATAAAATAAACCATTTTAGTATTCAGAAAGACCTTACAGCAATTGTTCAGATAGCTGGTAAAGGAGTGGTTTGTTTGGACCAGAGTGGGCTAATAAAAGAAATAAAAAATGTATTTAGTGTTAGGGAGGGGAAGCAAAATTATGTTTCTGAGTACCTAAACCTTTATCAAGGAAATCGGTTGTTAAGAATAAACAAATGTAAACCTGATGTTTATTCTCAACTTGATGATTCTGTAAACCCTTTGTTTAGCGCATATTCGCAATTTATAAGACGAACAATAGATCGAGAAAATATATTTTATTATTACGGGAATTATTTTTATATTAATAATCAAAAATTTGATAAGTTTAGCAACTCAATTACAGGTGTAGTTAAAGATAAAAATGGAAACTATTTCGTAACGACAAGTGGGGGAGGCTTTTTAGTGTATTATACTCCCCAAATTAATAATTGGGCAATAGGCTTAGGAGAGGCCTCGAATATTTATTCGCTATTTCAACTGAATAATCATATTTTTTTGACAGAAACAAACGTAGGATATATTTACAAATTTGATACTAAATCTGGAGTTTCTGAATATTTTTCAAAATTTTTTAGTGGTGACGAAGGTAAGATTTTCAAAGGATTAAATGGTCAAATGTGGCTCATACATAATACCAAGCGCTGTGAAATAGATGTAAAAAGTACAATGGGTAATTGTTTGCCGCCGCTTCCTTTTAGAGAGATTTTTATCATCGAACAGGCCCCCAATCGTCATTTCTGGGTTGCTACAGGGGAAGGGTTGTACACGGCTTCTGATTGGAATGGCGCTTGGCAGGAGGTTCGGACAAGCAGAGGGGAGGCAATGGATGGGGTTTACCGGATCAGTTTTTTGGATAATGGAGAAGTTTGGTTTGGGCGGCGCGACAATGGTTTGTTTCGCTTTCGGAATGGGAAGGGCGTTCGCGTTTTATCAAAGGAACATCCGTGTGGGAACCAAACACGGGAAATCATCAGCGATGGTCGGCATAACGTTTGGATTGGTACAGAGTCTCAAGGGATTTGCCATATTGCACTTTCAGACGAGGGGGTGGTTGGGCGTGTTACCCAAATCAAAAAGCAACAGGGTCTGTTTGCGTCTGGGGTTCACCGTATGATAGACGATTATATGGGGCGTTATTGGATGAGTTCAAATTTTGGCGTTTTTTGGGTGTCAAAGCGGTCTTTATACGACTTTGTGAACGGACGGGTAGGCCACTTGTCTTCGGTGGCTTTTGGCGAACGGGATGGTTTGGTGAACCGTGAAGGAAATGGTGGCCGGCAAAATTCAGGTATTTACACCAGGTCTGGCAAAATACTTTTTCCAACACAGAATGGTATTGTGGAGATTGATCCACGACGAATCCCTTTCAAGACAGCCATACCATCGGTATATCTTGTATCCGTTGAGAATCTAGGAAGGCGGTATTTGCCCAATGCAATGCTTACCCTGCCTGCCACAGCCCGTGATTTAACGTTTCACTATTCGGCCATCGAAATGGTACAACCCCAAAATGTGGTCTTTAGGTATCGTTTACGCGGTTACGATGAAAGTTGGCGACCAGCTTCGCAAATCCGGTTTGCAAATTATACCAATTTGCGACATGGTTCCTATACCTTCGAGCTACAAGCGGGCATTGCAGGAAATTTTTCCGGTACTTCATTTCAACAAACTTTTTCAATTGCTCCCTTTTGGTTTGAAACATGGTGGTTTTATGGAATGGTATTACTTGGAATTGCCTTGGCCGGAAATGGGTGGTTACGTTTTCGGACACGAAATATTTCGGAACGGGCGCGTGAGCTGGAGGCCAATGTCGCCATGCGAACCCTTGAAATAACGCATCAACAAGCCCTACTAAGCAGCCAAAACCGGAGTCTTCGAGAACAGACCGAACAAATACGGCAACAAGCAGCTCAGTTAGAAGAAATAGATAGAGCTAAATCGAGGCTTTTTATTAATTTAGCCCATGAATTTCGTACACCTTTGACGGTGATTTCAACGCCCGTAGAGGCTTATTTGAGGCGAAAAAGAGATCAGTTGCCCGATGATCAACGCCGTCTATTTGCGTCAATCTTACGAAATAGCAACCGCTTGCTGGAATTGGTGAACCAACTATTGGAAATTGCCCGCTTAGAGTCTGGTATGGTTCCTATTCGGTTGGTGGATACTGATTTGCCAGGTTTTGTTCGTGATTGGATTGAAGGGCATTTCCGCGAGATGGCTACCGAAAAACACATTCGGATACGCTTCGAGGCCGAGCCTTTTGCTTTTAGGGTGGGAGTAGATACTGAAAAACTGGGCACCATTTTATCAAACCTGATCTCGAATGCCGTCAAATTTACCCCCCCGGAAGGATTGGTATTTGTGCAAGTACATGGTTCCGAGACCAAAAGTTGTCAGATTTGTGTCACCGATTCGGGGGCGGGTATTCCGGAAAGCGAAATTAAACGTGTTTTTGATTGGTATTATCGGGCCAGTATGCACGCAATAGATCATTCGGGGACGGGGATTGGGCTTTCGCTCTCGCGGGAACTGGCTTTGGCAATGGGGGGTGATCTGGTTGTCACCAGTAAATTGGGCGAAGGGGCACGTTTTTGCCTGTCATTACCCCGTCAGTTAGGTGAAATTCGGAAAAAAATAGAGCCAGAACCCTTATGGACACCCCAAGAAATCATGCCTTCTTCTCAAAATACCGACCTACCGCTGGTGTTGATTGTCGAAGACCAAAAAGAGGTCGCAACATTGATTGCAGATGGGCTTGCGGAAGAATATCGCACAATTTGGGCTGAAAATGGCGTGGTGGCCTTAGAACTCTTGGATGAACACTTGCCCGACTTGGTCATTGCAGATGTGATGATGCCTATTATGGATGGATGGCGATTTGTGCAACATGTACGGAATAGGTCTATTGGGGCAAGTCTGCCTGTTATCATGCTTACAGCCCGTGCCGACGAAGAGGGGCATCGTAGTAGTCTGAAATATGGGGCAGACGTATATCTCAAAAAGCCATTTGCAATGGATGTTTTACTCTTGCAAATCAGTAACTTATTGGGACAGCGCAGAGAATGGGCAAGAAAACTCCGGATGCAGTGGATGGCCGAGTACCCCCCAAAAACCCATACCCTCCTACCGGAGGACGAAAATGCAGTGTTTTTACAGACATTGGAAAAAGTACTGACTGATCAATTAGGCAATCCAGACTTTGATGTAGATCAATTGGCTGGCATCCTAATGATAAGCCGGGCCAAGCTCTTCCAAAAAATCAAACAACTGACCAATGAAACCCCGACCCATCAATTAAGCCGAATGCGTATGGAAGAGGCACTACGACTCTTGGAAAAGGGTGTCACTGTCACGGAAGTCGCCTTTGCTGTGGGGTATCATAGCCTTGCAGGGTTTTCTAAGGCGTTTAAGGCAAAATATGGTATCTCTCCCTCCGACTTCCGCAAGAGTACTCTTGGCAGAGCGGACCTGCCGGGATAAAGAGAGGCTGATCGTTGGTTGGGCTAATTTCTGATCAAACCCATATCTGGATTGGTTGTTTTGGCAAATGAGTGGGTATATTTTCCTGTGGAGTCCCGCTTGGTAGAATCTCTTGCGTTTTTCTATAATCACATAATTTACAATGAGATGAAGAATTTGAGTTTTTGGATGGGTATGGTTTTGTGCCTATGTGTTTTGCCGATGGGAGCACACGCACAGAGCCGCTTTACCATCAGCGGCTATGTAGAGGATGCTGAGAGTGGGGAAAAGCTCATTGGGGCCACCATCTATGCGCCAGAGCTGAAGGCGGGCACAGTGGCCAATAAATATGGATTCTATAGTCTTACCTTACCTGCCGCAGATACTATAAAAATTGTGGCCTCGTTTGTGGGATATAAAGTGCAAATCCTACATATTTCAAACCTGAAAGACGTTGTAATCAATATCCGACTAACGCCTGAGCCTGCCTCAAACGAGACGGAAATTGTGGGAGAACGTGTGGAAAATATCATCCAATCTACCCGAATGGGAACCATAGATGTACCGATTGAGCAAATCCGAAAAGTACCTGCAATTTTAGGCGAGCGCGATTTGTTGAAAGCCATCCAACTGCTTCCGGGCGTAAAAGGTGGAACAGAAGGCTCCTCGGGCTTGTATGTGCGTGGTGGTGGGCCAGACCAAAACCTCATCCTATTAGACGGTGCGCCAGTCTATAATGCCAGTCATCTGTTTGGCTTTTTTTCGGTGTTTAATACCGATGCTATCCAACACGTAGAGCTTACCAAAGGTGGTTTTCCAGCACGATACGGCGGTCGCCTTTCTTCAGTTTTGGATATTAGTATGAAGGAGGGAAATTTGCGGGAATGGCAAACCGATGGCGGCGTGGGCATCATCTCGTCACGCCTAACGGTACAGGGACCACTTATAAAAGACAAAATGAGCGTCTTAGTATCGGGAAGGAGAACCTATGTGGATGTATTGGCGCGGCCCATTATTCGGTCGTTAAACGCAAGTGGAGACGGGCCGGGCGGCGATGTGGGGTATTATTTTTATGACCTGAATGCCAAACTAAATTATATTATATCTCCTAAAGACCGGATTTATTTGAGTACGTATTCTGGTAAAGACCATGCTTATACGAATATTGTCCAAAGCGACGAATTTGACAATCATGTACCGAACTTACGTATATCCACATCCGAAAGCACCAAAGGTGATCTGAAATGGGGTAATCAAACCACGACGTTTCGATGGAACCATTTGTTCTCTAAGCAGCTTTTTGCCAATACCATGATGACGTATTCGGATTATACCTTTAATATAGACCTCGGTTATGAGTATCAACGATCCGAAAATGACAAATTGATCCAGAGAGATTATCAACGGGCGCGGTATCTTTCTGGGATTACGGATAAAAGTGCGCGAATAGATTTTGACTATCTACCGATTCCGGCACACGCCATTAAGTTTGGCGCTTTGGGGATCTGGCACGAATACCGTCCCGGAGCGGCTAGTTTGCGGACAGAAGAAACGGGTGCTACTCCCAGAGATACCACCTTAGCCCCCAAAACTATACTTACCAAAGCCACAGAATTGGCGGCTTATATAGAGGACGATTGGGCGATTTCGGAGAAAATGAAGCTTAATGTGGGTTTACACACTTCTGGATTTCGGGTGGGAAAAACGTTTTATCCATCGCTTCAGCCGCGTTTTGCATTTCGGTATTTGTCGGGAGTTTATGCTTTCAAAGCCTCGTTTGTGACGATGCGGCAATACATCCACCTTTTGGCCAATAGCGGGGTCGGGCTTCCAACCGATCTTTGGTTGCCAGCAACTGAACGGGTCAAGCCACAATCGGCGTGGCAAGCGGCTTTAGGAATCTCACGTGTGTTTTCCGAAGCAGGTATGGAAGCCAGTATCGAGGGCTATTATAAACCCATGAAAAACCTGATCGAGTATAAAGTAGGCGCAAACTTCTTGAATGATCCCACTACCGATTGGCAAGACAAGGTGGAAATTGGTAACGGGGAGGCATATGGCTTAGAGTTTTTCCTCCAAAAGAAGGTGGGGCGGACCAGTGGATGGGTCGGTTATACCCTCTCGTGGAGCAACCGGACCTTCCCCAATCTGAACAATGGCCTCACATTTCCCTATCGCTACGATCGGCGGCACGATATTTCCGTGGTGCTTAGTCATAAATTTTCCGAAAAAATAGATTTTGCCTTCAATTGGGTTTATGGTTCGGGAAACGCCGTAACATTGGCCCAAGCCCGTTTTCGGGGGATGGATCAGTTGCCGGGAGACCCAATAGGGCTTACACAGGGAGGATTTAATGACCAACTACAAGACTGGCGTGTGGTACTTATAGATTATGGCAGTAGGAATGGATATAGAACAACCGCTATGCACCGATTGGATGCGGCCCTCAATATTCATCGTAATAAGCCTACACCTTTCTTTGGTAGGCGCATACGAACTTGGACGTTTGGTGCGTATAATGCCTATAACCATAAGAATCCATTTTATATCTATTTATCCACTCAGTATAAATATTCAGATGAATTTCTCGGCGAACCAAAGGTGACGACGCAGTACCGACAAGTAAGCATTGTACCGGTAATCCCTTCTATTTCCTATACCTTTAAAATATAAATGGTTATATCATGAAATATCTTTTCTTGGTAATCAGTCTTTCCTTGTTCTTCGGGTGCGACTTCGAGCAAGTAGTGGACATTAAAATCCCCCTAAAACCCCAATTGGTTTTAAATGGGGCGCTGAATCCAGATAGTAGCCTTATCATCCAACTATCGCAAAACACCAATTCGGTTGGCGAGCATAAGATGCCAGAATTTGTACCGAATGCCACCGTTACGGCATGGGAAGATGGAAAGTCGTTGGGTAATCTAAAGTGGACTGGTGTGGAAGGGCGGTATCGCTTAGAAAATGTCTATCCAGAAACCGGAAAAACCTATCGGATCAAAGCAAGTGCCACTGGTTTCCCTGATATTGAGGCCGAGACCACCATTCCTAAGCCCATTGATATAAGTGCCCATATCACGATGCAAGGACAAGATGCGACGCTAAAGCTGGTACTTAGAGATGCACAGGAGGAGATAAATTATTATATGTTAACCGCCTATGCTTATCACCCGAAAACTACTACAATTGGACCAAATGGTGGCGCCAGAACGCTTCCTGCAAGTATTCAGTGGCTAAATTGCTCCATAAAAGCCTCTTTTCTCCCCGCCTCCTCGTTTGAACTTGAGGGAGTGGGGCAATATTGTGGTGGCTTCCGGGTGTTATTTACTGACGTTCTCATGAAAGCAACCGAAAACCCGTTTGAGGTATTTCTCTCGGATATAAATCGAGCAAATGGCGTAAAAACCTATGTAGTTGTGGCAGCCATTCCAAAGGTGCTGCTTAATTATGAGGCCACCATGTATAGTGGGGGCTCCAACCTCGGCTTGTTTAGCGAGCCGATAAATGTAATAGGGAACGTAAAAGGCGGCCTTGGCCTATTGGTTAGCTATAATGGAGTTCGGTACGATATTTAATAAATCAAAATCGTAATTGGATGCCTAGGCTTGGCTTACCATCGGGTGCTGAGAACTGAAACATTGTTTTATTGGCTTTTCTTGCCCCTCTGGAAGCCGCAATAGCCGACAACAAGCGGTTTCCTACCAAAAGTCCAGTAAACAAAATACGCTGGCGGCGCATGGCCTCGGCTTGATCGCGAAGTGTAGAGTATTGTGCTCGTGCATCGGTACTGCTCCAAGCCCAAGCGTTTTTAGGGTCTTGTGCAGCTTCAATCTGGCTCCACCGCCGGGCTAGTTCGAGCGCAAAGACATAGTCTTCACTACGGTTGTAATTGCCAATTCGAACCATAAACGCTCGGTCTTTATCCGCCAAAGATACCCCTGCTTGGATTTGGGCGTGGCTATATGAGGTCTGGGTATAGTAGTTATGTCGCCTTAAAGAGCTAATAAACCCAAGCCATAATCCAGCATCGGAGGCAATAAATGCAGAGGCTTTTCCTTGCCACGAACCATTCTGGAGGTATTGCTGCCCCCAACCAGGCAATAGTAAACTTTTGGCAAAAGCCTCACTACTTTTTTTGGTGGCTTGTGCTTCAATGTTAGGAGCATGAACCAAGCACAATAAGAGCACTATAAACGTACTCCAAGAAGAGTTTTTTTTCATTAAAATCCTAATTTCTTCTTATTGCCCGAATCGGTGAATCGTTCTGGATGAGGGAATTTTTCCTCCCATTCTTCCCGTAGTAAGCCCATGAGCGTAAGATCGCCATGCTTTCCACCTGAATAGGCCAAATGCCTTAGACAACCCTCTTCCTTGTATCCTAATTTGCTGTGGAGGGCAATGCCTGCCTCGTTGGTAGATAAAGTGGCAATGGTTACTTTGTGGTACCGCAACTCTTCAAAGAAATAACGGAGAATCAGTCCGACTGCATCTGTGGCATAGCCCTTTTTCCGAAACTCACGCTCAATAAATACTTCATATGAAAAAGTTCCGACGCGGCGATCACAGGCAACGGTAGTAATCCCTCCCACCACTTCTTTGTTGTTGTCTTCGATCAAAAACCGATAATTATCGTCGTCTGAGGGGGCGGTATTGTGGCGTTCAATGAGGTGTTTTTGCCAGGTTTTTGCCACAAGAGGGGGAAGTAGGTCTAATTGGCGCATTGCTTCGCTGTCATTTCGCCAGTCAATCAGAATGTCAGTATCTTCGGTGTCTATTTCCCGAAGGCGAATTTTTTTTGTTTGCCAGAAACTCATGGTATTTTGCGGAATGGGTTGGAACGGAGGAACAAAACAAGATACACAAAACACCTGTCTGATTTGGTATAAATCCTGCTGATTTTTGTTGTTCGACAAAATTTTGGTCGTTTTTTCGACTGTAGGCCAATACTGTTTTTTAATTGAGAGGAGCCGCTGTTATGGGCGATTTCGCAACATGGAATGTCGGTATATGTATGTGGGGTTATAAAGAAAGTGGCCTACAGGTGCCAGCCTATAGACCACTTTCCCCCTTATCCGCGATGTTTTCTTTTCTCTATACGCATGCTCCGTTTTGATTAAAAAAATATGGGCTATCCGCTGTCAGCGATCCATTAGGATGCAGCACGAAATGTACTGTCGGCATGTAGTGACACAGGAATTTTGGCTCCCAGTGACGATGGTTGGTGGTTTTCTTTATTACGAACCGGAAGTGAGAAGGGTGTAGGAGCAAAACCGTGAAGGGTATAAGTAAGGTTCTGGATGGTTCCCTTTTTTGTTTTGGAACTACTAAGTAATGTACTGAGCAGTTGGTTGTATTCACCTTCTGTTTGTGGAATGTGTTGCAAAGAGCGGCTGTACCGCATCACGGTATTGCTCATTCCTGGGGTCACTTCCAGAACTAAGCGTGGAGAGGCTATATCTTGTACGTCTTCCAGTACATTTCGTACCAGAGAGGCGATGCACTCGGCAAAGAAGTCGTTTTTTTGGGCATTGGTAGAAAGAGCCAATGAGCGACGTATTGAAACGGGTGGTACAAAATTGTGCAACTCTCGGTCGTAGGAAGGCGGGTGAAGGGCAGTAAAGACAATTCTTCCGTCTTCGCCATACCGGCTAATCCAGTATTCCAAGGTCCAGTCTATGACCGTACCTAATGTGGAGTATCCGTCGGCTTCTAGTCGGTCTAAGATTTCGGTATTAAATAGCCATGCACGTAATACATCTATGCTGCAAGTGGCCAAAAAATCGCGCCCCATACCGTCTGGGATATCGGTTAATTGTCCGGGGAGGCTATACATGGCAGCAAATTTTGCAGTTGACAAATTTTCCCCACATCCCACCCTTGCATGGAGTTGTTCCGCCAAATCCACCGCTTCTTCGGAAGTTAGGTATCGAAAAACCAACTGCCCTGGTGCAATCGGATACATAAAAGGAGTTAGGGCATAGACCTCCTGAATTACTTCGTGCCACACACGGGTACATTCAACAGGGTCCAAAGATTCAAAGAGGGCGCCCTGAAAGCGGGATCGTGCCTCGTCTAAAGGGGTTCCGGCCATAAGACCAGCCTCCGCAAGATCGGGCGTCCGTGAGACAATCCTGTTTCGCTGGAAAGCAGCGGTTTTATGTGTGCGGCTATGTTGGCGGGCGATGACCCAGGCCGGAAAATCTTGAATGTAGAGGTAACCGATCATTTTGGTATGGGCTTATGGTTGATTGCTGGCCCCATTTTACGGCAAGAATAATCATTGCACAATAGTTACACATATGTATTTTGTATTTTGTGGATAAGAATTTGTATAGGGGGATTTGAATTAGCACACGTTTGTCTTTGAAAAAACTATACTTGTGAGCAGAAAATAAAAATAGCAATTAACATGTTATCCACATATGTATAAAAAAATAT
>DDTM01000024.1 GCA_002344075.1 Bacteroidetes bacterium UBA2364
CCCGCAGCAGGTATTTGCCGGAAGCCAATCCTTGCGCATTGAAGGAAAACGTATGTGTGGTCTGCCCATCTAAATGACCATTATGGAGCAGTTTTACTTCGCGCCCTAATAGGTCAAACATGCGGACCTGCACGTTTTGGGTTTGCCCGACTGCTAAGGCGAAGGTTGTACTGGGATTAAAAGGATTGGGATAGGCTTCCGACAAAAAAAAGCGGTCTTGTAGCTCTATGGATGCCTCGACGGTGGGCGAGTAGGTGCGTGTCCCGTCATGATCTACTTGTACCAAGCGGAAGGTGTGCTTGCCATATTGGAGCTTGGGGATTTGGAATGTGTAATGGCTTTGCTGGACTGTCGTGCCGTTACCCTGTACAAATCCTATTTTTTTAAAGGCTTCGTTTTCGCGGGTGCGATGCTCCACTTCAAAACCTGCATTGTTCGTTTCACTGGCGGTTTCCCATTCCAGCAAGACCTCTTCATTTTTTTGGACCGCAGCCACAAATGAGGTGAGTCCTACTGCCAAAGGTGAGCTTACTAGCTGTAAATGTCCTTCATTCCCCGAACGATCATAATAGGTGGCTTCTGCCCCACTTGTTTTGCTCAGATGCGTTGCTGCCCCACTTGAATCCCCAAACTTCCAGAAGCCTAAGGTAACTGAATCCGTATGCCGCGAATTGGGCAAGGCATAGGTCGAAAAGGTAAGCGGTGAACTCGATGTCAGAGTAACTCTTCTGCTATTTAAAACACGCAACTCATCAATCGCGCCAGCAAACTCTCCTACGACACTGGTCCCATTATGGGTGCCGCCTACTACAAAATTCCCACTTGAATTATAAACATTTGTGGTAAAAGCAAAAAACGTGTTGGTATCCATTGCGCCGTTAATGGCAATGAGCATGGCATTATTCGACGCATTATCAAAAACAGCCATTACATGTGTCCATGTATTAAGGGCAATCGTTGCCGTAGAGGTGATTGTGGTAACGGAGGTACCGTCAGCACTTAATCGGAACTCTAATTTCCCTGCGCTATTTAACACAAACTCATAGCTCCGATCTGAAGTTAGTTTCGATTTTGCTGCAATAATGCCCACATTTCCAGACGAAGGATATGCGGTTGGACGAATCCATGCTTCTATAGTAAAATTGGCATTGCTTAACCCAAGATCAAAGGTGGTTGCATCTTCTGTAATTCCTCCAACAGCATAATAGTTATTGTCGCCTGAAGCTAAATCTAAGTCATCGCCGCCTGCTAAGGAGGTCGTTTGCCCAGTAAAACCGTATAACCCTTTTAGGGCTTCGGCTTCGGAGCTATGTAAGGTGCGTTTGGTGGTGCCAGAAGCCGAGAAGCCATACATGACTTTTGTATTATCCAACTGTTGATTATAGTAGTCATAGATATGGGTTGTATGTCCAAGTTCATGTAGGGCGACCGTTTCAATATCTTGTTCTCCGCTACTGGGTGAACCTGAGTCATCCCAGTTATCTGCATTATCGAAATCAATATCTGATTCACTAATAATACCTGTGGTTGTACTAAACCAATTCCAATTTACGGCAAGTGTGCCCCCTGCTCCGCTGGTAAAACTTGCGCCATTAAACACGATTTCATTGGTGTCATTATTACCAATCGCTGTTGCTGTAGTTGTGCCGCCTTTTACAAACGAAAATGGAATATTATTCGTTGTCAGCATGTTGTTCCAAGTATCAATCGCGTTTTCAACTGCTGTTCTTGCATTGCTTACATCGGCATTATCTGTACCTGAAATACTGCTTCCATTGATCATATAGGTTACCGAAGCAGGTGTTCCTGGCCACTTTCGGCTATCTAGCCCATAGGTAAGCGTTAAGTTAGTTGCCGAGGTGGCAGACGATGCGGCATTATCGGTAACCCGAATTTTTCCACTACTTGCACCTGCTGGCACTAAGGCACGGATTACGGTATCGCTCCATGAAACGATCTCCGCAAGTTGCCAAGCAAAAGTAGCCCCTCCGCTAGTAGCTTGTTTGGTGAATTCTACTTTGCCTGTGCCTTTTGTTGCACCAAATCCCGATCCATTAATCGTAACCATCGAGCCTGTTCCACCTGTCGAAGTGGTTGGTGTAAAGCTGGTAATGGCAACGGCTAATGACTTGTTTAAACGTGCTTCCAAATCAACACGCTTTATTTCAAATTGTTTGTAAATACTATGCCAACGGGCCTTCGGTGCATTTACCATCTGGTTTACCATCTTATCAAAATCGTGTACTGCGAGCTTCTCCTCCATCACATAGTTTTCTTGGATGGCATATTTTCCTGCTGCACCTGCCCAAACGCCGCCATTTTTGAGAAAAATGACCACTTCTTCTTTGGGCTGAAAATCGGCGAGGTGCGAGCCAATCTGGGCTTGATCGCCGACAACACCACCGCGTTGTTTGAAGGTATAAACTTGTGGGCGCAATGCTCCTTTATACCATTCGTCCACTTCAATTTGAAAAGTCGTGTAGATATTTCGGTCTGCTTCCCATTCAGAATGGGCGGAAAGCACTTTCCCGCGCAGCGCTGCATCAGCGTTTTGGAGCAAGTCCAAGGTTGGAAAGTCTGTGAATTTGGCAAGCTGGGCATAGGTGTTTACATTGGCCAGCAACAAAAGGAGGGTTGTAAAGATTTTGTTCATGTTGTTTTGATGATGGTGAAGAATGCCTTGTCTCTGACGTATTATGCTGTTGCCTTCTATTTCACTAAGGTCAGGGTTTTGGTTGCCGCGAAGTTTTCGCCTTGAACCCGCAGCAGGTATTTGCCGGAAACTAACCCTTGTGCATTGAAGGAAAACGTATGGGTGGTCTGCCCATCTAAATGACCATTATGGAGCAGTTTTACTTCGCGCCCTAACAGGTCAAACATGCGGATTTGCACGTTTTGGGTTTGGGCAACCGCAAGCGTGAAAGTCGCCGTTGGATTAAACGGGTTGGGATAAACTTCTGTGAGGACAAATGCGCCTATGATTTCGGGAGCATCCGCTTCATTTGCTATCGAAGGCACTTTGTCGAAGGTAAACGGCACTGTGTAGGAGCAAACACCACCGCTTGGTGTGATTTTGGTATAGAGCGTTTGCAAACCAAGTGGCAAGCCTGGTGATTTGAACGTGTTGGGGGCGGTAAAAGTACCCGCTGCAAGCGTAGCCGCTGCATCTTTATAAATGCCATTGATGGTGCCGTTGTAAGTGCCGCCATAGGTGAAAATGGGAAGCGTCTTGTTATTGACAATCAGCGAGCCTGCTTGGTTGTTGGTAATTGTCCCATTTACAGCGCCATACACTAAAACACCATTATTTGTAAAGGCTTGCCCACTTGTATTTAAATTATTCGCGATCTGAATAAGCCCTGTATTGGTGGTCATGCTACCTGCAACACTATTGTCGTAATCCCCTGCGGTCATGATAAGCTTCGCACACGTCCGATTGTTGAGCGTACCACCACCTACGGAAATGCCCAAGCCATCGGTTATGTTAATCGTGCCATCATTGGTAAGGCTCGCCCCACTTTTTAGATCAATTCCCCAAACACCTGCTGCTGAAAGATTTAGCATGGTATTGACATTTAAGCTTAATGAACTACCTGCATTCAGTGTGATTTGCTTGGCTGTTTTGGGTACAGCATCGTTGATGAGCGGTTTATTTGTTTCATTCGAGATGGTAACGGGGTTTGTGGCGGTTGGAATGCCATAAGGCGACCAATTACAGGCATTGTTCCAAGTTGTATTCACCCAGCCTGTCCACGCCATTGTTTCGGAAGTAGAAGCACCCAACGCGATTTTACGGATGCTGTAGTTTCTCACATCTGCTACATAAAACAAATTGCCTGCGGGATTGACAAAGATCCCACTGGGTAAATTAAATCGTGCTGTTTCGGGTGTACCATCTGCAGAACCTGATGTATTGGTTCCTGCAAAGGTTGTGACCACCCCTGCGGGCGTAATCTTGCGAATGTGATGACTCAAAAATTCGGTGAGATATACATTCCCTGCGCCATCTACCGTAATGCCCCGTGGTTCATTAAATTGTGCTGCGGTGCCTGTGCCATTTGCAAAACCTGCTATGCCACTCCCTGCCAAGGTAGTAACCGTTGCGGTAGCAATGACGATCTTGCGGATGGTATGCCCTGAAAGTTCTCCTACATAAAGATTTCCTGCGCCATCCGTTGCAAGTCCCCAAGGTCTTTTAATGTTTGCAGCGGTGCCAACCCCATCCAAGGTTGCGAAGGCACCACTTCCTGCGAAGGTGCTAACGGCACCTGTGGCAAGGACGATTTTTCGGATGCGGTTATTAACATAATCGGATACATATAAATTCCCTGCGCCATCTAAGGCGAGACCGCCTATGAGGTTGAATTTTGCGGCGGAACCAATCCCATCCGCAAAGCCTTGGGTACTTCCGGCAAGGGTGCTTACCTCGCCTGTGGCAAGTACAACTTTGCGAATGCGATGGTTGTTGTAATCGGATACATAGAGGCTACCCGAAGCATCGTCCACTTCAATGTCCCCCGGTGCATTAAACTGAGCGACTGCACCAATGCCATCTGCAAAACCTGCCTTACCATTGCCTGCGAGGGTTGTGACCACGCCTTCAGGTGTGATCTTGCGAATACTATGGTTCATTTCCTCTGATACATAGATATTGCCCGCTGCATCTACCGCTATGCCGTGCGGGGCAGTAAATCGTGCGGCAGTCCTTGTACCATCAACAAAACCGTCTTTGAGGTAACTTCCGGCTACTGGGCATACTTGTAAGGTTTGTGCTTGTACAAAACCCATGTACCAAGCAAGGAGAAAGATGAATATTGTAAGCGTGCTTTTCATGTTGATTGATGTGTTAATGAATAGGGGTTATATTGATAATTTGATTAGAATTAGATAATATGAATATGGTTGTGATGAGATTGTAAGGCGACAAGTGTATAATATTAGTATGATCTTGTGTGGGGTTTTAAGCAATGCTTGGGGTTGCCAAATATAGCAAAAAGGCTTTTTAGGGTATTATCAAAATCGTCCATTTCTGCTTATAGGTTGTAATTCACGCAAAATCCCAACGTCTTGCAGTTGGATACTAGGCCAGAAGAGGTTTTATCAGGACAGGTGAAAACCTTTGGGTAGGCACCCTATCAAAAGGCCTTGGGGATTCATATTTAACACCTCCAACAAAGCCTTCAGCGCCTTGAAGAAATCACTGTACCAGACTTTAACGTAAATGACGATGTAAAAGCCCCAGCGGAAATTTAAAAAGACTATACAAGCCCTTTGGCAACATTTCGAGACAATAAAAGGCAAAACAAGCCCAGACGTTGAACGTTTTGCAAAGGACGTTCAAGCGTTTAAAAAGGATGATCCACCTTCTTCCATAAAAAAGAGGCTTGCGTTTTTACAAGGCTATGTACGTCTCTTAGCGGCCTTAAAACCCTCATGACCTTGCCACAGGAACGTCCATTCTCAGAGGCCAAGCTCATCTTTGATGGTGCCACGTTTTTTCCGAAAAAGAACTGTGGTTTCAGTACCTAAGGCGGTTACAAGTGGAGCAAAAAACTGGGTCAGTTAAGGGCGATTCTCAGTTGAAATGGGACTTGGGCGTTTTGTATGCCTATCGTTTTTTTTCGAGCTACTGTGAGCGCTGACCACGTATTTTTTTGATGCTGGTGTTGCTCATATTTTTGATGGCTTTTGTTTATCTACGCACAGGCTTGCAGGTGAAGGACAAGGATTTTATCCCTGTTATGCACCATGTCACCTTAGATTGGGACGGCTGACAAGAATATACACCCGATCCCCATTGCAAAAAGGAAAATTGTAAAGAAGTCTTGGTTTGGCATCCTATTACGCAGGAATACACCAGATCAATAGCACGTTAGGCGATATTGGCAGCCTCGGCTACTGGAATGCCTATGGCCATGCCCTGAATCATAGCGCCAAGTTCATTTTGCCATTTCAGGAAAAGTTTTACGTGCCTATTGGGGCTTGGGGTGTAGTCTGGTCGGGCTTGCATGTGCTTTTAGCCCCGCTTTTGGCGCTTTTATTGGGGACGGCCATCCGCCAAAAGGTGAGCATTAGGTTGTTTTGTTACCTGACCCCCAATAAAACAGTGGTTTGGGGAAATAATCGCTGCGGCTTTGTTCCTAACCAATGAAAGAAGGGGATGGATTTTCCGTTACGGTTTGTAAAAAGACCGGATACGATATACAAGGATTGATGACTTATAGAGGCGCTCCACCGTTTTCGTTGTGGATTTGATGAACCATTTCCCGCTATCCCTCTTCTTCTACCCGAACCCCCATGCGGATCATGTCCTGCAACAAGACTTGGGGATCTACCACTTGTCCCATTAGGTGCAAACCGGTGTGGTGCAGATTTTCCGAACTATATTGCAATAAACACGCAACGGCAGGTATGGCAGTCATCTCGTAGGCATCAGGATGATAGGCCAAAATATGGCGTGTACGGGGTTTCCCCCTAAAATACCCCGTGATTTCGGCAAAAAACCAAACCCCACAGGGTGGACGGGTAAAGGTGTTGCTTCCCCAGATCAGTAGTTTGCTCAGGAATTGCCGTCCCAGACCCTTGCGGATTTTGTACAGTCCCATGATGAGCGGAGAGAGCAAGTTATCCACAAATGCATTTAAACCAGCCACATAGGTTCCGGCTTCTTTAAGTCCAAAGGCTTCGGGAAGGCTGCGCATCTCCTCGAACCAAAGCGGCATACAGGTTTGTACCCCATATTCTGGCCCAAAGTCTATGTTCACGCGGTCTTGCCAAGTCGCCTTTTTCCAGCCCCCATTCCGGTACACCCAAGCCGCATAATCGCCGATGCCATCCACCAATTCCCCCGCCGAGGACACGGTACCCACATTACGGATTTTCATGAGCATCCCCACCGTTGCACGGTCGCACACGTCGAAGTCTGGTGCTAAGGCACGAATGAAAGCCGCAGGTAATCCTGGATGAAAACCAGCCTGTGTAATGAAAATGCGTTTTTTCTCTAAAATCTTTAGATCCAACGTTTGTAAATCCTTCCAAACCGAATTGGGGTAATGCACATCCAAATAATCCATGCCATTCTCTAAGGCAACACGGGCAACGGTAAGCGCCTGTTCGGTGGCCGAGGTACAAGAAACCATAACATTTGCTGTTTTTACGGCCTCCCGAAGGCTGGCTTCGTCTGCGGCATCCGCCCTCGTGGCCGAGGCACGTTCTCCGATAAAAGTCTTGTTCAATTGGTTTGCGGCTTCTTGGGCACGCGCTTGGCTTCGTCCGGCGATGACAACATCGTGCGGAGTTTCTTGTAGCAATAGCCGAGCTATCGGAAAACCCGCTCCGCCATATCCGCCCAAAATAAAAAAGGTGAGGTTGTTACGCATGGTTGTCCTCCCACGTTTTAACGTCGGGTTAATTAGATGCTCTACTTACATTAGACGGGTGTATTCGAAAAATGTGTCGTAAAGAAACATGGTAACTTGTATGAAGTGTATAATGTATTGATGTTACGCAGAGGCTATTTGCTCCCTGATCTTGGTTAGTTGTTCATAAGAGGCTAAGAGGTGTTGATTTCTTTCATAGCGGAAGATACAATCTTGTAACCCTATTGCCCTACGGCGGCGTCACATCAGTGATGTAAGTACAAAAATACTTCTGAGAATCAGCGGCGATATAAAAATACATCTCTTGCCACTTGAATTTCTACAAATGTAATCGGTAAATGGGTATGTTTCGGCAGAAGAATGCCATCTCAACGATAGGCTTTTTCTTTCACGTCCTCCGAACGATATGGCTCATACTGCTCGACTTGTGAGGGCGATTCTCCAATGAGTTTAAAGATCGCTTGTGGCACTAACTAAAAAAACGGTGAAATAACTTATCGTTCCGCATGATTTTGGAGTGGATTGGAGTACTTTCAAGATAACACAAAATCCATCGAAAAGAAGACTTGCGCTCGATTTTTAATCCATTACGTTTACCTTAACATCACGAATTCAAAGTATCATGCAGATTGCCGAAGTTGTTGCTTCCAATATCAAGTATATCAAGGCGCAAATCTTGGGAACGCATCAAGCACCCGAATTTGGGTTGCGGGTTCAGGTTCAACATTCGGATGGCACTGCGATTTTGGCACTGGTGTATCAGGTCGAAGCTGAGAGCATAGAACCCAATCGTCAGGTCGAGGCATACAACATGAGCCGCGAAACGTTACAGCGCGAAATGCCGCAAGTATTTGAGTTGATCCGCACGTATATTTCTGCGATTGTGTTGACATACCACGAATACAGTGTAAATATATGCCAAATATTTTCAAAATTACATAATTTTACTGCCCCTTGTAACCGCGCAACCATTCAGCAGTTAGCAGGCAGTTTCGGCTATTTACGCACCATTTTGAATAGCAAAGACGCCGATGTTCCCATAGATGAACTCTTGGTTGCCGTTCTCGAAAACGCAAAAAAAGCTTTTGACTTACCAAATGATGCCCGAAATGTGCTTATTCAAGCAGGGACGCATCCTCAGCCGGCTACTTGGCGACGATCACGAAAGGCTTAACGCCATTCTTGGTCGTGTGTCGTACCTCATCTAGACCATTAGTCATCGTTCATTTTCATTATTTAAACTGCATTGTTCCGCCTTCAATCTTATTTTTCCTACTATTGGCACGCTAAAAAGAATCCCACATCCGAAGTTGAATGGATTCAGGATTGGTACAACTTAGTAAAACGCGATCTTCCGCAAGAAGCGGCTCATGTCATCAATGAATACCGCAAAGCATTGCACAGAGATCACCGGGCCTTCCATCAAGATCAGCAGACAACAACAGTTTCCAAACGATACACGCTTACTTCGGTGGATCTGGCGTATGGTAAGGTGTTGTATCACACCGCACAGTATTTGGGCGCGAAAACTTTTCTCGAATTGGGAACGTCGTTGGGCGTAAGTAGTGCGTATTTGGCGTTGGCACATCCTTCCATGCAAGGCGTGAGCATTGATGCCAATCCTAACGCCATCGAGGTTGCAACAGCGAAATTCCGGCAACACGATTTGTTAAAAAAAGTTAGCTTCTATGCCGATACTTTTGAAAACGCATTGCCCTCGATTTTAGCAAACAGCGCTCCCATTGATATTTGCTTTGTGGATGGCGATCATTCGTATCACGCCACTATAACCAATACGCAATACATCAAACCGTATTTATCTGAACATGCCGTTATCATTTTAGACGATATTCGGTGGAGTGAAGGTATGTACAAGGCATGGGAAACGCTGAAAAAAGATGATTCGTTTGGGGTTACACTCGATTTAGGAAGGATAGGTTTGCTTTGGAAAACGACCAAAATCATGTCCAGAGAACATTTAATTTTGCGATAACATGTACTCTTTTTGGTAACTTAATGTTCCATTTGAAGTAAGTGGCTTAAAGTTTACAACCTCATTGAACGATTTTCAAAAACATTTGCTATCCAAACATGCGTACACTTCATTACTCACGGTTACCATCAGCGGTGAAGCATTGCCAAGTGGCACTTATCTTGTACGCTTCATCGTACAAAACTTTACTACCACACAAAAAGTGATGTTAGTAAAATAACCACTACGATTTTCTCATAGAGCATAACTGCGCTGTTTGTTGTTGAGGCGCATCACGATGTGCGTATTTCAGTGGCTGCTCAATACGAATTGGAACTGGTTGTTTTTTTGGTTTACACGAAATGCAGTGGGCTTTATACGATAATCCTTGCACTATGGGTGTTGATAGGGGTTAATATCTGGATGTTCTGGTGTGTTGATCCTTGGGCGGGTGGTCTTCTTTTGCCTTATTGGATTTCGATCAGTTTTGCAACACTGCTGAATATACCCTTGTTCAACTGAACCGATAGGCGGTGGAGCCTCCATAAATGCTTGCTTGTAAATCCACACAATCCACATGACCGACATTGTAAATTTAAAATCCCTGCCCCAAAATCTCATTATGACCAAAACAGGACGATCATGCCAAAGTATCAGGCCGTTATCAACAACCGCTCTTTCGAAATTGTGAGCGACGAAGGACTTTTATCCGTCAATGGAGAACCCGTCAAGTGTTCTTTAGAACCAATCGGAAATGGATTGTACAGCCTGTTGATCCGTAACCAAAGTTTGCCCGTGTTTGTGCAACCAATGGATGGCGGGCAAATGAAAATTACCATTCAAGGACGCTCAAGTGTTGTACAGGTGAAAGACGAGAAAGACCTGTTGTTGGAAAAATTTGGTGTTAAACATGGAAAAGACGCCGTTGCGGCAAATCTGAAAGCACCCATGCCCGGTTTGGTATTGCGGGTGTATGTGGAGGCNNCGGCAGATGCACGCATCAAAGCTGTTCAGGTGAAGCCTGGGGATGCTGTTGGGAAAAATGCCGTTCTGATTTCTTTTGAAAAAGACTAAAACCGAAATAAAACCATATGCGCCCTCCCATAGGACAAGTTGAAGGTAAAAAACAGGCTGTTGAACAGATGTTTGATACCATTGCGCCACGATACGATCTCCTGAACCGTGTGCTGAGTATGGGGATAGACCAAGGATGGAGAAGGCGTGTGGTTGCTTTGCTCAGTGAAGATAAACCTCGCAAAATCTTGGATGTAGCAACTGGAACCGCCGATCTAGCTCTTGCCTCCATGCGGCTACAGCCCGAACACATTACTGGTGTGGATATTGCGGAGGGCATGTTGGAAATGGGACGAAAAAAAATTGCCGCACTGGATTTGTCCGACAAAATTACATTGCAACGGGGCGATTCGGAAAACCTGCCGTTTGAAGACAATCGGTTTGATGCGGTCACGGTTGCCTTTGGTGTGCGTAATTTCGAGAACTTGTATGCGGGTCTCTCCGAAATGCGACGTGTTTTACGGCCCGGTGGGAAGTTGGTGGTTTTGGAATTTAGCAAACCAAGCCACTTTCCGGTTAAGCAACTGTATTCGTTCTACTTTAGGCAGGTGCTACCACGGGTGGGGAGTACGGTTTCGGGTGTCTCTGGGCCTTACCAATACCTCAACGAGTCTGCAATGGCTTTTCCGGATGGTAAGGATTTTCTGGCAGAGTTGACCAAAGCCGGATACCGTACCGTTACTGCCGAACCACAAACTTTTGGAATTGCTACCATTTATACCGCTATTAAATAAACGTTTAACCGTTCATGCCTGTCATCACAACCGAATCCGTTTTAAAAGCCCTCTCTACGGTCATTGAACCCGACCTTCACCGTGATCTGGTTAGCCTAAACATGATTAAAAATGTTCAGGTCTCTGGTCATCACATTTCGTTTTCGGTGGAATTGACCACCCCCGCTTGTCCACTTAAAGAGTTGATTGAACGGGATTGTCGACAGGCGCTTTATCGTCATTTTGGGGACGAAGTGGTGGTGGAAATCACCATGACAGCAGATGTATCGCGGGGGAATCGTTTGATGGAGACCAATGTCCTCCCCGAAGTGCGCAATATTGTGGCCGTGGCGTCGGGGAAAGGTGGCGTCGGGAAGAGTACGGTAGCAGCTAATTTGGCCGTTGCTTTGGCTCAGACAGGTGCACGGGTGGGCTTGGTAGATACGGATATTTACGGACCCTCTGTCCCTACGATGTTTGGTGCAACAGAGGTGCGGCCTCGTGTAAATGCCGATCGAAAAATCATTCCAATCGAACAGTACGGTGTTAAGTTGCTTTCAATGGGCTTTTTGGTGGATCCGGATCAGGCGGCAATTTGGCGTGGTCCGATGGTGACGTCGGCAGTTCAGCAATTTATCCGAGATGCAGAATGGGGGGCGTTGGATTATTTGTTGTTGGATTTACCGCCCGGAACCGGAGATATCCAGTTGACGCTCGTGCAAACGGTTCCGATTACGGGCGCGGTGATTGTCTCTACGCCACAAGAAGTGGCACTGGCCGATGCCCGGCGCGGCGTGGCGATGTTTCAAAAAGTGAATGTACCTGTTTTGGGATTTGTGGAGAATATGGCGTACTTTACGCCGCCTGACCTCCCTGACCGGAAATATTACTTATTTGGAGAAGGAGGAGCAAAACGCCTCGCGGCAAAAATGCAAGTACCCCTTCTTGGAGAAATTCCCATTGAACAGATTGTGCGTGAATCGGGTGATGATGGGGCTCCTGTGGTCATGAGTCATCCGGGCAGTCTGTCTGCCGCTGCATTTCGGTATGCCGCAGAAGAGACGGCGCGGGTAATCGCTGTGCTAAATGCGGAAAATGGGAACGAAGCCCCCATTTTTGAGATTGAGGCATAAAGGAAACGTGTGTGGCGCGTAAGGTGTTTTTTGCAGCTTAAACGTTTCTTCACCCACCGAAAAAGCCTCTTTTTGTTTCTTTGGGTGTTTTCTTGAATTTTGGCACGATTTGTGCCCAACGTCTTATAGGTAAATCCCATTCCTATGAGACGTTTTTTTGTTTCCAGCCTGTTGGTTTTTTTTGCTGCTTGCGATTCTTGGGTACAAGATGTACCAGACCCTGCCGGTGTTTTGTCGGAGGAGGCCCTGTCCACCGAAATCCATATTCCGGCTCAGGTAGCGGCGTTACACAACACCTTTGCTGAATCTTTTGGCGCTCTTTCTTTATGGTCCGATATGGTTTCAGACGCCGTAGAACCAGGCGAGGGAGCAGCCGCTTCGCTTCGGGACGTGATGGAATTGGAACAACGTAACATTTCACCCGCCAACATGTATTCCAGCGAAGCCTTCCACTTGGTGTATCAACTTCGTTATTTATCGGATGCCCTGCGAGCGAGGATAGAAAAAATTGGCCCATTCAAGGATCTGGCACTTCGGAATAGGGCGATGTATTATGCATATTTGTACAAGGGAATAAGTCGTTATTTCTTAGCGGCATATTTCGGTATGAATGAAGGCGGAGCGGGCGTTCCCATCGAGTCTGGTAAATTGGTTGCGTCAAATATACTTTTCTCGGAAGCCTTAGCGTCTTTCGAGGCTGCGCAACCTTTTGCGCTTTCTGCCACTGATGGCCGGTTGTTGCAAACGTTGCGTGCTCGAGTGTATCTCCTCACCGATGAACCTTTAAAGGCACTCATGGCTGCCCAAAATGGGCTAAAACCAGGTGATGTACCGTTTCGGGTGCTTTTTTCGGAAAGTGCTCCCAATCCTTGGTTCACTAACCGAACCATTGTTATGTTACCGATGCGTTTAGCAGGGATTGTCAAATTAATACCCGAAGAAGCGGCCCGAATTCCCGTAGAGGAAGTTCGGACTCTTGGCAAAACGGTGTTCAGGGTATCCAAATATAGCAATCGGACCACGCCCATGGTTTTTGCATCTTGGCAAGAAAATGAACTGATACTTGCAGAATTGGAGTTACCACAAAATGTACAAAGTGCGCGGGCGCGGGTTAATAGTGTTCGGTCTATTTACGATTTATCGCCGCTTACCCAACTTTCTGCACAAGGTGTGCTCGACGAACGGGAGCGCACGTTGTTTGGAACAGGTCTGCGGTTGTTGGATCAGCGCCGCAATAACCTGTGGCCACCCTCGTCTGGCCAGTGGCAGTATCTCCCCGTAAGTGCTGTGGAGCGTAGCCGTAATCCAAACCTGAACTAAATAAATATGTGTGTATAAGTGGGAAGCAATCTTTGTGGTTACCTCCCACCTGCGATACGATTACCGAATTAAAGCCCCTGTATCTTCAATTTTCCTCAACCACTTTTCTTTGGAGGCGACCGATAAATGGCGCATGGAGGAAATCGAAGTGGTATAGATCGGCCCAAAGCCGCAAAAACCCAAAATAGCACGTTTCATGATGGTTTGCCCAGCGCTTCGGTACATGAGCCAGTCATACCAACCAGGGGTATCCATTGTCGTAATGATTCGGGCGGTTTTTCCTTTAAGATGTCTGTCCCACATTGGGTTGTCTTTTCGGTAATTAAATGCAAAGCCTGGCAACATCACTCTGTCTATGAATCCCTTCAGCAGGGCAGGCATAAAACCCCACCAGATGGGATAGATCCAAACTACATGTTCTGCCCATTGGATTGTGGCTTGGGCAGCGACAAGATCCGCCTCCAAATCTTTATGGCTGGAATATCCCACTTCAAGATCTAAGTCGAAGTGGAGGCTGTGCAAAGTGATTTGTTGTACTGTCGCGCCGCTTTTTTCGGCTCCTTTGCGATAAGCGGCCGCGATTGCGTCAGAAAAACTGGATTTCTTTGGATTTCCTTGGATGATTAGTATGTTTTTCATGGTATTAGGGCTATTGGATGAAGGTGTGTGTATGGTTTTTGTTGTTTTGAACTTGGAGGCGAGGCGTTTTTTGTCCGATGAACCACCAGGTAAACATGATACCGACGAGCCACAATCCGAGTATCCACAACGTTTCGGTGGAGGGTTGCGTGATGGATTCTTGTTTCAGGGCCTGCCAAACGGAGAGGGAAAACAGCGCAAGGTACCCAATACCCGCCAGATTTATTTTACGCATCGCCTCTATACGGGCCATAAGCTCTCGTTCAGACATCCAAATGGCAAAAAGGGGTAAGATTTGGATGGCGTGAATGCCAATGAAGTGTGCTACTCTTAAGTCTCCAAATGTGATGCTCCAGTTCAAGAATGGAAGCCCCGTGCCGCCATCGGGTGCCCCTACGGTATGGGATCCCATCAAGGCTATTTGTTGACCGGATTGCAAAGCAGCCAACTGCATTTCGCTTGGGATGGACATTAAAAAGCCTACCAACATGCCCGACAATGCACTGATAAACCCCCATATGACTCCCCGTTTAAGGAGATCATCTCCTGTTTTTTGGCGCATAAACCAAATCATTAGCACAAGATTCATCGCCCAGAAGACTGAAATTCCAATTGCCATGGCATTGAAAATCAGTAAATCTTCCAAGGTCTCTGCGTTAAAATGAGAAGGCCGTGCCCGAAATGCTTGAACGTATATGAGCACCATTTCTATCGCGAGCATCATCCCCGAAATATCCAAAACCAACTTCGTCCGACGCGGTGTCGGGCTTAAATATCGCGGTAAAGCCAAGAGGGTTAAGGCATACAATAGGCCGGAAAGGGTGAACTTAAGGGGCTTAATCCATGCGTTTATGCCCATCACCAAGCGGTCATCTGTTGCCCAAGCGAAAGCCAGAACGGGGATTAAGAGGATCATCGCCACGCTGTAATAGGTCAGGATTGGGCTGATGATGCTGTTTTTTGAAATCCAATTTTTAATCATTTGCGTTATTTATAAGAATGGATATAATTAAAGTAACACTGTTTGGTATTTAGCAAAAAAACAAGTATAGCCTAAAAAGTTTTTGGAAGCGAACACAAAGATGCCTCTATGACGGTCGTCGGGAACATGTCTGGGCAAGAAATCCCAAGAGAGGCAATACCATGAACTTGTGCCCATAAAAATGAAGCAACATACTGTGGATTGACTTCAGGTGGGAAAAGGCCTTGGTTTTGGCCGGAAATAACGACTTCTTCTACAATCATTGGCCCAACGTAGGCATTCCCAGCAAGTTTTAAGCGCTCATATAGGCGCGAAAGAAGGTCGCCGCGTTCCATGAATAGCAAACGATACTGTACAGGATGGTCCAGTGCAAATTGAACATAGGCCCGTCCGATGGCTTCCAGTTGTTCTGTGGGATGTGTGTGCTTTTGTCGCGCCGAGTCTAAAGCGGCGCTAAAGGATTGAAATGCGGTCTCGAACAACGAAAAAATGAGATCGTCCTTGTCTCTAAAATACCGATAGATGGTGGTTGGGGCATATCCAATGCCTTCCGCCACTTCCCTTAAGGAAAATCCTTCGTACCCCCGTTCCGAAAGCTGGCGCGTAGCTTCCTCATGGATCATGTTTTGCATGTTCTCACGGCGTTGCTGGCGGCGTTGGCGGCTTGCTTCCCGAATACGTTCTGCCCGCGTTATCGTCATCTGGAAATTAAAATGTTGGGATATTATTATTGTAACAGTGTTACTAAAATAGTGATCTGTATCATACTTTGTCAAGATGAAAAGGCCGTAAATTCATATATCAGGAAAAATGCCCTGTTTATTCTTGGGTAAGAGGCTTTTTTACCTCATGGAATAGAGAGCCGTAGATCCAAAACCGTGAGTTGTGTAGACTTTTGGCCTTGAAAATGACTCTCATCTAAGGTACATGCCAGATCGAGCACCGTACCATCGGGCAGGTGTGCCCATGCATCCGCTTTGTTCCATGCCACGCAGCGGGCCTCGGTGCCATTTTGCCGTACCACAAACGAAAGGTGGCGTTCCTTTATAACACGGGGAGAACCTTTCAGGATGACCTTGCGCAGCAGGAAGCGTGGTTCTTCATTCATTCGGCCAAAAGGAGCCATAGCCTGTAATGCGGCACGAGTAGCTAAGTTCATTGTAGTCAATTGGACCTCTGCATCCAAATGCAATCTCGGAACCAAGTCTTCTTCGGCCAAGTGTTCGGTGGCAAACGCCATCATTGTTTCTCTAAAAGATTCGAAGCGTGCAGAATGCAAGGTGAGACCGGCTGCCATTGCATGCCCCCCAAAGCGTTCGAAGAAATGGGCATGTTGTGCAAGCGCGCCATGAAGGTCAAAATTTTCGATAGAGCGTGCAGAGCCAGTAGAAAATCCGTCTTCTCGTTGCTGTAACAAAATGGTAGGCTTATGGAATCGCTCGACAATCCTACTGGCTGCGATTCCCAAAATGCCCGCGTGCCATTCCCTGCTTTGCAGTATAATAATGCGGGTATCAGGGTTCTGATAGCCCGCTTGCAAAATCTGGTCTTCCGCCTGTTGTGTCATTTCTCCCTGTCTGATTTGACGGGATTGATTGACTTCGTTCAGGTGTTGGCTCAAAGCGAAGGCTCGTTCTCCGGTGGCCGTTGTCAGTAGTTCTAATGCTTCTTTTGCATGACCCAACCGCCCACAGGCATTGAGGCGTGGCCCTAGCACAAATCCGATTTGGGTTGCTTCGATGGCCCTCTTTAATAAACCAGAAGCCTCGATTAAGGCATTGAGACCTTCGAAAGGGGTCTTGTTGATGTGTGCTAAGCCATAACGAACAATAGTTCGGTTTTCACCAAGGAGGGGCACAATATCTGCTACTGTACCCATTGCGGCCAATGGCAGTAGGTTAAGGAGCATTTCCCGAATTTCGGTGGGTAATTTATCTGACTTGCACCATTGTCTGGCCACCTCCCATGCCAATTTCCACGCCACGCCTGCACCGCATAGCTCTCCAAAAGGATAGGTTTTTTTTCCACTTTCGGTTAATCTTGGGTGAACCAGCGCATAGGCTTGGGGGAGGGTGGGCGCCCGTTCGTGATGATCGGTTATGATGAGGTCGCAGTTAGCATCTACCACCGAGGCCACTTCGTCAACCGCCGTAATTCCACAATCCACCGTAATAATAAGCCTGACCTCGCGGTTTACTAATTTCTGAAGGGCTTCTTTGTTCAATCCATAACCTTCTTCCAAACGGTGTGGAATATAGCGAATGACTTTTAATGTTGGTTGAAGGGTACGAAACATGTGCCACAGAATCGCCGAGGCCGTCACCCCATCCACGTCATAGTCTCCATAGATAGCGATGCGCTCGTGGTTTTGTAGGGCATGGACAATACGATTGGCCGCACGTGTCATATCGTGCATTTGAGCTGGATCGTGAAGGTCCGACATCTTCGGGTGGAGAAAAGTTTGTACCTCTGGAACCGAATCAAAGCCGCGATGCAATAGAAGATGCCCGACCAATGGGGGTAGGGAGAGGGTTTTAGCAAAGGGAACCGCCTGTGGGTGAACAGCGGAAACCGTCCAGTGTTTGGAATGGATCATGAGATGCGCTCCGATATATCGTGCCCAAACATGTTTTAATGTTGATTTATGGAACCGAAGTAGTCAAAGAAGATAAGGGGGATACGAAGTCAAAGGCAAGTACCAATCCGGCTCCGAGGTTTGTGGTTGCATTAGGTATTCCGTGTGGGCTGCCTCAGGTGCTGCGAACCCCCAACGCGCGGATGGTGACGTGAAGGCCATTTGGCGAAAACCAGACATAATAACCCGGTAATGCGTCTTCCACCTCGTGTATAAATGCTTTAATAAAACCTGGTTGCTCCTCTGGTAAATCCCAGATAAGAGTGGCTTCCACAAACGTATTGCGGTAATGGTCTGCCCGATGACCCCATTGCCGGACGGCGGGTAAATAGTCTTCCAGCCGCGCCTCGTCGAATTGGCTGTGGATGTGGTTAATCCAGTTTAGGTGTTTGTGGGTAAAAGGTGATGTATCAAACTTTCCTTTACGGAGTGGCAATGGGGCTGTCAGAATACGTTCTTCAAGGCTCCGACATTTAAACAGCACATATTGTAATTCGGTAAGGGCGAATAAGACTTTTTCCCGCTCAATAAGTGCTTCAAACTTAGTGCAAATCTTTCGTAGGGTTTTTAGCTGTTCTAAGCTGAGTTGATATCCGGGGTGCAGGGCGCCGAGTGTCGTTCCTGGCCACTTGCTGCCAGGATTTTCGGGGAGTAAATGAGGAATTTGTTGTTCAAGCTCAGCTTTTAATGTGAGGATTGGATTGGGAAACCCTTGGTATGTAAGCATAGGAACGCCACACCACGCTACAAAAAAAGAACGTGGTTGCAAAAAACATCGGGGTTGCCGTGCAATCAGGCTGCGTAAAAGATCCAAAATCGTCTGGGCTTTAAGGTGCAGGGCGTTGTATGGTACTTTGTTCCCATCGTTCAATCAAGGTTTCTGCGGTGCGTACTCCCGAAATGAGGGCTCCTTCTATAGAACCTGTTTCCTGATGATCGCCGCACATAAATACATTGGGCGAAATTTCTTTAAATCCTGTTTTTGAGAAAGGTAATTCGGCTCGTTGATCCGGTAACGCAGCCGGAATGTGGTAGGTTCTTAATAAGGTCCAGTCGGATAACTCTTGTTTAAACCAAAGACGCAACTGCTTTAAAACTGCTCCTTCCAAGTGTTCCGGCTTTTCGTTTTGATGATCTAATACGGTGACGGAAAGAAGAGCTTTTCCTTCAGGTGCATAGTCTTTAGAGACCGCACTCATAGATACCAAGTGGTTGACAGGCCCTTTGGGTTCTCCTTCCAAAATCAAAACAGGGGCCCCTATAGGGTCTCGGTCGGCGGCAAAATACAAGGTCGTTACACCTCTATACTTAGCAGACTTTGGAATTTTTAATAACTGGCCCGCATCTGCCCCATCTGTTGCCACGACGACCCATTTGGGATGAAGGATTTCGCCAGTGTCTAAGGTAACCGTTTTTCCGGAAATGGAAGTTACTGCCGTGCTGAGCCGCAGTTTATCGGCTGGAAGGGCAGAGGCGAGTTGTTCCGGAATGGCCTGCATCCCTTTTGCGGGTACGGCTGCCGAGCCTTCTGCAAACATCCGAAGAACAAACTCGGCCATTCTTGCCGAACTTCGGAGGCTGTGGTCTAATAAAATGCCACCTAAAAAAGGGCGAAAAAACATCTCGATCATGCTCTCCGAAAAGCGCCAACGTTGACGCAAGGCTTCGATTGTGGGCATGTTCGGCTTTTCAAAAATCTGTTCTGGCTTTTCTGAAAGAAGAGACTTGCGCATCTTTAAAACTCGCAACTTATCCGAAAACCTACCAACAGAAGCCATTATTGTAGGTAAAAGGTCTTCACGATGACGCTTTGGATCTCCTACTTTCTGAAAAGCACGCCCTGCATGTACCCAAGCGCCACTATAGAACAGGCGTAGGTCTAAGTCATTTAGGTTTAGATGCTTTTTAACCTGAGGATATGCGGTTAAGAGGACTTGGAATCCACGATCCAACCGAAATCCATCCACTTCGTCGGTTCGGATTCGCCCACCGATGCCATCGGATTTTTCAACCAATAGATAAGGAAGCCCCTTTTCCTGAAGAGTTTTGGCACAAATAAGGCCGGAAAGCCCTGCTCCGATAATCAAAATGTCTGGCTTTTGCGTCATGTCGGAATGTTCCTTTGGCATTAGTATAAGTAAACATGGCTTGTTTCTCACAAACAACTCGGTTTGTGATGGTGTTTTTAAAATACGCCCCCTTCTTCGACATGGTTCCGGCATGGATAAGATTCTCAAGGGCTTTATTTAGGGTTCTGGGATCTATACTATTTTTCACGTCATATGACAAACAGTTGTCAGGCTGGCATCGTAGTTTGCATAAGAAATGAATCCCTATTATTATGCATCTGACCTCCCAAAATGTTGAAAGATTGGTAGAGCATTTTACAAAACTACCCACTATCGGACGAAAAACAGCCCATCGGTTGGCATCATACATCTTGAAAATGCCAAAAGAAGAAGTCTATGCCCTGGCGGAAGCCCTGGTTGCGGTGAAAGATCATGTGGTTACATGCTCGATTTGTTGTAATATCGCGGATATTGACCCTTGCCCTGTTTGTACATCGTCTAAACGTGACCACTCGACCATTTGTGTGGTAGAAGAACCCAATGATGTGCTGGCTTTAGAGCGTACTCATGAGTATAAAGGGGTGTATCATGTCTTGGGTGGAGTGATTTCACCATTAGACGGGGTAGGCCCGAACGATCTCAAAATTCGAGAACTGGTTGCACGCATTGCAATGGGTAAGTCCTTGTCAGCACAGGTAATGGAAACACAAGTAGGTTATGGAAACAAGGTACCGGCGGTGGTTGAGGAAGTAATCTTGGCCATGAATCCAACCGTAGAGGGCGATACTACAGCCTTTTATATTGCACAATTGCTCCAGCCTTTTGGTATTCGGGTCACGCAAATCGCACGTGGCTTGCCAACGGGAAGTGCTCTGGAATACGCAGACGAATCTACCCTAAGTCGGGCGCTCGAAGGACGTATTCGGTTATGAAAGGGCATCAAGAATTTGTTGCCTAAATTTCTTGCAATGCAACTACACCGTCTAAGAGTTGTTGATGAATCAAGCCATTGGAGGCAACCAAACGACCTCCCGTAAGCCACGTATCCCCGCCGAGAAAATCCGTAACCGTCCCGCCTGCTTCCTCAATCATTAGACCTCCTGCGGCTACGTCCCAGATTTCGTATCCCATTTTGAACACGCCATCAAATCGTCCAGCGGCTAAATACGCCAAATCTATCACCGAGGCACCAGTACGTCGGACGGCTTGTGCTGTACCCATAAAATGTCGAAGCACTTCTAGATAAGCATCTATATGTGCCCATTCGCGAAAGGGAAACCCAGTGGTTAGAAGAGATTGCTGAAGGGTTGAATAAGAACTTACTTCTTTCCGTACACCATTTACATAGAAGCCGTCTCCACGGATGGCTGTGAACAGTTCGTCCCGGGAAACATCTAAAATAACCCCCACAACCACTTCTCTTTCTACTTGTAGTGCAATGCTTACAGCATATGGGGGGACCCCATGAGCGAAATTGGTGGTACCGTCTATAGGATCAATGATCCAACGGGCATTACCAGGTTTATTGTGATGCTCGGTTTGTTCCTCTGCCAAAAAACCATAAGCAGGGAAGGCGTCCATGAGGAGGCTCATAATGAGACGTTGGGCCTCATCGTCCACTACTGTAAGTAAATTATGGAGACTTTTTTCTCGGATCTGCTCGTTTGAAAGCCTGCCCGCGTGCATACGTATCAGGTTTCCGGCCTGAATTGCAGCCTCTACCGCGATGTCGCGCTCGTGCTCAAATGCCATAGAAATTTATTAGAGGGTTTCTTGAACGATACCTTTGACCAGTGTTTCCAAATCTGAACGCATGGCAATCCCCATGTCCATCACTTCCTGATGATTTAAAGGCCCTTGCATCCCGCTTGCCATATTGGTGATAGTGGAAATCCCTAGAACCTTCATGCCAAAATAGGCCGCTTGAATCACTTCGGGGACGGTACTCATGCCAACGGCATCTGCGCCTATGGTTCGAAAAAATTTGATTTCTGCTTTTGTTTCATAACTTGGACCAAGTACACCTATATAAACTCCTTTTCGAGTAGCAATGCCGCGTTTTAATGCCGCGTGTTCAGCCTTCCTTAGCCAGTCTGAATCATACGGATTCGACATATCCGGAAAGCGAGGCCCACCATCCCCGTTTGGGCCAATCAATGGGTTCTGTCCCGTCATATTGATGTGGTCGTGAATAAACATGATGGTGCCCGGCCTGAATGTATCGTTGATACCACCTGCTGCATTCGTCACTACCAAGTGTGTAATGCCTAATGCATGTAATAAACGAATCGGAAAGGTAACATTACGGATATTGTGGCCTTCATAAAAATGAACGCGTCCTTGTAAAAAGACAACGTCCGATCCTTCCAATTCGCCAAAAATAAGTTTGCCAGAATGACCTTCAACCGTAGAGCGTGGGTAGTCGGGTATATCTGCGGTTGGTAATACGATGGCGTTGAGGGCACTTTCTGCCAACGAACCCAAACCCGATCCCAAAATCAGGGCAAGTTTTGGGACGCGATTTACACGGGTACGAATATATTGAATGGCATCTTGCATGATGGGAAAAATTAAAATTAAAAAACGGCCTACCCTAATATAAAGGCAGACCGTCTATAAATCGTATATACGGAGCTTTATTTTTTTCCGTAACGACGCATGAATTTTTCAACCCGGCCTGCTGTATCTACAAACATTTGTTTACCGGTAAAAAATGGGTGATTGGTTGCGTCCACATCCGAACGATAAACCGGACCTTTCATCGTAGAGCGCGTCTGGAACTCTGTTCCGTCGGCTAGATGAACTGTGATGATTTCGTATTTGGGATGAATCTTGTCTTTCATTGCTTTGCACTTTAAATTTTGTTCAAGACATTTAATTTATCAAATATCATCATGAATAGTTTTGAAACTCAAAAGAAGAAAGCGGACAATTCATGCACTACTTGAGCAGTGTTACAATCAAGTTCACTGCAGATATACCCAATCCAACAACACTTAAGAGATCTCGTTTGCTAAATCCTTCATTGACCACACTCTCCACACTCACCCAGTCGCCTTGTTGAATGACAGGGTAGTCCTCAGGGGAAAGTAGCATATTGTCATATAATTCGTCATAGATAACAATACGGCCATTTTCGGTTTCCCGAGAGATCCGAATTCTTGTGGTTCGGGTATCTTGCAGTCTTCGTTGATTCAATACAGGACCACCTGCTGCGGCCAATAATTCGTTCAAACGCCATCCTTTTTCGATTTCGTAAAGGCCTGGATAACGTACTTCGCCCGTAATGCTAGAACGAATAGTTATCGAATTAGGGGTTGCTAAATAGATATATGCAGAACTTTGGTTCTGATTTGTAGGGGATGAGATTCGAGGTTGTGCATGAGCAAAACCTGAAGTGCCCAATATACAAACCAAGATTAAGAGAGAAAACTTATAAGTCATGAGCATATTGAATTAAAGTTTTTTTGCGGAAGTATTTTCTGGATTAGTTTTGGCTTCTCCATATCCACCATATCCATAATAATTGCTATAATAGCTGTCGTAGCTGTTGTAATACGAATAGTAGCCATAGGCCGTTTTGGGATCAAAACGGTTGAGCACCACGCCTGTAAGCCGGGCACCTGTATTCGATGTCATACTTTCCATACTCCGTTCCAATCCTTGCCAAGTGGTCTCGCCAGCCGAGAGAACCAATATGGCGGCGTCTGCCTGGCTGATGAGGAGTCCTGCGTCTGATACGGCCAAAACGGGTGGAGTATCGAAAATGATAACATCGAATTCGTTTCGGAGCTGTAAAACGAAATCCCGCATTTTTTTGGACGCAAGAAGCTCGGCAGGGTTGGGTACCATGCTGCCAGCAGGCAATAGATATAGGTCCTCAATACCTGTATAAAAATCCTCTGGCCGGAATGGGTGAACTTCAAACAGTACCTCAACGAGGCCCGGATCTTTAGACACTTCGATCATTTTGTGTCCAGTAGGGCGTCGCAAATCTGCGTCAATATAAATTGTGCGACGTCCGGATTGTGCCAAAGCAATAGCAAGGTTTAGGGCCGTTACCGTTTTTCCATCTCCAGGGGCTGGACTCGTCACCATCAGGGTTTGGATGGGAGTATCCAATTTACTGTACTCTACGTTTGTCCGGAATCGCCGATACGATTCTGCAATTGGAGAAAGTGGGTTTAACAAGGTCAGCAACGAGGTACTGATGTTTTTGTTGTCAAAAACAATTTTATCTTTTCCGGCAAAGTCAGTACGAATAATGCGTTCCATCGAGGGGATAATGCCCAGAACACTGTGTCCTCGTTTACGTAGATCTTCGGGTTTATAGATGATGTCATCCAGCGCATTACGGACAAAAACAATACCTATGCCCAGTGCCAATCCAAGAATAGCGCCAATCAAAAGATTCAGTAGCCGGTTTGGACGTACAGGCATGGCAGGCACCTCGGCGGTGTCAACAATTTGGATTCCGCCTACCGTTGCCGTTTCCGCTGCACGAGCTTCCTGTAACTTATTGGTAACATATTCATACAACTTGGTTTTTCCCTCGCGGTCGCGTTGTAGTTGTGCCAATTGGATAGAGGTTCCTGGCATGGTACTGAGGCGGGATTGATACTCTCCAAGACGGCTACCCAAAACGTTTTTGCGGGCGGCAAGTCCACTTACTTCGATCTCTTTTTCAATAATTTGCCGACGGAGTTGGTTTTCATAACCCAGAGCTTCTTTGATACCCGTTGGGTCTTGGGAAGAGCCAGGACCAATTACGGTAGCGGCACTCTCTTGCATGAACTGATCCGAGACATTGTCTAAACGACGAATGAGTTGATTCAGTTGTGCATTCATTTCTTGAACTTTGATATCTTGGTTAGCCTTCGTCCGCCACTCCGGATCGCGGTACAATTCGGCCAAACGCTCTTCACGTCGGGTTTGTAACTCTGCAATTCGGGTTTTAAGTAAGGCAATTTCCTGATCTGCGGTAGAGGATACGCGGTTACGCAAGCCTGCTTTATTAGGCTCTAACTGACGCTGCAATCCATTCAGTTGTGCGCGGGCCACTTCAAAATCTACACTTGCTTTGTCGGACTCCAATTTGATCTCATTGGCTTGTTGTACCAATTGGCGGGCTTCTTCATCTAACTGAACAACATTTTTGTTTTCCAGAAACGTCTCTAGTTCTTGCTCACTTCCTTTCAAGGTTTCATTAAGTTGCTCATATTGTTTTTCAAGAAACTGCCGCGCCATCGAGACACTCTCTCGGGTGGATTCCAAACGCCAATCTTGAAAAGTTCGGACAAATGTATCTGCTACGAACTGTGCTTCTTGTGGGGAATTGCTCGTAAACTTGATTTCAATAAGGTCAACATCTGGGGTAACCTGTTTTACATCAATGCCTTTCTTGATTCTTGCTGCGACCGCACGTTCCGTGATTCTTCCATTTTCATCTGGCTCCAGTAACGGGCTTTGAGTCCCTTTCCCAGAGCGATTCTCCAAAATATTACTGGCTACGCGCCTCGAAAGGCTTCGAGACTTCAGCATCTCGATTTCGTTGTTGATGTTCCGGTTTGCCGAGGTAAATCCCATCAACTGTGCCATGTCGGCGGAGCCTCCGCCTGACTTTTCGGTGTCAATTTTAAGCATCGTCACCGCTTCATATTCAGGTTTGAGCATGAAGGTATAGGCTGCCACTACACCCAAAACCGCTAAGAATGTAATCAAGATAACCCAACGGCCCTTCATTAAAATCTCAATGATTTCGCGTAATGAGATTTCTTGCTCCGGCGGCGCATTGTCTGTAAGAGCACCTATAACAGGAGGTTGGTATTCATTGGCACGACCATTGTTAAGGCCGGTTTCATTGGCGCGAGAGAAGCTGGACATGATTTATTTCTGGTTCTGAAGATGATGATTCAAGTAATAATTATAGCAAAACAACACCTTGCTTCATTTTGGGCTTACAAGTAAAAGATTGATTTTGTCTGATTGTTTATGTTTGTAGCAAAAATACAGGCAGGGTGTGTTTGGGTTCACAATCTTTGAAGAGCGCAAAGAGGCATTATGCAAGATCTGCCTCAAAGATGTTGTTGTGTACAATAGAATGCCTTTACAACTGGGGTAAAGAATGAATATAAAGATATTTACAGACCTAATGATAGCGAACTATGGTCAATGGTTGCAATGGGGAAGGTTTTTTTTCACAAACATTCTTTGAAGGATTTCGAGAAAACCCATTGGGAAACTATTTTGATGAAGTTAGTGCAATGTACAAACACCCCATAGGCTTCACCAAATCGGTCAAGCTATGGATGGATAAGCTGAAAAATATCTTTATAGTTGACTCATTATATGCACGTATTGTGTTTTTATCAATATTACAATACTCCGGATACGCCAGGAAATATAAGGCTTTTTTCGCTATTGGAAGCGATCGGGAAAGAGCATTCTGTTCAGGTGATTACCACACCATACTTCTTACATAAAAAAAAGACAAATTTATTCCCCTTGGCTCCGGAAGGTGTGGACCTCATCTTGTTGCCTGTATCCTTCGACAACGCGATGGGTAAATGGCAAAGGATACGTTCATATAGTGGATTTGCATGGAAAGCCCTCTTTGCAGGTTTGAAAACAAGTAAAAGACCAGACGTAATTTGGGGTATTTCGACACCTTTGACTGTTGGATTGATTTCTTTTATATTGGCCCGTTTTTATAGAGTCCCTTGGGTTTTGGAAGTGAGGGATTTGTGGCCAGATTTTCCGATTCAGATGAAAGGGTTCCGAAGTAGGTCTGTAATCGCGTTTTTCAAATGGATGGAAAGGTGGCTGTACCATTCGGCGACAACGGTTATCACTTCGTCTCCTGACATGGAGCACCATGTGGCGAGTTTGCTGAAGCAGGAAGAACGTAAAAAGGTACAAACCGTAATACATGGTACAAACCCACAGATGAGCGATGCTATATCGGCGGAACAAGTACATGCCTTCCGGGCACACCACCAAATCCCTGCTAAGTTTCTGGTATTGTATGGTGGAAAATTTGGACGTGCAAACGATACTCCTACGATTTTAAAGGCCATTCGTTCGATGCAAAAAGATGCGAATGTCCATTTTATCCTGTGTGGGTTTGGGTTCTATGAGCCGGAAGTTAAGAAAGCTGCTGCGTTATCTTTCAATATGACGTATATTCCAGAGTTGGCACACCATGAAATGCTGGTATTGAACAAAATTGTAGATTTGTCGTTGGTTACCTTTTTAGACCTGCCAGTGCTTGGTGCCAATTCACCCGCTAAATTTTTTGACAGTTTGGCCGCTGGGGTTCCCGTTATTGTAACCAATCCTGGATGGACGAAAGAGGTGGTGGAACGGGAAGGATGTGGGTGGTACGTTCCGGCTGAACGCCCCGATCTTCTGGCTCAGAAGATCAAAATGCTGTCGACAGATCCTCAAGTTGTTGCGAGGGCTGGTGAGAAAGGTGCATATTTGGCACGGAAATATTATGATCGTCAGAAGTTAGGAGTGGATATGAAACATATTCTGGAATCGGCACTTGAAAAAGCGTTTCCTTAATAAGTTTTTAGTTTCTTATTTAAAACCCGTACTTATCGTTTTTTAGATACCCATTTGCATATTATTGCTGTTTCTGTCATTTTCCATGTAGGCAAAAACATATGGGACATCATTTTTTTTCTCTTTCTATAACGGTTCTTTTTTTGCTGGCAAACCCTATAAAGGGTCAATCCGTTTACTGGGACTGGCAAAAGCCCAGCCAGCCTTATCTTAAAATTGCCGTTGTAGAAGACGGTGTGTATCGTGTAACAGGCCAAGAATTGCGGGCCAAGGGGCTGAATTTATCGGGCATAGACCCCTCTTTCCTACAGTTGTTTGAGCATGGTAAAGAGATTCCCATTTGGTATCAAGGAGGGAGTACCATGGGAGATGCCGACTATATCGAATTTATCGGCAAGCAAAACCGTGGAGAGGACGAAACGTGGGCCTATGATGCGCCGGAGTCTCAAGGTAGCACACGTTTCAGTTTGTATTCAGATACCACCTTTTATTGGTTGTCATGGACTGGTAGTGAAACGGGACTTCGGTATGTTCAAACAACGCCGACTCAGTTTGCCGAAGGTGCAACCATGACGCAGAAGTATGTGGCCATGATTTGGCAAGAACAGGAAGCGGTCTATCATTATGGCGATGGTGATGCACAAGTCTCAAACCCCTTATTTACTCGTGGAGAAGGGATGTATTGGAGCAGCATCGTTAATACCTCTTCAAGTCCTGTCAATGCTGATTATACCATTCCTTTGAGTAATGCTGAGGCATCTGTCGGAGATTCTCTCGAAATAAATGTGCGAATTAGTACCCTTAACGCTACTTCGCACCGGATAGGCCTTAGTTTAAACCTAAAACAAGGTGGGAGCACAGGATACAAAGAATTGGTGGTGCAGGAATGGAGTGGCTGGTTTTTTAGGGACTTAAGGGCTAAAATCCCACTCAGCGACCTTGCGAATTTAAACCAGTTACAGGTTCGGATCGTGTCATACAATCCACTGAATGAAACCCGGCCTCAAGTTTATTTAGACTACATCGCAGTGCATTACCAGCGCAAACTTACTGCTACTACGGGGGTGTTACGCCTAAACCATCCCAACCGAGGAGCAGTGGGATTTACAACAAATGGATGGAGTAATGGAAATGTTGTGGTTTACAACCCAAATACAAAGAGAAGATTCGAGTTTACTACGGGAAGTGGAGGAGGGGGGGCTTTTTACGAAAAACAGAATACAGGTGATTTGCCCTTGTATGCGATTCAGCAAGTGGCCATCAAGAAACCCGTATTGCTCAGTCAGGTACAGTCCAGCCATTGGCGTGATACTACCAATGCGGCAGATTATGTGATTATCACCACCAAAACACTGTTGAGTTCTGCCAATCAGATGGCGGCATATCGGCAGCAAAAGGATGGATTTAAAACAGTTGTAGTAGATGTGCGGGAATTATACAATGAGTTTGATTTTGGGCGCCCTACCCCAATCGCCATTCGTCGTTTTGTTCATCAGTCACAAAAATGGCAAATCAAACCCAAATTCTTGTTGTTCTGGGGAGATGCACTTTATCCCGACCGCAAATCTCCGCACCAACCTTGGGAAGTCCCTTCTTTTGGCCGACCCTCTTCCGACGGCTGGTTTGCATTGGGTCTTGGTGGAGATACTGATTGGCGTGAGGTGGTTTCGGTTGGGCGGCTGAATGTACGTGATAACGAGGTCTATGGTACAACGGTCATCAACAAAATTAAACAATATGAACAAGTGCCGGTGGATGTATGGAATAAAAAACTCATTGGGCTTGCAGGCGGGTTAAATGTTTATGAACAAGTGGAATTAAAGCGAAATGTGGTGCGCTGGATGAAGGAAATGGCGGGAAAACCTTTTGGGGCGGATACGACCTTTATATCAAAAGGTATTCTGACTGATGTTTTGGACACCTCTTTATTGGACTCACTTCAAACACGGATTAGAAAAGGTGCGGGGATGATGCTGTATTTCGGACATTCATCTGCTTTTAGTTGGGAAATTGTTACCCGCCCAGTAACAGAATGGAACAATGCCAGCCGTTTACCGATCGTGTTTTCATTGGGTTGTACCACAGGTGCGTTTGCTGGAGATCGTTTTGCCGATCCCAATAATCCTGTTTTTGCGGAATCGTTATTGTTTTCCCCCAATGGAGGAATTGCACACTGGGGTGGTTCCGGATCGAGCTATATCTCATTTACGGCCGATATGGTTAATCATGTAATACCAAGAATTAATAGGGATGGTGCCCGACGGTTGGGGGATATTTTCCGGTTGGGCAAACAGGCATATTTGGATTCTCTCGCCAGTAGGATGTCAACAGTTGTAAATGGGGTTCGGGTTCCGGGGAAAATTCTTGCCACAGAACGTCCGTATGAATTAATGCATGTCCTGCAATACAACCTGATCGGAGACCCGGCCACCCAAACGCGTTTGCCTTCTCAATCCAATTATCGTTTACTGGCCAGTGACATTGTCGTTTTGCCGGCCTCTCCGGTTCCGGCAGATTCTGCCTTATCAGTCCGTGTGAATCTACATAATTTGGGGAATATTCCTGAATACCCTTCCTTATTAAAATTAGAACATGAACGCCCTGGTGGAGGGGTTACCGTCTATGAGCAACGGATAGCACCGGTTGCCATAACAGAATCTTATACGTTTAAGGTGAAAATAAATGATCAATCGGTGGGACAAAACAAAATCCGGATTACAACAGATGCCCAAAACGAGATTGCAGAATCTGACGAGACCGATAATTTTGTCGAAAAGAGTATTACTATTTTTTCGAATGGGGTTTCAGTAGTTTCGCCCATAAACTTTGGGGTAGAACCGACACTGACACCTACCCTCCGGGTGAGTACCTTGGCCTTAAGCCAGAATGACCATGCCTTCATTTTTGAGATGGACTCCACCCGCACCTTTACGTCACCGTTTAAGCGCAGTTTTCAGACTACGACCAACGCTTTGACAGCAGAGTGGAAACAAAGTACACCCTTGGTTTCCGGAAGAACCTATTATTGGCGGGCACGGTTAGACAACCCCAGTCAATCCGAAAACTGGACCAATGCCGCTTTTACTGTTCGGACTGATCTCGCGGCGGGTTGGCTCCAGCAAAGAGTTTTGTTTGAAGGCAATGTACATTCACCCCAACTTTCTTATAGCGATCCTAAGTGGACTTTTGCTACAACAAGGACTGAAATTAATATTGATGCCACTTCCGGTGGTACAAACCAGAACAATAAATGCCAGTATTTGGTCAACGGAGAACCGTTCTTGCGCCTGAAAGTGGGTTATGGAATTCTCACTTTGGACGGATATAGCGGTAAGGTAAAAGAGTACTTCAGTGGTGCTATTAATTCCAGTCTCTCTGACTGGCAACAATTCCGAACGATTTATAACAATGCGGGAAAAGGTGATTATGTGATGGTTCGTACCTGCTATATTGGCTCGACACCTGTTGCGGATTCGCTCAAAACTTTTTTCAGGGGGCTTGGTAGCACGGCAATAGATCGTCTGCTAAAACCGGGAATAGATGGAAAAAACCAAAACCTTTGGGCGATGATCACCCGAAAAGGAATGCCAGAAGCCACGACTGAGCTGACACAAAGTTCCTCCAACATCACAGAACTTGATCTTCCGGTCACCTTATCCTTTTTGGTATCAGAAGCCCAAACCACTTCCCCCCCTATTGGTCCGGCGTTGTCTTGGAAAACAGTTACTTGGGGACAAAACTTTCCGATTGGGGATGCCGACCGAAGTATTACCTTTGATATTTTGCCTGCTAATGGAGATACACCTCTGCTTTCTGGATTGAAGGAACCGCTTCCAGCCATTGGGCTGGCGGGAATCAATGCGAAAACCCATCCGTTTATCCGTCTGAGGGCTACCTTTAGAGACGGTTCTCATAAAACTACACCCCAATTACATTATGCGCATGTGGCCTTCGATCCTGTACCGGATATCGCATTGATACCCGCTGAATTTACATTGGGTAACGAAACGCTTGCAGAAGGTGCTATGCAAACGGTACAGGTTAAATTGCAAAATCTGAGTCAAACAACTGCTGGGAAAATCAGGGCCTTGTTTGTCCTCACAAATGCACAAAATCAGACAAGTATCATCGGCCGGGACTCGGTCGCAACCCTTGTGCCCAATGCAATTGCTTCTTTTAGTAAATCAATTGCTACAGTCGGACTTGCGGGAAAAAACCAAATTCAAGTATTTATCGAACAGGTGGATGTGCCCGAAGTCATTGTTTTTAACAATACGCTACTCAAAAACTTTACAGTGGTTTCAGATAAGCAAGCGCCATCCTACCGGGTAACGGTAGATGGCGTGGAGTTGTTGAATGACCCCAAGCCCATTGTTAATCCGGAAAGCCATCTGTACCCCTTCGTCACGGCAACACCCGTCATCGAAGTGATGTTATCAGACAATGACCAAAATCGTTTATTGGATGATGTAAAACTGTTTACATTAAAGTTGAACAACGTCAATGTGGATCTGGCAGGCCCAAATGTTACTTTTATTAAAGGGACCTCTGCCGATAACCGTGCGCGCATTATCTATAAACCAGACCTGACTGGAAAGGATGGAACCTATACCCTCTCCTTGGCTGTTCGTGATGTTTCTGGCAATCAGGCGGAGCCTTATCAGGTGCATTTTCGTGTACAAAACGCGGCAGAAATTGAGAGCTTATACCCTTATCCCAATCCAATGATTAACCAAACCACATTTGCTTTCCGGCTTCGTGGTGCGGCAACTACATTGGTGGAAGATTTGAGGATTCGGGTCTTTACAGTGGGCGGACGGTTAGTCCGTGAATTTGATTTGGTAAAAAACCCTACTGAACTACAGGCGGGTGTTTTGCGAACGAATTGGAACATGGTAAAATGGGATGGTACTGACGCCGACGGTGATGCCCTAGCTACGGGAACATATCTCTACAAAGTGATTTTGCGTACCAAGGAAGGGCTACAGGCGGTGAATAGCGAATCTAGCGTAGAGAAATTGGTGATTATTCGTTGAGGCAGTGTCCTTTCTGGATTTTCAATGGCCTGCTTGGATAACTCTGGGCAGGCTTTTTATTTTCTGGTGTTCATATACATTCAAAATGTTCCGGAGTGCCCTCATGTTATTTTGTATCGAAAAAAAAATACGTTTGCTGTGTTTGGTCGCCTTGTCGTTATCAGTAGTTGGTTGCGAAAAACAACTCAGTGTTTATGAGCAGGCTATTTTGCAAAATCGTTTTGAAAAGGATGCTGCTCTCCGAAACCCCCAAACCAGTGTGCTTCGTCCTCAGGACGTGAATAATTTTAAAGGGCTTAAATACTTCGATGTAAATTCGGCCTATCGTTTTGTGGTTCCAATGCTGCCAACGGAAAATAATCGTGTTGTACGCATGAAAGAGCGTATTACAGAGGAGGAAAAAGAATACATATGTGCTGGTAGTGTGACCCTAAAATTTCCGGAAGCGGAAGAACGCTTGTTGGTGTTTAAATTAGAGGAGGAGCCGCCGGATATGTATTGGATCCCCTTTCGGGATGCCACGAATGGAAAGGAAACCTATGGCGGCGGTCGGTATTTGAGTGCCCGGAAAATTTCCGGCAATTCTTTAGTGGTAGATTTTAATGAAGCCTACAATCCATATTGTGATTATAATCCGGATTACATCTGTACCCTCCCACCCGCAGAAAACAAGCTTTCCGTCCCTGTTCCAGCGGGTGAAAAGCAGTCTCGGATTATTGCCCATAAGTGACTCACGGTTTCTGGGAATCGGATTTGGCTGAAAACGCTTCTTGTTAAGGGTGTATAGGTTTTGGGTTAAAACTCGGTGATGGGGGGAACAGCCCCGATGAGGTGTCGTAACCGAAACACATAATTCGGAAACGAAAACCGCCTATCTGTTATGAAACTATACCCCAGCCATGATATTTTGCGGGAAAACCGCCGCAACCTGAACGCCTTTTTTAATCCTAAATCCGTCGCTGTTGTTGGCGCTACCGACCGAGAGGGAAGTGTGGGGCGGATTATCATGGAAAATTTGCAAAATGAGGTATTTAAAGGAAAGGTTTTCCCTGTAAATCCCAGTCGTACAACATTAATGGGGCTTCCATGTCATCCTTCTTTGGCGGCATTGCCCCAAACGCCTGAACTAACGGTTATCGTGACGCCCGCCACCACGGTTCCTGCCCTTGTTCAGGAATGTGCCGAGAAAGGATGTAGGAGTATTATCATCATATCCGCAGGTTTTAAGGAAATTGGCGAGGCAGGCATTGCACTGGAGAAAGAAGTTTTAGACATTGCAAAGAAATACAAAATTCGGATTATTGGCCCCAATTGCCTGGGTGTTATGCGTCCTAAGACGGGCCTTAATGCTACGTTTGCAGACGGAATGGCCAAAGCTGGTTCAGTAGCACTTATTTCTCAGTCGGGAGCGATGTGTACAGCCATTTTAGACTGGAGCCGCCGCGAAAATGTGGGATTTTCCGCATTTGTTTCTATTGGTTCGATGCTTGATGTCTCTTGGGGAGATCTCTTACATCAACTCGGAAATGATCCACAAACGAAGAGTATTGTACTGTATATGGAGTCCATAGGAGATGCTCGTAGTTTCATGTCGGCAGCGAGAGAGGTATCCCGATCCAAGCCTATTATTGTGATCAAAGCAGGAAGCACCGAGGAAGCTGCGAAGGCTGCGGCGTCTCACACTGGTTCTATGGCCGGAAGTTTCGATGTACTGCGAACGGCCTTTCGTCGGGTAGGGGTGATGCGCGTAGAACGGATTTCTGAGTTGTTTAACATGGCCGATATACTGAGTAAGCAGCCACGACCTAAAGGAAACCGCTTGGCGATTATTACGAATGCGGGTGGGCCAGGCGTCTTGGCAACAGACGCCCTCATCAATAATGGAGGTACGCTTTCAAAATTGGCGCCGGAGACAATAGAGGCATTAAATACGTTCTTGCCCTCATATTGGTCTCATGCCAACCCCATAGATGTTTTAGGTGATGCTACGCCCGAAATTTTTGCAAAAACATTGGATGTAGTATCTAAAGACCCCAATACAGATGGATTGCTGGTTGTACTAACGCCACAAGCGATGACAGACCCAACAGAATCAGCAAAAGTATTGGTACAATATGCAAAATTGCCCCAAAAGCCAGTATTGGCTGCTTGGATGGGTGGGGAAAAAGTAGCCGAAGGCCACGAAATTTTGAACAGTGCTGGCATTCCTGTTTTTGAGTATCCAGATACTGCGGCTCAACATTTCGTCATGATGTACCGCTATTTCCGGCGGTTGGAGTCGCTTTACCAAACACCCCGATTCGCCATTGACAGCGAAGAAATGTTGCAAGAAAAGGCAGTTGTACGTGAAATGATAAGCAAGGCTCGTGCTGAAAACCGCGAAATACTTACCGAGTCTGAAGCCAAACAAATATTGGCTGCTTATGGCATCCCAACAGTTCCAACCTATGTGGCCACAACGGAGGAGGAGGCTGTCTCGCATGCAAACCGCTTAGGATATCCTGTAGTCGTGAAAATACATTCCCATACCATTACACATAAAACGGATGTGGGAGGGGTTAAACTTAACCTCCGAGATGCCAATTCTGTGCGTCGGTCTTTCCAAAACATTCAATCTGCGGTCCCCCCCGACGCTTTTAATGGGGTTGCTGTACAACCCATGGTGCGCTTGGATGGTTATGAGCTGATTTTGGGAGCCAGTGAGGACAGTCAGTTTGGTCCAGTACTGTTGTTTGGTGCTGGTGGTACGATGGTCGAGGTTTTTAAAGACCGTGCCCTTGGTTTACCGCCATTAAATACGGTACAGGCAAAACAAATGATTGAACAAACCAAGATCAGTTTGGCGCTTAAAGGCATCCGAGGGAAACCACCCGTAAACATAGAAGAGCTTCAAGAGCTGATGGTACGGTTTAGTCAATTGGTAACAGAACAACGGCGTATCAAGGAAATAGACATCAATCCTTTGCTTGCTACCGCCGATGGATTTGTGGCACTGGATGCACGGGTGGTTTTGCACCCAGCATCTCTTCCGGATACGGCCTTACCACAGCCTGCCATACGCCCCTATCCGACGCAATATGTTTCTGCCCAAACCCTTAAGACCGGTCAAGCGGTGATTGTTCGTCCGATTATGGCCGAAGATGAACCCCTGATTGCGGTATTCCATGAACACCTCTCCGAGCGAAGTGTCTATATGCGGTATTTCCAGTCGTTGAACCTTTCGCAACGGACGCATCACGATCGTCTGATCCGGGTGGCTCATGTAGATTATGGGCGCGAGATGGCCCTCGTCATGGAACACGAGCAAGCAGACGGTACACCACAGGTTCTGGCCATTGGCCGGCTTTCAGTTGTCGGAGATACGGGTGATGCAGAATTCTCGATGCTGATCCGCGATGATTTTCAGCGATCGGGCATTGGAACCAAGTTGCTTTCGGAATTGGTGGCGATTGCACGTGCCGAAGGGATGCAGCGGGTAATTGCGGAAATCCTTCCAGAAAATCGGGGGATGCAACGGGTTTGTGAAAAAGTGGGCTTTACGCTACACTATGATGCCGATGCACAGGTGGTTCATGCCGTGATCGAAGTAGGGAATTAATGTAAAAATGACTTGCTTTATCACGCATTATAAGATTATTTTGTTTCTTATGGTTAAGCACTACATATCGCCTGTTGTCAATTGGCAAAGACTCCCCACTACATAAAAGTATGCGGCAGGCGAGGCGGTATAGACGTTTAATTGCGATTTATTGATGTAAAAGCCTTCTGCGTAAAGTATGCGGTAGGCTTTTTTTGTGATCGGGCAAGAGACTTTTTTTGATTGCTGGTGTATAGAAGCCGACTTCATCAGATAATAAAATGTATTTATGACCTTTACAGCCTTTAAAGAACTCATTCTTCAACACCCTTTGCCCGTAGGGCAGGAGTTGGTAATCCCGATATTTAAGCGATTAAATGCAGACTTGGTTACACCCGTTTCGGCTTTTCTGGCCTTGCGCGAAACGGGTAAAGCCACATTTTTGCTGGAAAGTGTGGAAGGAGGGGAGCACCTTGCACGCTATTCCTTTATCGGTAAAAACCCATACTGTACTGTAACGGCTCATGGTCGGGAGGTTCACCGAACTTCAACCCGCGACAACGAAGACAGGGTCTTTCATCAGGCCAATATATATTCGGTTTTGCAGGAAATGTTAGACCGATATGTGGAAATTAAGGCTCCGGAGTTGCCACGGCTTACGGCGGGGGCCGTAGGGTTTATGGGCTATGATACGGTGCGTTTGCTTGAAAACTTGCCGGATACACCGCCAGACGATCTTGGTCTTCCGGATGCGGTCTGGTGTTTTTATGATAGCTTGGTGGCGTTCGATCATGTGCGTCACGAAATGGTGTTAATTTCCAATGCCTTTATTCATGCAGATTCGTCGTATGAAGCGGCTTATTACACTGCTTACGAAAAATTAGAACAACTGGAAGAAGATCTTTCACACGTTCGGTTTGCTGCACCGCCACCCATCCGGTTGATGAAGGAGGAGTTTACTTCCAACCAAACCCCCGATGCCTACAAAGAGGCTGTCGAGAAGAGCAAGCAATACATTTATGAAGGCGATATTTTCCAAGTGGTGGTTTCGCAACGGTTTGAGACGCAGTTTGAGGGAGATGCGTTTAATTTATACCGTGCACTTCGTCAGGTAAACCCTTCTCCTTATTTGTTTTTTTTGGATTTTATAGACTTTATGCTGATTGGTTCTTCTCCAGAGGATGTTGTGTCTATTGAAGATGGTCAAGCGAAGGTTTTGCCTATTGCCGGAACACGGCCCAGAGGGGCAACCGCTACAGAAGATCGGAACTTAGAAACCGAGTTGCTTGCAGATCCAAAAGAACGGGCCGAGCACCTGATGCTGGTAGATCTGGGGCGAAATGATTTGAGCCGCGTCTGTGAGTATGGCACGGTACAGGTAGAAGAATACGCTTATGTTGCACGGTATTCACATGTCATGCACCTTGTTTCGTTGGTAACTGGTAAGTTAAAACCCGGAAAAGGAGCATTGGATGTATTGGCAGCCTGTTTTCCCGCAGGGACGGTGTCGGGAGCGCCTAAAGTACGTGCTATGCAAATCATAGATGAGTTTGAACCAACCAAACGTGGGGTGTATTCGGGCGCAATCGGGTATTTAGATTTCTCGAATAACATGGATTCCTGTATTGCCCTTAGGACGATGGTGGTAAAAGGAAATCGGATCTATATACAGGCTGGTGCAGGACTGGTGGCAGATTCTACCCCCCAAACCGAGTTTGAGGAAACTGTTAATAAATCTATGGCGCTCCGAAAAGCCATTTGGCGTGCTGCAGGAAGAGAGTAAGTTGTTGTATTCTTAAAGCGTTGATAGATAAAAAAAGAGGTCCGAAGACCTCTGTAAAACGGCAATGCTTTTTTCAGATTAGCCTTCTTCGTCATCCTCGAAAATAATCATGACTTTGGGTTCCAGTTCACCAGCCTCGGCCATATCAAGTAGTTTGGCCGAAAGCTCTTCTACCGATTCATAGCGGCTGTGTTCTTCGCCAGCGCTAGCAATCTGATACTCTTCCTCGGCCAATTCTTCCCATGCATTTGCCACCTCGATGACAAAATCATCCTTTTCGGGATCATAATAGGCGTAATAGGCTTCTCTGTTGTTTGCTTTGTCAATTAATATGACGTTGGAAAACAAGCCGTATTCGTCATCATAAAAAACGGATTCGGCAATCAATTCCAGGGTGAAGGCTTTAAGATCAAATGCCATGATAGTTGTTATTTTTAAATGAAGGTTTCAAGTTGATTCAAGTTTGTTGGCTCATATGCCAAGAACGAACTCAGAAAGGATTGAGCCTCGTTGTATTTGAGCATTATTGTTTCGGCCTCGAAGAGGGAAGAAAAGTGTGTCACAAATTGAGTGCGGATCAATTCTTCGGGTGCTATCGTGCCTGTTTCTGACGCAACCGAAGTTACACCGCGATCACGGATGCCACAGGGGACAATGTACGAAAAATAATCGAGGTTCGTATTGAGATTAAAAGCAAAACCGTGCATGGAGACCCAACGACTACATCGAATGCCCATAGCACAGATTTTTCGTTCAGGCCCATGTTCATCTGGCCCCACCCAAACGCCGGTCCGTCCGCTCACCCGTCCACCAAGAAGGTTGTGATCGGCACATGTTTGAATAATAGCCTCTTCCAATAGGCGGAGGTATTTGCCGAGATCAGTGAAAAACCGGTCTAAATCCAAAATAGGATAGCCCACTAATTGTCCTGGCCCATGATACGTAATATCTCCCCCTCGGTCAATCCTGAAAAAGGTTGCTTCTACCTCAGCAAGGCGTTCTTCTGATAACAAGAGGTTACCTGCGTGTCCACTTTTGCCTAACGTATAGACATGTGGGTGTTCCACCAACAAGAGGATATGAGGGAGTTGTATTGGTGGTGCATGTTTTTTCGCCCAGATTAGTTTGTTTTGCAAGTTCTGCTGAAGCGTCCACGCATCTGCATAGGGAATTCGTCCGAGGTGGCACACGATCACTTGCCTTTTTGAAGCGGGTTCCAATAGGAGGGGGGGCATCATTTGGATATGGTTTTAACGCAAAAAAATAGCAAAACCGAAACGCAGCCCTTGCTCTTTGTACGAGGAGTGATAATCCGGATCGTGAGAAAGTGGGGAAAAGGCTCGGTCGGAGAAGGCGTCTAATACCAATCCCACATGCTCATTCGCCATCCACAAAATACCCACAGAGCCTCCGTATCCATATCCTTCTTGCTTATAGGTTTCAGATTTGCTGCGTTCGATTTTATACCGGGCAGCCACAAATGGATACAAAGCGGGTGTTACTTTATGATAATAGGCCACCTTGGGTCCAATGGCATAAGATTGACTTACGCCTTCGATCGGTGTTTTGAGTTGTTTTACACGGCCATAGGCCATCGAAAGTCCAATACCGAGGCCCTCCTTCACAAAATACTGGATATCTGGATATAAGTTAAAAACCCGGACATCGGATCCTGAAGTACTTTGTATCGGGTTAGTGGTAGGAGAAAAAGTACTTCGTCCATAACGAATTTGGCCACCTACCTCCCATCTACCTTTATGAACCACCGATTGCTGGGCACTAAGCCCAGAAGGTGTGCAGACGATAAGGAGAAAGAACACATGTCTCATGAGGTCTCCATTGGGAAAAGGTTTTTTGATACCCATATTAATATACTTTTGATAAATATATTATCCATATTAGTTTGAAATACTTACTCGGAAATTAAACCCTCCTTTTAAAGTACTTAAGTTTGGTTCTGTTCTGTCTTTACCTGTACGGTTAGAGTATGTAAGGAAAGCATCTGCCGTTACCCGTGCTGAAAACTGATACGATAAGCGGGGTTCGGCATCTAAAGTACGTTGCGAGCGCGATAAAGTGGGTTCGAACTGGAAGCCTTGCCAATTGAGAGAACCTCCACGGGAAGTTGCCTCATAATCTGCCCGAAGGGCTTGCTCCAGACTCTTCTTGAGGGGGAAAGTACTTTCCTTGTTTTCCCGTAATCCAATCGAAAAACTGAACCGGATGGTATTGTTCAGGCGGTTGGTTTTCATAAACGGAAGTTTGAACGGAAGGGTCATTCCGGTTTTTGAATAACTGGTACGGAATTCAAATTCATTCGTCTCTATTTTCGAGAGGTCGTAGTTGGTGGTTCCAAAAGTATAGGCATTGGATTTAGCCCATTTGGTTGTTGCCTGAATACCATTTTTGAACCGCAGGTCCATCTCGATTAATGGGCTGAACCGTTCATTGATTCGGACGCCACTCACTTCTTCACCCGGAAGTGCGTAGTTGATCACGTAAGTCACGTCTTGACCATTGGCATTAACACCATTAAAGGTGATCTCTTCTTCTTTGCCTTCGCGTGGGTTGTTGCGGTAATCCATATCGTAGCTCGTAGAATACCCATGCCTCAGCGTAGCACTTTGGACTAATTTTGACAGGAAAGGCAGACGTTGTAAACCATTATAACTAATGTTCCAGTTGGGCAATGGAATGGGCAGATAGCCTTTTTTGTCAAAAGTCCGGCTACCAATGGCGGTAATAAATCCTTTTCGGAAACTCGCGCCCACCGACTGGTTGGTCAAGACTCCTTGTTCGCCGTCTTCAACAAGAAAATTAGTTGCACCAGGGTCGTTTTTTTGAAGTGTCCGGAGTTTATTAAACTGGTCTTGCACCATCGCATTGTAGTTCGCACCGATGGCCCATGCAGAGGCCCGTGCTTTACCACTGAGGTTGGTGTCGCGGAGTAAAGTAGGCGAATCATCTTCTATCTTGTAAGAAATCCGATTGGCATCTTCGAAGCTGACATCGCTCGTGAGGTCCACACGCAAGTCTTGGGATAGTTCCAGCGAGCCACGGAGGCCATATTGGGTACTGGCACGAATTTGGTCGCTAATCTGGAGTCGTGTGTTGTTTACGCGGGTTAGGGTATCGGCGGGGAGGTACGATGTCAAGCCAAACCGATAATTCCACGGAGTTATATTTTCCCCAAAAAGATAATATCCACTTTTTAGATTTCCGCTTTGTGCGCCTGTATTACGAGAATAGTTGAAAGACAAATCCGAGATCGAGAATGCTTTCAAGAACATGTAGCGGGCGATGCGCTTGGGATCTGGTAGCGGCAGATTGAAATTTTTCTTCGTTTTGGTGGTGTCTCGTTTTGCTTTTTCAACAATTGGTTTGGCTGTTGTTTCGGTAGGCTTGGTTTCTGAGGATGGTTTTGCAAGCGCATCTTCTGGTTTTGTCAGTCCTTCGGCTGGATTCTCCGTATTGCCAGTAACGGCAGGCTTGTTTGTGGCCTCTTTGGCTGCCTGTTTCTCTGCCGCACGTTGTCTTACGGCGGCTTCACGGCGTGCGCGTTCTTTTCTGGCCTCAATCTCGTTGGCTTCACGTCGTTCCCGTGCTTGTTGTTGCCTGCGTGTACGATCTTGTTGGTCCGCCTGCTTGGCTTTTTTATAGAGTGGGACTTTATCGTACAGGCTTTTTAACCGGAAACTGGTGCCACCTTTCCAACTGACGGTATTACTGACTCCGGCTCCTACAATATCACTGGCCGATTTATTTCCGTTGTCCCAGTCGAACCGTGCATTGTATGTGATGGGTTGGATATTAACCCAGTCTAACCACTTAACCCGGTCTAATTTAGGATCGAACGAAGCACTAAAGTCCTGCCCATGACGATCTGCGCGAATGTCTGCCTGACTCGTAAACAATTGACGTATCACGTCTTGCGTAGAACGTGGGTCAATTCGTTCGTAAAGGTATAGGTTGTCTGGGTCATTCTTTACGGCCAATTCGGCATTTTGGCGGTTGTTAATAAACAACTGTTCGTTACGCGTGGTCTTGTGTTTAACATAGAACAGCGAGTCGAGTCCACTCAAGAAAGTCTGACTGGTCTCGTTTCGGTAGGAAAGCGACAGGAAACTTAGCGGATTGTAAGTAATGTCGAACGTTCTGCGGATGCCAAAGTCATGGGTTTCGCGGAAAGGATACGCCAATTCATCCGGCTTGGTGGATTGTTGGTCGGTTCTTGGACGCTGTTGACTACTACGGAAGCTACGGTCGGTGGACGCGGCTGCCTTAATGTTTTGTGGCAAGTAGGCCAGTCTGAGGGTGTTTAAACCGCCTAAAACGGGCAAATCTTTTGGGATAAACCGGAAAGGCCGTATGGTTTTGAGGCGCTGTAGGTTTAGGCTGTACGAGGCGGAAGCACCCCATTGCCAGTTCTCGTCTGCACGTGTCTGAGGGTTTCGACTATTGCCTTCGGACCAGCGGTACGAGACCGAAAGCGGGTCTAGTAAGTACCGTACCATAGGAGATTGTGAGTTCGACTTTGTAATCGGCACCGAAAGCGACTGACTAAAACTAACCGTCTCTGCCTGGCTTAGCAACGCCGCTTTTTGATCTTGTTTTTCGCGGGCGTCTAAGGTTGTGTTTTCTTCTATAGCTGCCAATTTTTCCTTAAGTGGCAAGTCCCCTTGGTCGGGAAGGAAGCGAGGAGTTGCAACATTCGACTTTATGGAGTAATTGAAGGGAATGTTCCACCCAAACCGTTCCGGCAATAATTTATGTAAATTAACATTGGTTGTAATGCCCCAGTCTCGTTGTGCTTGGCCGGATCTACTGCCAAGTTGGCTGTCTAAAGCCCCAAAACCTTCATCACGATAGTTTGCGTTTGCGCTTACAGTAGCAAAATCCGCGAGACGGATGTTGGCGGTAGCGAGTCCTGCGTTCCCACTCAAGGCGTCGTATTCGGTTACCCTCAGTTCATTTGCCCAAAGGGTAATGCCTTGGAATTGTTTAGATTTACCATTCGGTAGAGATCCTGTTTCGTTTATGGGAGAGCGGTTATTCCGAATACCAATCACAATGGAGGTAAGGCGAGAAAGTGTAGGATTGCCTTTGATTGCGAGGCGGGCTTTCACGTCTGTCAGATAGGTTTGGGTTGCGCCGGACCAGCCCGTTTGTTTTTCTTGGTTGTCTATAAGTTCGGTATAGGTAGTGTCGCTCCAAACGGTTTGCCCTTCTTTAATCCGGGCTTCGGCCAATAATTGATCACGGAATGATTTTAGAGAGATCAAGTCCGGAATTTTGACGTGCATGGAGTTCAGGTCAATGGTTTTGTCTCCCACTTTTTGGAACATTTGCCAAAGTTTATCCGGATCAGGGCTTTCACCCGGAGCCAATTCATAAGGGGTTACGGGTAGTTCATATTCGTAATAGTTCTTATTCTCGTCGGATCCCAGTCGGATAAACATCCGGAGGCCATCAAAATTTTGGTCTTCTTTCCGCAAGGGTCGCCCTGTTTCATCCCGCCCTTCAATATGGGTAAACATCCGGATATTGCGGTATTTCAATAGGTCTAACCCTTCGGTAAAGGTCTTATAAACAGCACGCTGGTCTCCTGCCTGTAAGTTGGTAACACTAAGGGCCATAGCACGTTCATTGCCCTGTCTGACGGATGCTGAGCCGCTTGAGAAGTTGCGTATTTCCTGAACAATGGCGGTAGTAGGTGTTGCATAACGGGCTGCATCTTCTTCACTGCTCAGGCTGGAGATCACAAGAGGGGTTTCTTTGCGAACGGACTCATTCCCCACGAGTTTAGACTCTCTCCACTGAGACCCCACCAACTCGAACGTGGAAAACCGAATCTGCCCTTTGTCTTCAAAGCCAGTGAGCCAGATCCGGATGGCCTGAATCAGGTTAAAGCCACTAATATTCCCTACTTTTGTGGTGAAATCGCGGATGGGGATGCTCACTTTATACCAAGCAGAACCGCCTTCTTTGGCTTCTGCCGTTTTGGTAATAATGTAGTCGTTGGTTTCTTCGGGCTTGGCCAGTTTTTCTAATACCGTTATGTCTAACGGGATTTCGTACTGATAATAGTTGTTATCTAAATTCAGGTTGTTGTTCTGGTTCAGGTCTTCCGAATCAGGGATCTTACTTGAACCGAGAGATTTAGACCAGATGTCTCGTTGGCCTTGTGGAGAATTTAATTCAGAACCGGGAAAGTGGAAGTTGAAACGGCCCAGTTTATCGGTATCACGGTCTTTCCACCAGGTTTCATCCCTAAAGTCCCGAAAATCATCGCCCGATGGATCTGCCAGAGCTGCTTGCCATAACTGTTGATACTGCTCTGTATTGCGGTTACTGGACGTGCTGTTGGCAGGGTTAATGGCATCAAGAAATTTTTTAAAAAAGGTTTGTTCGGTATAAACCCGGCTTTGACTGTCTTTGTATAGGTTATTGAACTTGTCTTTTAACGGACCGTAGGTGGCATCATCATACGAGGAAAGGCCATCCAGCCCCAAGTCTTCCGTGCGGCGGTCTGAGGTTTCTTCTATACCGAGAATGTTATTCAGCGTTCCACCGGAAATCCGGCCCCAATTATCCGTTATTTCATTACCAGATTTTACTTCTTTTGTGGAAAGGCCGTCCTCGGTATTGAGTCGGGCATTGGGTAAGACATCTTCCGAGATCGAACCGAGGTTGATCACCATTTTGGCATCAGGCCCTGCTTTATTGGTGTAGGGAGAGAATATAAATTCAATAAATTCAATATTCTGGGTTGTGAAATCGGTTTGTGCTTCTGGTAACCGTCGGATCATCCCGCCCCAAAGTTTTTTCCGTTCCGATCGGTTGATAAACCGATCAAAGTCCGTTGCGTAATTAAACGGCCCCCTATCCGTCGGGTCAAAAAACAAGTTGAGGGTCGTGACATACTGGTCACGTTTCTGAAGTCCTGTTACATCGTAATTCGGTAAGATGTCCTTGATAAGTACCGGATACAATTGGGGTAATTCAGCATATGAAGTAGGGATACCTGTATTAGAACTAGAATATAGCTCGTAGCCGATATTGGCCCAGCCCATACGTGCCCGCCAGGTGGTAAGAAGCGAGTCATTGGTGGTAGAGCGTCCAATGCGGAAGTTGTCTAAAGAGTCTGGTGCGCTAGATAGGGTCCAGTTTCCGGCATTGGCCAATGAAATGGGGTTTCGAATCCCTTCAAAGTCATCTATATACGATATCTCGCCACTTCGTTCGTCTTCGGCAAAGTCGCGTCCCAGCTTCTTGAGTTCTCGTTGGGTGCGTTCAAAGGCCAATGTAGCGGCATTCTCAGGCGAAAAGTGTGCAAACTCGGCCTTGAAGTCAAAGGAACTTTCTGCACGGGTTTGAATGAGCGGCAGAGCGTCTATGGCTCTTGTTAACCAACGCGGTTTGGCGTTATAGCTGCCATCAAACCCCCAAATACGGTTTGCGATTGGTTCTTGCCCAATTCTATATTTGTCGGTATTAGGTTTTTCTTTAAGGCGCATCGCGGTTGCACCAAACAATAACCGATCCTGATAATTGTAGGATGCCCGGACGCCAAACAGGTTTTTTTGTTGTAAAGCGGTAAACTGCTGGCGCTCATAGGTGATCCGGATTTTATTGCCTGGTGTGAGGTAGGCTGGATTTAAAATTTCGATATTGCCAAATTCGTAGTTGACCGTAAAGTCTGCCGGACTGAGTTCGTTGTTGTTGGCAAACACCCGAACAGAGCCTTCTACCAAAGCAAACCCCAGATTATAGGAAGATTGTACGCCACCACTGGCTGAGCCTGTAATGTTATATATATCGTACTGGCTTAGGGTACGTGCAACAGAAGGTTGAGCAGTATATAGGGTATCAAATGCAAAGTCCTTTACCTGCACACTGCCTGCTTGGGTGTTTTTGTAGGCCCTACCTTCGATAATGTCTCGGATGCGACGTCCAAATGGCTCTAAATAAGGGAAAATAATGCGGCCATTTCGGGCATCTAAAGTACCTGTGTCAAAATCTACCTCGGTATCACTTTTGTTATAATTGCTACGGGAGATACGGTCTAAACCCAACATTTCCAATAACTGAGGCTCATTTGGAATACTAAGTCCAGGAATTTTTTCATCTGCTCGTTGTCCTGCTTTATCATATTGGATACGAAGCTTAAAGTTTTCTTCCATCAAATTGGAAGCTGGTAAACGGTAAATGTTGCGCAAGGTCAGTGGCCACGTAACGTCGGTAGGTTGGGGTTTTTGTCGCCGGAGCAGTTTGAGCACCAATCGGGTATCTGTTAGGCCGCCACCTGATGAACTGCTGCTGCTCCCGGTAAGATCTCCAACAGTATGGATGTTGCCGTTGATATCGGTATATTCATATGCCACAGCCAGTGCTTCATCGGGCGAGAGCCGAGAAGTCAGGGTGATGAAGCCCCGATATTGGTCAATGGAATAATCTACATTTTGCCGAAGTAACTGAAAAGGCCCTTCTTGGTATATATTGCTATTGGTTACTACGTCCTTTACTGCTGTTTGACCATCGCGTAAACGGTTGAGATTGGCCCTTGTATAAAAATAATCGGGGTCATTCGGTTCGCCATCTGGGAATTGGTTGTGGTTCCCCTCCGGATTTGTGACAACGGTGCGGGGTTCGCCGAGGTCTGCAAATGCGACTACTTGCCGCAAATTAGACTGATTCGGATTGTTGAGCTGAATGTTTTGTTTCCAGACTTCAATCCGGTTAATTTCGCGGATCGTTGTTACCGCTGTTGGCGGGGAGGAAAAGGTGGATTCGAACTGGCTCCGGAAATAATACCCCATAAAATAGTGGGTATTGTCCTCATAATCGAATGCCCGTATTTTAATTTGTTCGGACTCGGCGCCGCCTTCTAACTCTAACGTACTGCCATTTCCCTTTTGTTGACTCGCAACCACTGTCAGGTCTATGCCACCTAACTTGAGGTCTGTCCGAATTCCAAAAAGGCTCCGTCCACCATTGATGAGCGAAGACCGGCTGTCTAAGGTCACATTCCCGGCTTCGATACGCTTGATAATTTCATCTTCATAGCCTGTGTACACCAGCCGCAATTGGTTTTCGTACTCAAACTGTCGCTGAGTGTCCCAGTTTACGTCTATACTCAATTTGTCTCCCACCGTACCACGCACGCCAAGCCGTAGATTTTGTTTAAACAGGGGGTCGGTACGTGTAGGTGTAAGGCGGCTCGGATCATCGGTGGTCTGGCGTTCAAATCCTGCATCTATGTCTGCGTGTCCCGTGACCCGCAAATCCACCTCAGGCTTTCCGAAAATGGTTGTGAATGCCGTATTCTGCCCGCCCGGAATCTGGTAATTTAAAGAAAACCCTCCACTCCGCCGAGATTGGCGCTGTTCCGTTCGTTGAGCAGAAAGTGTCCGGAAGTTTTGCTCAATCAGTTCTTGGCGTTTGCTCGTAAGAAAAGTTCCTAACACTGCACGGGTGGTATAACGTACTTCCTGATTTCCCACAAGATCTCGGATGAGATAGCTATTGGAAAGGGAATCTAATTGAATGTCATGCTTCCAATTAGAAGGAAGAGGGGCAGAAAAGGGCCGGTTTCTACGAAAATTAGGATGAGCCATCAGGCCGAGGCGCGGCTTAGATGCCTCTAAGTAGCGAGGAACCAAGCGCAACGTGTCGGAGGCCGTGCGCATGGAATCCGGCAATACCCGCTCGGTACTGTCTGGTTTTATAACTTGACGGATGGTGTCGGGAGGGGTAGTCGTCTGTTTACGGGTTGGGATGTCCTTCGGCAATTTTACCTTCACTGTGTCGGAGTCTGACCGTGAGATATGTCGGGGTTTAAACAGAACTGGCTGTGCCACATTCCTAAGGCGGTTGTGTACATTGGTCTGTCTTTTGGTTTCCGAAGGCAGATGGGGAGCGGCTTTCACCAAAAGGGCGCTTCCATCTGGTCTATGAATGACAAACCAACCGTTTTCAGGAACCATCTTACGGTCTTGAGACGGAGGTGAAACCATGCTGGCGGCTACACACAAAAATAGAAAACTACCAGTTCCGAGGGTAGATAATAAATAATTGAAAAACCGGATGGGAGTTGGCATGTACACTAAGGTTTTCGGTTCAGATTCACAACACATCATTGCCGTATGCTGACACCTTTGTTAACAGTTAATTTGCTGAAGGTGGACGCTGACATTATAACGGTAACGGGAAGAACGATAGGCGGGTCTCCGATCTAAAATATGTGTTGGCCGAAAGTTAGTGGTAAAACCGATATAAATTTGTTATTTTGAGCATAATCGAAAACAGTAAACGGTTATAGGACATTTTTGTTCTGCTAATATTTTTTTTCCGCATCGCTACCTTCTTCAACGTCTCCTCAGGCTTACCCCAAAATAGGGCTAAAAACATGTCTGATCTGGATTTAAGAAACAAAACCGTCGTCATTACGGGGGCTGGAACGCCTTTGGGTCGGGTAATCGTTGAACGATTTGCCCAAACGGGGGCCACCTTGGTTGCAGTCTTTGATACCATAGACGAGGCCTATGAACGCTTCCCACAACAAATTGAAGGCTGGGTCTTGGCTGCTGACCTTTCGGATGAAGTGGCCGCTCAATCCTGTTTCGGGAAAATCGCAGAAAAATTCGAACATTTAGATATTTTCATCCACGCTGCCCATGAATGGGAACGACGACCGATAGATCAAATGTCTTATGAAGATTGGGACCGCATACTTCGGAAAAATCTTTATGCCGCATTCCTGAGTTTTCGGGAGTCTTTACGTATGATGAAAACAGGGCCTGGACGTTTGATTGCTCTTACAGGTCAGCAGGGTGCAGACAAAGCACGTGCCCAAATGGGGGCGCTTGCGGCTGCCCAAGCAGGTATTATCCGCTTGGTTGAAGCAACAGCCGCCGAATACGCAAAATTGGATATCTCCGTTTTTGCCATTGCGCCCTCTATTGTGTTAACCGAGACGGAGGGCAAACATGGGGTTTGGGCTGGAGATATTGCCGATCTGTGTATCCACCTTTGCCGTCCTGAAAGCAAAGCCCTGACGGGCGCTGTACTTCGGACGTATGGAACCGTTCAGTAAGCCAAATAGCCCATTATTTTTTATTTCCTGTCAAATCTCATTCCAAACTGCTTTGGAAGGGGATAAAACCTCATTTTTGTTTAAAAGCGAGCGTAATGGGAACACCCGCAAAGCCAAACTTTTCGCGGAGTTTGCCTTCGAGGTAACGACGATAATTTTCGGCAACCCCATCTGGATGATTCACGAAAAAGGCAAACACAGGTGGGTTTTCCCGAACTTGGGTTACGTATTTAATTTTAACAAAATTTCCACGATAGGCAGGTGGATGAACCGCCCGAATCGCCTCTTGCATATAATCATTTAATGCCGAAGTAGGGATTCTTCGCTTACGTTCTGCGGCAATGGCCACCACTTTCTCCATCATGTTATGCAGACGCTGTTTGGTAATTGCGGATATAAAAATAATAGGAACATAGTCTAAGGTTTGCAGGCGTTCATATATTTTAGCAGCATAGTCACGGGCAGTATTGGTTTCTTTTTGTACCAGGTCCCACTTGTTTACGGCAATCAATAACCCCTTATTCATGTCTTCAGCTTGCTTCAGAACACGAATATCCTGTGCCTCCAGTCCTTGAGTGGCGTCTATGATTAAGACAGCAACATCAGCCTCTTGAATGGCGCGTTCGGTACGAAGAAGGGAATAAAACTCTACGTTTTCTTTGACTTTGGCACGTTTCCTTAGGCCTGCTGTATCCACAAGGACTAATTCTTCTCCATAGAACTTATAGGTTGCATGAACGGAGTCGCGGGTGGTTCCTGCAATTTCGGTGACAATAGACCGGTTTTCGCCTAATAAGGCATTGGTAATGGAGGATTTCCCGACATTGGGTTTTCCTATCAAGGAGACACGTGTGCGGGTATCTTCTTCATTGCTTATTTCCATAGGGAGGGATGCCGTAAGGGCATCCAACAGTTCGCCCGTTCCGGTTCCGGATAATGAAGAAATGGGATAAACTTCTCCTAATCCAAATTCGTAAAAAATAGGTGTATCCCAGCGCCTTTTTTCATTGTCAGATTTGTTTGCAACTACTAAAACTGGCTTTTCGGAACGACGGAGTCTCGCTGCAATTTCTTGGTCTATATCGGTAATACCCGTAGAAGCATCTACCATAAACAGGATAACATCTGTTTGTTCGAGGGCAATTTCTACTTGTTCACGAATGGCGGCCTCAAAAACTTCGGTTCCACCCGGAACAAGCCCGCCCGTGTCCACGACATTAAAGGTCACGCCATTCCACAGCACACTTCCATAGTGCCGATCTCTGGTAACACCTGGTTCGTTGTGAACGATGGCCTCACGTGCTTCAATTAGACGATTAAAAAGGGTGGATTTGCCCACATTCGGACGGCCAACAATGGCTACAAGCGACATACACAACTCCTGCTATTTTCAACTGCGGTTGAGAATAAAAGTACAAAATACAAAAAGTGCCCATACGGATTAATCAAGATATACACGAGGGCAGGTGAAAAGGGTGTGATTGTATGGCCTAAGACTACCTTAAGGGGCTATATAGATTGGTGTGGGACTAAAGCAGAGGAAAAAAAGCATAATGCTTAGCCATGCCAAGACTTTTCTTTTGGGCGTAAGGGGTTCTGGATATTGTACCGGTGGGTGATCCACGCCGATGAAGCGTACAATAAGAAAAGACCATAAAAGCCAAGAAGTATAGCCCCATTCGGTGATTGCAACACCAATTTCCCGAAAAGCTGGTAGGTCGGCAGAGGTCAAGGCAACGGGTAAAGAAGTGAGTGTTGCCGTCAGTAAAAAAACGGGTCCTACCCAACGCATTTCTTTGTTGTAAGTCTTATGAATAAGCAAGTATTGGATTCCTAAAACCACCATCCAGCCGATAAGTACAATGGCAGCCGGAAAATCCCGAAACCCGGCATGTAGCGAGAGCAAACCATCCCCAATTGCCGGAATGACTTCTAATGCAAAACCGATAGATCCGGATAAGATAAGCAAGGTGGTGAAAATTCTGGCCACGATACGATGAACGGTTGGGCCAAAAAGAGCATACCATACATGTCCACCGTCCAATTGGCCTACGGGCATCATATTGAGTGCTGTGAAAAACAAACCCAGCCATCCGGCCAACAAAATGGGATAATGGTACATTTCGTACATCGGTGGCACATGTTCAAAAAAAAGCGTCAAGAACCAGTAAAGAAGCGTTTGACCCATCATGGGGGCGCCGCTTAGGTCAATTTCGGAACCTGTGGGGAACCGCCCAAATTGTCGGATAAAGGTTTGGACTTCTTCGTGGCCGGGTAATTGCATGATGTAGGTGGGAGGTGGTAGGGTAAATAGCGCGAAGATCAGAACACCAAAAGCGACCACAAAACCTGCAATCGGTCCGGCGATCCCCACATCAAAAAGTTGACGGGTTCGTGGAATCACTTGCTTAATGCGAATGACTGCACCAAAGGTACCAATGCTGAAAGGAAGCCCCAATAACATAAGTGGTGCCGGAATAAAAAAAGGCAGCGAGGTCTTGATTTTGTGGTAACGGGCTGCAAAGTAATGACCAAACTCGTGGGTTGTGAGAAAGCCGAGGAAAGGGATGGCGTATAAAAGTCCAGAAGCGATCCAATGCGTCCAGTCACGGACGCCAGTAAAAAGGGGGTATTGCCCGGTAGCTTGCTCGGCGCCTGCCCAGGTCACTGAAATGAAGGTGAGGATAAACCAAAAAAAATGAAAGAAATACCGCTCTTTTTCCACTTTGGCTGTAGGATCAAAGAGGGGCTGCGTCTGGGCGTGGGAAGAATCGGACATAATAAGCGTAAAGGGGCTTTCAATGAGACATTAATAAATGGTGGAAGTCAAGAAAATACAACACTCCGGACGGATAATAGGGTAATACAGGGGTAATAAACTGCAAATTTCGTGCATGAATGGCAGTGGTCTATTTGGACTTCTTTTGTAGCGCCTCCAAAACGACTTGCGGTACATACATCGAAATATCGCCTCCCCAGTGCCAGATTTCTCGAACCAAAGAAGATGAGGTCACGAGGTGTATAGGATTCGGAATAAATACAACGGTCGCAATTTGCGGAGACAGCCTGCGGTTGGCAATGGCCATACGGAATTCGTAGTCAAAATCGCTCATTTGCCGAATACCACGAATCAGGGCATTAGCGCCAATCTGGGCAGCATGATTGACCAATAAGCCTTCGAAGAAACTTACCTCTACACCCTTTAGATGGGCAGTGGCTTCTCGAATAAGGGCACAACGTTCTTGTGGTGTAAAAACAAAAGTTTTTCCAGAATTGACGGCTACCGTCACACAAACCCGCTCAAAAACCTGTAAGGCTTGTTCTAAAACGTCTAAGTGTCCAAAAGTAAAAGGATCAAAACTGCCGGCGTATAAAGCCAATTTAGACATAAGGGTTGGGGTTGAACTTCGGAGGTAATTTACAATGAATGTAGTGAAAAAACCATTGGACGTATTTCTGATTTTCCAATTGGGGTTGTTTCTTGTATATTCTGTCTTGTTTATTGCCTGTATATACAATCCAGTGCTTATGTCCGATACGCCAACCGTGGTGTTTGCCCTCACCGGAGACGTAAGGATGAATTCCCGCGCCGTTAAACAGTTTAGATCCATTTTAGAAATGGGTTATAGGATAAAGGCTTTTACATTAGGCCCTCCTGATTCCGGACATCCTTTTGGCGAAAATTTTAAGTTACATGTTTTGCCAACGCCAAAGGGCAGTGGTATGCACTTCTTTAGACAGGTGCATCAACTGTTTAGCAAGGAGGTGGTACATGTAAAAGCAGATATTTATCACGCGAGTGATTTATATGTACTTCCTGCAATGGCAAAAGCAGCCCAAAATAACAAAGCCAAACTCGTTTTTGATTCCCGCGAACTGTATCCATATGTTGCTGCAACCAGCAAACGTCCGTGGATTACTTTGTTCTGGCATATGCTGTCTTGGCGGTATATACCACAAGCGGATGTAGTTTTTACTGTAAGCAAGAGTATTGCAGAACGTTTGACTATGTTCTATGATATTCCGGAGCCGGCGGTTTTATATAATGTGCCCATATTTAGGCCTGATGTAGTTGCTAATGATGCACTACGGCGTATCGCAAATGTGTCAACAGATAAAGTGGTGATTTTGCATCAAGGCAATATGCAGAAAAGTCGCGGATGTGGCTTACTGATTCAGGCCATGCAGGAAGTGGAAAATGCCGTATTGGTTTTTTTGGGTAATGGCCCGCTCAGATACAGCCTCCAAAATTTAGTCATTGGGCTTGGACTGGATGATAAGGTGCGGTTTCTGTCTCCTGTTCCACCAGATCAATTGTTAGAAATGACGGCTGGAGCAGACTTCGGTGTGACATTGTTGGAAGATACCTGCCTGAACCACCGCTTTGCATTACCGAATAAACTTTTTGAATACCTTATGGTGGGGTTGCCCGTGATGGCCAGCAAACTGCCTGAAATCGAAAAAGTGGTTGAAGGATATCAGGTAGGGCTTACTGTTGATCCAGAAGACCACCCAGCATTGGTGGCAACGCTTCAACGAATGGTGAATGATGTGGCATCAAGAAAGCAGTGGCGCGAACACAGCTCGGCGGTATTCGAGGAATACAACTGGGAATCAGCTTCCAAAATCCTACAACAAGCCTATCAAAAACTCCTTCGACCTTAACGGGCCACGATCAGAGGCTGGGTTTTGTGTGTAGGTTCGTTTTTGCCCGAGTGCGTCGTGAGGACTAAAAAGTAGGTGCCATTTGGCAGCCCAGAGAGGAGCACCGGTTCTTCATACCAAGTCCTTCCGAAGCGGATGTCATTGGCAATCCATGCCACACGACGCCCTTGCGCATCATACAAGGTTAGGTCTGTCAGGCCAGTTTCTTGCACATAAAACCGGATATTGGTACGAATTGTGGCCGGATTTGGGTATATCGCTTCTAAGATAGAGGTTTCGGGGAGGGGTTTCTCCCGATCATTTGGTGTAAGGAGCACATTTTTAACCCGTGTGCGAATCTCAGATAATAACTTATAGTTGTTGTCGCCAGGACAAGAGGTCGAGTTAAAGTCGCGGTGGCCTCGGATGTTATCTGGATTAATTTTGTACGTTTCGGCCATAAAGCTAAAATAATGTACCAAAGAATCTAAAGCTACCGCTGGGATAATGTCCGAGCAATTGGCCTCTGCAGGATGAAAACAACCCATCAAGGAAATACCAATATTGCCGGTATTGCCACCCGATACATGTGCTCCAATCACCAATTGTGGGCCATCACTCATTTTTTTGCTTTCGTTCACCCATGGACGTCCCTGATAAACACGCCCAGATACATCCATCAAAAATTGGTAGCCAATGTCGCACCACTTATTGCCGTCCAAATGGAAATCCTGAATACTCTTAACACGTGCCTTTCCTTCAGCAAGTGTGGTTGCCTTGGGGCCAGCGGTATGATGAAACGTGAGGTAGGTGTAGTATGGTTGTGGGGAAGGTGCAGGGCACCCAGCCGGATCCGTCACGCCAAAAGGTCTTGCGTTCCACTCGGTTCTCCGGATAACCGTTGGGGCTTTTAGGCGCCCCGAAGCTGCTACGGTCGCTGCTTCGGTTTCTGTAAACCGCAACGTGCGCTCTTCCATCTGGGCTGTCCATTGAACCCCTGCTGCCTCAATAAAGACTGGCCGATTTTCAGGAGCCTTGAAGCTGACCTCAATCTGAACGTCACGCAACGGAACCGGATTTTGGTAGGTGGCTATAAATCTTCCCCTATCATCTGTCATAAATAACCGTAGTGGTGTAGGTTTGCTCCAAGAAATGCCATCAAAAAACCGAGCCTCGCCTTGCGTTCGGGCATCAGAAAGCAATCCTTGTACCATCACAACATCAAAAGGCTGTTTAACCTGATTGCTGTGTCGGGAAACGACTGAACCCGCTGCCTCGGTTTTTTGAAGAGGGGCAGAAAGGGAAAGAAGGTGATCGGTGATTTCATGTAAGTCTTGTGCAAATAGACTCGAAGAACAAAACAAGGCCATCAGGCAAAATATGTTTTTCATGTTGGGCAGATTTTCGGTGGATGAAGTGTCGTAAATTTTGTATAACTGAAGGTGTGCATGTACATTGTATTAGCCGTAATCTACAATAAAAATAGAACACAATGAAACGCTTGATTCTTCTATGTTTACTGTTTCCGTTAAACACTTTTGCACAAGTGCCGAGCGTGTTGGTTCCCCCCGTTTCCGATCCATTTGCGCATACATTTTCGATTGTTGCTCATGATAGTACTACTGGTGAATTAGGCGTTGCCGTACAATCGCACTGGTTTTCTGTGGGCAGTATTGTAAGTTGGGCAGAGCTAGGTGTGGGGGCAATCGCCACCCAATCGTTTGTGAATCCAAGTTTCGGGCCTAGGGGGCTTGCGTTATTGAAGGCGGGACTAACAGCAACTGAAGCGGCAGAGAAATTAATCCGAGAAGATGCCGGACGGGACTTTCGTCAATTGGCAATAGTAGACGTAAAGGGGAATGTGGCGGTATATACGGGTGCAAAATGTGTGGCCGAGGCCGGGCACCTTAAAGGAAAAGGCTACTCGGTGCAGGCCAATATGATGCTGACCAATCAAGTGCCGAGTGCCATGGCACGCGCTTTTGAGTCGAGTTCAGGTAAACCGCTTGCCGAACGGATGATGGTGGCACTGGAAGCCGCACAACAAGTGGGAGGTGATGCACGTGGCCAGCAATCGGCTGCTATATTGGTCGTTCGGCAAAAGGCTACAGGCGAGGCTTGGAAAGATAAAACAGTGGATCTTCGGGTGGAGGATCATCCACAAGCCATTTCGGAAATGCGCAGACTTTTAACGGTTTTTCGGGCGTATGAACGGATGAACAACGGCGACCTCGCGGTGGAGCACGGAGATGTGGAAGGCGCACTGAGAGAATATGGTGCTGCCATGCAGGCGTTTCCTGAAAATGTAGAAATGAAATTCTGGACGGCGGTTTCATTGGCCAATGCAGGACGATTGGAACAGGCTTTGCCGATATTCAAAAATGTTTTCAGCAAAGAGCCAAACTGGGTCGTTATGACGAAGCGCATCGTGCCGAGCGGTATTCTGACCGTCTCTGATGCAGACCTGCAACAAATTTTGGCAACAACAAAGAAATAAAAACGGTCTGTCATAGCTGGGCCTGAACATGAGGAAGGCCCACGGGATACAACAAAAAAAGCCGTTCCGTAGTTTACGAAGCGGCTTTTTTGTGGAATACAAGTTCAACAGATTATCCGTTCGATCCGGACTGGGCTTGTTGCTGCTCCAACTGACGACGGTATTCCTCTGTAATGTTGATTTTAATCTCTACGCGGCGGTTCTGTTGGCGTCCAGCCTCAGAAGCATTGTCTGCCACTGGTTGCGTTTCGCCGAGTCCTTTTGTCATAAGGCGCGTATTTTCAACCCCTTGTGCCTTCAAGAAACTTGCAACGCTATTGGCTCGGCGTTCAGAGAGTTTTTGATTATAGGAATCAGAACCGACACTATCGGTATGGCCGATGATTTCGAGTGCCGTTCCTTGATAGGTCTTCATAGAATTGGCAAGGTCTTTCAGATCCGGCTGGGCATTGGCCTGTAGTTTGTCGGAATCGAAACCGAACAAAATAGCCGAGTTAAAGACAACTTTAATCCCTTCACCATCCCGAACCACTTCGGCGTCTGGCAGTTGTTGTTTCAGTTCTGCCGCCTGACGGTCCATTTGGTCACCGATGATGGCACCCACTGCCGCACCAATTGCGCCACCAATTGCTGCACCTTTTCCGGTTTCGCCAGAGCGGTTGCCCAATAGCCCGCCAATTGCTGCACCGGCTGCTGCACCGATTCCAGCTCCTTTTGCTGTTTTGCTGGCATTACAGCCCACCATGCTGGTGAGGGCCATTGTGGCAATTACCAAAGCAGTAAGCATGTTTTTGAGGTTCTTCATTTTTTTATCCTCCTGTTTAATGTTTTCAAAGATGAATAGAAAATAAGGGTTGTGTGGTCGTTTTGTATTCTTGATATACAAACTCGTGCCAAATTAAATTGTTCTTCGCGGATGACCTTATTTAAACTGCCTGTCTTGATCTATGTATTTGTAAATGAAGGTTATATTATATCTTGCAAGGTTGATGAAGGCGAAATGTTATTTTGTTACTTGTCTAGTAGATCATACAGTGTGTCCGTCTGGTCATACGGTTTCGGCAAAACTCAGTGCCCAATAGGTTTGGTTTACTGTAAAACAAGGCCTGTAAAAATCTTTGGCTGAAGAGAGTTTTATCCAAGTTTCCATTTTGTGTTTCCAATTTAAGGCTGTATCATCTTAGATTCTGATGATTTGTTTTTGGCCAATCTATTATTTTTACTGTCATATGAGACTCATTATTCCAATGGCTGGTCGTGGAACCCGCCTAAGACCACATACCCATGTAACGCCCAAGCCTTTATTACCCGTTTTGGGTTCTTCGATGGTAGAGCGAATTGTAACTACGTTCACAGAACTTTTGCCGAACCAAGTGCAGGAAGCGGTTTTTATTCTGGGCGATTTTCCCACTGAGGTGCGGGACCAACTCCGGCTTATTTGCCGTCGTTTGGGTATCAAAGCCAGTTTTGCGGTTCAGGATAAGGCAATGGGAACGGCCCATGCATTGTATTGTGCAAAAGAATATCTGGAGGGCGAGGTGTTTTCGATCTTTGCGGATACGTTGTTTTATATGGAACCCGATTTTAAGTTGGATTCGGACGTGGTGGCATGGGTCAAATTGGTGGAAGACCCGCGTGCCTATGGGGTTGTGGTACGGGATAAACAGGGACGAGCCGTTGGATTTGTGGAAAAACCAACCGAACTAATTTCGCGTGAAGCCCTCATTGGTATCTACTATATTAAAGATGGTGCCAGGTTGAAACAAGTGATTCAGGATATGATGGACGAAAAGGCACTCAGTTTGCGTGGAGAGTATGAACTCCCGGATGCCTTTGACCGGATGTTGCAAAATGGGGCCACTTTAGATACTGCAACCGTAACAGACTGGCTCGACTGCGGAACGCTTCCGGCGTTGTTGGACACAACCAAAATTGTGATGCAAAAAGAAAGGTCTGCTTTTCGGGGTAACTTGACCAATACGGTCATTATTGAGCCTGTGTACATCGGGCCGGGGGCACTCATCCGGAATTCGGTTATTGGGCCTTTTGCTTCTATTGAGGCTGGCGCAACCATTACAGATTCTATTGTTCGAGATTCAATCGTTTTTTCCAATGCAACCATCGAAGGAGCTATGATTAAAGACTCGTTTGTGGGGCAACATGCCTTTGTGAAAGGTTTTGCAACGCCCATAAATGTAGGAGATCATGCTTCTGTTGGTTGATGGGGTTTATCTTTCTTTGTTTTTCCTCCATACTTAACCTCTACCACCATGAAGCACTTTCTCTTACTATTACTTGTAGCTCTGGCCCCCTCAGGTGGTTGGGCACAACAGCCTAAACCCAAAACAACTCCTTCTACAACAAACGGAAACAGAACTGGAAGCCAAGTTTCAAAGCCGACTACGACCCCCAAAAAACCTCCTACAACGACCACAAAGCCTATTAACCAGTCCACAAAGCCTAAGCCAGCCCTCAAAACGGTTTCCACGAAAACAAAATTGATCGTGATCTATATGGGTGCTAAGGTGCATTTTTCACCCGATCCTACCAGTGCCCAACTTGCTCGGTTGTCGTTTGGGCAGTTTATAGAGGCAAAGTCCCAATCCGAACAAAAGAAAAAGGTGGGAAACATAGAAGACTATTGGTACCAAGTGCCATATGATAATAATAAAACCGGATGGATTTTTGGGGGAAATGTTCGTACCTACGGCGAAGAAAACCGCGAAATGGTGATCACGGAAATTATGCGGCCTCGTATGCGTAGTGGTGCAAAAGCCTACGCCGAGGAAGTGGCATTTTTTGACTTTCTGGCGGTAGCAGCCAAGGAAACACAAAATATAGATGTCAAGGCGGAGTTAGAATTGGCGCATCTTGTCGTGGTCAAACGTATTCTTCGACTCATTCCAATGGAGGCGCGTGATAAACAACCGTATAAAGCTTGGCTTGCAGCAAACGAAAAATTGCTTGTATTCAGTGAACCAACACAAGCCTACTATCTAAGGTTTGATCTCCTGTGGGATTTGGAAACGCGATATAGGGATATACCTTTTGCCGAACGGATTGCATATGAGGCTGCTATCACCGAATTAGCGGGCGAGTGTGAAGGGTATTTGACATGTAATTTAGGGCGCTTAAACATGAGAGAGGGCCGCTATCTGGAGCGGTATCCTCGAGGTGTTTATGTGAATGATATGATGAGTAAGATTGAAAGCACCATAACGCAGATGATTAGCAATTTATCTGAATATCGTATTGCTGAGGAAGATAAAAAAGACTTGCGTACGGAACTAGGCTTTTTAAGAGAAGCGGTTGAAGCCATCGAAAAGCCGCAGCGTGAAACCATTTTGGTTGGTTTGAACGCCATAGAAGAAAAATTTTTGAGATAAGACCTTCCGGGTGAAGGGCGTTCTATTTAAGGAAAAAGCCCTTCACCCGGAAGATGTCTGGTTGTGTGTCTTCAGAAAGTGGTAAACAATTATGTAGCAAGGGATAATTTAAGTGCCTGTGCCAGGTCTGCCTGAATGTCTTCGACATGCTCTAAGCCCACAGAAATTCGAATAAGGCCCGGAGAAATTCCAACCGCAAGCCGCTCTCCTTCTGAAAGTTTGGAATGGGTTGTGGTCATTGGGTGGGTTGCAATGGTGCGGGTATCCCCCAGATTGGAGGATAATGAAATCATGCTTAGTGCATCCATGAACTTCTGTGCCTGATCAAGACCTCCTTCTAACGCTAACGTGAGCATCGCTCCACCCGATCGCATTTGTTTTTTTGCAAGTTCATATTGTGGGTGTGATGCCAAAAATGGGTACTTAACTTTTTGAATCCCATCTTGCTGTTCTAACCAATGGGCCAATTGGCGTGCATTCTCGCTGTGTCGTTCCACCCGAATAGCTAACGTTTCTAAACTTTTGGATAAAATCCAACCATGAAAGGGAGACATGGCCGGGCCTGTGTGCCGAGATAAAAACAGGATCTCTTGAATCAGTTCTTTTTTGCCAAGAATACAACCACCAAGTACACGCCCTTGCCCGTCAATTAATTTAGTGGCGGAGTGCGTAACCAAGTGTGCCCCATATTCGGCGGGGTTTTGAACATAGGGTGTTGCAAAACAATTATCTACATTTAGAATAATCCCTTTACTGTGTGCCAGATTCCCTAAGAATGCCAAATCCAGCAGGTCTAAACCCGGATTTGAAGGCGTCTCCACGAAAATCATTTTGGTCTCAGGCCGTATTGCGGCGTCCCAAGCGACTGGTGGAGCCGTGATATCGACGAATGTATGCGTGATGCCCCAGCGTGGGAAAAGTTTTGTTAATAGCTGATAGGTGGATCCAAATAAGGAGCGCGATGCTACAATATGATCTCCAGAACCCAAGAAAGTGGCCATACTCATAAACATGGCTGCCATTCCGGATGCAGTGGCTATGCCCGCTTCTGTGCCTTCAAGAAGACACATTTTTTCGATGAATTCATTGGTGTTTGGGTTGGAATACCGCGAATAAATGTTGCCTTCCACTTCTTCAGCAAATAAAGCACGTGCCATTTCTGCGTCATCAAAAAGGAAACTGCTGGTTGCAAAGATGGGGACACTGTGTTCACGGTGTTGGCTGCGATTTGCTTGTGTACGAATCGCTTTGGTTTCGAAATGAGGCATTGTTCTAAGTAGGTATAATATCGAAAGACGTTGTGATATGGGCTGTTGATTCTAATGTTTTGACAACGGAGCAATATTTTTCCATAGAAAGTTGAATGGCTTTTTCAGCTTTCAGCGCATCCACAGCCCCCCAAAAACGGTAGTGTAAGTGGATTTTTCGAAAGATATTGGCCTCCCCCAGTGGCTCGCGGTGCCCCTCTATGGTCACTTTGATGTCGTCCAAACGTTGGCGCTGTTTTTTTAGGATGAGGATAATGTCTATGACGCTACAAGAACCAGCGGCGGCCAATAAAAGTTGCATCGGACGAAAGGCCTGATCACCACCACCAATTTCGGGGTTTGCGTCGGTCAAGATGGTCTTGCCGGCTTCGTTTACAGACTGAAGCAAAAACGCATCGTCAAGACGGTTGATTTCGATTTTCATGTTGTAGAAAAATAGTCTAAATTAGTAAATTACTGATTCCTTTCGGAACCACCCTATAGTAATAAAGGCTTAGGCCATCATTCCCAAAGATACAGAAGAGAAGGAGTGGGAAACGAGGATGCAAAAGAATCCGTCACAGTTTCGCAAAACAACGTATAATGGGTTCTCTGATAAATCATCCGATGCTATAGGGGTAAGACATGCTTACTGAAAAAAACGTAAAATTAAGACCAAAAAACCTTCTAACAACCAAGACAAATTGATCTGATATGAATATACAAAATCGCTATGCCATCGTAACAGGCGCAAGCCGTGGTCTTGGGGCGTCCATCTCTGGTGTACTGGCTGAGGCTGGGGCAATTGTTTTTGGACTCGGACGGAGTGCAGAAGATCTGACGAGTATTAAAGAAAAAATAGGTGAATCGTTTCGCCCAGTTGTGTGTGATGTTCGCTCGTCGGACTCGGTTAATAGAGCCATGGAGCAGGTTTTTGCTCAATCTGGAGGCCAAATAGATGTTTTGATCAATAATGCAGGTTTGGGAAAGTTCGGGGCAATAGAGCAGATGGCCGAGGAAGATTGGGAGGTGCAAGTAGATACCAATCTTAAAGGCGTGTTTTTATGTACCAAAGCAGTAGTTCCCCGCATGAAACGTCAGAATGCAAAGAGTGGATTTGGCGGACACATTATCAATATCGCATCGGTTGCAGGGCTTGTCGGAAATCCAAAAATCGGGATCTATAATGCCACAAAATTTGGTCTTCGTGGCTTTTCGGAGTCACTTATGTTAGAATTAAGAAACGATGGAATAAAGGTGACGTGCGTCTATCCGGGCTCTATTGAAACAGCGTTTTTTAACAACACAGGCTTCCCTTCCGGTTCTAATCATAAAATGCACCCTAACGAAATCGCGCAGACGATCTTGCACCTTTTGCAGACACATGATAACTATCTCATTTCAGAGATAGTGTTGCGGCCTTTGCGTCCGAAAGGGGTTATGTAGATCTTTCGTTGATCAGCCACGCCGCCACCTCGTCAGGCACCACCATATCCATCAGGTCTAGGTTCAACAACTCAAGTTGTTCCTGTCTTAGATGGGTTAGCTGTTCGTACAATTGCTCCGCGAACTCCTTTCCAAATTTGCGTGCGATGATTTTATGACAGGCATTTATCAGGGCAATAGAGATTCCTTCTTGTTTACCAATAGAGATTCCTTCTTGTTTACCAATAGAGATCCCTTTTTCGAGCCAACTGTTTGTGTAAACCATGATTCGTTCCTGTTCTTGAGGTTCTAAAGTGGCTTTTATTTCTTGCATCATCATTAGTTCCTCTTTTTCACTTAGACGGAGGTAGGTGTCCATAAAATGGGTGATCAGGGCCATCTTGGCTGAATCTATTCGAAGGGTGACAATCATCCGGAGGCATTGCATTTTCACACGGGGACGATCCTGTGGCGCAATATCCATCTTCGACATCAGTGCAATGGCTACAGGATTCTCCAGATGAGCAAACTGCCGCCAGTCTAATCGGTTGAGTTGAATTTTTCGGAAGCAAAACCGCATCACCTCTAAATCCGAAAAACCAACAATATAGGTGTTCGGGACCTCTGTAATAGGGCGGTCAAAGGTAAAAAGGGCAATGGGGTACACGGGCAGGTCTAGGCGTTCGGACAAACGAGCAAAGTAGATAAACATGCGTTTCTCGAAAAGGTGTTGAAGCCCACCTTGCACCTCGATGTGAAATAGGAAAAGCAACTGAGTGTTTCGGATTTTGACCTCAACGAGCAAATCCACTTCTTTTCGTTCGCCGTCGTCCAACAACTGGAAGAGTTCCTTGTCCAAAAAACGGATGCTGTCAGGATCTATCTCGGCAGCCAAATTTGGGACAAATAATTGAACAAAATCTAGAAAAAATGTACGAATTAATTCTTTGAAAAGGGCATCGTGTTTGATCATGGCCGTAATAGGGTTTCGTTTACCCTAATAGACCCACAAATACACCATTTCATACCCTCT
>DDTM01000047.1 GCA_002344075.1 Bacteroidetes bacterium UBA2364
ACGACTTCTCGCTCACTCGTGGCCGAGAACGTCGCGTCGTAGTGCTTGTCCAATTCCTGCGCCATGCTCTGTTGAAGCATCCGGTCTATCACGGTCGGTATCCCCAACTGTCTCACGCCTCCGTTCGGCTTCGGTATCTCTACCCGCCTCACCGCTTCGGGGCGGTACGTCCCGTCCATCACCGAATGTTGCAATTCTTGCCAATGTCCAACCAAAAGGCATACAGTTCCTCCACGCACATCCCGTCTATGCCGGGCGCACCAAAAAGAACGGCGCACCCTATGTAATGAGTACGCCGTTTATGTGGACCCCCATGCCACATAGCCGTAACACGGCATTTCGTATCAAGAAGGAACGTTCTTTGTGACCCGAATTTTCGGGGATAGCACAATTTCCGACTTGACTGACCGGGAAATCAGGCATGCTTTTTCGGCTTTTTCCAAAATGCGTTGCGCCTTTTCTACCTGAGCCTCCGAGGTCAACTCAATTTCGGGGCGAAGAACTACTTGGGTGATCGCAAAGCCTCCTAAGCCATCTTTTTCCAACTTCCCAACTGCATTACAGCCAAAAGAAGTAAAATCCAACCTACTATTTTCAGCGATGGCAAGAAATGTAGTCATCAGGCAACTACTTAGGGCAGCCACAAACAGGTGTTCCGGTGACCAAATACCAACTTCGCCTTTTGTAAATTCTGGCGGAGTGGCTACCTCAATTAGTTCCGACAATACGGGCGAGGTCAGTAACCCCTTCCGATCATGCGTCCAAGAAACGTCCACTTCATATAAATGATGCACATCCATCATGGCAGATCACTCGTTTCGTTTTGAGTAGAATGTAATGCAGGATAGTGGGGCTGTTTATCCTAAAAAAACCCTTTCACCTGTATATATTTATCGTACATGGGTAAGGACAAAACTGTCACGGAAGGACAATTTTGCCTTATCTTACAGAATTCCTTTTCCACATCAACTTCGGCGTATATGCGAAAAAAAATCGGATTTTGGCTGGCTACTATACTGCTTTCGACTGTACCCTCTTTTGCACAACCAGTATTTGAAATCTCATTTTCTAAAACCCTGTCTCCGGAGCCTTTGGATGGACGGATTATTCTGATGCTTACCAAAGACAATACATCAGAACCCAAGTCACAGGTGAGATGGGGCCTGAGTGCCATACCCATCTTTGGGAAAAATGCAGAAACTTGGCGCCCCAATCAGCCACAAGTCATAGACCATACGATTTTCGGATACCCCTACGAAAGCCTGAAAGACCTACCTGCCGGCGAGTACTATGTACAAGCCGCGCTGAACCGCTATGAAACTTTTAATCTAAAAACCGGACACCAGGTTAAATTACCCCGTTCATGGGATGCGGGCCAAAATTGGAGAAAGGAACCAGGCAATTTGTTTTCCAAGCCCCAGAAAGTGCGTATTGACCCTACAAAGAAACAGATTATCGGACTAAATCTTACCGAAATAAACCCAGAAATCACACCGCCAAAAGACACTCCTTATATCCGCCACATTAAAATCCAAAGCAAACTGCTAACAGAGTTTTGGGGACGCCCTATGTATTTGGGGGCACATGTTTTGGTTCCGGAAGGGTTCGATGCTCATCCGGAAGCACGCTACCCGCTGATGTTGTTTCATGGCCATTTCCCCGCAAGTTTTGGAGGATTCCGAACATCAGCCCCTGACCCAAACCTGATTTGTTCATATAGCGAACGATTCCGGTTAGACTGTTATAACCGAATAGAACAACAAGAAGCCTACAATTTTTATCAGAAGTGGATTAGCAAAGATTTTCCCCGTTATCTGGTCGTGGAAATTCAACATGCAAACCCTTACTATGACGATTCATACGCCGTCAATTCTGCAAATTTAGGTCCCTACGGAGATGCTATTATGACAGAACTACTTCCGGCCATCGAGCAGAAGTTTCGTGGCATTGGCGAAGGCTGGGCACGTTTTACCTATGGTGGCTCTACTGGGGGCTGGGAGGCTTTGGCTGCACAAGTCTTTTATCCAGAAGCCTTCAATGGTGCTTTCGCAGCCTGTCCGGACCCAGTGGACTTCCGCGCATATACGCTCGTCAACCTATATGAAGACAAAAATGCTTACACTTGGCACGGTCCACACCGCGAAATAGAAAAACCGGGCTATCGCAATTATTTAGGAGAAGTCACTGCCACAGTCCGAGATCAAAACCATTATGAACTGGTTTTAGGAGACAAATCCCGCTCTGGCGATCAGTGGGACATCTGGGAAGCAGTTTATTCTCCGCAGGGTTCCGATGGCTATCCCAAACGCATTTTTGATAAAAGAACTGGCAAAATAAATGCAGAAGTCGCTGCTTACTGGCGAGAAAATTACGACTTAAGACATATCATGGAACGGGACTGGACTAAACTCGGCCCTAAATTACAAGGAAAGATCCACCTCTACTGTGGCGATATGGACAATTATTATTTGAATAATGCGGTGTACTTGATGGAGGACTTTTTGCGCAACCGCACCCAGAACCCCAAATCGGATGCTGTCATTGCTTATGGCGATCGTGCAGAACATTGCTGGAACGGCGATCCTGAGAATCCAAATGCCATCAGCCGTCTTCGCTACAATTGGCAATACCTGCCCATGATTCTAAAACGCATCGAAGATTCAGCACCATCGGGCGCAGATGTGCGGAGCTGGCGATACTAAATTTCCTAACCATATGTGTCGGTACACATCGTTTTGGGGTTATAAAGCCAACATACACGAAGCAAAAACCAAAGAAAACAGGTGTGGATAAGTTTAGGCTACAATTTTGGGCAATTGTGCATACGGCAAGCACAAAAAAGCCCGAAACCATTAGGCTCCGGGCTTTAGAAAAAAAAGCAGATGTGGGCTTATTTCACC
>DDTM01000052.1 GCA_002344075.1 Bacteroidetes bacterium UBA2364
GTTCGTGGTGATTAAGGAGATGGACACAGCAAAAGGAACAAGGTGAAAAGGATTTAGACGGATCTTCTGAGAAACGCACCCGCATTTCCGCAACAGGGGTCATCCAGATATTCGGTAATCAGACTGGTGATCGTAAAACCATTTCGCTCCTGAACCGAGACGGTTGGATCAAAAACTTCACCGTTTTTCACCTTTTCGTAATATTGTTCGATCGTGTATTGATCGTCGTATTGCGAATTATAGGTTTGATACCCGCTCAGCATTCCCACGATAATTTGGCCTTTCAGGCCGAGTCGGAGACAGACCTGATGGCGTGCATTATACATTTGCCTTGCCAACCCTTTCCCACGATAATCTGGCGCAACGCCCATATCCATTCCATATAGCCACTCCCCATCCGGTTCGTGTGTACCAAACCAGAGGTTGTCCGAGATTTCGAGAAAGGTATGGTGTTTATCGGCATAATGATAGCGAATGGCCGAGGCCGAGGCAATCACTTGTCCATTGTATTCGATCACCACTTGCCCTTCTGGGAACAGGCGAATATGGTTGGCAAAGTGAGCCGCCGTAATGATTTCCGCCTCGGAAAGGGTGGGGTAACAGGCACGCTGGACCGCCTCCATATCTGCCGCATCTTCAGACCGGGCTTCACGAACCACCAGCCCCGAAGGCAAAGTTGCATAAATCATTTTTGTGTCCAAAAAATTAGGGGTTGCATCTACACAACCCCTATTGTAAAAGAAAGGCCCTAATTAGGCCATAAAGCCCAAAACCAGGTAAATCAAGCAGGTTACGACAAAAGTAATCATCACCAGCGGAATTTGCGTTTGGCCATGTCGAACATTATCCACTTCCGTTGCGGCAGAAACGAGTACCCGCGCATCCGAGTAATAACAACCATGCGCCCCAAAAACACCTGCCGCAATAATGGCCCCAATCAAGAGATACGGATTAGTTCCTGTTGCTGCTGCCACCGGAACCATCAACGGAATGGCAATAGCATACATTCCCCAGTTGTTACCCGTTGCAAACGAAATAGCGCCGAGGCTCACAAAGACTAATAAAGGTAAAAATCCTTTGTTAACGTCTTTGATACTATCCACCACAAATTCGGTTAGCCCCATATCGTCCCCCAATTTCTTAAGGATGTAGGAAAGCATCAGAATACCAAGTGCAAACACCATGCTTTTGAATCCTTCCCAAATACCATCGGAAAGCTGGTTAAACGTAGCCAGACCACGGCCCCAGTAATAGAGAATGGTAAATACAATGGCGATAAAAATCCCTTTGAGGGCATCAATTTCCATCCAGAATGTAGCAGCAATGAGGACTACTACTGGCACCACAAAGTCGAACCACTGCGCTTTGTGAGCTGTCTCGGAGAGGGGCATCTCGGCCACCATATGCTCCGAACCATCCGGAACCAGTTGGCCAGTGGTTTGGGCACGAACTTCAGCCTTTGCCAATCCAGCAAACATGGGTAGTACTTTAAAAATAACCAAAGGCGCCAAGAAGAGGCTCACCCATGCATATACGTTATAAGGAATGGTCCAAACAAAGCCCTGCCAAGCATTGTCTTCGGTCACCAAATTTGATGTCACGAGCAACTCCCCCACATAGGCTTGCCAAGTGGACATTGGGATCAACACCGAAGCCGTTACAGCCATAGAAGAAACCACAAACGCCAGCATCTCGCGGGAAATGCGGTGCGAATCCGTCACCTTTCGCATTGTAACACCTGCTGTAAGTGCATTTAGATAATCATCTAAGAATAGGAATATCCCCATAAACCACGTCACCAAGAGTGCACTTCTTGGAGTTTTAGCATGTTCTTTTAGTTTTTCTCCGACAGCAAGCGCAGATCCAGAAATCATCAGCAAAAATATTAACGATCCATACAATCCACAGACCATAATCACCCATTGGGAAGACTCATCCATCAGAACCGCCATGGTAGTATCTACCGACTTTGTAAAGAAACCGGAAATTCCATCCGTCATGACAAAGCCCACCAAACATCCGAGTACCAAAGGTTCAAAAGCACGTTTCATCAGGATTGCAGCCACCACCACCACAATCGGCGGGATCAAGGAAAGCCATCCAAAATATTGCTTGACGGCCTCGGCGTCTTCTGCTGCTTCTTGTGCAAAGACCAACATGGGAAGGAGGGCAACCAAGACCAAAATAGCCCCCACCAGAAAGCGAGCCGAAGGTGTTTGCGGAACGGGTGTTCCGATGAGGGAGGTTTTCCGGTTGGAAAATGGGGTAAGAAGTTTCATAAGCCGTAGGAAATTAGTTTTTGTTCAAGGTATTCGTGGAGTCCGTCTTGGCCACATTCCGCGCCAATGCCACTTGCTTTCCAGCCGCCAAAAGGCGCTTCCACCGATTGGGGCGCCCACTCGTTTACACCTACAATACCAAATTCAATGGCCTCAGCCACCTGCATGGCATTGCTCAGGTTTTGTGTCCAGATGTAGGCCGAAAGACCGTACTCAGTCTGGTTCGCGAGGGCAATGGCTTCTTCGGTTGTATGGAATGGGGTAATGGGCATTACCGGCCCAAAAAGTTCTTCTTTAAAGATGGGATTATCGGGCGTCACATCTGCCAATACCGTAGGCTGATAGAAGTAGCCTTTTTCAGGGGAATTTGGGATTTTTCCACCGCACATCAGGCGGGCACCATGCGCAATAGAGCGCTTCACCAAGTCATCCACATGTCCTCGTTGGCGTTCATTGATCAAAGGACCTACATTGCTACTGACCGCCAAGCCATTCCCCCATTTTAGGGCTGCTGTCCGCTCTGTCGCAATTTCCACAAAACGCTTATAAATTGCTTCATGCACCAAGAAACGTTGTGGTGAGATACAGACTTGGCCGCAATTCCGGAACTTGGCCGAGACCGCCGAGGGCGCCACTTTCTCTACATCAACATCCGGAAAAACAAGGACGGGGGCATTGCCACCCAATTCCAACGAGAGTTTCGTATGCGTCCGAGAGGCTCCATCCATCAGCAAACGGCCCACACGGGTACTACCTACAAAGTGTATTTTCCGGCAAATGGGGCTATCCAGAAATACTTCTCCGATGGCTGGCGCATCTCCGATCACCAAATTGGCACAACCAGCGGGCAGGCCCGCTTCTTCCAAAGCTGCCATCATCAGATGCGCGGTCATTGGGGTAAACTCAGACGGTTTGGCCACGAACGTACATCCTGCAGCCAATGCCGCTGCCCATACCCGTGCCGTATTATAGGCCGGAAAGTTCCATGCCGTAATAATCCCCACCACCCCAATAGGTTGATAAATCACATGCTGACGCTTGCCATTCCGTGCAGCTGGAATAATCTGGCCATAGGAGCGTTTACCTTCCTCGGCAAACCACTCGAACAGGTTTCCAGCAACGATCCATTCTCCTGCTGCCTCTATCAAAGGTTTACCCGACTCCAACACCGTTTTTTCTCCATATTCGTAGGCCCGCTCCCGCATTATCCCCGCAGCTCGTTTCAAAATACCAGCCCGTTCGTATGGGTTCATCGCCTTCCAACCGTCAAGAGCAGCCTTCGCAGCCACCAAAGCCGCACGGGCATCCGCCGCTCCGCCAAATGGAATCTGCATGATGATGGACTCATCCGCCGGATTGACCACCGACCATTCCCCGCCTGCTACGGCATCGCACCATTGGCCGCCGATATATTGTTTGAACATGTGATGTTTTGTGTTTTTTAAATTTTGGTGGGCTTCCTGTTACTTAAATGTAAAGAAGAATGGTTTAAAATTCAATATTTTTCATTCATATTTTCTTGATTAGACTAAAACAACTTAAATTATGCTTACCCACCCACCAAAGAATATTTTTTGATTCTATGCAAAAAAGCACATAAGGATATTCACAATACCTTAATCAAAAATAATCATGCGTACCCTCGTGCTCATCTTCTTTGTAAGTTTTTTTCTTTCCGCTTGTCAGAAGCCGGCATCCACGCCCGAAACAGACCGCGCAACAGCCACCGAATGGAGAATGCCCGGTGAATTTGAGCCTCAAGATGCTGTATGGATGGCTTTGAACAACGTGCAACACCTCGCCGATGAGAACAACGAGGATGTAATTGCCCAAATCATCCGTTCCATTATTGAGACCACGCCTGTAAAACTGATTGTCAAAAACGACTCGGCGCTTCAAGTTATCAAACCCAAGTTACCCGCAGAAGCCTTTACCAATGGCAGAATCAAGGTCATCAAGATGGACTATCAGGAGTTTTGGGTGCGCGATATGGGACCATCCTACTTGGTGAATGGTAAAGGAGGTAAAAAAATGGTAGACCTCAACTTCAACACGTGGGGCTATATCCCTGATACAACCGATGTGCTGGCGGATTTGGACGAAACAGTGGATGAGCGGATTGCCAAAATGGAAGGTTTAGAACTGGCTTCCACTGGGATGATTTCGGAAGGCGGGAACCATGAATTTAATGGCAAAGGGGTGATGCTGGCAGTTGCACAATCTGACCAAAACCGTAACCCCAACCTCAGTTTAGCGCAAATGGCCGCCATCTATAAACAAAAGTACCACCTCAAAAAAGTGATCTGGCTGAAAAAAGGCGTTTTGGAAGATGAACATACCTTTAATGGCCCCATAGACGGACCTAACGGCCAAAAAGTCTATACGGTAGTCACCACAAACGGCCATATTGATGAGCATGTTCGGTTTATTGACGCCCGAACCATTGCCGTTGCGGAGGCAGATCCGAGCGATATGGATGACCCGATTGCGGTAGAGAACAAAAAACGCATAGACGAGAACCTCGAAATCCTTCGGAAGGAGACAGATCAAGACGGTAAGCCTTTCAAAATTGTACGTATGCCTATGCCCCGCTCGATCATCCGGATGCAAAAACCCGGCGACGGAACCTATGACTACATTGCAACGATGGAATACAAAAAAACGGGCATTCCATTTCCTGTTGGTAAACCCGTAGCCACCATTGCTGCTGCCAGTTACCTAAATTTTCTGATTACAAATGGCCTAATCATTGCCCAAAAATTTTATCGCCCTGGCATGGATCCTGTGTTAAAACAACGTGATGAACAATCCAAAAAGCAATTGGAAAGCCTCTTCCCTGGCCGTAAAGTGATCCAGATAGATGCAACAGCCATTAACTTTGGTGGCGGCGGCATCCATTGTATCACCAAACAAGAACCATTGTCTAAATAATACCCGCGAAACCGAAAGAACGAAATGAATGACCTAAGTTCTGTAAAAATAGCCCTCTTGCAGTTGTCTTGTGGCGCCGATGTTAGTACCAACGAAGCTAAGACCGTCGAAAAAATCCGCGAAGCCGCTATGCATGGCGCACAAATCATCTGCCTACAAGAGTTGTACAATGCGGTATATTTTCCGCAGCGGGTAGCAGTGAGCGGGTACCGTTATGCACAACCCTTGCCCAACCCCACCACAGCAGCACTATCGGCACTTGCTGCGGAATTGGGTGTGGTGATCATTGTTCCGATTTATGAAGAAGCCTTGCCCGGCGTGTATTTTAATACCGTTGTCGTGTTCGATGCCGATGGCCGCGACTTGGGCAAATACCGCAAAACCCATATCCCAGATGGTCCGCAATATCTCGAAAAGTACTACTTTACACCTGGAGACCTTGGATATCCGGTCTTTCAAACCAAGTTCGGGTGTATTGCCGTCGGGATTTGTTGGGACGAGTGGTTTCCTGAAGTCGCACGAATCTTTGCTTTGCAAGGTGCGGACATTATCTTTTATCCCTCCGCCATTGGATCGGAGCCAGACCGTCCGGATTATTCTTCCGACGCCGCATGGCAAACCGTTATCCGCTCACATGGTATTACCAACGGCGTGTTTATTGCCGCCGTAAACCGTGTAGGAACAGAAGACGAGATGACGTTCTATGGTAAAAGTTTCGTAAGCGATCCTTTTGGCGACCTTCTGGCACAAGCCTATTCCGAGGAAATCATCTTGTATGCAGATTGTACATTGGCAAAAATACGGCAAGCACGCGAACTCCTGCACTTTTTACGAGACCGAAGGGTGGATACGTATCAACCACTTTTGAATAAAATAATGATTTAATGTGCATTTAACTTAAATTATTAATTAAAAACCTTTTACAACTTTCTATTTTTAATAAAACACCCTACTTTCTCCAATAACCAACACAATTCTACCAACAAACCTTAAAACGACATGAAAAAAAGAATCTCTACCCTCCTACTGATGATGGCCTTCGTGGCTCCGGGCGCCTTTGCCCAAGTTGAAGTGGGCGCTACGCTCGACTTATACAGCCAATATCACTGGCGGAATGGCATGCTGGGCTATGGTCCCAGCATCCAACCCGGTGTATCGGTGGGTGTTGGCAAATTATCTATTAGTGCGTGGGGCAATTATACCTTAGACAAACTGGCATTTGGCGTTCCGGAAGGTACAACGACTGGCCCCGCCAAAGAAATTGACCTGATCGCCGCCTATGAATTGGGCTTGGGCAATGCGGGTTCTTTGGCGGTTGGAGCAACCGACTATTTTGTGTTCGCCGATGACGACACGTACCAAACCATTGAGTTGAATGCCACATGGAGCGGCCCAGAAAACTTCCCGCTCAGTATCAATGGCAACCTGAATGTCTCTGGAGACGACGACAAGTCCAACTACGTTCAGGTAAAATACCCCATTACCCGCAACAACCTGACATTCGAGATCGTTGGCGGTGGTACGCTGAGCAAAAGCAGCTATTACGGAACCAATAAGGCAGGTCTCACAGAATTAGGATTGAATCTCTCGAAAGAAATGAAGTTGGGACCACTCCCCGCAACCGTTATTTTAAAGTTGGTGGCCAACCCCTATACGGAGGAGTTCTTCCTCCCCATGGTGGGAATTTCCCTCTCTAAATAAGACGAAGTACGCCTATCAGATAAGCCCGGAGGTTGATCCCGGGCTTTTTTTATGATACAAAACTACAGAAACAACTCATTGGTTTTCAAGCCCTTACACTTTCAATTAGAGTTTGGTCATCAATTTAAAACGTGGCAATTGGGCACAGAACCCATTTCTCTTTGGTCATACAAAACAAGTAGTGTATCTTTACTTTTTCATTTTAAAAGCACAACCAAATGGAAGTATGGGAAGCCCGGTTTAGGGCGTTTTTAGCGTTACAACCCGGTGGTGATGTCGCACATGGGCTTTCACACATCCGGCGGGTAGTGAAGACAGCCAAGGTATTGGCCGTTACAGAAGGAGCAGATTTGGCAGTGGTGACTCCTGCCGCTTGGCTTCATGATTGTGTACATATCGAGAAAGCAAGCCCGCTTCGTTCCCAAGCCTCGCGTATTTCTGCACAGAAAGCTGAGTATTTTCTGAAAGAAATTGGCTATCCTGCAAAGTATCTCGCAGACATACGCCATGCCATCGAGGCGCATAGTTTTACCGCAAATATTCCCGCCAAAACCATCGAAGCCAAAGTGGTTCAAGATGCCGATCGTTTGGACTCAATCGGCGCGGTGGGTCTGGCCCGCTGCCTAATGCTCGGCGGCGCTTGGAACAAGGAATTGTATAGTCCCGAAGATCCGTTTTGTACCCAGCGCCCGCCCGATGATACCACATTTACCATAGATCATTTTTATACCAAGTTGCTTTTGTTGCCGAATAAAATGCAAACCGAAGCTGGCCGACAAGAAGGTAAACACCGTGCCGACTTCCTGATGGCTTTCTTGACACAATTGGCTTTGGAGGTATAACCCTTGTTCGATGGAGAAGTGGCGGTCACGAAACATGTTACGGATTGACAAAACCCCTATACTTCTCATATCGTTTAGGACTTTTAGGTTTTTACCCCTATTCTTTTGAACGCACTCCAATCGCGTGTAGGTATTGTTAATGGCGTCCATCCTATACTTGGTCGTCTTCGTATAATCTCGTAAGCACGATTTTGCGGCTGGATTGCTTGTTGATTTCATGTACTAGCCCGCCCATCACACCAAAATCGAGGCGGATTCCCGTTTTTGTTGACATACGAAGTCATCTCTCACCCCACCTCCAGCCTTTTTTGGGCTTAGTTTCCGCTGCACACCAATAAAGGCAGGATTTCGCACAAAAAAGCCCTTTCAAAGAACCTGAAGACAAATTCGCAGATCTTCCGGATGGGATTGATTAACTTGTAAGAAGTCTAAACCATTCACATACAAAGTTTCTATGTCCATTCAACTCGCCCCCTTAGACCGTTTTGAACCCCGCCACAACGCCTCCGCTGCCGATTTGGCCACCATGTTGGAAGTAGTGGGCGCCGAAACCTTAGAAGACCTGATTGAACAAACCGTCCCCGAATCCATTCGTCTGCCTCGACCCTTGGCTTTAGACCCGCCGATGGCCGAATCGGAAGTATTGGCCCACCTCCGCAAGATTGCTTCAAAAAACAAAGCATTTAAGTCCTATATCGGAATGGGTTATTCGGACACCATTACGCCCCCTGTGATTCTTCGGAACATCATGGAGAATCCGGGCTGGTACACCCAATACACCCCGTATCAGGCCGAGATTGCACAAGGCCGGCTGGAAGCCCTATTGAACTTTCAAACGATGGTAGCAGATCTTACTGGACTGCCGATTTCCAATGCGTCCCTCTTAGACGAGGCCACTGCTTGTGCCGAGGCGGTTAGTATGGCCCATGGCCAACAACCCAAGCGGCATACGGTCTTTGTGGATGCTCATTGCCATCCACAAAACATTGCTGTTATCCAAACACGGGCACGTCCGCTGGGCTTCAAGGTAGAGGTCGGAGATTGGCAAACGTTTACATTCCACGATGATGTCTTTGGGGCAGTTTTGCAATATCCCGATACCACCGGACAGGTCCATGACTACCATTCCTTCTGCGAAAAAGCTAAATCCACTAAAGCAACCGTTATTGTGGCTGCCGATTTATTAGGATTAACCCTCCTAACGCCACCCGGGGAATGGGGGGCCGATATTGTCATCGGAAATACGCAACGATTTGGCGTTCCAATGGGGTATGGCGGACCACACGCCGCATTTATGGCAGCCTCGGAAGCCTTTACACGCAAAATGCCTGGACGGATTATTGGGGTTTCTAAAGATGCCAATGGCAAAATGGCCCTTCGGATGGCCCTCCAGACCCGTGAACAGCACATCCGGCGCGACAAAGCAACCTCCAATATCTGCACGGCACAAGTGCTTTTGGCAGTCATGGCGGGGATGTATGCCGTTTATCATGGACCAACGGGCTTGCGAAAAATTGCCACTCGCATCCACGACCTTACCAAAATTTTGGCAGAAGGACTTTCCGACAAAGGGTTTAATGTCCTCACCACGGATTTCTTCGATACCATTCAGGTGGAAATGACCCATCACGACGCCGACCTTGCAGTTTCGAGAGGCTTGGCCAAGCACCTCAATGTGCGCATTTTTCCAAATGGGAATTTGGGGATTTCTTTAGACGAAACCACCGCCGCCGCCGACGTGGATGCCCTTCTGGAAGTCTTTTTACATACCAATTTTCAGCGGACATCGGCCTTGTATGCACAGGATCTGGAAAGCGGTTACAAAGGCAACATGCGCAGAACCTCAACCTATCTGACACATCCGGTTTTTAACCTATATCAGACCGAGCACGAGATGCTCCGCTACATCCACCGCCTTCAATCACGAGACCTCTCGCTCACCACCAGCATGATTCCGCTGGGTTCCTGCACCATGAAGCTCAATGCAACCACACAGATGATTCCGGTAACGTGGTCTGCTTTTGGGAACCTCCATCCCTTTGCGCCTGAAGACCAAGTGGTGGGTTATCTTGCTATTTTTGAACAACTTTCGCACTGGCTTACAGAGATTACGGGCTTTGATGGGGTCTCCCTCCAGCCTAATTCTGGCGCACAGGGTGAATATGCGGGCTTGTTGACAATTCGGGCATGGCATCAGGCCAATGGCGAGGACCACCGCACAGTCTGCCTAATCCCCTCATCGGCACACGGTACAAATCCCGCCTCGGCGGTGATGGCAGGAATGAAGGTGGTGGTGGTAAACTGCGATGATCATGGCAACATAGATGTGGCAGATTTGCGGGCCAAAGCCGAGGCACACGCCCCTAACTTGGCCGCGCTGATGGTAACGTATCCTTCTACACATGGGGTTTTTGAAGAAGCCATTCACGAAATTTGTGAAATCATCCATCAAAACGGTGGACAGGTATATATGGATGGCGCCAATATGAACGCCCAAGTGGGCCTTACCTCTCCGGCGGCGATTGGTGCAGACGTTTGCCACCTGAATTTGCACAAAACTTTTGCCATTCCGCACGGGGGTGGAGGCCCAGGAATGGGACCAATTTGTGTGGCAAAACACCTAACCCCACACATACCAGGGCATCCCGTTGTTTCTCTCGGCCTAACACAAGGCCCGGTATCGGCGGCTCCTTATGGCTCGGCAAGTGTATTGCTCATTTCGTGGGCGTACATCGCTTTGATGGGCGCAGAAGGATTGACCAATGCCACCAAGTATGCCATTTTGAATGCCAATTATATGGCCAAACGTTTAGAAGAGCATTTCCCGATTTTATACAGAGGAACCAATGGCCGCTCGGCACACGAGTTTATGATAGACCTGCGTCCATTTAAAAAAGAAACGGGTATTGATGACCAAGATGTGGCCAAACGCCTCATGGACTATGGCTTCCATGCACCCACCATGAGCTTTCCGGTTGCAGGAACCATCATGATAGAACCGACAGAATCAGAAACCAAAGCCGAATTAGACCGCTACTGTGATGCCCTGATTGCGATCCGTCAGGAGATGGAAGAGGTGAAAAATGGGCTTTATCCTGCCGATAACAACGTACTAAAACATGCTCCCCATACTGCCGAAGTATTGTTTGGTGAATGGGAGCGTCCGTACTCACGCGAGAAAGCCGCTTTCCCTTCGGCGGCTACCCGTAACCACAAGTTCTGGCCACATGTAGGACGGGTGGACAATGCGTATGGCGACCGGAACTTGATCTGCGCCTGCCCGCCGATCGAAGAATATGTATAGCGATACCCATCCTTAACCTTTTATTTTGATTATTATGCCACCTACGTTATGAAAAAGAACTTCCTCCTCTTTATCCTGTGTTGCGTGGGCGGCTTTGCCGGATGTAAAAGCCAAAAAATACCCACTGATTTTGCTTTATCCTTTGGTGCTGGCGGTGGATTCGCAGGCCGCTGGAACGGGTACGCTATAGATCACCTTGGCAACTTCTATGAGTGGCAAGGCTTGGGATCACAAAAACAAACCGTCCTCCTTGGTATTTTACCCCAAAAAGAGCTTCAGACATTACGCAAGAGCTTTCAAAAATGGGGGTTTGAAGCACTAACCCAAGATGAACCCGCCAACATGACCGCCCAAATCACCCTAACCCAAGCCGGAAAAACCCATACCGTGCGTTTCCCCATACCCAACGCACCAACCACCTCGGACCAAGATCCCGCCATTCGGCTATACGCCCTCTGTATGCAAACCATCCGGAACGTATCACCACAAACACCGTAATCGTTTTTGGTAGCATAACCCCAACATCTTATGAAAACGCCCTTCCTTCGCCTCATTTTGATGATTCTCTGGACCATTCCCCTCGTTCAGGCCCAAACTACAAAGACCGTACAACGTCCCCTAAATGGTAACCCAGGACTTAAAGCCCTCCCACCAACGGCGGTCTTTCCAATCAAGCAATCGGCCTTTGCAACCAGAAGGCCCCTCACACACTGGGCCAAAGCGATGACCGGAAGCGGCACGACACCGCTCCTCATTCAAGGCATTTCGCCAGCAACCCAGCAAAAAAACCTGCAACGGGCGAAAAACGGAACCATCCGTTGGATGGAAGGCCGGATGGGTGACCTGAATAAAACCAGTTCTGTTCTGGCCGCCGCAACAATGGTGCTCAACAAAAATCAAACCACGCTTCTACTTCAACAACCAGCAGAAGAATTGCGCATTTTGCATCAGGAAACAGATGAAATGGGAATGAGCCACATTCGTTATGCCCAAATTTTTCGAGGGTTGCCCGTTTGGGGACGAGAAGTGTGGATACACCTCCGTGCAGACGATTTTATTATCAATGGGACCTATGAACCCACACCCCGAACGGTAATTGATGCCCCAACGCTTTCCGAAGCCGAGGCGCTAAGCTATGCCATCGAGGACTTGCAGACAAAGGGGCGTTGGGAACCACCCTCCACCCGTTGGCAGGGCTTGCCCCCCGACACCGCCAGCCCTGTTTGGGTGGCAACAGGCACAAACAAAATGGAACGGGCCTATGCGGTGCGCGTACAGGCGAATTTTGTTGAATCTTATACCTACCTAATCTCGGCCCAAGATAGGCGTATCCTCTCCCGAACACCACACCACTGCGACTTATTGGGGCATAAACGGCTTCACCCCACCCTATTAGCCATCCCCCACGCTTTAATGCCTCTTCAATCGGGTTCCAATTCCGATCTACCTAACCCCGCCCCCACCGCAGCTACTTTCGTCAATGCAAGGTCAAAAGACTTAAATGGAATAGACCGCGATTTTCGGGTTTTGGCACATACCGATGGTCAATATTATCTATTTTGGGACATCCTTAATCTTAGCAACGATTTTGCTTTTAACCCTGCCTCGCTTTGGACTAAAGGCGGCTCGGTAATCTTGGACGCAACCAATACCGATAACATAAGGTTTCATATAAAAAGCAGCGCCCAGCATAATTGGGCCGATGCCAGTGCTGTTTCCGCTCATTATAATGGCAACATTACCTATCAATATTATCAGACAAAGCACAATCGGAAAGCCATTAATGGAGCAGACAAAACCATTTGGTCGGTGGTGAATGTAACGGATCGGGGGCGAACAATGGAAAATGCTTATTGGAATGGTTCGTTTATTGCCTATGGAAATGGGGGTTCGTTTTTCAAACCCTTGGCCGGCTCTTTAGATGTGGCGGCACATGAAATGACCCATGGTGTAATCCAGCATAGTGCAGATTTAGAATATCAAGGACAATCGGGCGCACTCAATGAGTCTTTTGCCGATGTATTTGCCATGATGATAGACCGCTCCAACTTCCTAATTGGCGAAACCGTGATCAAAGCCGGAAAAGGGACTGCCCTCCGAGACATGGCAAACCCTGCCAATCCGGATGTACTTGATCCCCAACCCGCGAGCATGAGCCAATACAACAACACCGAAGAAGACAATGGGGGCGTTCACATTAATAGTGGAATCCCCAACCGAGCGGCCTATCTAATCGTGAAGACACTGGGACACGACAAAACCGAGAAAATCTATTACCGCGCCCTTACCAAATACCTTACCCGAAATAGCCAATTTGTAGATGCACGTAATGCCCTTGAACAGTCCGCACGAGACCTCTTCGGCGATGGGGCGGAGGTTGCGGCTGTAAAAACGGCATTTGATACTGTAGGCATTTTGAGCGGATCGGAGACAACAGGTAAAGAAGATGACGTGACTGTGGTGAGCGGTGGAACACCGTATATCACTTTTATGGATGAAAGTGGAAAAATTGGCCTATTCGAAGTGAATACCCAAAAAGCGTTTTTATTTAATAGTGCAGCAGCCGTAGCCCGAATCCATACGCTTGATACTGGAACCGACCGCTCCCAACTGACTACCGGACGAAATGGCGAGCGCATTTGGTTTATTAATGCCCAAAATCAATTGGCATTTGTAACCGTGACAACAGGCGAGGTAAAAGTTTATGAAAACCTAAAACTCAAATCCTCCTCTTCCAACAATGATTTATGGAATGTGGCCATCGCCCCCGACGAAAGTTGTGTGGCCATTGTCTCGGCTTATGACAACGACCCCAACCTATATTTCTGGTGTGGCGATGATGTTTTTACGATCGCATTACTCCCAGAAACCACCCAATCGGGCATTTTAGACCAGACCATTGTTTATCCAGACGTGGTGGCATGGTCTCCCAACATGAACGAACAACGGATCGCTTTCGATGCACTTCATAAAAACGAGCAAACCACATATTGGAATACACACGAAATCAACTTTAAGACGGGGCGGATTTATAATTTGGTTCCCGGATATGGTACCGGATTAAGTGTCGGCAATGTGACATACAGCAAGACCAACCCAGACTTGGTAGCCTATAATGTGATTGAACCAAATGAACAAGATGTGGTTATGACCAATTTAGACACACAGGAAGACCTTTTGGCAAGTTTTCCTTCATGGACAATCAAGGGCCAAGCAATCAATGATGCGAACCGTCCAACATTTTCGCCAGATGACCAATACATCGCTGCCACCAGTGAAGCACACAAAGCACTCCTTTTTTATGAACGTGCCACCAATAAAGTCACACAACTGAGCTTCTCACTCCCGCTATACAACCTGTATTGGTTTGTGAATGGCGGGAACAGACTACCTGTCGCGGCCAAAATAACAAGCCCAGCAGATAATACCAATATCGTCCTACAAGGCGCTCCTACTACAAATCTGGCAATTTCTTGGACAAGTGGTTCCGATCCAGACTCCGACCCACTCTCGTATCAATGGCAATTAAGCGCCACTTCGGACTTTTCGCGGATGCTATTTACCAGTCCAAGCCAAGGTGGATTAAGCCTAAACGTGAAGTATGCGGACATCAACGCCTTGCTCAAATCCATTTCTGCTGGCTCCAACGCTACACTATACCATCGGGTCTCCACTTCCGACGGCGTGAATACCCCTATTTTTAGTACACCTGCCAAGATTAACATAAGTCGAGACATCACGAAGAGTGAATCGGAGACCGAGTTGCCAAAATATGCGCACGTCTCACAGGTATTCCCCAATCCATTCCGGAATCAGACCACCATTCTCATAGATTTGCCCCAATCCACCGAGGTGCGGGTAACAATTTATGACGCACTTGGGCGTATGACCCAACAGATGGTACCCCTCATGATGGCGGCAGGAAAAGCCCAACCTATTGAACTCCGGCCGGAAAATGGGACAGACGGGGTGTACTTTTATGTAGTAACCCTTTCAGATGGAACAGGTACCAAACGATTTACCGGAAGGATGGTACGACAGCGCGGTAGTGCAAGTAATTGAATGATTTTACGAGAAAAAGTATGATACAGATAACTGAGGCGAAATGCTGCACAAATTGTCAATCGTTGAGAAAAACTCCGTAGGAGCCATATCATAATAGAACCCATCTGGTCGGCATAAAATGTGAAAGAGGTGTTCACGTGGTAATTGGGGAGGTTTTGAAATGCACCCTTACTAAGTAATTTATGGGATGCGTATTTTATGAAGGATGGCTCTATTATTTACTTAAATGAAACTACCCATGTACCGCTCTATTTCTGCTAAATGTAAGGCTAAAATGAAACTACCTAAGCTGTTTTTTTCCTGCTTTCATTTTAATGAACTTATTTTTTCAGACTACACGGGCGCAAAATACATGGTATGTAGGCGCAAGTGGACAAAATACGAGTGGCTATGGCACAACAATAGGACAGCCCTTCAAATCCATTACGTATGCAATTGGTCAGGCAGATGCAGGAGATACAATCTATGTTTTAGCAGGAACTTACACCAACGCTACCTATGGAGATGGTAATATTTGGAAGACAGAACAAACCGTTCGTATCAACAATGTGCATGGTAGCGCAAATAACTATATCACCATTAAACCCTATAACAATCAAGCGGTGGTCTTGAAAGGCGATGGTGATTTTGTTTTTCAAATTCGAAATAGTAGCTACATTCGCGTAGAGGGGTTTGAGATAGAGGGAGAGGTTAATAATATTCCTTTGTCCACCGCCTTGCAATATCAATTTACATACAAAGACAAAAATGGAAATATTTTAGAACGTGTCCCTCTCGGTTCTACAACCGAAGAAATTGAAGCGATGACCTTGCCCACGCTTTCTAATGTAACGCGCCCTTCCTACTTTAATGCCATTGGGCTTTTAGTTCAAGGCTCTCATCATATTGGTGTCGTCAATAACCTTATTCATCATGTAACAGGAACAGGACTGCGGGTTTTTGAGGGCGATTATATTAATGTGATAGGCAATGAGGTTCATAATTGTTCTCGCCGTTCTTCCGTAGGTAATCATGGCCTTGTGTTTCATTCCTCAAAAAGTATTGATACCTCAAATGCTACAAAAATCTATATCTCAAGGAATAAAGTGCATCATAATTATAATGAAGTGTATTCTTGGAGCGAGTTAAAAACTTTTATTACGCCTCATATAGATGAAGGAAAAGGCATTTCGATGCAAAAAAATAGTATTGCCAATGGGTGGACGCATGGGAGGATTCAAATTGAAAATAATGTAACGTATTTGAATGGCTTTAGCGGGGTACATATCAATGAGGGCTTACGGATGGACATTGTGAATAACACGGCTTACAATAACTCTTATACGGGAACAGGGAATAATATCGGGATTAGTGTACAAGACGGGGAAGACATTACGATACGCAACAATATATCCGTTGCACCGACCAACTTCAATGGTTTCGCCATTTCGATTGGTGGCACAACCTCTAACGTCATTGTACACAAAAACTTAATCCAAGGACTTTTAGATAATGATTTGGATGTAAATACAACCGCTACGATGATTGCTGCTGATGTGATGTTTACGAATGCAGCAAGCTTCGACTTTTCCTTGCAAGCCTCTTCGCCTGCAATCAATGGAGCAGATAGTGCTTTTGCTCCTCAAAAAGATTACCTTAATACAACCCGTGACACTAACCCAGATTTTGGTGCGATTGAATACCTTGCACCATTGTCCATTTTAATCAGCCATTTTACCGTTCGTGTTACGTCCAACACGCAGGTTATTGCAGAGTGGAGGATGCATCAAAATGGCAGCGGAGATCGTTTTGTTTTAGAAAGAAGCCAAAACCAGTTGAATTGGAAAACGGTCTCAAGTGTTTTAGTGGAAGCGCGCCAAGATGCGGCTCCTACTTATGTTTTACAAGATCCTAAACCAATCAAAGGCCATTCGTGGTATCGAATTCGTCATTTAAATAGCAGTGGCAATTCGAGCGTGAGCCAATCGCAAGAAGTCATTTTAGATCGGTTGAGTTTTGATATACAAGTCTATCCGAACCCCGCTCAACCACAAGGGGGTTTGAGTATTGAAAATGGAATGCCTGAAGCTGTTGATTTTACGCTCTATGATGCTTTGGGCAGAAAAGTTAAAACATTCATCCTGACAGATTTTAGCCAACTACCGCTTACAGGCTTAAGCTCAGGCTTATATATTTGGGTGGCACAGACCGGCTTCAAAACGATGAAAGGAAAAGTTATTATTCAGTAATTTACGCTCTTTAAATCAGGTGCATTTCAAAACTTCCCTGGGCGCTAAAAAAGTTGTACCTTGGTTGTGAAATTTCCCTTGACCTCCGGATAGATGAGGGTAAGTCCACCTAAGCCCTCTTCCATGAGGTCACGTACTACTTGTTTTTATCCCACCTAAGCACTCGATTTACGAAAAATGACCAATAAGATGCGCCTCCTCGCTTGGCTTGCCATTCGTAACCCCATGCCGCAGCGAATCCCCAACCATTATCCTTGAATGGGGAACTTACCTCCTTGAATGATCGTTCATGACCCACCATCCATCGTTGTACAATAAACCAAACCAATTTTCACGCGCCATTCTGCCCTTATTGCTACTATTTTAATATTACTCCCTAAATTGTATCGGCTGTTCGCCGTTCATAGTAGCAAGCCATGAAGTACTTTCGTTTTTTTTCCGCTTTTCTATTCGCCTTTTTACTCGCATCCTGTGATGAAGCCCCTGGTCCGGTTTCTCTCAGTGGGCGACCTCCGGTTTTGTCTAATTTCCAGTATTCACCCCAAGCCGCGAATCTGGCCGGATTACCTGTTTCACAGATAGAAGGGGAAAATGTGCGCATTCCTCTTGCGCTACAAATTACCGTCACGGATGCAGACAATACGGGCATTGAAGCTGTTTCGTATGGGATTTATGCGCCGGGGCAATCGGTTACGCCACTCCTTAAAGGATCGCTTACGGGAAATGCGGGTCAGTATGCAGCCACTGCCAACCTTCTGATTGCCAAAGGAGCCGTTGGAGAATACACCATCCGCATACAGGCTATAGACCGTGACGGCCTTGTCAGCAATATGGCTTTTGGCTCCTTCACTTATGCAGCTGTCGGAAGCCCTCCTGTTTTAGCCTCGGTCGAGATGCCCGCCACCATCAAACGTCCTGTCGCCGGACAAGCCGCGAATAAAGTGGTGATTGTGGCTACGGCCTCGGATCCGGATGGCCTCTCGAATATAGAGCGGGTGGTGCTACGAACCCAAAGTGGCGCTGAACTTCTGCTTCTGGATGATGGGCAAAAAACAGGGCTAAGCGGAGACGAAACCGCAGGCGATGGTAAATTTACCCTCATCATTCAAGTTGGTAGCAACAATGCCCTTGGCGTAAACATCTTCGACTTTCAGGCATTCGATCGGACTGGCTTGACGAGCAATGTCGTTCGTAAATCCATCGAGGTGGTAAACTAAATTCTATAAATTCTTTCTTAGCCGATTAATCCATCAAAGCAATGCACATAAAGGTTTGGTTTTTAATGTTCTTGGGTATGTTATGTTTTGGTATTTCCTATGCCCAAATCCCCACCGTTAGTGGTATTAGCCGTAATGCAGTCTCGAATTTACACGGTAAAGGGGGCCGTTTGTGGGTTGGGTCGCAACTGAATTTTACCGATGATAATGGGACTTCTTGGAAGTTGGCTTCGGTGGATTCCATCCAAAAAGGGCGTGGTAGTGTGTATTCCTTGGATGCGGAAGGACAAGTGATTTGGGTAGGTTTAGGATATTCGCAGCGCCAAAAGACCACCGATAGTGTAGAACCTGTTTCACAAGGCTTTGCCTTTAGTGAAGATGGTGGTCAAACGTGGAAATTCCGTTTGCCAGCACTGGACGCTCCACAAGATTCCTTGCTAAGCTATGGTGTTTCGGTTATTAAGGCATTGCCCGTAACCACACCCGTACAAAGTCCGCCCTACGATATAGACTATGACCCCGTCCGAGGGTGGGTGTGGACTGCCGGGTGGGCGGGCGGTATCCGGGTTTCTAAAGACAAGGGTATCACATGGCAACGCGCCATTCTCCCGCCCGACAGTCAGTCCGAAACCGACCCCAATGTGCCACAATTTTTCTATATGACACCTGTTCCAAAAGGGAAAACCCGCCCCGGACAAGAGAACCACAAGGGCTTCTCGGTCTTGGTGGATGAAACTGGAACGACGTGGGCAGGCACTTCGGGAGGATTAAACCGATCTTTTGATGGCGTCGCGTGGAAGAAAATTTCATTCAATGGTAGTCTTAACGGACTTTTGGGCAATTGGATTACCTCTATAGAAGAGCAGCCCAGTGTAGGCCGAAACCCGATTTGGGTGGCCTGCTGGAAAGCACTTGATCAAAAAGAATCTTTTGGTGTCGTCGTTACCCGAGACGGTGGCCAAACCTTTGAACAAATGCTACACGGCGAAAAAATCTATGACTTTGCCTTTGACGGAACTTCCATTTATGCCGCAGGCGATAACGGTTTGTTTATTTCTCATAACGATGGTCGCTCGTGGCTCTCTGTTCGAGACTTTCGTGATGCCAGCCAGCCTGACCGCTACCTACGACCAAGTGCTAAAGTCTATGCCGTTTCTATGGTCAACGGTGCGCTTTGGGTGGGTATGCAAGATGGATTGTTACGAAGTTTAGACCAAGGCAAAACATGGAAGCTTTTCCGAACCGAAATTCCCGTAAATCCTTCAAATCCCACCAATACAATCCCTAAAGTAGACACCTATGCATACCCTAATCCCTTTTCCCCATCAACCGATCAGGTCATTCGCATTCGGTATGACATCACCCAAAGCCAACAAGTGACCCTGCGTATTTTTGACTTTGGCATGAACCTTGTCCGAACCCTCGTTGCAGGCGAGACGCGCAACCAAGGCAGCCGCGAAGAACTCTGGGATGGCCGAGACAACCGAGGCATCCAAGTAGCGAATGGCCCCTATTTATATACCGTTTCTTCCGCTGAAGGCACTTTCCGAGGGAAAATTCTGGTACTGGAATAACGCCTATGCAGCAAGCAAAGATTTTGGTCATCATTCCGGCTTTTAACGAAGCCGAAAGCATTTCACAGGTCATCGGCGATATTCCTGCCGGATTGGTGGACGAGGTGGTGGTCGTGAACAATGCTTCCACCGATGAAACCGAGAAAAATGCATGCGCCGCCGGAGCCACCGTGCTGACGGAAACACGGCGTGGGTATGGGTATGCCTGTTTGGCTGGAATGGCTTATGCCGCCAAACAAAATCCAGACATTATCGTTTTCTTAGATGGAGATTACAGCGACTTCCCCAACGAGATGGGCCAGCTTGTCGCTCCTATTTTGGCAGATGAAGCGGACTTAGTCATTGGCTCGCGTACCATTGGGAACCGAGAAGCGGGGGCGATGCTACCCCAAGCCCTTTTTGGTAATTGGTTGGCATGTTCGCTCATGCGCCTATTATGGAAAGGTCGTTTTACCGATTTAGGACCATTCCGCGCCATTAGATACGCCGCACTCACGACCCTCCAGATGCAAGACAAAACCTATGGCTGGACGGTCGAGATGCAAATCAAAGCATTGCAAAAAAAACTTCGATGTGCCGAAATTCCCACTTCCTATCGAAAACGGATTGGTGTCTCCAAAATAACAGGAACTGTTTCGGGTACGATAAAGGCCAGTTATAAAATCTTATGGATGATTTTCCGGTATGCCATTGCTTCATAGGCGTTTCGTGGCTAATTTATGAGCTACAACAATGTTCTATGCAAATCATTCATTTTAATCCATTCTTATCAATATGATGAACAAGTGGCTTTTCTCGATGGTTTTTGCGGTACTGCTGGGTTTCTCCTCAACCCAAGCCCAAAAAGCCTACGATCAGGTTTTTTATACGGGCAAAACCCAAAACATTACCCTTCTACTCACGTTTACACATGGGTACATGGGCGCCAGCGAGATCAAGACGACAGATCAAAAAACCAAAAAAACGTCCAAATTTCTGCCTGCTTCTGATAGCCCCGATGCAACGGGCAATATCCGTTTTGATCATATCTCGGTTTCTGGAAAGAAATTGAATGACTATATGGTAATAAACGGTTTAGATGATGCCGCTTCAGATGCCCCTGCCTCGATAAAAGGGTATTATTTCTTTAATGGAAAACGGTATCCGTTCAAGCTCCTAAAGCGCAAGTAGTCCAATAAAAGACCATTATTGGCCTTGTTATAAAGGCTTGCAGCATCCAGCGGGTGCGTGCCTCAAAAAAATATTGGGATTCCTTTCAAGTACGCACGGATAGAAATTTTCTAAAATCGAGACGTATTGGGTGTTACCTTGTTGTCACAGATTAATCCTGTTAGCAATGAGGCGCCAAACATCATTCATTTTACCGTATTGTTGCCATATGGAAGAAAAGTTCTCGCTCAAAGACCATTTGTTCAATCCCGAAAAAGTGACTCAATTGGCCCAACAGATTGCCGCTGTTTCTCCCAACTTTCAGCCCACCGCTTTTATAGCCGATGTTGTGGCGTCTTTTCCTGTCTTGGAACTTAAGCAACGTATTACACACATCCGAACTTGCTTACATACCCATTTACCAACCGATTACCGTAAAGCCGTAGCCCTTCTCTTAGAGGCCCTTCCGGCGCCTTTAGACGAGTGGAGGACTGACGATGATTTTGGCGATTTTATCTATGCTCCGTTTGGAGATTTTGTTGCACATTATGGATGCACCCAAGAACATCTGGTATTTTCGTTGGCGGCATTGCGCGAAATCACCAAGCGTTTCTCTGCCGAAGATGCCATCCGTTATTTTATCAATGCCTTTCCCGAAGAGACATTTTCCACCTTGCTCGACTGGACGCAAGATCCGAACTATCATGTTCGCCGCTTATGCAGTGAGGGTAGCCGTCCTAAACTGCCTTGGTCGCAAAAACTCACCTCCCCACCCGAAAAAGCCCTGCCTATCCTCGATCGCCTTTATACCGACCCCACCCGCTATGTCATCCGTAGTGTAGCCAATCATCTCAACGACCTCTCCAAAATCCAACCCGAAACCGTACTCCTACGACTTTCACTATGGTCTAAACAAGGTGGCCAGGTGGCCAGCGAGATGGCCTTTTTACAAAAACATGCCTTGCGGACATTGGTTAAAACGGGACAGCCTGCGGCATTGGTATTATTAGGTTATGGAGACCACCACGGAGTCACCTTGACGTTGGTGCAACACAGTCTTGCCGTAAAAATGGGCGAAGCCCTACGGTTTTCCTTTCGACTAACAACCGAGGAAACAAAAAACTTGGTGGTAGATTATGTTTTATACTTTCAAAGCAAATTAGGACAACGTACCAACAAGAAAATCTATAAGCTACGTACCATAAACCTCTCGGAGGGCGAAACCATTCATGTCGAAAAAATGCATCCACTCCGACGAAACATGACCACACGCCCACTCTTTCCCGGTACACACAAGGTGGAAATTCAAGTGAATGGTGCAGTTCTCGCACATTTTATCTTTGAACTAACCCCTTAAATACGCAACAAAGTTTCCAATTCGTGGTCACACCATGTTTCTTGCAATATCTGCTTCTGGCTATCGGATCTGTAAGGGTTGCACATAGTCCTTGATGAAGCCTAAATGGTATTCAGAAAAAGATGATATAAAGCCAGAGTGTACAAAAACGGCCAAACGAATTAACCTGATGTTTCGTATCTTGTAGATGATCATGCTCCCAAAAGTAACGTGGCCCCTCTTCACAGACCATAACTCCCAATGATTCAAGCCTGCATCCCAAAATTTGGAAACCCAGACGTGTTTAGGATCGAAGAAGTACCGGACCCTATGCCCGGAAAAAGAGAAGTTCGTATAGCTGTGCGAGCCAGTGGCGTGAACTTTGCAGACATTCTGGCCCGAAAAGGGCTATACCCAGATGCTCCCAAGCCGCTGCCCATTGTGGTAGGATACGAAGTCAGTGGCGTGGTGGATGCCATTGGAGAGGGAATCTCCGACGATCTATTGGGAAAAGAAGTGATTGCCCTCACCCGGTTTCGGGGGAATGCAACCAAAGTGTGCGTCACGGAGGCCGCCATTTTTCCGAAGTCTAAAAATATGGGATTTGAACAGGCTGCCGCCGTTCCGGTCAATTACCTTACGGCTTGGCAATTGATGGTGGTCATGGGGGGGCTCTCTATAGATGAAACCGTATTGATCCACAATGCTGGAGGAGGGGTAGGATTGGCAGCCATACAAATTGGCAAAAAAATAGGTGCTACGCTGATTGGGACGGCAAGTGCGGCCAAACACGAACGATTACATGCAATGGGATTACACCATGCTGTGGACTATCGCGACGCCAATTGGCCACAAGTAGTGCGTAATCTTACAAATGGCAAAGGGGTTGAGTTGATTTTAGACCCGGTTGGCGGTTCTTATTGGAAAAAAAACTATCAACTACTAAGGCCTACAGGACGTCTTGGTATGTTTGGCGTCTCGGAAGTCACGGCGTCTCGTTTACCCGGAATACTGCGTTTTATCCCCTTAGTACTGAAAGCACCTTTATGGTCGCCATTTTCTTTGCTGGAAAACAGGGGTGTATTTGGTGTAAATATGGGCCATTTATGGGGCGAACAAGCCAAAGTAGCAGTGTGGGGGTATGACCTAATGAAAGGTGCTGAAGATGGTTGGTTAGTTCCCCATGTAGATCGGACCTTTCCATTAGAAGACATTGCCGAAGCCCATCAATACATCGAAGACCGGAAAAACTTCGGGAAAGTAGTCCTGACTTGTACTTAAGCAGCCATTTGATACCAGAGATCAGCCTCTTAAACACTTGTATTTGGGGGAGTCGTTAGGTCTTAAAGCCCTGTTACCAATGGAATAGGTACGTACCTAAAGTACCTCAATTAGCGACCCCTCCACCGCCACCTTGGTAGGCCACTTGCCAGTCGTTCCCCTGCTTTTTATAGATTGCGAAGTCGTAAGACTCGGCCATATTCCGCCGTACGACTACCTCGAACACCCCATCTCCATCCACATCCAATACATCTATCAGGTCTATCATCTGGGAGTCCTCGGTTGCAAATTCACCACTACTGCCAAAAGCTGAAACGCGCATTACGAAATTGCCTTGTACTTTTTCGGCGATCACAAAGAGCAGTTCTCGGCTAATGGCCGCCTCCCCTTCGGCGGAAGAAGACCGATGTTCAATGACAAAATCACCGATAACGGTTTCCGCGCCTTTTCCATTCAGATCGTACACCCGGATGGCTTGGGTTTGGATACTGTCCAAAAGGGCCGGATTTACCCCATTGCCGCCAAACGCCGATTTTGCTAATGGTAAAATTGCCTGTTCTTCTTGTGGGGTTAGCTTTCGCGTTTTTCGTCCTGGTGCATTAAACTGTTCCGAGTTTGCAGCAATGGCAAAACGCTCGGCATTTAGCGCATTGGTCATTATTTTGACTGGGTTCACCAATCCGGCAGGATTGTTTCCTTCGCCCTCGCTGTTGGAGGTTATTTGTACTTTTCCGCTCAAGACCCCGCCTATATACAGACTAAATTTACCATTACCTGGAAAAAAGCGGCTCATGGCTTTGTTAAGGGCCTGATCAAACGCTTCTGTGGTGCTGTTTTCTGGTAAATTAGGGATAGGTTTTTCAAATTGACCTGCATTGAGAACGACGATAGGCTCCATCAATGGCTCAGCAGCAAAGGTACTGTCAGCACCAGTGGTAACCGCATAGAGCGTTACCGAACCATCAGCGGAAGGAGTAGATTCCATTGGAGTACAGGCGGCGAAAAACATCATCGCCGTTCCTGCTATCCAAGATGTGAATATATTTCGGAACATAATTGCTCAGAATATGTGGATGAAGGTAGAAATCTGACATATTCGCCAACATCTCCCAACAACACAGCCACGAGAAGCGTCCTGGTTTGGATTAACGCCACTTCAGGATACATAGCGTCAAAATTTGGTAACCTGAGGATATAACATACAAAATATTGTCCCAAGTTACCTCAAAAAAACCGACATGGTTGTAAAAAAATCATCTCAACATCCGAATTACAATGCACTACACAATTTATACATAATCTTTTCTATGTAATAAAACACATGCAGACGATAGCGCAAGTAGGGTGGATGGTCGAGAAGCAACGTCATTCAAATTAAACAAGGTATCATTCACACCTTTTCAGAAGGCTACGTTTATTTTAACAAACATCGTTCCCATTTAGAACCATCACGTACTATTGGATAAACGCTGCCATGTAAAAAGAAACTCCTTTGAGCCAGAATCATTCCTGCACCTTTGATAATGGTGCATATGCCACATAAACTCACACCGATACGCCAGTACCAAGATCCTTAGATCAAGTTATCTCCCCATCCCACACGTTTTCGCCACCTTTCATAGGTCGCCTGACGTTCCGTGTGGTTTTGAGGCGGCATTTGATGTTCAGCAGTGGCCCTTTCACGCATAAGGCGCGTCTGCTCTTCAATAGCACACAATCCAACGGCAGCCCGTCGTTGGTTGACTGCTTCTAAGGCGTCATAGGGAGCAGGCGACAGCTCTCCTCGGTCATCCCAATCGAATTGTGTACCATAATGCTGGGGTTTTCCTTCAAAAACAGCTATCCGATCGGTGATATACGCCAGTTTAACCGGACTTTCGCGGCCTTCTTGTACAGCTTGTGCCAACAAAACCGCCCCTTTTCTCATCAATTCCGGACTGCCAATGGCGTGTTGGAGAATTAGCCAAGCAGCCTCGCTTGCAGCCTCTCCCACTTTTTCGGAAGAGGGGTATCCGATTTGGTCTATGATCTTTCCTAAAATGACAGCATTGCGGTTATGCAATGCCTCCATTTCTGCATGGTATCCCTCAAAAAGCACACCTTCATCGAGCAATGTTTGGCGAAGGTTGTCATCTTCACGTTTTAGTTGTAAAAGTTTTTGTGCATATGTCTTTAACATCTAAATACTATTTTTGTGTTGTATAGAAAAATAAAAAGCCATTAAAATTGTTCTAATATATATAATATTTACCATGTAAAATAAAATCGTGTAGCTTTTATTTTTTTATCTTAGCGAATGGCAATTCTTTGGTAATTTTTGATACAATTAAAGTTAAGTTTAGACTTTGCGCCGATCCTTGTAGCGTTCTTTGTCATGTTCACGGGATTGTTTACGATTACACCGGCTCGGAATGACTGCCATCGCCTCTAAGGCGTGGGTGATATAGACCACAAACTCGTTGATATCGTACCCTTTATCGGCTATAACAGCCTGTATTTGTGCAAGATCGCTTTCAAAAAAACAGAGCATAAGGGGCTTTGTATAGGTAATATCAACTTCGTTATCTGGACTTAGAATAAGTTTTAATGGATTACCGGTCGCATCTACCCAAAAATGAACCTTCGTCGTCAAGCCGCCCCTTGTTCTGCGAATGCGCTCCTGTTGGGACTACTTTTTTGTCCAGCACTATGTTGGTGAGTTTTGACACTGGTGCAATTCAAAACTTCCCAAACTACCTCGTGAACGCCTCTTTCTATTCCTATGGGTTCTTGTATAATGTCACCCATACGGGGCTTTTATATGTATTTCTGCTTCCGCAAAGCTCATCTAGTCCATGTTACAACTTCCCCAATGATGTTCTTCCCTAAATATTCCATTTTTTATTGCAACTGGATTGGTCATGGCGATGCTTTCAGAGATGCCGCAATGCGCTCTGCTTCGGCCAAGACACGAAGGCTATTCCCTCCCAGAATTTTTCGGACCTCCGCTTCAGAAAACCCCGCTTTAAGGAGTTTATAGGTGATATAAGGCAACTTTGTCACATCTTCGAGTCCATCCGGCATGGTAGCGCCGTCAAAGTCGGACCCTAAGCCCACATGGTCCACCCCAGCAATGTGGGCAATATGCACAATATGGGCAATCACATCGTCTAAGTTACCTGGCCGTAAGCCCTTTTCGCGCTGCACCATCGAAATCACCTGCCACATCATGTAATAATTGTTGTTATAGTCGTTTCGGAGCCGTTCATATACCTCCTCCATCACAGCTTTGGTGAATTGGCGGTTCACCACGCTTTCCATAAAATTCACCATCACGACCCCGCCCCGTTGGCCCAAGGCACGAATCATGTCATCGGTCATATTTCGCACATTCTCGGTCAATACTCTGGCGGAAGAATGCGAGGCAATCATCGGAGATTTAGAGACCGCAAGCGCATCCCAAAACGTAGAATCAGCCACATGCGAGAGGTCCACCAGAATACCGAGTCGGTTCATTTCCCGTACCAGATTTCGTCCGGCTTCATTTAGCCCCCCCCATTTGGGTGGTGATTGCGAAGCATCGGCAAAAGAATTGGTATTTACATGGCTCAGGGTAATGTATCGAATGCCTTCATTATAGAAGTTACGAAGCACCTCAAGGTCGGCATTTGCGATGGCATGCCCTCCTTCAATGCCCAACAGGATGGCTTTTTTACCTGTACGTGTGATGTTTCGGATGTCAGCAACCGAAGTAGCGATGCGCACAGAATCTTCAAGCCCCTCTAATTGCCGCCGGAGATAAAAAATCTCTTCCTTGGCGCGGTTGATAGATTCTCGGCCCTCTGGATATTCGGCCCCTACATAAATTGAGAAAAAAGCAGCATCCAAGCCTCCTTCTACCATACGGGGTAGATCCACATGTGGTGGGGTTTTATGGCGTCTGCGGAATTGGTAATTGGGATCGGAGACCATGAGGGTGGGAACGTCTATATGTCCATCCATTACAAGCGCGTCATAATGCAAGGCTATTGCCTTTCGCCAAAGCGGGTCTTCGCGGATAAGTGCAAGCTGTTGTGAACGGGGCATGGCCGCTTTCCCCCCATCACGGAACGGCACATCGGGGCTATCTTGGGTTAAGGGTATATTCCTTTTAGAACGCCACAGCACTTGTGCATGACATGCAGGAAGTGTCCATACAATCAGTAAAATAAATAAACGGAGCATGGTGAAAGGGTCAAAGGTCGGAAGACTGATCGGTGCGAAACGGAAAGATCATCCGATCTAAGCTATAAGCACCGCCACCTATACATAAAATCAAGAAAAAGCCCAAACCTGTTTCAATAGCATGAGAGGCTTCCATGAAAGGTTCTCCTGCCCCAATGTGTGCCATTGCAGCTACTATCATGGTCATTACCACAAACGCGGCTGCAAGCCGTGTTCCCAGTCCCACCGCCACGAGTATTCCTCCCAGAAATTCGGCAAGCGCCCCCAGAAACCCCCAGAGAATCGGAAAAAAGTAGATACCAAAGTTTTCCATTGCAGCACCTAATGATGTCCATTTTTCAACCCCGCCGGATATCTTGGGCCAGCCGTGGAGCATCATCATTATACCCAGTGAAAAACGGGCAAGGGCATAACCATAAGGCTTTATTTTTTTTATCAATGATGTCATGTTGCAGCTATTTGGATAAACTTAGCAAAACTGTTTAGGGTCTGTCTTGTGGCCACAAAGGGTTTATAATTGCGAAAGCAGCGGTACTTCGGAGTACATAGACTACAATAACACTGGTGACTGTTGAAAATATAAAACCCCAAATGCACATTTTTGCCATTTTCGGTAATATACCGACCTTAATATACAAAAAAGCCACCGGATTAATTCCGGCAGCTTTTGGGTGGATGCTGATCTATTCGGAGAATGACTTAAAAACGGCCTCTCATTCCCCTAAAACCGCGGCTTCGGTTTTGCATAAATCCTGAACGCTCATGTCGTATTCCTGCTTTCTTCATACGTTGGTTTGGTACGGCAGCACGGTTCATTTTTTTTCCGGCAACCATTGCGCGGTGAATCTTGACCGTTTCGAGTTGTTGCGGCGTTAGAATGCGTGCATGTGTGGCTTCGCTTTCTTCCATGATTTGCTGCATTGCTGTACGGTTGGTAGAACGATTGCTGGACTTGGAGTTATCCCTCAGTGCTTGGATTTTGGATTGTGTCTCGGCCCGAAGTGTGGTCAATTGTTCTTGCTGACGGGCTGTAAGATTAAGGGCTTCGGCCATGGCCCGCTGATGCACTTCCCGCATTTGGCTACCTGGCATCTCGGCACGGTATTTTTGCATCAAGGATTGCTTTTGGTCTTCGGTTAAAACATTGCCGATTGGTCCCAGTGGGTTAGTACCTATGCCTCGGCCTGCTCTACGAGCATTCATAAAAGGGCCTCCGAGACCGAGCGCGTCCTGATGGCGTCCTTTGGTGCGTTCCATCCGCTCAAAAAGTTGGGCTTTCTGTTCTTTGGTAAGTGTGGACTGTAAGTCAGCGGCCAAACGCCACGAGAGGGCTACACGATCTGCGTGCATTTCCTGCCGGGTATTTTGTGCAGCGACCAAAGCGGGTAAAAGGGTTAGTACAAAGACCAATGCGCTGAGGCTGTGCGTAAAGATTTTGGTTTTCATGACGGTATTGTATTGTTTAAAGTGGAACATCTTGTATTGCTACACCCAATTTAACGAGGTACAAACCCGCAAGTTGTCACAGAGCTGTTTCACTTTTACGCCAATGCTGTAAGAGAAATGATGTCAGATTTGTGGCAATCCTCCACAGAGGATACCGACAATAAAGACTTGGTCCGATCATCCGATTTCTGCAAGAGAAGCCGGGTTTTGCCCTCCTGCAAGCAAATACAGGCAGGCCATGCGCGTGGCCACCCCATTTGTTACCTGATCTAAAATAACAGCCCGCTCATGGTCCACCACTTCGCTGGCCAATTCCACCCCTCGATTCACAGGCCCCGGATGCATAATCCGCAAGGAGGGATACCGATCTAAGTGTTCCGGCTTTATACCAAACTGATTATGGTATTCACGTAAACTGGGATAGAGGCTTGTATCTTGTCTTTCCAACTGGATTCGGAGTGCCATGGCCACATCACACCCTTCGAGGGCTTCTTCCAAGCGATGCGTAACACGGCAACCAAATTGCGAAATGCCAAAAGGGATCATGGTTTTAGGACCACAGAGCGTAACATTGACCCCCATTTTAGTAAGACTATACAGGTTAGAACGCGCCACACGGCTGTGCATGATGTCGCCTATGATGGATACATTTAAGCCGTCGAAACGGGGGGAAATATCAGAGATCGTCAGGAGGTCTAACAAAGCTTGTGTGGGATGTTCGTGGGCGCCGTCACCAGCATTAAGCACCACAGCATCTATACATTGTGTTAAAAAATACGCCGCTCCAGGAGACCTGTGACGGATAACCGCAATATCCACCTTCATGGCCTCTATATTCCGTGCAGTGTCTTTGAGGGTCTCGCCTTTGGAGACCGACGATCCTGAAGATGCAAAATTTACGGTATCCGCAGAGAGTCGTTTTTCTGCCAACTCAAACGATATACGGGTACGGGTAGAAGGTTCAAAAAAAAGGTTTACGACCGTTAGACCACGCAGAGACGGAACACGGGGAATTTGGCGCCGGAGTACCTCCCGAAATTCTCGCGCCGTAGAGAGAATCAGGGCAATTTCTTCCGGACTGTATGTGGCCAAGCCCAATAAGTGCCGATGGCGGAGCGTGGTAAGCGGTTGTGTCATCAATGCTTGTGTACTCGTTGGCCAAAATCAGGATTATTTCCGTTTTTGCGTTTGTGACTGGGGACATTAACAAGCCAAACCCCTTCTTCTTTATCGTATTCCTGTAGCTTCACGCGAACTTCTTCTCCAAGCGTTGTCGGAACAAAACGCCCCACGATGTCTGCCTGAAGGGGCAACTCCCGTAACCCCCGATCCACCAGTACCAAAAGGCGGATGGTTGACGGACGCCCCAGATCGAGCAGGGCGTCCAGAGCCGCACGTACCGTGCGCCCAGTAAACAACACATCGTCCACCAATACAATATGCGCATTGTTGACATCAAATAAAATCTCGGTCCGCCGTACCAATGGTTGGTGGAGACGTTTTCGTACATCATCGCGGTAGAGAGTGGCATCAAGAATACCAAAATTAACCGAAGTATTTTCTGCCTCCCGAATCTTACGGTGCAATCGTCGGGCCAAATATACACCACGGGTTTGCATCCCCACCAATGCCAAATTAGATGCGGAAAGCGTGCTAGGCTCAAATACTTCGGTCACCTCACGGGCCATCCGAGACAACGTCCGGTCTAAGTCCGCAGCATCCATTAGTTGAGCCTTAATATGGTCTTCGGTTTGAATCATAAATAGAAAGGTACAACATTCGGGTCGTTCCGAGGCAAAAAAACTTGGTTAAGATCGTTGTACCGCAACAAAAAGTCCTACTTTGCGGTATGTTCGTTTTTTACTTCGCCAAACACCGTGTTATTGCTCCATGGGTTTTCGATCTCTAAGCCCCCGCACACAACAAATTGTACTTGGCCTTTCAGCGGGTGTGCTGTTTGCCTGTACGGTTGTGCACCATATTCACCTCGAGGTTTGGGGCGGGTGGAATGTACGGTGGCGCGAAGTATTGACCGAGTTGGCCGTTGCGGCTACGTTTGGATTGGTGTATCAACTACTATCAGATCATTTCCAACAACGAAAATCAGGCCCAATTCGTGCTCTTTGGTCTCTTTCGTTGGTAATGCTGGGTATTGTATTTCTGAGCGCCCTCTTCGGGTTGCACTACGAAAAGGGTATGTGGTTTTTTACCCACAAAATCCCAGACCGAACCATTCCGGGAGTCTTGGTGATTTGTGGTATGGCGTTTCTACAGGGCACAGGTGGAGCCTTCTTATTGGTGCAATTACGGGAATTGGTATTGTTTAAGCGAACCGCTGTTACAGTCCGGAACTGGTATATGTTGCTCTGGAGTTTGGCTGGTACTTTTGGTGCAGTTGTTTTGGTAAAACTGATTCCCATACCCTATGTGGTCGAGTTTGCTATCGTGTTTGCAGGTGCAACCATCATTATCAATGTCTTCCGTCTTTCGTGGGTCGCCTATCTGCCATTTCGGCAAAAACTGATCGGGCTTGTCGTAAGTTTGATTATGCTACTGGTTCTTTTTGCTGCATTTAGCGAGGCTGTACCCATGCGCAAGTGGAGTTTTATTATCTGGGAAGCAGATCCCTTTGTGGCGCAATATAGTTTTGCACTGAATTTAACGCTCACATTGACCCTGATTCTGGGGATTTTGTACAGTGTCACTACGCTACTTTCTCTTATTTTCCACCTCCCTACATCAGGTGACTTTCAACGCAAAACCGACGACTTGGCCGCAATGCGTGCCCTTACGCAAATGGTCGGGCAAGTTTTTGATGCCCAACATCTTCCTAACCTCGTGTTAGAATCCGTCCGACAATTTGTGGGAGAAGAACAAATGGCATGGCTCGCACTCTCTGACGCTCGAACGGGTACGCTTCGCCCACAAGTGGCTGCGATGACGGGTATTTCGGAATCACAATTGACACAGTGGGTAGATTCAGAGGCGTTTTATGCAGAACTTCAAGCCCGCCGTGAACCCCTGATTCTAAACCATGCGGTGCGTGACCATCGCATTCACACACCAGGTTATGAGATAGGTAGTTTGGCCATGATGCCGCTGGTTACCCGAAACGAAGTAATTGGAGCTTTATTTGTTGGCAAGACCTTGGCCGATGGCTTCGACGAGGACGACGCAAAGAGTTTAGGCGCCTTTGCCGATCAGGTAGCGCTGGCCATAGACAATGCACGCCTATTCGAGGAACGCATCGAGAAAGAACGGCTGGGACGCGAGTTGGCGATTGCCCGGGAAGTTCAAAAACGCTTGCTCCCGGATAAACTTCCGGAAATTCCAGGGGCATCCTTGTTTGCCTCGTATGAGTTTGCACACGAAGTGGGGGGCGATTATTTTGATTTTGTACAGGCAGATGTGAACCGTTATAGTTTTATTATCGGCGATGTATCTGGCAAAGGAACTTCGGCTGCCTTTTATATGGCCGCACTCAAAGGAACGTACCACGCCCTCGCCCGATCCGACGCAGACCCGCAAACCCTCTTGCTGAAGGCCAATGAAGCGCTCTCGGTACAAAAAGAAAAAAATATTTTTATTACGGCCATTGCAGGATTGTTGGACACCAGTACGGAGACCTTAACCATGATCCGTGCAGGGCATTCACCAGCCATTCACATAGATCTACACGGCCACGTGAGACATCTACGGGAGGGCGGATTAGGCCTGGGCTTAACCAACTCGAAGATCCTCGCAAAAACGTTTGTGCCCATTACCTTGCCACTAAGACCCGGCGATGTCTTCGTTTTATATACAGATGGTGTTATCGAAAGCCGAAACGCAATGGGAGCGTCTTACGGCTATGAGCGCCTCACTGAAGCCCTCAAGAAGTGCCGGCAAGAAGATGCTCGGGGTATTCATGCTGCCCTTCTGGCTGATTTAAACCGGTTTACAGGAGACCTAAGGTATTTTGATGACCTGACCCTGATTGTACTGAAATGGCATGGAAAATCTGTGCGTACACATATGTAACCTTCTTGGAAAATGTTCGTATATCCGGAACCCCCATTTATCCTTCATTCTCATGAGTAGTTTTTCGGTCACGTTTCGAACCACACCCGCAGCCCAAATCCTGGATTTGAGTGGCGAATTAGACGCACATACGGCGCAGGACTTAGAAGTGGCCATCCAGACAAGTTTAAGTAATGGCAAGTTTGCATTGGTGATCAATGGTGCAAACCTCCGTTATATCTCCAGTGCTGGTCTTGGTGTATTTATGGCCTTTGTTGAAGAAATACGGGAAAACGGCGGCGATATCAAAATTGTGGCCTTACAACCACAAGTATATGATACGTTCGACCTTCTCGGCTTCCCGCATTTATTTGATGTACTACCAACTATAGAAGAAGCTGAGGCTAAATTTATGGCCGGAGAATTGCGCCATTAACCAATGTCTTATTTAAAGCCCGTTGTCTTTAGCGACCTTATGATACAACAAACGATGCAATATAGCCTCCGAGTGCCGAGCGATAAACGCTACTTGGCAGACGTGCGTCGTTTTATCGAAGCCCACGCAAGCATAGCAGGCTTCCCCGAATTTGCAATCGAACACATCAAATTGGCAGTAGATGAAGCCTGTACCAATATCATTGACCACGCCTATCAGCGAAAAAACACCGAGGCCATCGAAGTGGTGATTGCGGTGGATGTACTGGCCTTCCGCATCAGTTTGCGCCATCGTGGTATTCCGTTTCAACGGGAACAGTACCACCGTCCGCAAGACCTTCGTGCCTCGATCAATGCACGAAAAGGGGGAGGTTGGGGCGTTTTCCTGATGAACAAACTTATGGATGAAGTAGATTATCGAATTCTTGATGGCTACAATGAAGTTTATTTAGTAAAGAAACGCTTGTTGAACGGTAAGTCTTAACTGCTTCTAAACGTTTTTCAATTTATTTTAAAGCAAGCACTTTCATTCCCACTGCATTATTTCGTATCCTTCGCCGTTCTTTTTTGTGTTTGGCAAAATTGTATATTGCTACCAACGCCTTACCCACAGCGCAAAATGCTATCTCATTGTTATTTTCAACCTTGCTCCGCATATGCCAAATATTTCTTTCTATCCAGAATAGTGTAAAGTGGCCCAAAAGGACTTCATCAAATAAACCTGTTAATCCGTCGAATTTTTTCTTTTAACCATTATAGACGCAGTATCGTGTTTATTAAGGAGTAATTAAATCATATGAACAACCCAAGAGCCGGCAACAAAGTCGGAATTTATGTGGACAGTAGCAACTTGTATTACAATGGTGGCTTTAAAATGCAGTATGACGTCCTGCGAGATTATGCCTGCCGCGATGGCTCGGAACCTGTCCGTATGAACGCCTATGTCTCCTTTGACCGTGAACGTTCGTTAGAGGATCTGATGTACCGTAACAAGGCTTTGTCTTTTCATGATGCGCTTCGTGCATTGGGATACAAAGTCGTGATTAAAGATGTTATTCGGTACAAAGACGATGAAGGCAATACCTATACAAAGGCCAATGCCGATATAGACATGGTGGTGGACATGATGTTGCAGTCCGATTATTTAGATCGTGTGTTATTGGCCACTGGAGACGGAGACTTTGTCCGGTTGATAGAGGCGCTACAGAACAAGGGGGTTCGGGTAGAAGTTCTGGCCTTCGAAAATATTTCCAATCAACTCCGTACAGAGGCAGACTACTTCACTTCCGGATACATCATTCCCAATTTGCTTCCGATGGCCAATATTATGGAACGCGATAACTGGGGGGCATCAGGAACACGGGTTAGGGGCTGGTGTAGCCGTTATAATCCCGATAAAGGAATTGGCTCGATGACCTTTCTGAAGCAGATTCCCCATTCACTCTATCTAAATGATGTTCGTAATCCGGACTTTTTTGAGAGTGCATTTTTCCATTTTTCAGAATTATACAACACCTCGGTGCAGTACCAACTGCCGAGTAGTCGCCATATTTTTGAATTTACGGTGGTAGAAAACGAACGTGGACTAAAAGCGGAAGAAATAAAATTACTTACGTGGTAGGCCCAAACCATTGCTGTTTCCGTTAGACCAAGCAGGGATTGTAGGGCGTTTCGATCGTTTCGTTGCGCCCATTATGTTTTCCTTGCCTCAAGAGGTGGATTATTCGCTTCAAAAAAGGTATTCGCTTTGGCTTTCGTGTCTATTTCTAATTCCAAAAAAATGACCCAACTTAAACGTCGTTTGTCTGGGAAGATCCGGTACGCACAACGCAGGTTTCAGGATTTTGCTTCCGGAATAACACTAAGCAAGCAATGTGTACCTCCTCGATGGCCAGTTCGTCATGTCCTTCGGCAGGAAATCCGTCGAACCGAAAGTTTTGAGGCGAAGCACCACAATATTTACAAAGGCGCTGCTTGTATCAATGGCTTGGTCATTGCGCCAGGAGAGGTTTTCTCTTTTTGGCATTTGGTGGGGCGCCCCTCGCAGCAACGGGGGTTTTTGCCGTCGCGTTCATTGGTTGAGGGCCAGCCAGTACTCGATGACGGTGGTGGGCTGTGTCAATTGGCTGGCATTCTATACCACTTGGCGTTATGCTGCAATATCGAGGTAATAGAGCGTCATGCACACTCACGCGATCTTTATACCGAGGCAGAGCGGTTTACCCCGCTGGGTGCGGATGCAGCGGTGGCTTTCGGACACAAAGACCTGCGCCTGCGAAACCGATATCCCGCACCGTTGCAACTTCTGGTTGAGGTTGGTAAAGAGCAATTAATAGCTTCATTTTGTTATGCTCTGGATTGGACACCTGTGGTTGTTTCGTTTATACGTCTGCCCGATGAGCACCAGCGTCGTATTGTTCAAACTTATATCCAAGAAGACAAAGAGGCCACTCCTCAACAGACAGCGACCTCGGTATATTGGTTCAACTGATGCTATTCACCCGAAACCAATACTTTATAACTTCGAGCACCCAGATAGAATGAAATGTTTGGCTGTTCGGGAGTTACGGTATATTGTTCCGCTTCATTGAGTGGGTTAATAAACTTCATCGCCTGTTGAATGTCTCCGACAAGGTTACCATTCATCGGAATAGATCCAGCTCCTTTGTTAATGAAAATCAATGCCATCTTATTGGAATTAGGCATGGCACGCCGATAGATCACCACATCCGAGCCGTCGCGGGCGAAGACGATTTCTACAGGCGCTTCCACAAAAAGATCGGCATAACGGGTGCGCATCGCAATCAATTTCTTATAAAAAGCCAGTAAACCTGTATCAGGTGTCAGTACATCGTCCGAACGAGTCATTTCTTTGAATGGAACAGATTTTTCGTTCTGGAAGGTAATATCATCCCAGAGCATCGGTTTGCGGTTATCCGGATCATCCGCACCCCACATTCCCACTTCGTCTCCATAAAAAATTTGAGGGGCGCCTGTATAGGTAAACTGTTGTACCAATAGCATCTTTTGTCGCTCCAACGATACGGGATCTGGTTTACCCACTTTAAAGCCTTTATTCTCACGAGGATTAACCCCCACTTTATATCGCCCTTTGTTAAACAAAGATGATTGGAAACGCTCGGTATCATGGGTTCCGGTTACGTTCATCATACCTTTTTGAAAAGGCTCGGCAATGCCTTTTTTTAGGGTTTCCAACTCGCGTGCATATTGCGCTCCACTCATGGCGGGGGTAATATAGCCGATAAACTCGCGGGTACTCTTATACCAGCGATAGTTCATTACCCCATCAAACACATCGCCCTGCAAATATGGCGCGGGATCTGTCATGACATCCGGATATTTTTCCCACCAGATTTCCCCAATCAGCACCGCTTCTGGATTAAGACCACGTACAAACCTGCGATACTCCCGCCAAAACCCCAATGGCACTTGTTCGGCTACATCCAACCGGAAACCATCTACGCCATCAGAGGGGTCTCCATCGCCATTAGGATCCATCCAACGGCTGGTGACGGCAAAAATGTGCTGTTTCACTTCCGGATGCAAGTTACCTTCATAGGCCCGGCCATGAATACGGTTTTTGACATCCACTTTTTTAAGTTCAGGCAGTTCTTTCACATTCGCCCAGCCCCTATAAACAAACTCGTTGGTATCAGGTGTTTCCACATCGTCAAATTGGTCTATGTAGTACCAATCTGCAAATTTAGATTTTTTGCCGTTTTTCATGACATCCTGAAAAGCCCAGAATTGTTTTCCCGTATGATTCCATGAATAATCTACCACAACCCGAATCCCATTTTTATGTGCAGTCTCGATGAGCTTGAGAAAGAGCTTGTCTGCCGATGTCCACTCCCATGTACTGGGGTCTTCGGGTTTCTCACGCTTCATCATGGCCGCATCACCATCAGGGTCTGCACCGAAGTTCCGATCCATGTGGTGATAATTTCGGGCATCGTACTTATGAAGCGAGGGGGAGTCGTTCACGGGATTAAGGTATATTGCATTAATGCCCAAGTCTTTGAGGTAGCCCATTTTGTCTATAATACCCTGAAAGTCGCCACCATAACGCCGGGCTTGTACCGTAAAATAAAAATCTTTGCCCGAAGCGAGCGCCCAATCTTCCTGCGTAAACCAGTCTTGACCCCAAAAAGTGGGCTTCCATCCCGCAAACTTGGTATGTGGCCATGCGCCTTCCATATCGGCCATACGAGGATCATTGTTGGGATCACCATTGCGGAAACGTTCAGGAAAAATCTGGTACCAAATTGCTTTTTGTGCCCATTCTGGCACTTTTTTAAGAATGTCTTCCGAGACTTCGGGGACCGAGTAAACGGTGTTCTTGTCCACCTGAGGTCTTTTACGGCATCCAGCCATTATCAATACCAACACCAACAGGAATAAAATGCGTTTTAACATGGGCGTTTCGATTATTCTCGTTTTGGAGCATTCAATAAAAGATCGTGAGGCCATAAGTTAATGGATTTGTGACGGGTTTGGCAAAAAAATCCGACGTATCAACAGAATTGTACTTCTGAGTCTTTTTGCTTGGATCAACGCTGGCCTGATGCACCTGTTGGAGAGTAGGGCTTATTTTTGAAAGCCACCATTAATCATCCGAAACAGGAGCTTCGACCATTGAGGTTCTGAAAGAAGGTGTTTCTTTGCATGAACGTAGTTAACTCTTGTTCCGACCTTTTTATTTATAGGGCTATTTTTTGAGCAGTTTGATACCTGTTTTTGAGCTTTGCTCTTGCTACATCTGTGGTGAATGACCAACCAATCTTGATTGCTTCTTGATTTCGCCTATCTTGCCAAGCAACCGCTTCTTGCGTAAGACGTTCCATCGCACCAATCCGACGCGCTAAGCATTGACGAGAAAATGCGGAAAACGCTATTTCTGCCATGAATCATGCTTGGGCGTGTAATGAAATTCTAATTTACGACTGAGTACTTCCAAAGGTAGGTATTCATAAAATGATCTTTTGCGGTGGGTACTGTAATTATCTTGAACGGAACACAATGTAGAATGCGAAGGGTAATGCGCTTCCGATAGCCAATTCATAAAGTGAGTATAATCGGCACTTGTTTTCGTCTTATACACTTGGGTGCATTTCAAAAAATGCCAATAAACATACGACGGACCTTAGATTCGGTGACATCTTTGCCTATCGTTGAGAAAAGCTCCGTAGGAGCGACATCATAATAGAACCCATAAGAATAGAAAGAGGTATGCACGAAGTACTTGAGGAAATTTTGAAATGCACCCTATACACTTGTAAATAACGCTGCCCTGTGTCTATATCATATACTAGCAAGACATTGCAAACACCATTGCAGATATATTCATTTCGTCTCTTTCATTTTTTATTCGCTATAACGTTATATGTATTGGCGATGGTGGGGCATTTGAAAGACGTCAGCCCAACATTTGCACAACTGCCCAATAGGATTACAAATGTTGAATTTACATCAGTCAGCCCCACTATTGCCAATACGATGTTGTACGTTCGTTTTTTATTTTGCAGTTGTTGAAATTAATTTGTCGTCTTCATACACTTCTGTTTTCAAAACAATGCCTGTCTCAGAGTAAGTTGTCCACACACCTTGTTTTTTACCTTGAAGCCAAAAGTTATCGTCTTTCAATTGTCCATTTATGTAGTAAGTTCTTGAAATGCCTGTTGGAATATCTAAAATATAAGATTCTTCGTAACGCAAAACACCATTTTCGTGGAAGTACTGCCATAAACCGTGTCCCTTACCTTCTTTCCAATATGCATTGTATTTGAGTTTGCCATTTTCAAACCATTCTTGCCATTGTCCATTTGGTAAACCATTTTTCATTGTTATCCAACTTTTCGGACTACCATTAGAATAACTTTCTGTTAAGTATCCAGTAAAAGGTCTTCCGTCAACAGTTGTTATTTCCAAGCCCTTTTCAGTGACTTTTTTTGTTTTAGATACATCAACAACTGTCTGTCCGAAAGTTGCTATAGTAAAAAATGAGAGAATCGAAAAAATAAAAAGTGATTTCATATTTTAAATTTAATGATTAAAGAGTAATTCAAAATTTAAGTATTTGGTTTCTACATAATAGATACTCCAAATTCCGTCTTGTTCAGGGTTTTGTCTAAATTCTCTACCAAAGAAAAAATACTTTCCGTCAGGTGAAAACCTTGGACTACTTTCTTCGGCTTTGGTATTAACTAAATTACCTATGCTTTTTGCTTGTGTCCAACCATTGGCTGTTTTCTTTGAAATAAAAAGGTCTTCTCCACCAACACCACCTTCGGCTTCAAAAGAATTAAAGAGTAGGTATTGTCCGTCTGGTGAAAGAACTGCTGAATACTTCCAAGATTTTTCATTTTTAAAAAGTCCTGATATTTTTTTTGGCTGACTGAATTTGTCTCCCTTTTTTGTGGTCTGATATACTTCAATTACTTTGTCGCCACGAAGCATTGTTGTATAAATAAAGTTTATGTTGTCGAGTGAAAAAATAAAGTTCTCATTTGAAGATGGCCATTCTTCCTTTTCGATTTGTACAGCATTCACAGTTTCGTTTAAAGGTTTAGGTTCGTTCCATTTATTATTAATCCATTCAACTTGCCAAATATTCATATCGAAATTACCTTTACTTGGTCTGTCTGCTATTGGTCTTGCAGAACCAAAATATAGAGTTTTTTCATCTGGTGAGAAAAAGGGTGTTTCATCTCTGTCGGTAGAGAATGGCAATATAGTTGGATTTGTCCAATTGCCATTTTCAAATGTAGTTTGCCAAATTTTTTGTTTGTCGTTTCCTGTTCTTCGTGTAAAAAATGCAGTCTTGCCATCAGGTGTAAAAGAAATGTCGAACTCATTGTTTTCCTTTGTCGAGACAATACCTTCAGCAAAAAGTTCAGGTGTAATTATAGTTCTGTCTGAGTAGTTAAGATTTGTCCGTTTAGGAACTTTTGTAGCACAAGCACTGAGAGTCATAATTGTCGCTAATAATATAATTTGTCTATTCATTTTGTTTATTGATATTTTGAGTGTCTGTAAAATGACGCACAACGGGGGCACTGCCGCATACCCGCCGCCGTTGAGCCTTTGTGCGTGGGCTCATACTACTGGACATTTTCAAAAAGAGGCGGAGAAAGCACTAACTTCGAGTTTACAACAACATG
>DDTM01000085.1 GCA_002344075.1 Bacteroidetes bacterium UBA2364
CAACCTCATTTGTTGCTACAACCTGATTTGTTGCTACATCATCCAGCAAGGGGGCGGCCTCCGCATCAAGGTCAATGGTTGCGGGTTCAATCTTTTCTGCCTCAACTTCGATAGGCCAATGGTCGAACGATTCTTCCGTTACCGTTGCCGCGATGTCATGAGGGGGCGGCTCCAAGGTGGCAGGTGCTACCGCTGAAACTTCCGAAGTTGCTTCTTGCAGAACCTCCGTTTCAGGTGCTGGTTCATGGGGCGGCTCAGACTCCGGTTCCTGATTTAGGGAAACGGGTTGCGGCTCCGTTGCCATTTCCTCCACGACTTCCACCACTTCAGGTGTCTTGTGCGTGGGAGGCACTGTTACGGCTACTGGCTCCGGCGAAAGGTCAATGGGTTCAGGTTCTGGTTTAAGGGGGATAACCACCTCTGCCACAACCTGTACGGGTTCTGCCTCCGTTGTTGGTGGAACAGATACTGGTGCTAGTTCCGTTTCATCCTCGTTATGCTCCAGATCACGTTGTTCCTTTCTTAGACGCTCTTCTTCGGCCCATCGCTGGTGGCGTTCAGCGGCGGCTTTCTCTTTAGCAAATGCGTCCAAGAGGGATAAATACATCTCGTCGGTGAGCTTTGTGTTAAAGTCCACCTTGCCCAACTCAAAGCCCTCCTTTTTGAGGTGTGCCACTACAGTGTCCTGCTTAAGGTTTAACTCCTTCAGGATTTGAAAAAGTTTTTTGGGCTTGTTGCCTTTGTTGTTTCCTGCCATACGGTAGAGGATCCGGCTCCAGATCGTTTAAAGTATTCAATTTTATAAACATCAACACCGTTCTCTGTAGCAGAGAAGGCATCAATCAGACAGAACGAATAAAGTCTTTATTCGTTTTATTCTTCTTCAAATTCGGCACGCATAATGTTAATCACATTTTCAGCCACTTCTTTTTCCAGACCCGAACGACGAACCAATTCTTCCACCGATAATTCTAAAACTGCTTTGGCGGTATCACAACCAATGCGTTGCAGGGCTGTCAGGGTTTCGGGGTCTATTTCGTCTGCAAATTCCATAACATCCACATCTTCCTCATCTTGCGAGATGTCGCGGTACACGTCTATTTCGTAGCCCGTTAAGGCTGAGCCAAGACGTATATTCAGGCCACCCCGTCCTATAGCTAAACTCACCTCATCGGCACGAACCGTCACTTTTGCACGTGGAGGCGTTACGGTTTCATTGAGGGAAACATCAATCGGTTTGGCAGGGGCTAAAGAGCGTTTGATATTTTCATAGATGTCGTCCGTCCATGGGACAACGTCTATGTTTTCGTTATTCAATTCGCGTACCACCGCATGAATACGCACCCCTTTCATGCCAACACAAGCACCCACAGGGTCCACACGTTCGTCGTGGCTGGTAACAGCCACCTTTGCACGCTCGCCAGGTTCACGTACAATTTTTTTGATTTCCACTACACCTTCATATATTTCGGGCACTTCAAGCTCGAAAAGGCGCTCCATGAATGCAGGATCTGCCCGACTAATGATGACTTGTGGAAATCCACCTGTTTCACGATTGATGTCCTTGACCACTGCACGGAGCATATCCCCTTTTCGGTAGCGATCTTTAGGAATTTGTTCGTGTTTTGGCAAAATTAATTCCACTTTATCGTGCATAACCAACACTTCGCGTCGGCGGATCTGGTAAATTTCCCCCACCACTATTTCCCCAATTAATTCCGAATATTGATCAACAATATTTTCTTTTTCGATATCCCGAATGCGTTGGTTGAACGTCTGACGCGCCGTTGCAATCACTCGACGGCCAAAGTCCCGAATGTTGACTTCGGTGGCCACTTCGTCGCCCACTTCAATGTCTTCGTCTATGGAAAGTGCATCTCGGAACTCAATTTGTGTTACCGGATCTTCCAAATCCTGATTAGGAATCACTTGACGGATGTGGATAATCTGGATGTCGCCATTATCCGGGTTGAAAATGATCTCGAAGGAATCGTCGGCCCCATATCGCTTGCGGATCATGGCTTTAAATACATCTTCCATGATAGATTGCAAGGTGTCGCGGTCAATCCCTTTCTCTCGTGCAATTTCGGCAAACGAGGAGACGAGTTCGGCACTTTGGTTGATTTTTCCCATGTTGATTACGATATGGAAATAATTGTTTTCTAAAGATTTATTAAGGTTATGTGATCAGGGAAATTGTTAGAGATTTTCCCGCCACAACTGCTACCACGGAAGCTGAACTTTTGAAGAGATCAACTCCGAATAATATAAACGGACGGCTTCTGTTTTGGGTGGTTGCAAGATGATATGTTCGGAATTTGCCTCGGTTAGTTTGCCCCGAATAATCCGGTTTTCACCTTCTTTGACCACCGTTACGACCAAATCACGGCCAACATGTTGCGGATATTGGCGTGGAAACCGAAGAGGGCTTGCGACACCAGGGGAAGATACATTGAGCACATAGGCACTAGGCATAAAGTCTTCTTCTTCCAGAATCCGAGAGATTTTCCGGCTTATTTTGGCGCATTTTTCCACATCAATTCCGTTGTCACCATCCAAAAAAACATCTACAACGTATCGTTCTTCTTTGCCCCGAATCAAACATTCTACTAAAAAAATATCTAGAAAATCCGTTAGTATTTTCGCTACGATATCTAATATACGATTTTCGATGGTTGACAAGGCTGGAAACGTTGTTTAATGTCCATAAAAAAAGCCTTACCGCGGGGTCGGTAGGCGTGCTTGGAAGTCCGCAATAAAAAAGGGAAGCTTCCCCGAAACTCCCCGCACATCACAGGCACGGAGAGAAGGTACTAAAAAATAGGGCTGTCTGCAAGGTGTTGACAGGAATTTAGTAGAGGGAAGTACTGTGATAAAAAACGTATGGTTGCAGACGGAGCGAAAGACCGGAGGCCGGGTGAAAAAAATGGAAATCCATTGTGCCCACCCGATTTTGGCATTTCAAGATGAAAATCTGCACACTTCTCCGCCGTATCCACAGGAAAACAATCTGGGGTAAGGAAAGGATCATTCGCCGCATTCAGCACAAATACCGGAACCTGAATTTGACTTAATACGGGCTTGCAACTTACTGACTGCCAGTAGTGTTGTGCTGATCTGAAGCCGAAATAGGGGGCAATATATCGCTCATCAAATTGGCGGAATGTTTTAATTTCATCAAAGCCTGTGCTTGAAATTTCATTGGGAAACAGCCGTGCCTTGGTTTCAATTTTTAGACGTAGGGTTCGCATAAAATTCAGGACAAAAGGCCGTCGGCTCCAATGGTCTAAGGTTTGTGCGCTCGATTCAAAATCGCATGGAACCGAGATGGCAATACCAGCCTTGATTCTGTGGTCTAAAGTAGTACCAGCATCGCCCAAATAGCGCAGTGTTAGGTTTCCACCCAAACTAAAGCCAACCAAAACAACCTGTTCGTAGTGCTTATGCAGCCAAATATGGTCTAAAACCGTTTGCAGATCGTTGGTGGCACCACCATGATAGGAAAACACCTTTCGATTAGGCTCGCCAGAACAACCCCTGAAGTTCCATGCCACAATGTCGAAGCCGTTATGATGCAATGCCCGCGCCATTTCGGTGATGTAAGGACGTTGACTGTGGCCTTCTAATCCATGTGATAAGACAGCGAGACAAGGAGATCGGGTGAATATGGTATCCAAATCCAGAAAATCATCATCGGGTGTAACGATCCGAATCCGTTGGTAGGACAATGCTGGTGGGCAGGCAAAAATTGCGGGGTAGATGGTTTGTAAATAGCCCCCTGGTAGTCTTTTGGGTGCAACATACGAGGAGGCATATTGAGGCATTTTCGACTAAAAGAACCGCATTAAGTTTAAAATAAAAGGTATCTCCGAATAGAATCAGGCGGTATGAATTTAAAGTTCTTCAAAACGCTTGGTACCAATGGGATAGTTACGCCAGTCGTGATAGTCGAAGTGCCACCACTCATCTTCCATAATGGTAAAACCTTCGGAAACCATTGTTTGGCGCAAGATTTGTCGGTGGCGGCGTTGTTCTTCCGTTCCGCCAGCATAATTGGCTGCGGCGCGTTCAGAAAATTCATCGTATAGACTGGGCATTTCTACGGCTACCCCCGATGCTAAGTGGTACAGCGTAAGATCCACAGCACAGCCTCGGTTGTGGCGTGATCCATCTGCGGGATTGGCGACAAAATTGCGTTGAGCAATGGGCGTCGCTTCCCAAAACATTTTGGTGACATACCAAGGGCGGTAGGCATCATGTATCATCAAGCCGAGTCCCTGTTTTTTTAGTTTTTGGTTTACCCGCAAAAGTGCCATCGCTGCCGGACGTTGCAGATAGGCACGCGCAAGGTCGTAAAACCGCATACCCATAAAGTTACGATCGGTGGCATACCGCATATCCAGCAAAATCGTGCGATCAAGCAATGCAGGTTGTACTAAGTCCATCGGTCGTTTTCCCGTTTCTGTTCTAGGTGCTCCTTCCTTGGCCAAAAGAAGGAGTTCTTCCTGCGTTTTTTGAGGCAAAATATATGCGACCGACTGGTCTTTTTCCGCAAATCGGATGCCATCGGTGAGGTGCGGTTGAATAGACAGTTTTCTGCGTTTAAAGAAAATACCTGCGGCTTTTATACCATTGATTTTCCCGGATTTATCACGTGTGAAAACCACTTTCTCGCTTTGGTATAGTCCCGAATTAGGAAAGGAGAACTGGTCGTACCCTTCTTCTTGCAGAGGGTAGTCGTCGAACCATTCGATACGGGCCATGAGGCGATTGTTTTGGGGAAAGACAAACAATACATTGTGATCCCATCCATATTCTCCGATGTACTCCTTCCACCTTAAAGGGACTTGTATGCTGGGTTTCGGGACTTTTAGGTAGCGCTGCCCATCAAAAGTAAGGGCGTTGGCGTCGAACTGAACGGCGGTTCCGTATCCCAAACGCCCATCTGTAATCATCCCGCCGCCATTTTTTGGTTTTCGGATCCGTTGATAATACGTACCGTCATGGAACCACAAGGCTTTGTTAAACCATCGGACCACATGGATTTGTTGCGTTTTTTCGTTTTGGTAATATCCCAAAGTAGGACGGGCTTCCGCTTCTGGTATGGCCACCGTAAGTTCAGGTTCCGGGAGCGGCTTCTTCTGTTTAAGTGCCAACAATAAATTGGTGGCATAGAGATTGATTCGATCTATGACGGTATTGCTATTGTCTAAATTGCCAGAGACCATAACCGCCAATTTCTCGGAAGGAATAGCGGAAAAGCGGGTTGCAATGCCATACTGAACGCCTGAGTGTTGGATTCTTTTAAGGCCATTAAAATCAGAAACATAGAACCCTAATCCAAATCCATTTTTGCCATCCGTGAATTGCGGCGTCCACATTGTTTCGAGGGTGGATGCTTGGATCACTTGTTTGCCGGTAGGGCTGACGCCTCCTCGATAGAGCATCATGGCAAAACGGGCCAGATCTGGCATGGTGGTATTTAATCCTGCCGCCGGCGCAATGCCCATATCGAAGATGGGTGCACGAAAAAGCTGGCCATCGTATCGCCATATATACCCAACCGCCATTTTAGGCTTCAGGCGGGGTTCCAAATCAATGGCACTGAGAGGCATGTCTGTAGGAAGCAGGATATGATTCCGGATATAAGTTTTGTACGGCATACCACTGGTTTTCTCGATCAGGTAACCTAACAGGGTGAAAGCCGCATTCGAATATTTAAGGTTGGTTCCAGGTTCAAAATAAACATCCGTTCCCGACAGGCTCTTGAGGGTAGTGGCCAGAGATGGTGTGGTAGGATCAAAATAGCTTCCTACAGCAGGTTCTCTTAGTATTCCGCTGCGATGACTCAGAAGGTGGCGAAGGGTAATGGGCTTTTCGAATGGATTATTGAAGCGGATATCAGGCAAATAGGTGGAAATAGGTGTGTCTAAAGCTAAAACTCCTTTTTCCACCAATTGCATAATAGCCACAGCGGTAAATAACTTGGTGACAGAAGCCACACGCCAAACCGATTCGGGCGTAGCCAAAAGACGCTGCGTGGTATCGGTTCTGCCAAAACCTCGTGCCCAAACAATATCTTTGCCGTCGGCAAGCGAGATAGTAAGACCAGGAATTTTTTTATCGGCCATTTCGTGTTGGATAAACGCCGTCAGTTTTTGCGCCACTTCGCCATATCCTTGTCGTGCGGCCCATTCTTGCGAACGTACCGAGGGCAACATTTCCTGAGAAAGGGCCTGTAGCCGGCTTTGCATCGCTGGACTTTTCTTTCCCAGATAGATGAACAGCGTTGTTCCCATTGAAAAGAGCAACATAAACACCACAAATCCTATGGTGTACTTGCGGGTCTTGTCGTAGGACCAACGGTTGTCGGTATAGCGGGTTTGTAGTGAGGAATTCCCGGTCTTCATCATAAAGTTTTTTATCGGAGTAGAACAACTTTTCCGGTTTCGACAAACGTGGCGCCTTTAATCTGGTACAGATAAATGCCATTTGGCAGATTGTTTCCATCAAAAGTGACGCGATATTCGGTATTGGCTTCCAACATACTGTTGACGGTAGGTTTTACCTCCTGCCCGGCGGCATTAAACCATCGGATTTGTACCGATTCGGTTCTTGGGATCGAAAGTAGGAAACTGGTTTCAGTCTGGAAAGGATTGGGATATGCGGCTTTCAAAGTGGCACCGCCCGGTAGGGTACGTTCTGGTTCATTGGCCGTAATAATGGTAGCGTCTGTGCCATCCACATTGTTTGGTGCGGTACCGAGCGGGTCTAACCAATCTTTTAGGCGCGTTTGTGCGGTCCCACCTCCATTCCAGCTCGTATAAAGCCGCCCATAGTAGTCGGGGCCTTTCACTACAGTTGTTGGGCTATTGCTGCCACATTCCGATTCTCCCGAATTCAATTGTCCAACAATCCGATAGGCTTGATTGAACAAGGGGCTACCTGATGAACCTACTTCCGTGACTCCCAGATCCCATAGTTCAACCTCCATAAACGCATCTTTTGGGGTGTTATCAGAAAAATTAACCTGTACAGGTGGGTCGTTTTCAAAGCTAATGCGCTTTTCGTCGCCATTTGCATGGTGGATGCCCACGGCCGAGAACGGCATAAAACTCCGGCGTTCCCAGCCGGCATAATGTAAATTCCAACTTGGATTGGGTTGTTCTTCTAATTGCAGCAGGGTAAAGTCCGAGCCAAAGAAGGTACCATTTGCGTTCTCACCACCCCACGAAGCAACTAAGTTCGTACCCTCAGAATAAGGGAAGGCAGTGTAGTCTATGGGGGTTTGATTGGCAGCCGAGTTTAAGGTACGGCACGTACTGCTTTGGTAATTCCAATACACCCAGGTGGAGTTTGCTTCTGTTTCATTCATGATACAGTGTTGGGCGGTTAATAAATAAGGAACTTGATTGTTTTTGGTGTTATTGATCAAAGCACCTGAACAGACATAAACGCCCAGATCGCCATTTTCGTCCTCTGCTTCAAATTCCAACATCCCAACAGAGCGGATGGGATTGCGCCATGCATCAATCTGGGGATAGCCATTGGCGTTTGAGCACACGACATCTACGTTGCAACTACCAGATGCCTTTTTATTCAAGCCATTGTTGGTGTTGTTCCGAAAGTGGTGATAAACGGTTCCAATCTCGCCGGAAATGACATCGCTACCAGGAAATACCAATTCTATCAATGCCGCATTGCTGTTGACCACCGGAAACCAAAAAGAACCATTGGCCTTCGGTTGCAGTGGGATGTCCACTTGCTTGCTTTTACTCTCCAGCGGAACAAAGCGCCCGATGGATCCTGTGGGTACTTGTAGGTGATCAAAACGCAGGGAAAGCCCAAGGGCATTGGGAGAATCCAGCACCAAACGCCAAACCCGATTGCCCTTATCGTCGGTTACCCAAGTCCCATCGTTAGAAAAATTAATATTTGTTGGGATGGCTTTTGCCAGACGATACCGATTGCCACGCTTTTTTGTCTTGAGGCTTGCGCGCAAGATTTCGGCTTCGTTGTCTATAAAAGGCAGGGTAATGGAATCCACCCAAGCATATGCAGATTGTTGGCGTGTGGCAGATACATTCATATTTTGGGCATAGAGATCCACGAATGACATTCCCAAGCAGGTCAGGAATAAAAGTTTGTGTAGAACAGGCTTCATATTTTTTAAAATGGTATGGGTTAATTTCCGTATTATCTTGCTAATTCTTGTGATTGACTGTTTGACAGACCTGTTATTTGGTGGAGTTACAAGCGGTACTAAGCAGAATTCTCTACATGTCTGCTGGATTTAGCCAGATGGAACGGAGGGTTTATAAAAGGTTTCTAAAAATAGTTGGGTACAAGAAATAAACTTAGGGAAACTTTATCCTTGTTTGCAAGCAAACACCCTTGACTTTTTAGGTAAAATATACGAACTTAACACTGTTAAGTAATTATTCAATTATGGCACGTACTTCCGGAACCAACTTGAGAAGAGAAATTTTGGATACAACCAGAAGGTTGTTGATCCAAGATGGGTACCAAAACTTATCTATGCGCAAAATTGCAAACGCCATTGGATACAGCGCCACAAGCATCTACTTGTACTTCGAGAACAAAGACAACTTGGTTCATGCACTGATAGATGAAGGGATGGAAAAAATGCAGCAGTTATTGCTTGGCATAGATAACCTCCTGACGGATCCTTTGAAGGCACTTCGGGAGTTGTGTAACCGATATGTAGCATTTGGATTGGAGAATCCTGAATACTACGAGGTGATGTTCCAGTTGCACCCCGCCCGGATGGCCCGTTATCCGGTTGAAAAATACCGCAAAGCCCGTAAGAATTTAGAGGTTTTCCGAGATGTAATCGAGGCCGGGCAGCGAATGTCTTTGTTTCGAGAGGGGGACGCATTGCTAAAAGCCACCGCCGTTTGGACCTCTTTACATGGCCTCGTTTCGCTCTTGATTGCCCAGCGGGTGGATCAGCAAATCGCACCGGAAGATCTGCAAGAGCGTGTGTTTGATCAGGTGGTAGCGTTTGTGGGAGGGTAACTTTATTTGTTCATGGAACTGAAAGCGCTTTTTAGAGTCTTAGGCTTATGTTCTTAACAGTGTTAACTTTATAATCCCTTATGGAAAAACAAATACCTTCAGACAATGGCCGCTTAACCCGTAGGCCATTCCGAAAAGCCGCCGTTTTGGGTGCAGGTGTAATGGGTGCCCAGATTGCGGCCCATTTGGCCAATACCGGCTTAGAAGTCTTGCTTTTGGATATTGCACCAAAGGAAGGTCCCGCAAATGCCATCGTAGAAAATGCGTGGAAAATGGCCAGTAAGCTTAATCCGGCACCGCTTTTTGATAAAGATGTGGAAAAACGGATTACATTAGGTAATTTTGATGAGCATTTCGATCGGATAAGTGATGTAGAATGGGTGATTGAAGCAGTTGTAGAACGAATGGACATCAAGAAGTCTGTTTTGGCCCGGATAGAGGCTGCAACGGGAGATCATGTGGTGGTCAGTTCTAATACTTCTGGTTTACCGATTGCCGAGATGTCCGCCGACTGCTCTGAAGGGTTTAAGCGTCGGTTTCTCGGAACGCACTTTTTTAATCCACCACGCTATCTGAAATTGCTGGAATTGATTCCAACGCCCGAAACGGATGCTGCGATATTGGAACGGATTTCGTGGTTTGGCCGGGTACATTTGGGCAAAGGCGTGGTTTTGGCCAAAGATACTCCCAACTTCATTGGCAACCGGATTGGGGTGTATGCGATGATGCGTGCCTCTAAAGAGTTGGAAAATGGGTATTCGATCGAGGAAATTGATGCACTGACCGGCCCTATTATCGGACGACCTTCTTCTGCTACGTTTCGGACTGCGGATGTGGTGGGTTTGGATACGATGGCACATGTGTGCCGTAATCTATATAATGCCTTAGAAGGCAGTGCAGACGAAAGTCGTGACCTGTTTAAAGTACCCAGCCACCTCGAAGAGATGATTGCGGCTGGTATGTTGGGACAGAAAACCAAGGCCGGATTTTATAAAAAGGTGGGCAAGGAGATTCATTCCTTGAACTTAGAATCCAAGCAATTTGAACCTGCAAAGCCCAAAAATTTGGGAGATTTGTCGGGGATACGGGGTGGGCTACCGGCCAAAATGAAGGCTCTTTGGGCAGATCAGGGGCGTGCCGGGGCCTTTTTCCGCGATGTAATGGTGGATACTATGGTGTATGCAGCACGCCGAATTCCTGAAATTTCGGATACGCCATTAGCCATAGACCAAGCACTTTGCTGGGGTTTTGGTTGGGAAGCCGGACCTTTTGAGACGTGGGACTCATTGGGATTCGAGACGGTTTGTGCTGAAATGGACGCTCGTCAGATGGGGTTACCGGATTGGGTCGCAGCCATTCGTCAGAAGGGATTACCCGGATTTTATCAAGAAACCGAGGGTCGGTGGGCGGTTTATGTTCCTGAAACGGGCGCATATCAGGCCGTACCCACCTATTCCGACAATCTGGCGCTTCATGTAGTGAAGCAAAATACGGGATCATTGATCTGGAAAAATGACGAGGCAGCCCTTCTGGATATAGGGGATGGGGTTGCGTTGTTCGAGTTTCGTTCTAAAGCGAATGCCTTGGGCGTGCAGGTGATGGAAGGGTTGCGGGAAGCCATCCGGTTGGTGGAGGATGGAGATTGGAGAGGATTGGTCATTGGGAACGAGGGCAAGAACTTTAGTGTGGGGGCCAACTTAGGCGAGATGGTGATGGGTATGATGATGGGAGATTTTGCGACGATCGAGAACATGATTGCCCAATTCCAAAACACGATACAGCAGGTTTATTACAGTATAAAGCCCGTTATTGTTGCTGCCCATCAACGGGTATTAGGGGGTGGTTGTGAGATGACGATGGCCTCAGCGGTTCCAGTGGTTTCTGCCGAGACGTATATGGGATTGGTGGAATTGGGTGTGGGGCTTATTCCGGCAGGTTGCGGAACGATGCGCATGACGGCATATGCCGCCGAACGTGCCTCTACGGACTTTCCGAGCGACATTCAGACCGTTCTACGTAAGCATTTCGAGACGATTGCGATGGCAAAAGTGGCCACAAGTGGGCGTCAGGCCATATCGTTTGGATTTTTACCGCCACATACCCGCGTGGTGATGCACGATGACCGGAGGCTTTTTGTGGCGAAACAAGAAGTGATGCGGCTCTCGGAAGAAGGGTATTTACCACCACCTGTTCGCAATGCGATTAAAGTGGTGGGTCGTGATGGGCGGGCGCAATTTGAAGCCGCATTATACCAATTCCGGCAAGGAAAATATATTTCCGACTACGACCGCTACCTTGGCAGCCGTCTGGCTTATGTCATGACGGGTGGTGATCTCTCGGAACCGACTGAAGTGCATGAAAATTATTTATTGGAATTGGAGCGTGAGGTATTTCTATCGCTATTGGGCGAAGCCAAAACCCAAGCGCGGATTGAGAGTATTCTTACGACCAATAAGCCCCTTCGTAATTAATTGGCGCGAACGCCTATATCCTTTAACTAAAATAAGAAAAAATAAATGGATGCATATATTGTAAGCAGCGTTCGCACTGCCGTTGGGAGAGCCAAACGAGGAGCGCTACGACATGCCCGACCGGAGTTTATGGGTGCCGAAGCGGTGAAAGGCGCATTGGCGAAAGTACCGGAAATTAAACCAGAAATGGTGGAAGATGTGTTGATGGGGTGTGCTTTTCCGGAGGGGCCGCAAGGGATGAATATGGGGCGGATTATTGCGCAAAAGGCGGGTTTGCCAGACAGTGTTCCGGGGGCAACGGTAAACCGGTTTTGTTCTTCCGGCTTACAAACAATTGCGATGGCTGCGCAGGCAATCAAAAGCGGCGATGCCGATGTGGTGGTGGCAGGTGGCACGGAGTCTATGAGCTATGTGCCAATGGGCGGCTATTATTATTCTCCCGACCTGAGCATGGTGCTTGAAATGCCAGATACCTATGTGGACATGGGGAATACCGCCGAAAATCTTGCCATATCGTATAATATTTCTCGCGAAGAAGCGGATGCATTCTCGTTGACCTCGCACAATAAGGCCCTTGCGGCGATTCAGTCTGGCGTTTTTAAAGACGAAATCTTCCCTTTGTCCTTTGAAGAAACCTTGTTGGTGGAGGGCAAACGGGTAACACGGTCGGTGGTTTTTGATACCGACGAAGGGCCGCGTGCTTCTACGCCACAGGCTCTTGCGAAACTGCCTTCGGTCTTTCGGGCTGGAGGAATTGTGACCGCCGGAAATGCCTCGCCGATGTCGGATGGGGCGGCGGCTACCGTGCTGGTGAGCAAGCGAAAATTAGAGACACTTGGTTTGAAGCCGATGGCGCGGATGGTTGGGTTTGCTGTTGCTGGCGTACCGGCTGGTATCATGGGCATTGGTCCGGTTCCGGCCATTAAAAAGGTTCTGGCCCAAACAGGGCTTTCATTGGCCGATATTGGCTTGATTGAGCTAAATGAGGCGTTCTCGGCGCAGGCCTTGTCGGTGATTAAGGCATTGGGCCTGAATCCTGACCTCATCAATGTGAATGGTGGAGCCATTGCTTTGGGGCATCCGTTGGGATGTACGGGGGCGAAGCTCACTGCAACATTGCTTCATGAAATGCGGCGGCGCTCGGTGCGGTATGGCATTGTGAGCATGTGTATCGGGGGTGGAATGGGCGCAGCGGGGGTCTTTGAAAGCCTGATATGAGTGTTTTTGGATGATTGCCAAGGAGGTGGTTTGAATAAGCCACCTTTTTTTGTTGGCTTCAATATGTAGGTTTCGGTTTCCGTCCAACGTCGGGAAGCTTCGCCACGCCGAAGGGTTGGTGGACGCGAAAGGACTTAGTCGTCAAAAAATGTTTCTTCTACCGTAACCTGATGCGCGGCCAAGAAACCATCCCATGAACCAAAAACCTGTATCCCTTCCGCTATTTTGATGCGGGTTTTCTCGGGATGTGTTAGATAAGCCGTAAAAGAAGAATGGTACCAATCTTGTGGATTTTCTACAAAGCCATGCCGCACTGGGTTTTGGTGGATATACCGAATCAAGGCCCCAAAGTACCGTTCTTCGCATACTTCTTTTGTCTTAAACGCATGTTCAAATAAACTGCCTGTACGGTGATACTTGGCATTGATGTATTTGGCGAAGCCATTGCAACAATGCCCAAACTGTGTGGAGGCATTGAGCAGGCGGTTGGGTGGATGTTTTTCGTTGGGGAAGGCTTCTCGATACGCCCATTGCGCTTCTGCAAGTTTGATGCGGAGCAGGAAATGAAAGTGATTGGGCATTAGGACATAGGCAAAGGTGTCTGCGACTGGCTCCATATAATAGAAGTAGCGTTGCAGAAAATTGGTGTAGTCTGCTGCTGCCGAGAACAAATTGGTGCGGTTTGTACCTCGGTTGTACAGGTGGTAATAGGAGCCGTATGCCAACCGCATGACCGTTATGTTTTTATTTTTTCCACCAACCGTTTGGCGTTCAAGGAACCCAAACGCGTTATTTTTAACGAAACGCCTTCGTACTTAACGCCTTCCGGTCCTACGGACGCGAAAGGGTT
>DDTM01000041.1:0-2021 GCA_002344075.1 Bacteroidetes bacterium UBA2364
TCTTGAACTTGAGCATCACTAACCTATCTAATATTATAAAGTAATAATTTTAATAACTTAATTAAAAATAAATTTAAAAATGTCAATAAATATTAATGTTTTGCAACAATATGTGGCACAAGATGCCATAGATTTTGCACAATATACAGATTTGTCGAATGATGATATCCGGAGTCTGTTTATTGAAATATTAAGACAAAAGGTTCATGGTTTCTGCTTTAGTCTTTATGAGGAAGGGCAAAAACCGGGGGATATGGTGACTGAAGCCCAAATTAGACGGCGACTAAACATACTACAACCCTACTGTAGTTGGATTCGGACATTTTCTTGTACTGAAGGCAATGAATTGATTCCAAAATTAGCAAAGGAATTAGGTTTTAACACACTTGTTGGGGCATGGATCGGAAAAGACGTGGAGAAGAATCAAGCAGAAGTGGAGGCACTAATCGCATTGGCGGAACAAGGATTGGTGGATATTGCGGCTGTTGGGAACGAGGTTTTATACCGTAACGAGTTAAGTGCCGAGGCACTATGCGTTCAAATAGAGCAGGTAAAGAAAGCAATACCACATATTCCTGTTGGGTATGTTGATGCTTATTATCAATTTGTACAAAATCGCAATATTTCAGATAGTTGTGACCTGATTTTATGTAATTGTTATCCTTACTGGGAAGGTACAGCCATAGAAGATTCGCTTTCTCATATTCATCAAATGTACCAGCAAGCCCTTTCTGTTTCAAATGGCAAAAAAGTCATTATTACCGAAACTGGTTGGCCCAGCCAAGGGTTGAATTTTAAAGCGGCTTATCCTTCTAACGAAAATACCAAGCGGTACTTTGTCCAATTCCAACAATGGGCCAAAGCCCTGAATATAGATAGTTTCTACTTTTCTTCTTTTGATGAGTCTTGGAAAATAGGAGACGAGGGCGATGTTGGCGCATACTGGGGGCTTTGGGATTGTGCCGAACAGCTAAAGGTGTAATTTATGATCATCAAACTTCTTTTATCCACAAACAAAACCATAACAAAATGAAACGTCTGTTATACTTATTGTTTGCATTTGCCCTTGCCCCGCTGGGTTTTGGGCAAAAAAATCCAATAAACTTTGAAACTGGTGGGTTTGGGGCATCATGGACTTGGAATGTCTTTGAAAACGCCACCAACCCAGCCCTCGAATTTGTGGACAATCCCAATCCAAGTGGGATCAATACGTCTTCAAAAGTGGCCAAATTTACGGCCTTGGGTGCTGGTCAGCCTTGGGCTGGAACCGAAAGTGCACATGGTGCGGCAAACTTGGGTGGTTTTGTGCTCGATGCGAGCAACTCTACCATCAAGATAATGGTGTATAAATCGGTTATTAGTGATGTGGGTATTAAGTTAGCAGCTACCACAGGTTGGGCTGAAGCTGAAATTAAAAAACCCAATACCAAAATTAATGAATGGGAGGAGTTAACCTTTGATTTCTCAGGCAGGGCAAACCCGCCAGCATCCGAAGGTCAACTTGACCAAGTTATTGTGTTCCCAGACTTTAATCTTGGAGGAAGAGGCCAAGATAACATCATTTATTTTGACAACATCACCTTTAGTGCAAGTTCTACGCCGCCTCCAAGTGGTCCGACAACCGCCGCCACCACGCCAACACGTGCCGCCGCCGATGTTATCTCGCTCTTTAGCGATGCTTATACGAATGTGCCCGTTGATACATGGCGCACAGGTTGGTCTAATGCCACGTTAGAAGATGTCACGATTGCAGGCAATGCGACCAAGAAATACAGTGCATTAGATTTTGTGGGGATCGAAACAGTTGCCAGCCAGATTAATGCCTCCCAAATGCAGGGCATTCACTTTGATATTTGGTCTCCGAATGTTACTTCGTTTGGTGTGAAATTGGTGGATTTTGGTGCAAATGGTGCATTTGGTGGTGGAGATGATGTGGAGCATCAGGTAAATATTGCCGCACCTACGCAAGGACAATGGGTAAGTTTGGATATCCCCCTTTCTGATTTTACAGGCCTTACAAC
>DDTM01000041.1:2039-39437 GCA_002344075.1 Bacteroidetes bacterium UBA2364
GGCTTCTCCTCCACCTGCTGCGCCCACTGCCGCAGCACCCGTGCCTGCTCGCAGATTGCCCCAGAATGTTATCTCGCTCTTTAGCGATGCTTACACGAATGTGCCCGTTGATACATGGCGCACAGGTTGGTCTAATGCCACGTTTGAAGATGTCACGATTGCAGGTAATGCGACAAAAAAATACAGTGCATTAGATTTTGTGGGGATCGAAACAGTTGCCAGCCAGATTAATGCGACCAATATGAGCCATTTCCACATGGATATTTGGTCTCCGAATGTTACTTCGTTTGGTGTGAAATTGGTGGATTTTGGTGCAAATGGTGCATTTGGTGGTGGAGATGATGTGGAGCATCAGGTAAATATTGCCGCACCTACGCAAGGACAATGGGTAAGTTTGGATCTTCCTCTTTCTGGTTTTACAGGCCTTACAACGAAGAAAAACATCGCACAAATTATCTTGGTAGGGGTTCCCACGGCTACGAGTACGGTATATGTGGATAACGTCTATTTCCACAATAACATTGAGGTGGCTACAGGAAAAGAAGAACTTCCTGATGGCATGTCAATAACCGGAAATTATCCAAACCCATTTAGCGGATCCACCACGTTCAAATACACCTTATCTAATGCGACACAGGTGACTTTTGAAGTTTTGGATGGATTAGGACGGGTGATAGACCAAGGTAAGATTGGTTATCAAGGGCCAGGGGAATACAGTTTGCCCTACGAGAATGATCAACTTTCTAGTGGTGTATATTTCTTGCGCCTAAAAACAGATACAAAACACCTTGTTAAGAAATTTATGATTCTTAACTAATCGCGTTTTATAAGCACTTGTGTCTGAGGATCTCTAAGAAGTACTCTTGGGGATCCTGTTTTTTTATGAAACTGCTATTGGGATTAAGGGAAGAAGTGGCTCTCTTTATAGTCGTATAGAAATACAATCTGATTTCGTCTTGAAACAGCGACAAGTATTTAAATACTTGGATGCGTTCGGTTTAAGTTGGCATGGCTTATGCCGCCCGTAATGAGTCGGGCAAGACCCCTTCTGCTTCTAAGGCCCATATAAGGTATTTATCCAACATATTGTTTTTAATCGCTTTTGGTGCTATACAGATATGGGTGAGATGGTCTGCGTTTATTGTTTCGGTGTTTCCGCTCCAATGTGCGCTTTTTACGGAAACGAGGCCATCGTTTTCTCCTTCTGCAAAGAATAAAAGTCGGTTTTGCGTGAATAAGAGTGGCGAAATGTGGGTGGAAGTGTTTTTTCCGGCACGCGAAGAAATAGACCGATATTGCACGTCTGGATGGTCTATAACCTTTGGGTTAAATCGGGTTTTCATATATTCCGGAGTCAGTTGCAATAGGACTTTTTTGGCATCGGATGGTGTACCCGGAAGGCTTTGCTTGCCAGTAAGGTCTAAAAAATGGGTAAAGGTTCGAGTCAGTATTTTGGGTTGTTTTAGAAACAAGGTGGCGAGGGAAGAACCGTGATGCGGTGTAGCAATGGTGGTGATTTGAGCAACATGTGCCGCCATATCCAAGTTACTCACTAAATACCGGGCGTCTAATCCGCCCAATGAATGGGCCATGAGATGGACCTTGTCTGCACCGGTTTCCTGAAGTATGCGTAAAAGATGGGCACGCCAAGCCAAAGCCCTTGCTTCGGTATGGTTGTAAGGTGCAACATTTGGCGCAAAAGCCTTACAACCATGCAATCGTAAGAAAAGCGCGATGGAGTCCATCATGCCTTTTCGTCCGATCGTACCCATCAAACCCATTCCATGCATTAGCATTACAGGCATTTGGAAAGGGTATAGCGGGGGTTGGGGGAAATGTGCAAGTTTAGACAGCACAGGCATATGATCAAAACAATTGAAACAACCAAAGGGTGCATCCCGCCACAATAGGAATCCGAATATTGTCGTCTAATGGTAACGGCAAGGCTTCTGCCAAGGCTGCAAATAGGGTGGCAGTTATCAATGCAAAAAAACCGATAGAGGGCACGAAGGGAAAAACCATGCACGAAAACAGGACAAAGGCAATACTACCCTCAACACTTTTTCCGGTATTCCATAGCGGAGTTTTACCATAAAGGCGTCCTATAATGGCAGCAAAGGCGTCGCCCAGAATCAAAATACTAAAAGACGCAAGGGCTATATCTTGTGGAAACAGCGAAAAGGTAAGGACAGCGCCCAGTAAGACCCATGTGGCTCCGTTTATAATGAGTTTTTGCGGGACCAACTCAAAGTCTCGCATCATGAAGGCAAAATATTGATTGATGAACGACCGAAATGGTTCCGAATGTGCCCGCAGCAAATCCCCTAAAAAAAATAGCACACAGAGTGGGGTTAGAATTTTAAGCGCAAGCCCGGCACCCCAAATCCATACAAAAGCAGATATGCCCAAAGAACTTAGGTGTACGGCTTTACGGCTGAGTTCAGCCCAGAATGGGATATGGTTTGGGGTATGTATAGTAGTCACCGATCGTATATGGACTGAAACGAAAAAATAGTTCAGCCTAACTGTACTTCGGTGGCTGTGGGGTGTTCTGTTTTAGAAAAAAGTTTAATATTCCTTTAAAGAAGCCTCTGGGGATTCGTTAATGACTGATGGTCATTTGTCGGGTTGTGGCGCCCATGGGCGTTTCTAATCTGACGAGATAACGGCCATTCGGTAACCAGTCTCCGTTAAAACGAATATCATGGCTGCCCGCATCGTAAAAGGTGTCTGTAAGTTTAGCAATCATCCGTCCATTTAGGTCATATACCCGTAAACTTGCCTTCATCGGTTGCGAAAGATTAAACCGAATGGTTGTCAGATCCTTAAATGGATTCGGGAAGTTTTGTTCCAGAACAATACCTTGCGGTACAGGTGCTTCCTGATGACTGGGAGTAGCGACTATAGGTGGTAAATAGCCTCCTACAGAAAACGAGGGCAAGCCTAAAATTTGTTGAACCTCGGCCTGAGACATACCGAACCAATTGAGGAGAACAGTCCCATAAACCGCCCGGAAGTCGGTACTATATTTGATATTTCCACCAGCATCGAGGTTCACAAGGTCTGGGCCTGTTCCAAAAAAACCTCCATTTACACCTTTTCCGAAGAGAAATATGGGGGCTGCGGTTCCATGATCGGTGCCGGAGGAGCCATTTTCTTTTACACGTCGCCCAAATTCCGAGAAGGTCATGGAAAGCACGCGGTCGCCGTATCCGGCGGCATTGAGTTCGTCGGTAAAGGCTTTGACAGCATCCCCCAACTGAAGTAACAGGTTGGCTTGGGTGGTTGCCTGAGAGGCGTGTGTGTCAAACCCCCCCAGAGACACATGGTAAATACGAGCTCCCAGTTCACCACGAATGAGCCGAGATACGATGGCTAAACTCCCTGCAAAAGTGGTGGAAGGATAAGTTACGTTTGATTTGGTCTTGTCATAAGAGGTTTTTAGAGCTGTTCCGTACACCACAGAATCATTTGCGACAGATCGTACATATGAAAGCTCGGTTCCATAGTGAGAAGTAGGTACATCGTCAGGGTCATAAACCGCGCCTCCCGAAACAATCCGGTAGAATTCTGATGGATCGGAGACGGATAAGCCCATGGCGGTATCGGGGCCTCGGAACAACATCGAAGCCACCGACCCAATTTGTACCGCGAGCGGGTAGGGGGTTGGGTTGTTTTTGTATTCGGGATATTCTGTGTCTAAACTGCGGCCAATCCAGCCATCTTCCCAATAATCACCCGAACCACTGCCCGATACCCAGATATCTGTTGCCCGAAAATGTGATAAATTGGGGCTTGGATAACCTACCGAATGCAAGATGGCCATTTCGTCGCTCCCCCAAGCGTTTTGTAGGCCACTTAAGGATTTATGTATATAGAATTCATCAGATAGCTTGATCGCATCTGCGGCTTTGATCCCAATATTGGGACGATTGCTATAGTAGCGGTCATTCGTAACCGGAATAACGGTATTTAACCCATCGTTCCCACCATTCAACTGGATAATGACCAGAATTTTATCTGTATTAAGCAGTGACAACCGTTCCAACAATCGGCTACCACCATATGCCCGAACGGGTAAACCGCTCATCATGAGGCTGGCGCCGAGTGAGGCTGCACCTACCCGATACAGAAAGTCGCGGCGGGTCCAGAGGGCATGGTCTTGTGCGTGGGCGTCGCCATGCGAGAGCGATTCGCCTAAACGGCCCAATTCATCATGGGGTGTGTTTTTGTCTTTAGAAGAAGATTGGCACATGGTCTTGGAGATTGAACAGTATAATTAGGGTATAAAAAGAGAGGGTATGGGTTAGCATAACTGAAACTCTGGCAGCCTAACCAAATAACGGAGGAAATTTTTGAGTTTGCTTTCGGCTGTCGAGGCATTGATAGACCATTCATAGTCTGGCATACCATCTAATAATTTCTTCCCTAAGGCCGTTTTCTCCGTTTCTGGAAAAGGAACCGAAACAATCCGATTGGCAAACTCGAAGGCTAACTCATAGGCATCCCCTACATTCGGCAGGTTGAGCGCAAAGGTTTTTACGGGCAGGGCCGGGATTGTCTTTGTGCCCAATGAAAGGATGTTTAATAAATCCCAACGTCTTGTAAGTGCATTGGTCGAGATCCATGATCGGTACTCCGGCCATCCGGCAACACTGGGAGGAGACATCAGCATTTGGTCAGCCCTGTTTAAATAGGTGCGGACGATGGAGGTGTAATTCGCCTCTGTAAAAGTTGGTAAGCCCACTTCGTTAAAAAGGCCTACTGTCAGCTCTACGGGGCTTTTGTATTTTGCCCCAATAAAGGCGTTCTCAAAAAAGTGTGTACTTGTAAATAATGACCGTAGTACCGGTGTGATTTCAAAATTATGGGTGATCAGTTGGTCGGCCAATTGTGCAACGATGGTTTCATTGGGGATGAAATACACAAAAAACTGATATAGTTTCCGACAAACAAATCGTGCTGTTTCTATTTTTCGTTCAGAAAAGATGAGGTTAATAACATCGTCGTATCCCCAAGCACCGGTTTTTCCAAAAATCGTTTTATTGCCAGTTTCGAAGCGGGTGTTATTAAAAAACGAACTCAGGGTTTGGGTGTTCACTTGCCATCCGGTGAGGGCTTTGGCGGTTTGAACGATGTCTTCCTGTGTATAATTTCCAATCCCCATCGTAAAGAGTTCCAACAATTCACGGGCATAATTCTCGTTGGGTGCTCCTTTTCGGTTGTCCCTACCATTTAAGTAGTAGAGCATCGCCGGAAGTTTGCCTACCTCTCGCACCAATTGACTGAAGTTTCCAAGAGCATATCGCCGCAAGAGATCAATATATTGATACCCCAAAGGTCCATTGGTATTGTAGCTTCCATAGGCAGTCACAAAATGATTGCTCCAGAAAAGGGTTAGCTTCTCGCGTAGTGCGCCACCCCGCATTTCCTTATACCATGTATTTTGATATTCATACAACCAGTTGCGGGCGTTCGTATTGTATAAATCTTTCTCCGCTTGGGTTGCCGTTGAGGCGGGGTATCCTGTTGTAGCCCACGAAGGAGCGATTGGCAGGGGTATGTTCAACGCATTATTGATGATTTGGTTAATCGCCTCAAGTGGTGTTCGGTTCAACAAGGAGCCTACATCACTGTATGGGGCGCCAAATCCCGTTCTCCGAAGTAGGTGCATCACCCGCTCGCGGTTCCAAGGCATCGTTGATGTCGGAACATAGGGTTCTAAACCGCCCGCTACAACGGGGGGAGCAGGTAGCGGGGTACCCTGTCTGGGCATCGAGGAAATTGGATGGTTGTTAAGGTTTTTCATAACACTTTTGAGGTGCGGGTTGCTGAAGCGGATTTATTGAGGACAAGATAAATATAAAATCGGCCTTTTGCGATATTGATTTTGTGTTGAATTGGTTACAGAGTTGTTTTTTTTTCTTGGAACCAGATCATGATGAAAGAGGTTCATTCATTAAAATAACAAACCAATTTCTATTTCATGGTGCTTGCTACCTTTCCTTTTTTGTTTATCTAACCAAAGCACCAAGTATATGCAGTTGAAGTATCTCGTCCTATCGCTGATTTTTTTTCCGTTTTATTTGCAGGCACAGCCAAGCCTTAAGCCCACTGGTTTTTCGTTTTTAAGAATTGAACCCTCGGCCCGGGCAATGGCAATGGGGAGTGCCTATGCGGGCATGAACGGGGACGTTAATACATTTTTCTACAATCCAGCCAGTTTAGACCCCTCTTCAGCGGACGTGGTGTCGGTCTCGGTACTAAACTACCTTGCTGATGCACGTGCCACCTCTGCCGCCTATGCGCATTATGCGCCCAAAGTAGGGATACTTGCGCTTGGTGTTAGGGCCATCGGGTATGGTGACTTCGTGGAAACGGGGTGTGGGGATAGCGCACAAGAATCCATAGATTGTACACCAAACAAGTTTTCGGCGGCTGATGTCGCGCTGACGGCTGGTCTTGCCCGTGATTATACGCCTCATATCCGTTATGGTGTTAATGTGCATGGTATTGTTTCTCGGGTTTCGGAGTATCGAGCAAGTGCGGTGGCTGCGGATTTTGGTGTGGTCTATCACCACGATGAGCGCGGTGTTATCGTTAGTGCCAGTGCGCTGAATGTGGGTAAAACATTTAATTCTTTAGGAGAAACCAAGGATGTTCTGCCTACAGATATTCGGGTGGGGATTTCTCAAAAGCTACGGTATATGCCGTTTACCGTATCGGTGATGGCTTATAACTTGCTGGATATTAAAAATGAGGAAGCAGATTTCTCGGCGCGACGGGTACTGAATCATTTTAGTTTCGGTGGTGAATTTCGCTTAGGGACCGCTATGAGTATTCGATTGGGCTATAACCCACTCCGAAATGAAATGCTTCGTGTCCGGAATCGTTTAGATATGGCTGGTTTGGGTGTTGGATTTGGGCTTAAAATCTCGCAATTCCGGTTAGACTATGGCTACAACAACTGGTCTTCGGCAGGAAAATTACATCAGCTCACGGCTCAATATCGTTTAAAATAGGCATTAGATCGCTTTGCTGTGTATGTCTTTTACACAAACCCAAGAGATCTATGAACAACTTAAGCCTAATGTTGCTACTTGCCTTGGTGAGCGGATGTAGTACATTCAATTCGCACAAAGGCGACGAATTTAATCTGAAGCCACAAGAAGCTATCACCTTATCCGGTTCCGACGTACAACTTCGTTTTGAACGGGTGGTTGCGGATTCCAGATGTGCGCCCGGCATACAATGCTTATGGGAAGGGGTGGCTGAAGTAGAGTTAAGTTTGTGGTCTAATGGACAATCGCAGCGGGTTACGCTCTATTCCACCGATGCGGGAACAACCTACCATAAATCGGTGGTGGTACAGGGATACCGCATTTCCTTTCAAAAATTAATCCCCGAATTTGAAGCCAATACGATCCCTGTTGCTGTGTTGACCTTGCGTGCAGAACTTGTTGAGTAGCTAAAATTGATGTATTTTCGGTTCATACAGGCTTCTGCGAGGCCAGAATCGTTCATAAAAATCAAGCTACATGTTTAATCTTTTTGGAAAAAAGGACTTTCCGCAGTGGAGTGCAGCGCCAGAGATGGAAATTGATACGGAGAAAACGTATATCGCTACCATCGAAACCTCTAAGGGCCATATTGAATTGGAGCTTTATCCGGCTTATGCACCCAAGACCGTGAATAATTTTGTCTTTCTGGCAAAACAAGGGTTCTATAATGGTACGGTTTTTCATCGTGTGATTCCAGACTTTATGGTACAAGGTGGCGATCCTACCGGAACTGGCCGTGGGGGCCCGGGCTATCGCTTCGATGATGAATTTGCCGGCAATCCATTGGTGCATGAACCCGGTGTTATTTCAATGGCGAATGCAGGCCCACGAACGAACGGGAGTCAGTTTTTTATTACCCATATCCAAACCCCTTGGTTGGATGGAAAACACACCGTCTTTGGAAAGGTGACTGCCGGGAAAGCGGAAGTGGTGGATGAAATTGAGCAAGGGGACCAAATTGTTGCTGTAACGATTCAGGAACAGGAATGATCTTTTGCTTCGGATGAACGATGATCCGGGCTTTTTTAAAAGAGGCGTCTCCTTTCGAGAATGACCTCTTTTTTTATAGTAGCATATTTTTGGATGCTTACTTTTGTTGCTGGTTTGTTTCGGAGGTCTTTGGCATGTAGTTTTTATCTTTTTGCACTTGTATCTTATAGGGCATCCTCGCCAAACGGAGATTTTTAGGTTGTTGTTTGGTTTTTACATGAAATGTTTTTATGGATTCATGGAAGCTAGTTCTTTGCACTCAGAAAATAAAAAGACAGCTTGTCGAGAAACAAACTGTCTTGTGGAAAAACCGAAAGAGAACCGGTTCAATAACCGAGTGCAAGGCTCTGCCCACGAGGATCCGCCCCGCCCCAATACACCCGTTGTACGGCCTTGGCTTGGTTGGTGTTTAGGCCGCTGGGATCAGTTTTGGTGGAAATAGTCTCGTGGGTGATCAGGATACAATCTGCCATGCCACTGGTTCCCGCACGTTGCGAGAGTTTCCATCCTTTTGTCTCCAAGTTTCGTGAAACATCAAGTGGGAAGGCCCACTTTTCGTGAAATAGGACTTCCGGTAGCCATTGATGGTGAATGCGGGGTGCCGAAACCGCTTCGGAAATGTTCATCCCATGATCAATGACATTGGTAATGACTTGGTACACCGTCGTAATAATGGTAGAGCCGCCGGGTGAACCTGCCACCATAAACAATCGGCCTTGAGGGTCGTCCACAATGGTAGGGGTCATGGAAGACAACATCCGTTTATGAGGTTGGATGGCATTGGCTTCGCCACCGACTACGCCAAACATATTCGGAGTACCTGGTTTGGCGGAAAAGTCATCCATTTCATTGTTCAGGAAAAAGCCTGCGCCATCCACCACTACAAAATTTCCGAAAGCGCCATTAATAGTTGTGGTGACTGCTACTGCATTTCCGTCTTTGTCCACCACTGAATAATGCGTGGTCTCGGTGGATTCGATGGCCAACGGATTGCCGTGTTTAATGGTTTCGCTCGGTGTTGTTTTTTGGGGATTAAAAGACTTCATCCGTTCTGCGGCATAGCGTTTCTGTATCATTTGGTTTTGAGGAACCGAGAAGAAATCGGGGTCACCCAGCCATTCCGCCCTATCTGCATACACGCGCCGCATGGCTTCTGCCTCGAGATGGATGAGTTCGCTCGAACGGAAGCCCATCTCCTTGAGGTTATAAGGCTCTACGGCATTCAGTAATTGCATCAGTGCAATTCCGCCGGAAGAAGGGGGCGGCATAGAGAGAATTTTATACCCGCGATAGGTTCCGGTGACGACAGCACGTTCTTTGGATTGATATGTTGCCAGATCTTTATGGGTAATAAGCCCACCGCCACGCTTCATTTCAGCGACAATCAAATCGGCTGTTGGACCTTTATAAAATCCATCGTGGCCTTTCAGTTGAATGCGGCGTAGTGTAGCGGCGAGGTCTTTTTGGGTAAATAATTCACCCGCCAGATAGGGTTTGTCTGGACTGCCTTTGGTAAAATATTTGGCGGTTGACTTGAACTCGGCAAAATCTTTATAAAAGTGATTAAACATATCGGCGTCTTGATCTGTAAGCCGCCAACCATATGAAGCCAGGCGAATTGCAGGAGCCATGACCGACGAAATCGGGAGTTTTCCTTTGTTAGCATGGGCTTTCAGCATACCAGCCACGGCCCCAGGTACGCCGTTGGCTAAATATCCTTTTGTACTGCGAGTAGAAACAAAATTTCCCTTTTCATCCAAGAACATGTCGCGAGTGGCTGCTTCGGGCGCTTTTTCGCGATAATCAAAAGAAGTGGCTTTGCCGTCTTGATCACGGATGACCATAAAGCCACCACCGCCAATATTGCCAGCCACCGGATACACCACTGCAAGGGCAAATCCTGTTGCAACGGCTGCATCTACCGCATTCCCACCCTTTCTTAGGATTTCAAGCCCGGCTTTTGTCGCTTCGGGGTGTGCCGATACCACCATGCCTTTTTCACCACGGACCGGATCTGGAACTGCAAATGGGGGCGGTGAGACGGGGTTAATAGAGCTAATACCCGCAGAGAAGAAGAGGGTAAAACACAGTAGCGGCAGGAGAAAGAAGGCATTGAAACGTTTCATGAATACAGAGAATTTGGTTTGAAGGAGCCTCAAAACTACAATGTAAAACCGAAATAACAAAATATAAAAAGGCGTCCAACCGGTGTTGAACGCCTTTGTTTAGTGTTGCAAGTGAATCAGAGGGAGTAGCTCATACGTGCATATACATATCGGCCCATAAAGCCAAAGGGCGAAAATGCACTATATGGTAGGATTCCATTGTTGCTGTCCACTTTCCAGACTTTGTCCGGATAAACATCCAAAATGTTGTTGGAGCCAATTGAAAGTTGTGCACCACGACGGAATTTGTAATTTACTTCGGCATCAAACAAGGTTTTTGCGGAGAAGACTTGGTCCCGGGGGTTAAAACCGGTGGTCTTGTCCGGAGCATCAGCAGCCAGCGAGGTTACTTCACCGTAGCGGATGGCACGTAAGGTAATGCCAATATTGTTGATGTCGTATTGTAGGGTGAACGTTTCTTTGTCAGAAGGTTGGGCCTCTTCAAAGTCATTCAAGCGTTGACGACCGATCAGGGCGGTAAAGCCCAATGCTTTGAGTCCGGCAGTTGCGGGGATATAGCGGAGGAACGGGTTGTTCGGATCTGTTCCGGCATTCGTAATTTCGGTTTTGTTGAAGTTAACCGCCATAGATGCACGGAGTTTGCCCGCTCCCAATTGCATGGCATATCGGGCCGTGATGTCTAAGCCTTGTGTGCGGGTATCAATGGCATTGGTGAAGAATCGGCCTCCATTTGCATTGATGCCTTTGGTAGCCAAGAAATTCTGTACGGCAGTTCCGGTAAAGTTCTCGGTAAAGGTGATGCGGTCTTTGATGTCAATCTGATAAGCATCCACCGTAGCCGCGAAATTACCAGCATTAAACGTAATTCCTGCGCTCAGGTTAAAAGAGGTTTCTGGCTTTAGTTCGGTAGCACCTAAGGCTACGGCTACAGGAGAATCAACTGTAAATGTACCTACTTCAAAGGGTACCCCATTAATGAAGTTGGTGGAAATGGTGGTGAAAAACTGTTGTTGTAACGATGGGGCACGGAATCCGGTGCTGACGGCTCCACGTAAGCCGAGGCTTTCGGTGATGTCAATTTTTGTGGCAAATTTCCCAGAGAAGTTAGAACCAAAATCGCTGTAGTTTTCAAAACGACCGGCAAGGCTCAACAGGATATTGTCCGTTACATTGTTCTCCAAGTCTGCATAAGCGCCGACACTGGTTCGCTTGGCATTGGAGAGGCTATTTGGCGCAAAACCAGGGAAACATTGACATCCAACTGCTGCCGCAGCGCCTTTGTTAGGGCCATCCAATACTTTTTGTCCGCCATCCTTATACGAAACTTCTTCTCCTTGGAGAATTTTATAGTTTTCCCAACGGAATTCGCCACCCAATGCCAGCGAAAGCGGGGATGCGGTTCCGATATTTAGCTGACGGAAGAAGTCTAAGTTGGTCGTGGCTTGGCCAAAAGACAATGCGCCCGAATCAATCTCGGTAGGAGATGTGTTGCCATAGGTGACATTGGCCACATCTTTCATGTTGAAACGCAAGGTATTAGAACCATACTTTTCACTCAGATCATAACTCCACTCGCCGATCGTGCCTTTTAATCCGCCTGTAAAGGTATAGTCGGTCACAAGACCATTGATTTTCGGCAAGAAACCATCGGCATACAAGGAACGGATTGTACGGTTGTCGCTGGCCGGGCGGAAGAAACAACCTGTAAGCCCTTCACGGTTGCTATATCCACCAAAGGCGTAGAGGTTGGCGTCGTTTTCTCCTAAAGGCATGTTGCCATTAAAGAACAGACTGAGGCCCGTTTGTTCTCCACTGCCATACCAGAAGTTATTTCTGTCGAAAGTGGCTTCACGAGGGTCATCGGTTCCTGCGGTTTGGCTGGTGTTAAGCGTGCCATCGGCATTGATCCCAAAGTAGTTGCGGCGTGGGTCTAATCCGGCACGACTGGCATGTGCTTTATTCACAAAGTTAGCAGCGATGTAGAGGGATCCGTTTTCGCCCACCCCTAAGCCATATCCAAGGTTCAAGTCAATCGATTGTCCATCACTACGAGAGACGGTTTCTTGTGGTGAACCTCCCATCCGCTTGGTCCCCGCTTCGTTGGCGCCGTCCCAGTTATACGTTCCAGCAGCGTCCAATACATTTCCGTTGGTATCTTTTGCAAGGTTTCCATTTATGTCTAAGCGGTTGCCTTCACTTTCGGTATAACCTCTCAATTCATTGGAAGCATATTGTCCCGCATTGACCCGTACATCCAGTCCTTTTTTTTGTTTGAGTACTAAATTGATTACGCCGGCAATGGCATCAGAACCGTATTGGGCAGCAGCACCATCGCGGAGGACTTCTACGCGGTCAATAATACCGGATGGAATGGCGTTCATATCAATTCCCGTAGAACCCCGGCCCACCGAGCCGTTTACATTGACCAGCGCGCTGGTGTGTTGGCGTTTACCATTGATAAGAACCAGCATTTGGTCGGGAGCCAAGCCTCGCAAGGTTGCCACTTTGATGTGGTCGGTTCCATCGGTGATCGAGGATTGAGGTGCATTATAGGAAGGAACCATAGCCTGAAGTACTTGCATGGTTTCGGTCGCACCCGTGGATTGAAGCTCACGTGGGGTGATTACGTCAATCGGAACCGGAGAATCGGTCACAACACGGTCGTCACGACGTGTCCCCAATACCACCACTTCGTCACTACCGATGAGGTCTTCCTGAAGTGCAACGTCCAATACATTGCGTCCAGGTCTGATGGTTGTGGTGACGACTTGGGTTTTATAACCCACAAAACTTGCCCGGATCTGATATGAGCCTGCGGCAATAGACAAACGATAATTTCCATCTACGCCCGAAACAGCACCTACCTGTTTCCCAACCACGAGCAGGGTAACGCCGGGTAATGGTTGCCCCGATCCAGCATCGGTCACTTTTCCGGTAAGGGTAGTTTGCGCCCAAGCCAGTGGCGTTAAGAAGAGAGCTAAAAATACAGCCGCAGCGCCCTTTCGGAGAGCGTTGTTTTTTAAGAGAATCATACGGTTTGGGTTTATGGTTTGGAGTGAACGTTTATTAGGTGGGATCTGTAAATATAATACTTAATTTAGGAAAGGAAAACTATTTTCATATAACAGTTTGGCATAAGCAACAAAAAAACTCCGGCGGTAGGGCCGGAGTTTCGAGAATGGGGATCATAAAACCTTAGAGGTTAAAATTACTTCTAAAGTCTTCGATTTCTGCTTTTTCGCGTAGTTGTTCCATCCAACGGGTCTTTACTTGCTGAAGACCTTGTTGGCGGAGCGTTTGTACGATTTCTGCTTTTTCGTCTGGTTTCATGGTAGAGGCATTGAAATTACCTTTACCCGTTAGCTTCACTACGTAAACACCATTTTCACCTACAATAATACCGCTCGATTGTCCTGGCTTAAGGGCGCTCAGTGCCCCTACAAACTTTGCTTCACGGCCCAATGTTTGGATTAGCGCGTTGTTGTAGGTAAGATCGGTTGCTGTGTTTACATTGGTTTTAAGCGCTTGCGCAAGGCCATTGCCAAAACCATTTTTGGTCATTGCCGTCCGGAAACGCTCTTCGAGCATTTTCTTTTTCTTTTCGTTCCGGGCGCGTGGTTCCAAGACGGTCTTTAACTCTTCAACGGATTTGTAGCCTTCTGGCTTGCCTTCAATCAGCTGAACCACCACCATTTTGTCGTCCAATTCCACCACGTCGCTGATTTGGTTGGGCTTGGCTTTGGCCAAAAAGTTCATAATGGCACGGCTTGGCCCCAAAAGCGGAATGGTGTTAGCGCCTTCTTCCACCGAAGTGTTTTGTACCTGAAGTTTTTGTTTTTTGGCCTCGGCGCGGAAGTCATTCGCTTCGGTTGCAAAATATTGAAAATCTTCCATGCTCTTGCGGATGCGGTCTACGGCTTCTGCCCCTACATCAATAGACCTCATAAAGTTGGCCACTTGTATTTTAGAGGAGGTGGTAGCCGTCCGCGTAGCAACCTTAATGATATGATAGCCAAATTGGGTTTTGACAGGTCCTACCAATTGATTCAGCGGAGCAGTTTCTACTGCCTTTCTAAACTCAGGTACGTAATTGGCGGTAGGAGCTTCGCCCAAGTCCCCTCCGTTTTGGCCTGAACCGGAGTCTTTGGAGTTGGCTTTTGCAAGGGCAGCAAAGTCACCACCTGCTTGTAATTGTGCCATCAATTCTTTTGCCTTTGCCTCTTGTTCAACAAGGATATGGCTGGCACGGGCTGTATAAGCTGGGTCAGACTTTACGCCCAAAATTTTGACCAAATGAAAGGCACCTGCATCGGCAATGGGCCCCACAACGGTACCGACAGCCGGATTCGCAAAAAGTGTATTGGCCAAAACGGGGCCAAACTGGCTTTTGTCGCGATATGTAGAATCGAAAGGGGCCATCGAGTTGTTTTGCGTAAAGAAACTACGGTAGTCTTTTGCATTGGCGAAGGACTCGCGCAGAGCACCAAGCTCATTGCGCACACGCGCACTATCGGCAGGGGTAGCTGTGGTCTGCTTTGCTGCAAAGAGAAAAGAGTAGGACTTTTTCCGCTTGAACTCTTCTTTATTTTCGTTATAGTACGACCGGAGTTCTGCATCGCTTATCGTAACGGATTTGTCCTGAATATCGGCATATCTTAGCGCGATGTATTCTGCGGAATAGGTCTGGTTGCGTCTCAAATACTCTTCCACCACGTCGGCGTCGGAAATCCGCACGGTCGCTTCGAGGAGCTTATCCAACTTTTCTTGCGCACGTTTTTCTCGGAGGTAGTCTTGGATTTGCAAGACCTGTGGACGGCGTTCGGCATTTTCCCAGAAATTTTTCAGCGCGGTACGGTTGATACCACCTTTGCCATCACTGAAAGACTGGAGGATGATAGGATCGGGGGTGGCTCCGAAAACCATGTCAATCACCTCTTGATCTGTCACCTGAATGCCCAGTTTCTTCATTTCGCGTTCGCGTAGTTTACGCTCAATCAGGGCATTAAACACGAGATCACTATATTGATCTCGCATGGCCTGTGTAACCTCTTGGCCGTTTTGTTGGGCCTGCTGGATATAGTTATTGAGTAAATTCTGAAATTGCTCCCGTTCGATGGCCTCCCCGTCAACGGTTGCAACGTTCAGGGCATTGCTTCGGCCAATGACATCCATTGCACCAGAGTCTGTGAAGACCCAAATTCCACCAAAAGCAATGACCAATATCCAAAGAATGGCTGCGGTGCTTTCCCGCATTTTGTTCATGACACCCATAGAAAAACCTCAGCTTAACCTAAAATAAAGGGGGGTCTGTTTAGTTTGCAAAAAACGCTAAAAAATCCGGCGTGTTAGGACTTCGCCGGATCGGTACAGTTTTAAAATATACAACAATCAAACCAAAAACACCAAGTAACAACCGCGTTTCGCTCGAATATTTCCAAAATCTTGTTCTGAAAATCGTCTTTACTTACGTTACCGGGCCTTCTAGCTGAAAGGAAGTATGAAGGTAACTCTTTGATTTTAAAGTATCTCCGATAAACTCGAAGGTTTGGTCAATCTCTGTTTGGTTATTCCAAACAAAGGGGGCTAAGCGCAGGAGGTTTCCTTTACGGCTATCGGTGAAAATGTGATGTTTTTTTAAATAGTGACACATGTGGTCTGCATGGGGCATTTCGAGTATCAACATGGGACCACGTTTTTCTGGCTCCACGGGGGAACGAAGCGTAATGGGTAGCGCTTTTATGTGGTCTATTGCATGGGCGGTGAGAGCGAGTGTATGGGCACGAACAAGGTCAATTCCAACTTCTAGCAAGATTTTCAATCCTTCAATGGCATGGTATAAAGGAGCGATAGCCGTGGTTCCGCCCATAAAACGCCTGCGCACGGTTGGATGCCAAGCTGGCGAGGTATTAAACGAAAAAGGAGCCGCATCCGCAAACCACCCTGCATTTCGGGGTTTTAGGTCTAATCCTGGGCGGATGTAGAGGTAGCCATTTCCAGTCGAGCCAGAGGCTTCTTTTAAAAGGCCACCCACGTATAAATCTGCTTCCATACCATCTATATCCGTTGGAATGGCTCCCGTAGCATGGTATCCGTCCACCACCAATAAACCACCTATCTGATGGATTTTTTTTGCAACTTCGCGTAAAAATGTATGAGAAAGTACCTCACTCGTCGTGAATCCTACGTGGCTTAAAAAAACCAAGGCCGTATCCGCCTGAATGGCTGCATAGACGCTATCTTGGTCGCAGAATCCATCCGTGTCCGTAGGAATGAGCCGAATCTCTAACTGATACAGTGCTGCCCATTGTTGGATGGGAAACAATACGGACGGGAAGGCATCGGCGGAGACTACCACTGTTTTTCTATGTCGGAAAAGGTGGTCACAAGTCATGAGGCTGGTTATGGCAGCATGGACATTGGGAAGCAGGATACAGGCTCCGGCAGGCGCACCAAGCATCGGGGCAATAAAGGCATCGGCCAAGTATTCCGGCAAATTCCACCAGCCCACCTGTTCGCTGGAGTCGGATTTCCAGTGATTGGGAATGTGGTTCCAGGCATCTACGCCTTGTTGTTGCCAATCTTCTGTAAAGCGTTGCATCATTGCCGGAACGCTCCGGGGCATCAGGCCATGCGTAAAGGCGCGTAGTTCAATAGCCGGATACTTGGGCACTTCATAATAATGTTTCAGAGAAAGAAATGGGTTCATCTGTTGTTCTGGTTTTGTAAGGCTCTCTGTTTAATATTAGGTGTGTAGTATGCGCGTATTGGCGTTTTTGAAATGGCCCGAATTTTCTGGTGAAAATATAACACCGTAGGGGCAGCGTAATAAATTATGATGATAACGGCTATGGCTCATTCAACTATAGGGAGCGATATTATTTCTCCTTGATCGAAGCGTATTCATTTTATTCCGCCCCTATGGAGCTTTTATGCATGTCTTCTTTCGTCAACTTGTAAAGTTCATAGGATGCAAAAATGCTCAGGAAAAGTCTCGTCAGGCCCATTCGGGGTTGGCAGAAGCAGGCACCATTTCTGGAAGTGGCTTATCCACCCATTCGAGGCTCCCGGACAGGTTTTCTGTGGGTATTTCTGACCCAAAAGACCGACTGGAAGATACCTCTTCTGTTAGTACTAAGTTGGGTTCAAAGTTGATAGTCGAGACCGTTTTCGCAGTTTTTGACGTTTCCTTTGCCCACGAATTTTTTGCTTCCAAAATAGGCTCAAGTACCAAGTCGGTGGTTTGTTCCCCTGAGACTAAAGGTAAATTGTTTGGAACTGGTTGCCAAACTTGGTGATACGTCTCGGTGGGTTGGGGTTTTTGAGGTTTGGGATAAACCACTTTTTTGGTGAGCAATGTAGTTGTTTGCCATGTGGTTTTTGTGGGTGTGGGTGCAGGAATTGCTGATAGTGCTTGTGGTATTTCGGTAGGCGACTGGAGGCCTTGCCGAGGCGCCTCGGTCGGGATTACCTCTACTACACGGGAGGCTTCCTCTGCTATGTTTGGGGCGATGGAAGCTGATGGAGCATTAGAAAGGGTGAGTAGGGGCGATTTTTCGGGTAGTACGAAGCGTTCGTTTGGCAGGGTGTCGTTGTATTGAATAGCTGCTTTGGCAGCGAGGAGCATAGAACTATCCGCATTTTCTGTTAATGCTTGGATGTTTTGTTGGATTCCTTGCTCGGCCAGATCGAAGAAATGGACGAATGCGGCCCAATCGCGGGCTAAAGCGGCGTTATTTGATGGGTACTCCAACTGACCTTCCATCTTAGATAAACACGCAGAAAGGGCAAACAAATAAATTGCGTTCTCGGCCAAGCGTGCTTGAAGTGCCTGCCGTGTTACCATTTTTTCTTGATGGACAAATCCCGCTTTTTTGACCTGGTAGCTATGTTCGGGAATGAGCTTTGCAAGACGATCTGCAAAGGGGCGAAGTTTGTGGTGTTTTACAGAAATTTCGGGTTTTTGCTTTCTTAGTCCCAGTATCACCTCGCTTCCCAAGGGTAAGACGGTTCTCCAAACGGTGGGTTTGAAAAAAGAAGCCATCATCCGACGGAGGTTTTGAGTCATTTTTTTGCTCTTTTGCCATAAAAGTCGGTCACGAATGCCCAATAATTGTAATGAAAGTTGTTTGCTACCATAGGCATAAATAAAAGAAAGCATCACCTCGTTGGCACCTTCCACGATTGGGTAAATACGGGCATCGCGCCACGCTCGTTCCAACTCATTTTCGGTGATATAACCTTCACCTCCCATGATTTGTAGGGCGTCGTTCAAGATATGATTCCCCATTTCCGAACAAAAGACCTTGGTGGCGGCGGTTTCCACCATAATATCGGGGTCTTTTCGGTCCAACATATTGGTTGTGAGGTACAAAACGGCTTCCATGGCATAAGCACGTGCCGTCATTCTGGCAATTTTTTGCTGGATTAGCTCAAAATCTGCCAAGGGGCGCTTAAACTGATAGCGGGTTCGGCTCCATTTGATGGCTTGGTTCATCCCACGAATAGCCGCCCCCGTCACGCCCGCCGAGAGTGTACAACGTCCATAATTAAGACAGGTAAGCGCTACTTGAAGCCCTTTTCCTTCTTCATGGAGTAGGTTCTCAGGAGGTACTTCCACTTTGTTAAACCGAATTCGGGCCTGCCATGTGCCTCTGACACCCGCTTTGGAGCGATTGTGCTCAAAAATTTCTACGCCGCGCATGTCGGGCGTAACGATTAGGGCTGTAATTCCTTCCGAGCCATCTGGCTGGGAGTGACGTGCCAAAACCGTAAAAAGCCCGGCGAGTGCACCGGAGGTACTCCACTTTTTTTCGCCGCTTAAGACATAGACTTGTCGCTCTGCATTCCATACACAAGTCGTTTCTTGGCCTCCTGCATCACATCCCACATTTGGTTCCGACAAACAAAAGGCCGAGAGTTTCTCGCGGGCCATCATCGGTAGATAACGTTGTTTTTGAGAATCTGTGCCGTATAAAATCAAGGCTTTACAACCAATGGATTGATGTGCCGAAACCACTACTGAGGTAGCTGCACAACGAGATCCAATAACCGAAAGGACGCGGTTATACGCGGTTACGCCCAATCCCAAACCGCCGTATTCTTTAGGAATCGTCATGCCCATCACGCCCATTTGGAACAGGCGCTCTAAGCACCACTGGGGGATTTCTTCGTTTTGGTCTATTTCTTTGGCCGGATGTTCGTGGGTCATATATGCCGTAACATCACGAAGAAGCGCGGCCAATGCCTCTTTTTCATAGGGATTTTCTTCTGGATACGGCAAAGCCAATTCCGAGCGGAATTGTCCCCAAAATAGATTTTTGATAAATCCCATTTCGAAAGGCTCTGGCCCCATCATCTTCTCGGTCTGGTGGATCATTTCCCGGTCTTTCTGGGAGAGGTTTTGCAAGTTGGAAAGTTGGCTCATGTATAGGATCATTTGAAGAGATGTCCATAAAATCAGCAATAAACGTGCCTATTTGGTCTTTTGGAGACAAAACCATCCGAAAGGTTTAGCGTTCTTGGGGCTTCTTTCACTTTGTTTTCATAGCACTGGCGGAATTGAAAAAGGTTTATCGTATTTTAAAAATGAAAACATGCCCGCCTAAGTGTCGGGATTGATTCATCAAGATTAACCCACAAATACGATGATAGAAAAAAGAAGAGTATTTATTCAGAAGTTAGCGGGATTGAGCCTCGCCTCCATGGTCGGTTGTAAACCATTGGTTGCAGCGTCGGCCCCCGTAAAGCGTACCGGAAAGCCCATCATTCTTTCTACGTGGGACAATAAGCCTGCCAATAACCGTGCTTGGGAAATCCTCTCTACCGGTGGTCGGGCATTGGATGCGGTTGAGCAAGGTGTGATGATCACGGAGGCCGATCCCAATGATACCAGTGTAGGTTATGGAGGCTTCCCGGATCGTGATGGAAATGTCACCCTCGATGCTTGTATCATGGACGAAAAGGGACGTTGTGGTGCGGTGGCCTATTTGCAACACATCATGCACCCGATTCGGGTGGCGCGTTTAGTGATGGATAAAACCCCACACTGGATGTTGGTTGGGGATGGCGCACTGGCATTTGCCCTTGCAGAAGGGATGAAAAAAGAAAATTTACTCACTCCCAAAGCAGAAGCGGCATGGCGTGAATGGCTGAAATCCTCGAATTACAAACCCATCTCGTCCGAAAACCACGATACGATTGGAATGGTGGCCTTAGACCAAAATGGACAACTCTCTGGTGCTTGTACGACGAGCGGGGCCGCTTGGAAAATGAAGGGCCGAGTAGGCGACTCGCCGATCATCGGGGCAGGTTTGTATGTGGATAATGAGGTGGGAGCAGCAAGTGCCACCGGGCTTGGCGAGATGGTGGTACGGGCTTGTGGTGCGCATACGATCATCGAGTTTATGCGCCAGGGCTTGTCGCCGGAAATGGCCTGTAAAAAAACCTTAGAACGGATTATTCGGTTGTGGCCGGAACATAAGGGGCAGCAACTGGGGCTTTTGGCGATAGACAATCAGGGAAATATTGGTGGCTATGGCCTCCGTCCAGGCTACAAAATGACCGTAACGGATGACAGCGGAACCCGTGTTGTTGTCCCAAAACACTTGTTCGAGTGGGATTAGGCCTGATAAGGCATCTGTTGGGCTAATTTTTGGGCTTGGAGTGCGGCGGCTTCGGCAAAATCGCGACCAGTTGTAGCATACAAAATGCCTCGGCTGGCGTTGATGAGTACTGGGCCGCCGTTTGCGGCTCCTTCCGAAACAGCCAAGTGTAGATCGCCGCCTTGTGTACCAACTCCCGGAATTAGAAATGGTAAACTCGGTGTCTCCTCACGGATTGCTCGCATGGCATCGGCTTGGGTTGCGCCCACCACCAATCCCGCCGTTCCGGGCATTTCTGTTTGCCACTGGCTCACTTTTTGGGCGACGGCCAAATAGAGTGGTTTGGGTTCTTCGTTGGTGGATACGATGGTTTGTTTCTCAAAATCATCTGCCCCCGGATTGGAAGTCAGGCCCAGTACAAATGCGGCTTTTCCGGCAAATCCGAGAAACGGTAATACCGAGTCTGCTCCCATGTAGGGGGCAACAGTAATGGCATCACAGTCAAACTGTACGAAAAACGCTTCGGCATATTTTCGGGCTGTATTGCCAATGTCACCCCGTTTGGCATCAGCGATTACCAATTTGTCGGGCGGAATGGTCTCTAATGTTTTTTTAAAAACTGTCCAGCCTTGCACGCCCAATGCCTCGAAAAAGGCTAAATTTGGCTTAAAAGTACTGGCAAAGGCTTGTGTGGCTTCGATAATGGCGGCATTAAAGTGATAAACAGCTTGTGGCAGGTCGAATCTGGCCAACAAATGTTGCGGGATTTTCTGAGGATCAGGGTCTAATCCCACACACAAAAGGCTGTTGCAGGCGGCTTGGGCTTCATGTAGCTTTTCGGGAAAAGTGCGCATGGTATTGCTCCTGATGCACTTAGGCTGGGTTTTCGGCCAATTGTTGGGCAAATTCAAATACCAAGCGGGTTCCATAGCCTGTTGCATGGCGCATTTTACCAAAGGGGCCATCGCCATATACCATCCCGGCCACATCCACATGTGCCCATGCCGGATGTTGGTCGGTGAAGGCTTCTAAGAATTTAGCAGCCGTAATGGCTCCCGCCGGTCGGCCACCAAGGTTTTTAAGATCGGCAATATCGGATTGTATTTGCTTTTTATAAACATCCCAAAGGGGCAACCGCCAAACGCGGTCTCCAGAAATTTCCCCGCTTTCAAAAAGTTGTGCGGCTAAAGTATCGTTTGGGGTAAACAGTCCGGCAGCATGATATCCCAAAGCCATCACACAAGAGCCAGTAAGGGTTGCGAAATCAAGGAGATAATCGGTTTGGTAATTCTTAACTAAATAGGCCAAAGCATCTGCAAGGATAAGCCTGCCTTCTGCATCCGTGTCTTCCACTTCCACGGTTTTACCATTATATAAGGTGATGACATCGCCAGGTAAGGTTGCGTTGGGCCCCGTTTTGTTCTCGGTGGCAGGAATGGCCACAATAACGCGGATGGGTAGTTTTGCGGCGGCAATGGCGCTTATCGCCGAGAGAATAATGGCTGCTCCTCCCATATCACACTTCATCATGTACATGTTTTCACTTGGTTTCATATTGATGCCGCCTGTATCAAACGTTACGCCTTTGCCCACCAGCCCCAGCGTTTTGGTGGCATTTTTAGGCTCGTAGCGAGCAATAATAAAATATGCTGCATGATGGCTTCCGGCATTTACGGCAACAAGGCCACCCAATCCCATGTCTTTGAGGGCATCACCCGTGTAAATTTCGGTCGTAAAGCCTGTTTTATTGGCCAATTGTATGGCTTCTTTTGCCAAATGTTCAGGGATGAGTTGGTTTCCTGGCGCATTGATGAGGGCCATGCCGGAAATCGTGGCCTCCGCCAAAATCTGACCAAGGGCAATAGAGGCATCTGCGGATGTTACGTCCGATACCACCATTTCTACTTGGGTTAAGAGGTTTTTTTTTGATTCAGTTTTCCAATGTCCTAAGTCATAAAGCCCCAAATAAATGCCCTCGGTAATGGCTTGAATGGCAGTTTTTTCTTCGATGAACAGACCACCGGGTATAAGTATGCCCAAGTGGTTCAGTTTGGTTTTGTAGGCATGGACAAACTGGCGTACCACGCGGCGAAGCGTATGGACATTGGGTTTCTCGCCTAAACCAACATACCAGCCTCCATCGTTTAAATACGAATAACGCTGAATTTCGCCTTCTTCTGCCTGGAAATCGGCAAGAGGGCGGTGGTTTTCTGAAGAAGTTTGACCTTTGGCAACAAATCGTATCGCCTCGAAACGGGTTTGGGAAACGGCGTGAAGGATCATGGAGGTTGGTGGTTAGGTGGGTTGATGACGCGCTTCTAACACAGTTAAAATGTCGTCTAATGGAATTTCTTTGGCTTCGAGCAAGACTAAAAAGTGGAAAAGCAGATCGGCAGCTTCACCTCTAAACAAGTCGTCGTTCTGGTCTTTGGCCTCAATCACCAGTTCTACGGCCTCTTCACCCACTTTTTGGGCAATCTTGTTGATGCCTTTCTGAAACAATGAGGCCGTATAAGACAGGGTATTTGTGGCCGATTTTCGGTGGTGGATAACTCTTTCTAAATCTCTTAAGAATAGTAGTTTGTCTGTTTTGTTTTGCTGCCCCCAGCACGTATCATCGCCCGTATGACAAGTAGGGCCAGCAGGCAGTGCCTTAACGAGCAAGGTATCTCGGTCGCAGTCCAAATGTATTTCAATGAGCTTTAGTACATTTCCAGATTCTTCGCCTTTGGTCCAGAGTCGGTTTTTGCTCCGGCTAAAAAACGTGACCAAACCAGAAGACAAGGTTTGCTGCACCGCTTCTTGGTTCATATAGCCGAGCATGAGTACCTGAGCGGTTTGCGCATCTTGTATGATAGCCGGAACCAAGCCATCGGACTTTTCAAATGCTATGTTTTCGATTTTAAGCATGGGGGTTAACCATCTGTTTTTATGTAGTATAGGCTTATAGGCGCACCGTAATCCCTTTGGCGGCGAGAAAGGCTTTAAGTTCCGGTATTGGGATTTCGCCAAAGTGGAAAATACTTGCAGCCAAAGCGGCATCTGCGGCTCCTTCACGGAAAACGTCGGTAAAGTGTTCTTTTTTACCTGCACCACCCGAAGCAATCACCGGAATACTCAGTTGGGTGGAGAGCGAGCGGGTTAATTCCAGCGCAAAGCCATTTTTGGTTCCGTCGTGGTCCATCGAGGTCAAAAGGATTTCACCTGCACCACGCGCCTCCACCTCTTTGGCCCATTCTAAAGCCCGACGCTTGCTGGGAGTGCGTCCGCCATGTGTATAAACCACCCAATCGTCGCCCGATCGGCGGGCATCTATTGCCACCACCACAAATTGTGATCCAAATTGATTGGAAATATCTGAAACCAAAGCTGGATGACGAACAGCTGAAGAGTTTACTGATATTTTATCTGCACCAGCATACAGCAATGTGGAAGCATCGCCAACTGTATTGATACCACCGCCTACGGTGAAGGGAATGTTCAGAACTTGGGCGACTCGCTTAACCAAAGCGACTAACGTGCCCCGATTTTCGACGGTTGCGGTAATGTCCAGAAACACCAACTCATCCGCACCTTGTTCTACATACGCCTGCGCCAATTCAACTGCATCTCCGGCATCGCGTAGATCCACAAAATTGACCCCTTTTACGGTTCGTCCGTCTTTTACGTCTAAGCAAGGGATGATGCGCTTGGTGAGCATATTTCCTTTATGGTTAATTAGAAAAACGGTGAAGGTCGGGGAGGTTGATGCTTCCTTCATAAATTGCCTTTCCGATAATCGCACCGTGAAGCCCATTCTCGCGCAGTTTTTCGAGGTCTTCAATGTGGGTAATACCGCCACTTGCAATCAGTTTTAGGCCCTCACATTCCGCGATTAGGTGCTTGTAGAGTTCAAAGGAAGGGCCGGACATAGCCCCGTCTTTGGCGATATCGGTACAGATTACGTATTGCACACCTTCTTTTAGGTAAGATTGGATAAACGGCAAAAGGGCCACCTCGGTCAGGTCTTGCCAGCCACTTACGGCCACTTTCCCATCTTTCGCATCTGCACCCAAAATGATTTTATCCGGCCCATATTCCGCCAACCAATGCAGGAACAAAGCGCGGTTTCGGATGGCAATACTTCCGCCTGTAATCATCGCTGCACCCGACGAAAAAGCTATTTTTAGGTCTTCATCCGATTGAATTCCGCCCCCAAAGTCCACAATCAAACGGGTTTTTCTGGCAATGTTTTCCAATACTTTATGGTTAACAACGTGCTTTTCTCGCGCCCCGTCCAAATCTACCAAATGCAAGCGGGTAATGCCTGCACCCTCAAACATTTTGGCCACTTCGAGTGGGTCTTCGTGGTAGGTTTTCTGGCGATTGAAGTCGCCTTGTGTTAAACGAACGCACTTTCCCCCAATGAGGTCTATGGCAGGTATAATTTCCATTTTTTACCAAGATAGGCTTAAAAAATTCTGCAAAATCTCCGCACCCACGTCGCCGCTTTTTTCGGGATGGAATTGCACCGCATAAAAGTTTTCGTGGTGGAGCGCACCGCTAAAAGGTAAAGCATAGTGTGTGGTGGCGATGGCCTCTACATGTTTCTCGGCATAGAAGCTATTGTTATAATACACATAGGCTCCTTCTTTTATACCTGAAAAAAGTGGAGAATGCAATTTATGGATGCTGTTCCAGCCGTTTTGTGGGACTTTCTCGGAGCCGGCAGGGAACTTCCGGACAGCTACATCAAAAATGCCCAAGCATGGGGTGTTGTTTTCTTCGGAGTGCCGACACATCAGTTGGAGACCCACGCAAATACCCAAAACTGGTTGTTTCAATGTGGGTAAAAGTATATCTATCCCGTTTTCTTGTACGGATTGCATGGAGGCACGGGCTTCTCCGACTCCCGGAAAAATCACGCAGTCTGCCGTTTGGATTTGTTCGGGGTCGTTGGTCCAAACAGGCTCTACACCAAGCCGATTCAGGGCATTGACAACAGAGACAATGTTTCCGGCGTTGTATTTAATCAGAGCGACTTTCAAAGTAAGTATCGGTTAAACAAGTTAGAGTACGCCTTTGGTACTGGGTAAAATGTCCAATCGGGCAGGATCGCGCTGGACGGCCATTCGGATGGCTTTGGCAAATGCTTTAAAAACCGATTCGATCAGATGGTGGTCATTGTCGGCGCGTGCTTGTATGTTGAGGTTGCATTTAGTGTTGTCGCAGAAGGACTTAAAAAAGTGGTACCACATCTCGGTTGGCACATCGCCCACCCATTCGCGGGTAAAGGGCACATCCCAGACCAACCAAGGCCGTCCAGAGAAATCAAGGGCCACTTGTGCCAGCGCTTCATCCATTGGCAATAAAAACCCATATCGCTCGATGCCGCGTTTTTCCCCCAAAGCCTCCTTAAATGCCGTTCCGAGGGCCAGTCCTGTGTCTTCTATGGTATGGTGCTCATCTATGTGGAGATCACCCCGCACCAAAACCGAAAGGTCGCAACCGCCATGACGCGCCAATTGCTCCAACATGTGGTCAAAAAAGCCCAAACCCGTATGTAGGTCGGCTTTGCCAGTTCCGTCTAAGTTCAGGTGAATACGAATGTCCGTTTCATTGGTGGTGCGTTGTACGTGTGCGACTCGGTGGGTTGGCTCAATAGCGGGTAGTACCGCCAGCCGGTGGGTTACGGCCCACTTGTGCGCCTCCAAGCCTTCTGCAGCCGCCATGGCCTCTACGGTAGCGCCAATGTTTTGTAAACCTTCCGGCGTAAGATGCTGAAAGGTGACTTTTCGTAAAAAGGTATCTAAGGAAACCCCTGCATACATTCGTGCATAGCCATTGGTTGGGAGGGTGTGATTGGTTCCGGAGGCATAATCGCCTACTGATTCAGGTGTCCAATGTCCCAAAAAAACCGATCCTGCATTCGTCACTTGGTCGGCTAGGGCGTATGCGTGGTCGGTAGCCAGAATCAGGTGTTCGGGCGCATAAGCATTCAGCAAATTCATTGCTTCGGCTTCGGTTTCCACTTGAATCAACAAGCTCTTTTCCAAAGAGGCGGCGGCCATTTCGTGCCGAGGCAGGGTGGTCAATTGTGTCCGAACCTCTTTTTCTATTTGTTCTATCATAGAAGCAGAGGTGGAAACAAGTACAACTTGGCTATCGGCTCCGTGTTCGGCCTGCGAAAGGAGATCTGCGGCGACAAATGTCGGGCGAGCGGTCTCATCCGCAAAAATAGCTACTTCCGAGGGGCCAGCAGGCATATCTATCGCCACACCCTGCTGTTGGATTAATTGCTTGGCGGCGGTGACAAAGGCATTCCCCGGTCCTAAAATTTTATACACGGATGGGATGCTCTCTGTGCCGTATCCCATGGCGGCAATGGCCTGCGCCCCGCCCACTTTATACACCTGTCGAATGCCAATGAGTTGTGCCGTGAACAAAATGGTGGGATGTACCGATCCGTCTTTTTGCGGTGGCGTACACAATACAATCTCTCGACAGCCGGCCAATGTTGCGGGTATGCCCAACATCAACAAACTTGAGAAAAGCGGCGCAGTCCCACCCGGAATGTATAAGCCCACCTTTTCGATTGGGAGCGATTTTCGCCAGCACCGCACACCGGGCATGGTTTCTACCTCGCGTACCTTCTCTGTCTGTGCGGCGTGAAACATCCGAATATTGGCGTAAGCGGTTTTGATAGCGGCTTGGAGAGTCGGCGAAACCGCATAGGTGGCCGCAGTAAACTCGGCGTCTTGTACCAGGAATTCCCTTAAGGTGACGCCATCGAGTTGTGCCGTGAAAGCCCGAAGCGCGGCATCGCCTTGTGTACGAACGGCTTCCAAAATGGGGGCAACCTGGCCGGCGATGTGTTGTAGGTCCAATGCGGGTCTTGCCAAAAGCGTGGACCACTCGGATGGGGAGGGGTAGAGGATTCTTCTCATGGGCGTATAGACACTAACAGGGCTTTACAAAATCATTTTCTCGATGGGAACCACTAAGATGCCTTGCGCACCAGCGGCTTTTAGACCCTCGATAACTTCCCAAAACTGGTCTTCCTGAATGACCGAATGAACCGAACTCCAACCCGAAAGGGCGAGGGGTAAAACCGTCGGACTTTTCATGCCGGGCAAGAGCCCAATTACTGCTGGCACTTGTTCGTTAGGAGCATTGAGCAAGATGTATTTGAAATTTCGTGCCCGATGTACAGACCGAATGCGGAATTTTAGCTGGTCTAATAGTGCCGTTTTTTTAGGTGATAACGCTGTATCGCGGATAATCACCGCTTCGGATTGCAGAATCACTTGCACTTCTTTAAGGCCATTGCTCAATAACGTTCCTCCAGAACTGACAAGGTCACAGATCGCGTCTGCAAGCCCGATGCCGGGTGCAATCTCGACCGATCCGCTGATTTCATGAATGCTGGCTGAAATTTTGGCGTTTTCAAGGAAGTCCTGTAATACATTGGGATACGAAGTGGCAATGCGCTTATTGTTCAGTGCTTCCAAGCCCGTCCATTCAAATGTCTTGGGTACTGCAATCGAAAGTCGGCAAGTTCCAAAGCCTAATCTTTCGGCAACCTCCACAGGTTTCCGCGTCTCTTCGACCACATTCAAACCCACAATGCCCAAATCAGCCGTTCCGTCTGCCACATAGCCCGGAATGTCGTCGTCACGCAAAAAAAGGATTTCTACCGGAAAATTGTGCGCCACACACCGGAGTTTATTCTTGGTATCGGGCAGATCAATCCCGCATTCCCGGATCAGTGCCAAGGAGTCTTCGCTTAAACGTCCGGATTTTTGGATGGCAAGGCGTATCAAGGTTTTTTTTGGATGGTTTTAAAAAAACAGGGCAATCCTGAATACCAAGCCTGAACATAATTCAGAACTGTCCTCATCTTGGCGACATTCACAACATTTCCTTAGCGAAAAAAAGCCGAAGATCTTATTTTGTGTAAACGCTTACACTTAACCCATACGGCTTTATGACACGTAGTTCCATCACACTCCCGAAAGCCGCCGCTTTTTTCCTTGTTTTTCTTTTCTTTATGAATGCTGAAGCACAAACGCATCACTTGCCGATTTTTACGGAAGCCGTGCGACAAAATGGCTACCTGCACCAAAACGATACCACCTATTTTGTGTTCGATGCCTTGCGGTATGGACGGGAAAACGTGGAAAAAGTGGTGGTTACGGGCGCTTTCCGTGGATGGGATCAAAACATGAACGACCCACAATGGTTGCTCAAGCCCGTAAATGGTACGGGGCAACTTTGGTATCTTTCTGTTGTGAACCGAGACTTGCAAACCATTCCGCCCAGTTCGCCTTTTAAATTTAGAATTAATGACGGTGCTTGGCTGGATCCCTTCACGGCGGCTCCCAATGCCGAAGGTGGAAACCTGATTTTTATGAAGGGAATTACCCCCCCTGCGCTTAAAGCAGCGTTACGAAATAAACGCGCCATCTATGTAAAGGTACAAGGAGAAGGGTTGAACCGCCCGTTAGACCCGCACATGTGGGTTATAACCGATGTAAAAGGGCGCATCATCCCTATTCGCGAAGTACTACCTCTCAATGCAGATGATGCCATCCTTGTTCCCGCCGAAGATCTGAACCGTAAAAAGGTCTATTATGTGAGCCTGCCCAGTCTCAAAATGAATACATGGGCAGACTTTGAAGGCTGGTGGCGCGATCTCTATTCGGATAAACCGCTCGGTGCTACCATCCATGAAACCAACCAATCTACCCATTTTGGACTTTTTGCACCGCGTGCCGATGCTGTGACGCTGTTCTTATACCGAAATGCGACCGATGAAATGCCATATCAGAAAATTCCTATGATCGAAGACGAAAACGGGGTTTGGGAAGCCACACAGACCGGAAATCTGAAAGGGATTTGGTATATGTATTGGGTCCAGGGTGTCGAAACCCCAGGTTTTCCGTCCGATCATCTGGTTAGTGATCCATATGCGCGGGTACAGGATGGGTCTTTTGGCAAAAGTCGTGTTTGGCCTGCTACAAAACCTGCTTCTGCACTTAAAAAGGGTATTCCCAAAATGGAAGATGTGGTGGCCTACGAAGTGCATGTGCAAGATTTTACAACATTACTGCCCGTAGCGCCCGAACTCCGAGGCACGATTCCCGCCATGATCCAGCCAGGACTGAAAAATAAAAAAGGTGCTCCCATTGGCTTTGACCACCTCGTTAAGACGGGCATCAATACGGTCCATCTAATGCCGATGCAAGAATACCTCCATTATCCAGATGCGGTATGGAAAGAGGCATTTCAAAACGATCCCTTGATGAAGTCTCTGGGGGTTTCTGAAGAAAACTACCAGTGGGGCTATCGGATCACCCATTTTATGGCTATCGAAAGTAAATATCGCCAGAAAAATACCGAACCCGGAAGCGAGCGCGATCAGTTCCGCGACCTCGTGCAAGCCTTTCATAATAAAAATATGGCGGTGATCGTAGATTTTGTATTTAACCATACAGGGGAAAACATGGAGGGTAATCATTGGGCCATGAACTTCAATGGTATTGATATGCTCTATTATTACCGAACAAAAGACTTCCGGCATATCGGGGGGTACGGGAATGAAACCAAGTCTGAAAATCGGCCTATGACACAGCGATGGCTTATTGACCAATGCAAAATGTTTAGGGATGAGTTTGGGGTGGATGGAATTAGGATTGACCTCGCTGGAATGACGGATGAGCAGTCGCTTTATAAAATTAAACAAGCAATGGGGCCAGATTGGATTATATACGGCGAGCCTTGGATTAGTCCGAACGATCCAGAATTCCGTAAAAATCCAGATTGGGACTGGTATAAAGCGGATTCACCCATTACCTTTTTCCAAGACGATGCCCGCAATGCCTTTAAAGGACCCACTTCCGATCCAAACAACAAACACACAGACCGAGGGTTTGCCGGCGGGAATGCCGCCGAAAGAGACCGCACTATTTTGGCCTTAACCAATGGATTTCCGGAAGAAGGAGATCCTAACCGAGGGTTAAATTATTTGGACATTCACGACAATTGGGCGTTGGCAGATCAGTTTGCTACCAATGATTGGGATGGACGAAAAGGCGTGGACGAAGCGGCCTTTAAAGTTGCAGCCGCCCTCCTTTTTACGTCCCTCGGCCCTATCGTCATTCATGGCGGAACAGAGTTTATGAGGAGCAAAGGGGCCATGCCAGACTCACGTGGACAGGTTATTAAGGAAACCCGAATGGGAAAGATTTATCTTAAAGGCAGGGGCGATACCTATAATGCACTCGTCCCCAATCTTTTTGTTTGGGAAAATCTGGGAAAATCTCCCAAAGACGATAAAGAGTGTAAATGCGACTTCAAAGGGATGCAGGCTTATTGGGAGGGACTCACACGCTTTAGGCTTAGCGAAAGAGGGAAGATCTTCCGTTTTGGGGGCAAGGTACCCCCACCCAACTATTACCAATTCATCAAGCCCGAAAATCCGTATCTGCTGGGGTATATCGTTCAGGGGAGTGTTTTGGTCTTGGTGAATACGGCGGAAGTGGCAAATCGCTTTCAAGTAGAGGCGCTTCCAATAGGAAATTGGAGATTGATTGCAGATGGTCAGCAAGTGGACTTTGTGAATGGTCTTAAAGGGACCAATGCAACCCTCAAGGGCGTTCAGGGGACTCAGACCGTAACCGTGCCAGCAACAACGGCGATGATCTGGGTGAAAGACTAATCCCGAAAAACACAAATGATAAAGCCCCTCTGGTAAGTCCGAAGGGGCTTTTGTAATTTTGAAACAATGGGAGGAAATTAAGGAACAATTTTCAAAACGACAAAACAAATTGGTTGAGAAACGTGCAACTTACGCCGAATAGACAATCAGCATAAGTATAGCAACGAACCCCACGCACACGAACATTAATCGCATGCTTTTGGTTTGTTGGGTCATTTTGGTTAGAGGGAAATAGTGGGAAAGAACATTAATATGTAGGAACGAGTTGAAAGTAAAAAAACGATTTAATAAAAGCAAGCGTCTGCGCTGTTATTTTAGAGGAAAATACAATTTTATTTTTTCTTATAGAAAATTACATAACAAAACTAAATTGATCGGCATCCAAATGGGCAGGAAATTTGTTTCGATATTCCAGAAGTGCGGTATGGGATAGCGGATATGTGATACTGGACGCTGCTTTGTCCCCTTCCCAAAGAATCTGGCCTTTGTAGTCTGCAATCAAAGAGTCTCCTTGGTACATCTTTCCATTTCCATCAATTCCTACTCTATTAATTCCAACTACATAGGATAAGTTCTCTATAGCCCGTGCAGGCAATAAGGCACGCCAAGCCGAAGCCCGCGCCGCTGGCCAGTTGGCTACATAAATTAAAAGATCATATCCCAGTCCAATATTCCGGCTCCATACCGGAAATCGTAAATCATAACAAATTAATGGGCATATTTTCCAGCCTTTCCATTCAATAATTAATTGCTTATTTCCTGACGAATAAACCTGTTCCTCACCAACCATCCTGAATAAATGCCGTTTATCATATGATTTATACCGTCCATCCGGAAAGACCCAAAAAAGACGGTTATAAAAGTGGTTCTTATCACACACCATGAAACTACCTGTAAGTGCGGCTTGATGTGCTTGTGCCTTGGCTTTCATCCATGCAAGGGTGGGGCCATCTGGCGGCTCGGCATAGGGCCTTGGATTCATGGAGAATCCGGTTGTGAACATTTCTGGCAGCACAATTACATCGGTGTCCGAGTCTATCCCCAGAAGGTGATCGTCTAACATTGCCCGGTTGTTTTCCGGAGATTCCCAGTGAAGATCGGTCTGAATGGCCGATATATATAAAATATCTTGCATTGGAAGCCGAGAAGAATGAGTGGGAGTAAAGGCATAAGATATTTGAAACTATGGATATTGTACCTATATTCCAAAATCAAAACCAATCATGTAAACCATGCCCCGACTTTCAGTGCCCAAGACCTATAAGATGTTGATCAACGGAGCCTATGTTCGTTCCGAACGTGGCTACGTAAACCCCCAATCGGATGGAACAGGCAAGGTGATTGCAACCTATCCTATGGCCTCCCGCAAGGATGCACGGGATGCGGTTACCGCTGCCCGAAACGCACAGGGCGGCTGGGCAAAACGTTCGGCTTTTAACCGAAGTCAAATCCTTTTTCGGATGGCTGAAATGCTCGAAACGCGGAGGAAAGGCTTGGAGGAGTCTTTGGTGCAGTGGCTAAATTTTACTGAGGAAGAGGCTGTCACTGAACTGGATGCAAGCATTGATCGGATCTTTTGGTATGCTGGTTGGGCGGATAAATATGCCCAAGTGCTTAGCAGTGTTAATCCGGTGGCGGCTCCTTTCTTTAACTTTACAACGCCTGAACCCACTGGTGTAGTCGCCATTTTTACGCCTGCGTCTTCGCCTCTGTCTGGGTTGGTTTCGGTGCTAATGCCCGTTATCCTTTCCGGTAATACGGCGGTTTTGGTTGCAGATTCTGTTTCTCCTCTTTCAGCCTTAGATTTTGCGGAGGTGATCAGCGTAAGCGATGTGCCAAATGGCGTGATCAACATCCTAACAGGCCACCGAGAGGAATTGATCACACCAATGGCAAATCATATGGGTATAAACGCCATTGCCGGATTTGGCCTTTCTAACGAGGAAGAAAAAAAGATAACCGAATTGGCCACAAGCAATATGAAGCGTACCCACTTTGGCAAAGACAACGGGAAGACCTACTGGCAACAAGTGGATAGCCAATCCCTCTATGCTGTATTGCCGTTTATAGAGTTCAAAACTGCTTGGCACCCCATTGGTGTATGAACGCACTTCGTCATACCTTTTTCACCAACCGCCTGTACCTAATACTTGGTATAATCGTGGTTGTTTTAATCGTAGGCCATTTTGCTCTGGCTTTGGCCATTGTGGGTAGAGTTGCCTTGATATTAGTGTTGGGCTTGGTGGCGTTAGAATCCCTTGTGTTGTATTTAACTCCAAATCCTCTTTATAGTGAGCGTGATCTTCCGGAACGGCTTTCGAATGGGGACGATAATACGGTTGGTCTGGCTATACGCAACAGTTATGCTTTCCAAGTACATATCGAGGTGATAGACGAGGTACCTTTTCAGTTTCAGGAACGGCACTTTATCAACCGTTTTTCATTGGCTGCCGCCGAAGAGAAAGCATGGTCTTATACCCTTCGGCCAGTGCGCCGAGGGGTTTACCATTTTGGTCTATTAAACGTACTCGCCACTACCCGTTTAGGACTGGTACAACGCCGTTTCCGTTTGGCCAAGGAAGAGAACGTAGCCGTGTACCCCTCCTTCCTACAGATGCGGCAGTTCGAGTTATATGCCATTTCAAACCGACTCACCGAAGCTGGTGTAAAACGCATTCGGCGTATAGGTCGTGCGACCAACTTCGAACAAATTCGGGCTTATGTTCCGGGCGATGAGCCTAAAACCGTAAACTGGCGGGCAACAGCAAGACGCGCAGACCTGATGGTGAACCAATATGAAGAAGAAAAAGCCCAACAAGTGTTTAGTGTATTGGATCTTGGCAGAAGCATGGAAATGCCGTTCGGGGGTATGAGTTTGCTAGATTATGCCATAAATGCCACGTTGGTGATTTCTAATATTGCCATGTTGAAGCAGGATAAAGCGGGCTTGGTCTGTTTCTCAGATGAAAAGCCTGTAATTCTGCCAGCCGATCGAAAAAAAATCCATCTTCAACGGATCATGGATGCACTCTATCGGTTGACAACCGATTTCAAAGAGTCCGACTTTGAAAAACTTTATGCCTATGCCCGACAACACATCCATCAACGAAGTCTCTTGTTACTTTATACCAACTTTGAGTCGCTTTCAGGTATGAAACGTCGGCTTCGACAGTTGCAATTATTGGCCAAACAGCATCTGGTGGTGGTTATTTTCTTCGAGAATACGGAACTAACCACCCTCACAGAAGCCTTACACCAAAAGGTAGAACACATCTACATACAAACCATTGCCGAGAAAGTAGGATTCGAGAAGCGTGAGGTGGTCCGGGAATTGAAACGATACGGCATTCACACCATCCTCACATCCCCTCAAAACCTTACTGTCTCGACGATTAATAAATACCTTGAGCTAAAAGCCCGGGGCCTGATCTGATTTCCTAACCCTACCGAACGGACATGAAATACCCTTTATCCTTTTTGCTGCTGTTCTTGCTATTTGGCGTCTCGGAGGCACAAACCACACCGATTAGGACGCCCAAAAACAAGGTCTCTTCTTCTATAATTGAACCTGCCACCACAACTCGACAGATACCATTTAACCTCACAAAGCCGGAAATGGTGGGCATGGATGAAAACCGATTGCAGCGTGCCGATAGCCTAATCTTGCGGGAAATTGAGGCAAGCCGACTGGCGGGGGCAGTTTTATTTGTGGCGCGGGATGGGAAAACCGTTCGATACCAAGCATATGGTATGGCGGATAAAACAGCTAAAATACCCATGCAAGAAGATACCATCTTTCGGATCGCCTCCATGTCTAAAGCGGTGACAACTGTGGCTATTATGATCCTGAACGAGGAAGGGAAACTCGACCTTGGTGATCCACTTCATAAGTTTATTCCAGCGTTTAAAGACATGAAAGTGGCTTATCCAAATCCGGATAAAAATGCATCTCAAAAATTCATAACAAAACCCGCCAATCGGCCCATTACCCTACTCCAATTGCTGACACATACTTCCGGATTGGGATATGGCTGGGGAGTCGGGACAGAAGCTTGGCAAACTGCGGGGATCACTGGCTGGTTTTTTGCAAACCGTAACGAGAACATTGGAGAAGTGGTGGAAAAAATGGCCTTGTTGCCACTGGAAGCCCAGCCCGGTGAGTCTTGGGTATATGGCTACTCTACAGATGTTTTGGGAAGAGTGGTGGAAGTTGCCTCTGGTATGCCATTAGATCAATTTTTTGAAAAAAAGATTTTTAATCCATTGGGCATGAAGGATAGTGGATTCTGGCTACCTTCACATAAAGCCGGACGATTGGCCCCAGTCTATGGACTTTTTGATGATGGACTCCGTGTTGTAGAAGACAATACAAATACCCAGTACCTGAATGGGCCTAAAAAGTGCTTATCTGGTGGTGCAGGACTGCTTTCCACGGCACATGACTACGGACGCTTTATCTCGATGCTGCTGAATAATGGATCATTAGATGGTGCTCAGATACTTGCACCAAAATCTGTGGAAATGATGCGTACCAACCAGGTAGGAGAGTTGTATAGCAATATTGGCTGGGGACGAAAACAGGGTTTCGGGCTTGGATTTTGGGTCAATGAACAAGTAGGAAGCGGGAACCGTATCGGAACAGCCCATGCGTATGGATGGGGGAGTGCCTATTATCCAATCTATGCCGTTGACCCTAAAGAGAAATTAATCTATGTTTTTCTTACTCAATTGATGCCATCGGGTAATCAAAAAATCGCAGATCACATAGGCACGATGATCTATCAGGCTGTTCTTACTTTATACTAAATAGTCAATCTCGATGTATTAAATTTAAGTTACATCCATTTTTTTGTTGTTTTTTGATTTATATCTTTCTATTTTATACAATTATAAAAAAGAGTGTACTTGTCACGACTTTTTTGATCTGAGCCAAATAAAGTTTTTGATATAGCTATTGTATCAATATAGTCATATCGGCGGAAGGGGTAGTACTCAGTTCTTGTCACCTCTATGGGGTACTGCCCTTCCCCGATAGTTTTATGCTAACCCAATATTCGTATGCCCTTTTTTCCTAAAAATGCCCAAACCTCCATAAATCCTTTTATGGGATACGATGGGAAGATGGTTCATGGTGAGCGCATGTCTATGGTCTTATGGGAAGTGGAACCACTTGCAGAAGTCCCTTTTCATACCCACGAACATGAGCAAATTGGTGTTTGTTTAGAAGGCACATTTGTCTTCCGGTTGGGTGAGGAAGAGCAGGAGATGGGTCCTGGTGATATGGTGGTAATTCCTTCTCACATACCCCACGGAGGATACGCACGTTCTGCATGTACTTTTCTGGATGTTTTTTCGCCTGCGCGTCATGAATATGGTTGAAATATGAAACAATGGAAAAGGTGAGGTTAGGGGTTGACATAAGGCGCTCTCACATATTATCTTAAAGTCCTTTGAAAAATGCTGGCATAGCTCAGTTGGTAGAGCAGCTGATTTGTAATCAGCAGGTCATCGGTTCGAGTCCGATTGCCAGCTCCCCTTTTTGAAGGTGTTCCTTAAATTCTGGGCGGATACCCAAGTGGCCAACGGGGGCAGACTGTAAATCTGCTAGCTAAGCTTTCGGAGGTTCGAATCCTTCTCCGCCCACATGTTTATTTTTATAAGCGGAAGTAGCTCAGTTGGTAGAGCGTCAGCCTTCCAAGCTGAATGTCGCGGGTTCGAATCCCGTCTTCCGCTCCAAAAATAAGCCGCCTTAGCTCAGCGGTAGAGCACTTCCATGGTAAGGAAGGGGTCCTGGGTTCGATTCCCAGAGGTGGCTCTTAGGTATAGCAGAAAATTCTTTTGCTATACCTTTTGTGTGTTAATGAACATAAATTCCAATATTTAAAAGATTTCCAGCTATGGCAAAAGAGACTTTTGTACGC
>DDTM01000113.1 GCA_002344075.1 Bacteroidetes bacterium UBA2364
CAATAAAGGCACCTTCGGCAAAATTGGCTTCCGTCCAGATAAAAGCCAATGCGACCCCAATAAAAGCGGTAGGAATAGAGATGAGTACATAAAATGGTGTTTTCCACGACTCAAATATAAAAACCATTGTTAGATAAACTAAAAAAATAGTAGCTAAGATCGCCAATCCAAAAGAACGGGTCACTTCTTTGGTAAAAAAATTGAATTGATTGCGTTGAATGTGGTAGCCGGGTGGGACAGGCATCCCAGTAATTTCCTCGTCCAGAAATTCCACACCCAACTGGAAGGGCCCCCGAAAGTCAACAGCCAAGGTGCGTTTGTATTGTTGGTTTTCGCGTATGATGCTGGAGGCCGCTGTTTCAAGGGTAAATTGGGTAGTTTTGCCTAATGAAATAGATTTATTGGGGGTAATGGGCAGGGGAATTTCGGAAAGGCGTGCAACGTCTGTTTCGGGTAAATTGGCCATGAGCATTCGGATGGGTAAACGATTTTCACCGTTTAGGTCTGCAAAACCGATTGGAGAATGAGATGCAAAGATAGGGGAAAGGGCAGATGCAAGTGTTTGGGTAGAAATTTGGGTTTGCATTTGGGCTTCCGGTGTCCATTTAAAACGCAAAAAGGATCGTTTTTCGTCTTGATCAAACCCTCCGGCATCGGTGTCCACCTCTACAACGCGCACATTTTGTTTTAGGCGTTCCGCAAAAACATTGACAAAAGAATTCAAGTCTTCGTAATTAGAACCATACGCATCCACCCGCATCCCATTCGTATTGCGCCTGAAATCGTTGTAGTAGCCATCGGATATCAAGCCGGAGACGCTCACACCAATTCCCGACAATAAGACGGCTTGTTGGATCAGGTCTTCTCGGACGACGAACGGCTCGACGGGGTTTGTCATGTTTTCATGGAATTTGACATTCAAGAAGGCCGTACTTTGGGAAGCATGTACAATGGTTTGTTTTACAGCCTTATTCGATAGGGCGATTTGCTCAAATTGCTGGATGAGTGAGTCTGAACGGGCGATTGGATTTCCGGGAGGGAAGGAAAGATTTACAAATACCTCTTGGGATTCTTCGTACTTCCATGATTGTCCAAAGGTGATTTTTTGGAAAAAAATGCGTGCAAGTCCACCTATATATGGGTCTAAGGTGTAACGTAAGTCCAGCATAGCATCCGAGCCAATCGTCTCGTTATACAAGGCACGGAGTCGGGTTTCTGGTGTATCTGGTGAGGTATTTATAGGAATGTTTAGATTGTCTGGAAGAAGCCAAGTGGGAAGGCCGAATCCGAGTATCAGCAAGAGGAGGCTAAAGCGCGGAAATGCTCCGGCAAACCAATACGGCAAAATACTGAATGCAGGGAGGCTCTTTTTTGTAGGACGCTTTTTTAAAAAATCTTGGCGGTCAGGCAAAAAACGACCCAAGACTGGTACAATGAGGGTGGCTGAAACCAAGGAAGCGATCAATGTTAGGGCCGTTAATACACCAAAAGGTAAAAATAGCTTTTGCATGGCTCCGCTTAGATAAACCAAAGGTAGCACAACTACACAGGTGGTGAGCGTTCCACCCAGTAAGGGCATCCATACAGCACCCAGTACCTCCTTGACGGTCTCGTCTAAAGGTTTTTCGGGTCTTCTAAGGCGAGTCCACTCCACCACTACCACAACGGCATTGTCTGCCAACATACCAAATACCAAAACCAATCCACCCAAGGTTACTAAATTGAGGCTTAAACCCAATGGGGTGAGTAATAAAAAAGAGACGGCAAAAGCCCAAAAAACACTAAAAAGCACCACCGCAACCATACGAAGGCTTTTCAGCATAAAAATTAATACCAAAACAACTAAAAAAAAACCAATACTTCCTTGCCATGCAAGATTGTTAAGTTCTTTCTGAACGTTCTCACTCCGGTCATCGGCAATCAAAATCCGTACAGAATGGGGTAGTTTGTTTTTGAAGTTGACAAGGGCAAACCGAACCGATTCTGCCGTTTGAAGAAGGTGCGAGCCGGGAGTTCGCGAAAGTTGCAAAGAGACAACCTGCTGGCCATCTATTCGGCTGATGCTGCGGATCGGCGCATCCTGAATTTGGAGTATGGCCACTTCTGAAAGAGGGATCGGATGCGGAGCTGTATTGATGAATGTTTTGGGTGCAAGTGGAAGTGCGGCTAAGTTTTGAAACAGCTGCTCGGATGGCGTCATGAGTAAAAAATCACGACCCTTTACACGTAGTCTTCCATAGACTTCATCACTTATGCTTTCAAGAAGAACTTGTTGTACATCATAAGGGGTGAGTTGGTAAGTGGCCAATTTTGAGGGGTCTAAGGTGATCCTTAGTTCCCGTTCAGTTCCGCCCGACACCTCCGCTCGCCCAATTCCGGGGACTAACCGGAGTTTGGGAGCCAAAAAATCATCGGCGAGGCTCCGGAGTTCATCGGCTGGTTGCGTGCCAATCAATTGTAGGGTCATAAACCCTTGTTGGTCTCGAAGTTCTTCTGGGACTTCCTTGGTCAGTACCGGATACACGCGGTCGGGGAGGGTTTGGCGCAGCAAAGCCAATTGTTCGTTGACGGCTGCGGTGAAGGTGGTCGGGTTGGTGCCTTCCGAAATGGTGAGGGTAATAAAGGCTGCGCTTTCTTGAGAGATGCTTTTGACAGAGGTAATACCCGGAACCTCTTGTATGGCACGCTCAATAGGAGCCGTTACATAGCGCTCTACGGCGCGTGGGTTGGCTCCAACCCAGTGGGCACTGATCGTTATTTGGGGAAGCTCTACTTGCGGAAGCCACTCCAATGGGACACGGACGACCGACCATGCGCCCCAAAAGATAAGGGCAAGGGACCAAGACAATACGGCTGTTGGCCTACGATACCAATGATGGAAGAAGGTGTGCATCTGATCAATGAAACTGGCAAGATGTCATGATAAATGACAATATACTTTTATTTTACCTTTCTTTTTGTTTTTTTCTCAGTAAGTGATCAAGCTCATCCCCATTACTTTTTGAAACCGCATGGTTAGGGCATGAGGTTGCTCATACCCGAAAAGGGTCGCAATACCCCCCCAATGAAAGTGCTTTTTACTAGCCCTCAAGATACATCTTGTTCATCCGATTTGCTTCATTTTTCTTAAAAATAGGATCGCCAAACACGGAAAAATCCGCTATCGAATGATGCGGGTTTGAAGGAGGAGAGAAACGAGCAAGTAACATAAAGTATGTTTTGGTTCGCAAGATTCGTGAATAGAGCTTCCCTAAAATCGTAAATAATGCGTATAGAATTTGCTTTATTGTTTTGGTCACTATTCCCAGACAAGGAGGCTTCATATGCAGGTCTTAAATCTAAGGAAATAAACACCCTGTTTTTAGAAGTATCTGTAATGGTAATAGATGGTTAAATATAATATTGTTTTGGATCAGGATAATTAACATAGGGTGTATTTCAAAAATGCCACTCTAAGGGTTTCGTTTAACGAGCATGTGACGGAAGTAGGAATGTATATAAAACCTTGTAGGGGTGGTATTCTACTATAAAACCCAATCAAATACCCCTCCAAAAGCCCCGTCGGGGCGGCATAAAATCAATATCCTTCTATGATGATGATGCTCTTACGAAACTCTCATTTCGCCTATCGGGAAGTTTTGA
>DDTM01000044.1 GCA_002344075.1 Bacteroidetes bacterium UBA2364
AACTATTAAACATTAAATTCATAACATATCATAACATATCATAACATCTCATAACGTAAAACTTTAACAATCAAAATTTGGAGGAAAACATGCTCAAGTATTTTAAAACCATGATCATTGTCACGGCAATTTCTATGTCATCTCCTTTTTCGGGCATGACTGCCACAGCAGCAGAGGAACTGTGTTATAGAACGTGCTCCTAGACGAATTTTTTCTCAGTTGGTGACACCCAAGGACAATGTGTTACAACCGTAAACGATTATGGTGGATTCTGGCTTTGGTTCAGTACCTGCAATGACCAAACAATCCCACCATCAGGTAAGTACTACATCTATGCGGGTTACGGCTCGTGGTTAGGGAATTGTAATCTCGCAGAACTGCCGGACACCCGGCTCGCAGAAACGGTTACGGCTCGTGGTTAGGGAATTGTAATACGGCCTGGCTCAATTTTGGTTATTGCGGTGGCGCGTGACACTATATAACAACATTAATCATTATAATACAAACTAAAATGAAATACTTTTCCATATTTTTTATCCCGTACTTATTACTAATCACCATTTTAGTATCCGGATGCGACACTCCGAAAACTGAAAACAAGAAAAGAGGTGACCTACAAGAGAAATTAGCCCAACAAACTGGGCCAATTAGAGAATACATCATTGTAGGTCCAACAAATATCCCGGAAGATTTACAGATAAACACCATTAAATCGAATAGAAAAGACCAAAATGCAACGGCTCAATTACAGAAGTGGAATCACCAAGTAAACCTTAGTGCTGGTAAGATCTTAGCGGCTTGGCATAAGAATAAAAACTGGCGCGAGATACACAAAATGATTAATGCAGAAAGACTTAGTTTAGAAACGGCCAAAAATCCGATGATCTTTGTATTTGATCAAACAAGCTCTATTGACTTCATAGAGAAAGTACGCTCGCGTGTACCTCAGTCTAAAGAGGTTGATCATGCAATTGCAGAACATGTTGCGATACTTGATCGGTATGATCACCCAGATGCTACCGTACTGCTTCCAGCGATTCTTCAACTTAAAGGATCAATCCCCGAAACAAAAATCAACCAATACTTGATTCGCGCTAAAAGGAATGCCAAAAACTGGCTTAGTAAAGAAGCTTGTGATACATGCAATAATGGACAACTTCCAGAAGCAAGAAAGGCATTGATTGGACAGATAAAAAAAGTAATTACCTGATCTGAATTAACGTAACGTTACGTATTGTCGTTTAACAAGCCTTCAGACACCTTGCCTGAGGGCTTTTTTTTATGGTTAGGAAACATGCCCTTGTCCACGCAATGCCTCTATAAAATTGGTTTTCAGTGCTTCCACCTGCGAATTCCGCACTGCTACGGTTACTTCCGTAATGTCTGAATAATGGGTTTGTATAATCGGCGCATCGAATTGCTGAATACAGTGCATTGCCGCCGAGGTGTCTGGATAGGCAAAGGATAACCGAATGTCCTTACGGAGGATCACTTCTTTAGGTTCACATCTTTGCAAGACCGCCTCAGCCGCCTCGCCATAGGCCCGAACCAACCCGCCCGTTCCCAACTTAGTTCCGCCAAAATACCGTGTCACCACCACCAAAACCGACGTAAAGCCGCTTCGTTCGATCTGCCGGAGAATGGGTAAACCTGCACTCCCACTGGGCTCTCCATCATCGTTGCTACGTACTTCCACCGAATCCACCCCAAAACGATATGCCCAACACCAATGAGAGGCATTGTATTCCCGCCTTTGAATCACTTTTAACATTTCCGGAACCATAACGATTTCTTCCAGCGGGAATGCCTCCGCAATAAATCGAGATCCCTTGATTTTAGGAATTTCAAAGTGGACCGAATACCGGATGGTTGTATAGGTGTCCAAAACTGGCCCTTGTTTTACCACTTGATTGGTCATTGTCATCTTATAAAATATTGGTTCTCTCCACACGTATTGTAGAATCATTTTCCACGCTTTCCATGTCCTCCCCGCAAGAACTAATTTTGATTCATTATGTTGCTGGAGCAGCGTTTAGTTTGGAAACACAAATAGGGCTTTAACATACGGAAAATCCAATCTCACCGTTCCGAAATCTCCATAAAGGGAGCAATATCCGTAATCAAGCAGCAACAACTCTTGGAAAAAAGAGTGTTTTTGTTAGGTGGGAAGTGTGGTCGAGTTTTGTAGCCGCCAAGCCATCGCATTTTTTATTTATGCGTTTTTGGCGCACAAATAAAGGGATTTAAAAGACATTTCATTGTACAGGCGAGCTATATTTACCGCTGTAATGCCCGAATCTCCCCCACAAGTTGGAGAATGGCATATAAATGATGTGCTTCGTGAATCAGAAAAAACTCCACCCAAAATGGAATGGGAATGGCTCCATAGAGTGGATGAACAGCCGTCCGGTCTATGTCTGCGGGCCGAAGATCTGTAAGCAATTTAGTCAGCTCTTGCCGCCCTGCCACCAAGCCCGACCAAAGCGCCCACCATTCCATCTTACACCAATAAGAAAATCGTGGGTCTTTCCCTGCTTCGTAGCGTTCAAAATGAGGATTTTCCTCAAGAAGTAGCTTTCTTATCCGTTCTGGCATCAATTCTTGATATCGCGCCAGATGGGCTACATGCTCTAAAATACTCCATCTTTTCGGATCGGGCCGATAACGTAACACATTCTCGTGCATTCCATTTAAGATGAAAGGAATGGACTCATGCTGAGAACGTAACCTACTGATTGCTGAGTGCGTGAGTTGCATCATACGTGCATTGATGATTTGCACATTTAGGTCTTTGGAAGGCTTTTATCATAATGCCCAAGGACACATAAAGTAAAACGCAATGAATCGCCTAAATGGATCATTATCCCCTCATTGCTATCGTGGCATCGTGAAGAGACCTACCGTATCAATATTAAACGTCACATCATTGACCACCTTTGTCATTCGATCACTAATGACTTCACGAAATGGGTACCAGAATCCATTAATCACGCGATAATCTTCATACCATTGTGGGTCTGGATCTGCATCGAAGTAGTTCCAATCAACGGCCACAAGCAAAAGGGTGGCTTGGTCAAAATAAAACTTATGACGAAATTTTTTATTACGGGTTGGCTGAGTGACTACATAGCAACTTTTACCTCTGAGGGTTTCGTTTTTTTCTAATTTCGACCCACTATCGTACAATAGCGTTAATTCGTGAACGGGAAAAACCCTGCCTTCCAGCCCCGCCGACAAGAATGTCCGCTTGGTATTTCCTTCATATTGCCAACTTTTTTCCGGTGTCTGGACTTCCGTTACCATTACCGTCTTTCCCCCAGATATTGTGACACTTTTCTTATAATATTGCCTCGGCATCTGCCAAACTTCGGTTCTAACCTTTTTCAAATATTCCACCCGGCTGCTTACCTGAATGTTTTTCACGGTTTGCCACTTGGCCCATCCTGTTTTCTGGGTCACGGCCGTCAACAGGCTTTTCGCATCTTTGTAGGGTTGGGCTATTAACTGAAACGGAAATGCCACGGTCAGTAATAAAAAAAATCGGCAAAGGTAATACATATATTTAAATAGTATTAATGATCAAAATAAACGAAGAGAAAGCATAAGAATCAAATTCAAGCGCCATCCTCATTAAGAAGATCGGTAGCCGTAAGCATTCAGAAAGTGTTCTTTGCCCCGCCAGTCATCGCGAACTTTTACATGCAGTTGCAAAAATACTTTTTTACCGATCAATGTTTCAATGTCCTTTCGGGCTTCACTGCCCACTTCTTTTAAGGCACTTCCTTTTTTTCCAATAAGGATTCCTTTCTGGGTTTCACGTTCCACAACAATCTCCGCATCAATCATATCAGCACGGTCTTCGCGTGCTTCATAGGCCACAATATTCACCTGTGTGGCATAGGGGACTTCCTGATGAAACCGTTGAAATATCTTCTCGCGGATGATTTCGGCGATAAAAAATCGTTCCGGATGTTCACTTACCTGATCCGGTGGGTAAAAAGGTACACCATTTGGCAAACGGGACGTAATCTCTTGTAATAAAACATCCAACTGATTGCCTTTCAGAGCCGAAATAGGCACTACCGCTTCAAAGTCACGTTGTTGAAGACATTCACTCACCAAGGGTAATACCTTTTCTTTGGAAACGAGATCCATTTTATTGATTGCCAGAATGGCAGGCCGATCTTTTAAATAGTTCAACACTTCCGGATGCATGTGCTCGTGCTGTGCATCTATCAGAAAAACCACTAAATCCGCATCCATTACCGCTCCCTGTACCGAATGCATCATACGTTCTTGTAACTTATAGCTTGGTTTAATGATACCGGGAGTATCTAAAAAGATCACTTGAGCCTGTTCATTGGTCAAGATGCCCAATACCCGATGGCGGGTGGTTTGTGCTTTGGTCGTTACAATAGATAACTTTTGCCCTAATAAGGCATTCATAAGGGTGCTTTTACCCGCATTCGGACGCCCAACAAGCGCCACATAACCACACCGGAAATCTGGGGGGGCATTAAACAACAAACTCGGATCTTCCATAAGTTCTGATTGGGATAAAGAAAAGGAAACAATATCGAGGCTTAAAGTACAATTTTTACGGGCACGGGTTTAATAGGAATTGGTGCAATGTATCCGGGCGCGTCAATGGAACGCCGTAAAGCATCCGCCCATTCCAAGTTGAGGCTCTTGAGTTTGGCCAACATTAATCGAGCCGATAATTCATCCCCTTGTTTGAGGTGCCAAATACCCTTCCAAAAAATGACCGACGGATCTTCTGGGTCTTGCTGGAGTAATTTTTCCAAAATAAGTGCAGAGGCATTTAGTTCGTTTCGCATCAGGTGCGCCTGTGCCATACCATATAAGGCAAATCGTTCTAAAGGAGATTGGGGTCGGACTTTTTTAAAATACCCCAAAGCCTCTCCATAACGTGCATGTTGCAGCGCAATGGAGCCGAGTGCAAAGGCAGCCATGAATTGGGTTTCGTCCCGGTCCAACGCCATCTTATAGGCAACGACCGCTTTTTCCCGTAGCCCAATAAGTTGGTATATCGCTCCACTTAGAAACTGCGCACGGGCATCTTCTTCCACTGCTACCGCCAAATCGTCCATTTGCCGGATATAATGGGCAATAGTACCTTGTTTGACATAATCTGATTTTTCGGCAGCAAGAGACAACATATCGGATGCTTCCAATAGTTTACGATAAGGTGTATCTTCGGTATTCGTTTTGTTGAAAAAGTAAAAAAAACGCCGTGGTTTGGCCTTCCAATCAATTTTATCAAGGACTGGACGCGGATCGGTCGAAACGGTCATAGATTGTTTTTGTCCTTCTCCACTCCGGTCTTGATCGCCCAAAGAAACCACGCCCAGCACTCTGCCGGCTTCATCCATCAATGCACCACCGCTGTCTCCAGGGCGGACTGCATTTGTACTGATCCACTGGCGGTTGGCAGGCTTATTCCCTTTATCTTGCAACCCAAGATTCTCTTTTTCTGACCACGTACCAACACTTGGCATTTGACGGCTCCGTGGCCATCCAGCAGTAAACACTACATTTTCGAGGTGGGCAGTTTTATTGTATTCTTCGGCCAATTTCAATGGCGTAAGACCAGCCTTACGAATAACTTCAGGGTTTACCGCCAAAACGGCAATATCTCGCTTTGCATCCATCTCCCATGCCTTCTTTGTCGTGATTAAACGACCATTCGGCAATCGGATCTCCACCTCACGGGCTTGTACCAATGTATGAAAACTAGTGACAACCGCATCATCCCGAATCAAAAAAGCAGAACCAATCCGGATAGGTTCTCCGGCCTTCCGATGATGTACCCAAATCGGCATCACGCCTTCCTGTGCGGCTATGCGTTCCGGTAGGTTGATATAAGTATGCAAAATTTGCTGTCCAGTCATATAAGTGGTTTTATTCCCCGTAAAGGTGAAAATGGGCACCTTCAGACTACCCCGCTTGCGTGGCTCCAAAACAAACAGCCATCTCATACGGCTGACAGGCATCCACTGCTCGAGCGTCCATACACGATTTTGTGTAGCAGAAACAATCCGAAAGTGCGAGGGATTATATTGCAATTTTCCTTTTTCAAATGCCTGCTCCAAAAGGTCTGGGCGCGTGGATAAACCCCAGCATGTCACCTCGAAGGTTATATGTCCTCCTAAAGCAACAAACGTTGTATGAAGACGACTGGATAGGTGAACACGCTCAACCTGTGAAAATGAATCAGGCGAAGACAGCCATCCCATGAAGAAGAACACCATACACTTGACAATGCCATTACTCAATTGGTACCGCATCTGCTTTACCTCCCACTTTGAAAAGAATTGATTCTGCCAACACACCAATACACACTACATTAATTAAAGATAAGGTAATAATTTATTAATACTACCCTTTGAACATCCCAAAAAACCTTTGGTTTGCAACCTGATTTTACTTTTATTTAAAGAAATAATGAAGGACAAGTATTTATTCCACATTTTAATGCAGCACTTGCCGCCCAAATGCTAAATAGGTTGTTACCATGCCACATTAGGTAATGACAAAACATCCTTTTCCAGTGGAGCAGGAGCGTGTGTAAATTCCGACAAAGGGGGGACACTACCTCCTACCTAGGGTGCATTTCAAAATCTCCCCAAGTGCTTATTACATACCTCTTTCTATTCCTATGGGTTCTCGTATGATGTCGCTCCTACGGAGCTTTTCTCAACGATAAGCAAAGATGTCACCGAATCTAAGGTGTGCCGTATGTCTGATCAGCATTTTTGACATGCATCTCTTACCTACGAATTGGTTATCACATATTGGCACAAAGCCTAAGCATTGCAGGGATGGGCACAAATGCTTATACTCTTTTTTCAGGGGTCCAATTATGCCAAGGTCACAATGATGCCCCGCACGTTTATCCAATCCTGCGTAATACCCGCTTGAGAGCACCTTTAAGCATTCAATACCGCCCACATGACCATAGTAACCGATCGGGACTTAACTGCCGAAGAGCAACAAAAGTGCATATCTAAGACCATCATAGACCTACGGCAAACGGAGATGCAGTCCATCCATCAAGTAGCGATATTGCAATGGCTTGATCGCTCGGATGAAGTGAAGGTGAATGGCCTTGCCGTAAAAGATTTTTGCGCCATAGGAGGGGAGTCGTATTGGTTACACGTTCGCGCCCGCATTTTCTACCGACTTTTTCGTATGGCGCAACAATTAGACCGCCTCCCGATAGACCTTGACTTGGCAACGATTACGGAAGTTTATAGTCATTCCGCAGCAACTCCCTTTTGGCGTGTACTCCTACCCCATGCAAAATTGCACGCCGTTCCATTGCAAGATCAGAGAAAAGCAATGCCTGTGCGGTTCAACCTCCCGTATCTAAAGCACCTACTCCAATTATCATATGCCCTGAAAAAGCTACCAAAAGAAGGTATATGGGTCTTCTCGAATATTTTTTATAACCAGTTAGGTGCCGACGGTGTTATGACCGACCGCGTCTTCCATCCGCTATTCACAGCATTGGGCCCAAACGCACGTCGTTTAGAACTTTTACCGATTCCACCAAAAGGCTTAGAGCAACTCCCCCATTTATTACGTCAACCCCTAACTCCTTATCCAAATACCACGCTGGATGCCATTTTGATTAATTTTCTTTTGCACCATCCCACAAAAATCCTTCATACCCTTTGGCAAATTGGGCAGTACAAAAAACGGTTGGACAATAAAGCCATTATACAAGGCCCTTTTACAGTTTTATCACCGTTTTGGGAAGCTCAGTTCCGAGACGCACTCTCCCAATCTTTGCCCTCGATTCCGGTTTTTCACCTTTGCAAAAAATCCCTGCTTCGCTTCTTTGCACAAACAAACCCGATCGCAGTTATTGGCTCCAGCGAAAACAATTCGATTGGCCGCACAGTTATAGAGGCAGCAAAAACACGGGGAATCCAGACCATTGGTTATCAACATGGGAGTATAGACCGCCATAACGCGGACTATCGTCTGGCATCACATGAGATACCAGACGCCATACCAGATTTTTTTTGCTGCTGGGGCGACGAGGTGCGAGAATATTTGGTTTCAGAATGCCACTATCCACCTGAAAAAACGGTGACGGTTGGACGCATAGCGACCGGATTGGAAGCAGGTGTTGTTCCGAATGAACAGATGATCCGATTCAAGGACCGCCAACAAAGACCCATCTTGCTTTTTGCATCACAGGCACAAGGCATGTTTGATGAGGTCCGTACCCTATCTGGGCCACTTCTGGCACAGTTTTGTGCACGGAATCATTTCTCATGTGTTGTCAAACCACATCCCCGCGAGACCGATGATGGTCTTTATCGTCAGGCATTTGCAGAAGCAGGAATTAAAGATCAATTGCTCGAAATACAAGGTGGGCTGTTTCCGATGATAGCGGCAGCCGATGTTGGCGCTACTTGTTACTCTACCGTTGGATGGGAAATGATGTGGATGGGCCTGCCTCTTTTATTACTCGATCCCCTCAAATTAGATTTGCTCAAACTCCGAGACGCACCCTTTGTTTACACCTTGAACGGTCATCAAGACCCGCCTTTTAACGTCTGGATGAAGCATATAGCGGAACATCGGGCAGCCGGAAAGCAGGCAGCGATCCGAAAATTAGGGCCTTTAGAGGGCAACGCTGTCGCACGTATATTGGCCCTCTTGAACAAACCGTAACAAAAATTGGTTTCGCGGAGGTAAATCCCTATTCCTCATAACCCAAGTCATGAATGGTACACCAGTTTTTCATGGCCCTACGAAACATCTGACGTCGAAATCGTTGCCAATCATCGGCCAAGTTCAGCCCAGTGATAACCATTTCCCATCTCCGTTCCGCAAGCCCCGACTGGAGTATCCGGTTCAATTCGTCAATTTTGGCCTCGTTTACCACCACATTCCGGACAAATCGGTGCATGATTTCATATTCATCCACTTCCTGACGGGTAGGTAGCCGCATCCAATCGGCATTATCCAAAATTTCAGCAGCCAAGCGGGCTTCCATCTGCTCCCATCCCTTCCCGCTGTCCGATCCACCTTTTTCTGCCGCCTGAAAAGCCTCCGGTGTTATCGCAACCACTTGCCCGGTAGTGGGATTGAGATAGACCAGTAGTTGTCTTAAGCTAAGTTCAAGCCCACGTACCAGATCGTCTAATTTAAGAACTTGCATCACAAAATGCCTTATTTGGGTGTTATACCGCTTCAAAACGATTGGCGGCCCGATTCTTTACGACATGATCCGGATGAAAGATGCAGCCGTTCATACTTACATAGACCCCTTCTTCGAGCGCCTGAACCACCCCCATTGCAAATCCTATATTAAATACAGCATCCGTATTCCGAAACCTTGCCGGAGAAAGCGAACCAACCAATACAATTATCCGGCTTTTTGCCAAGGGGGCCAAAACTTGTGCAGTTTTGACCATCGTATCGGTCCCATGAGTTATGATAATACGCTTGCTCGGACATGCCTCTATGGCCTCAAAGATCGCCTGCCGATCGGTATCGGTAATTTCTAAGCTATCTTTCCGCATCAGTTGGCGGATTTCGTATGTCGGCGTCACATTTGCTTCCCGAAGAACTTCGCCTATCATTGGGTCGCCAATTTCAAATTCACTTTTGGCATCAAAATACACCTTGTCTATGGTGCCACCAGTGGTAAAAATGGTAATCATTCCTATTGGGGGTTTAGGATAATTTGGTAGCGGAAGTTAAAACGGATATAAGATGGGAGCAATTAAAACCCACATGCGTAACAAAGATTCTTTTTCTGTTAAACAAACAGGACCCTTTGCAAACGTGATAAACCCATGACCGACTTCCGTGACCTCTTCCAACATACCCAAACCATCGCTGTGGTGGGCTGTTCCGATAAGCCCTATCGAACAAGTCATCGAATTGCGACCTATTTACAATCTGTTGGCTTCAGGATCCTCCCGATTAACCCCCATATCAAAAACGATATTCTTGGAGAAACCTGTTACCCAAACCTGCTCTCTGTTCCAACTGAAATCAAAATAGATCTGGTGAATATTTTCAGACAACCACGTTACACGGCTTCTGTTGTGCAGGAAGTTCTCTTACGGATGGATCTAACCCAAGAAAGACCTGTGATCTGGACTCAAATGGGCGTTTCTTCTGAGGAAGCCCGGCGTATAGCCAGAACCAATGGATTAACCTATATCACGAACCGTTGCACGATGGTGGAACATGCCTACCTTGTCTAAACCATAAAAAAACGTGTCCAATTCAATCGCTTGTATTGGACACGTTACAACCTCCTCCTTCTGAAGCAGCCGCAAACGCGGACAACTTCGGGGCTGCAAAAAAATACAACATTCCAAAACGCATTTGGCCTAATTTTTATATAATTGGTCAAAAAAACGTGTTGAATGGTCAAAAAACGGGTTACGGGCTTAAGCGACTCATCAATCGGGCAAAGGGAATCGCTTCTCGGACATGTTTGAGACCACCCACCCAACAAATGGTACGCTCCAATCCCAAGCCGAACCCACTATGTGGAACAGATCCAAATCGGCGAAGGTCTAAATACCACGAAAACGCTGACTCCGGCAAGCCATGTGCCCGAATCTGATCCAGTAAAAACTGCAAATCGGTTGCGCGTTCTCCTCCACCAATGATCTCACCGTACCCTTCCGGAGCCAATACATCTACCCCCAGTGCCAAACGATCGTCTTCCGGATCGCGCTTCATATAGAAAGCTTTGACAGCAGCCGGATAACGGTGTACCATAATGGGCGTATCGAAGTGTTTTGTCAGAACAGTCTCATCGCTCCCCCCCAAATCATTTCCCCATTCAAAAGCGATGGCAGATGCTTTCCATTTGGGTAAATTACGCTGACGCTCAGCACAATCTTCTAATAATTGATTGATTTCGATTTCTCGTGCATCAAATTTCTTCTTTTCCCACTTCTTAGCTGATCCATAGTTCTTTTTTATTTCGGCCAATTCCGAACGTAGGTTCTTTTCTTCGTCAAAGGCCGCCTCTAATTCACCATCCAACATTTCCATGCTCTTGTTACTCTTAAGCAGATCCACCGCATCCGAATAATGAATACGCGGGAACGGGGCATCCGCCTTTTCCAGAAGCGCCACATCTCGACCCAGAATATCCAGTTCGGTCCCGCAGTTAGTGCGTGCATCCCGCAAAATCCGGCGTAACAACCCTTCTGCCATATCCATATTCATGGCAAGATCGTAAAAGGCCATTTCGGGTTCTATCATCCAGAATTCAGTTAGATGACGACGGGTCTTGGACTTTTCCGCCCGAAACGTAGGGCCAAAAGTATAGATTTTACCCAACGCCATAGCCATTGCTTCGCCATATAACTGCCCCGATTGGGTGAGATAGGCTTTTTCATCAAAATAATCAACTTCAAACAACGTAGAGGTGCCTTCAACCGCATTTCCAGTAAAAATAGGTGCATCCATCTGTATAAATCCTTGCTCTTGGAAATAGTGATGGATAGACATGATAATATTATTTCTAAGCCGCATAGTGGCCCAAGGGCGTTGACTACGCAACCACAAATGCCGCTGATCCATCAGAAACTCAATCCCGTGATCTTTGGGAGTGATGGGGTAGCCTTCTGCTCGTTGCATAAGAACCGCCTCGTGTACTACGAGTTCATACCCTCCAATCTGACGATCATCTTTCCGCACCAGCCCTTTTAATACCAATGAACTCTCCTGCGTTGCGTCTTCGGCAGCAGCCCAAGACACCGTTCCGACTTCTTGCTCTGTAATCACACATTGCGCGAGGCCCGTTCCATCGCGTAAAATTAAAAAGTGAAGTCCTTTGGATGAACGTTTGTTATAAAGCCATCCTTTCAAGGTTACAATTTGTCCATCGTGGCTTGCCAAATCCCGGATATACACAAAATCGTGCTGCATAAATTACCTATTTGGAAAAACATTTGCTAAAATTCAGTGGCGCAAGATACGCTAATTCGCTATAAGAATCCAGCGACACTCCCCTACTCCAAATCCAGAATGCGGGTTATTTCGGCGAGGCCAACTGAACCTTCCCGTACCACCTTCAATTGACCGTCCCCTACAGCCACAACCGATGAGGGTAGGGCTTCGGGCAAAACACCCACATCCACGACACAATCTACTTTCAAAAGAAATGACAAACGCAACTTTTTCAGGTCGTTTACTGGCGGGCTTCCGGCAGGATTGGCCGATGTAGAAAGTAATAAACGATCCGTTTTTTTAATCAATGCCTTGCAAAAAGGATGTGTGGTTTTACGGATACCTATCAACTCTGAAAGTCCTCGAAGCCGGACAGGAACCAGATCGGTGGGTTGAAACAAAAGTGTAATGGGTAATTGAGAACGCATCAATTTACGGTGAATGCTTGTATATTCTGCAATCCACCCACCTACGCGATCCCAATCATCGGTGAGTACCAACATGGGCTTATTGGCATCACGCCCTTTTATGGCCTGCACTTTTCGGATCAAACGGTCATTTTGGGCATCTCCGCCAATACCATAAACTGTTTCAGTGGGATAAATTACCACATTTCCCGACAAGACTGCTTTTACGGCTTGCTCAAGATAGGCCCCCATTATTCCGATGTTTTCAGTTTTTCTTTATAATTTCGGCTTGCCAGTTAGGGCTTTTGCGGCTCCCACTAACGGTGGCATGAATCAATTCAAATTCCCCGAATCCGCTCATATCCGCGAAGATAAATTCGGCCCGCCCCTCGCCGGGGATATTGTTGTATTCCCAAATTTCGTATGGCACGGTTTCGCGGCGCGACAAATTGGGTTGTGTAGAGGAAGGAAGACCATATTTTAGCAAGGTTCTTCCACGATCAGTTTTCCAGCCAACAGTAAACTTATTAGAATACCGGTCTTTGGCAATCCGTAAGTTTTCATAGAACTCTATCCGGTATTCATTTATAGACGTCTGAGGGTTAGTATCTCGTGCCAACCAATAATCGTAGAGCCACCGCCGTTTGGCCTCCATTGTCGCCAATTTGGCCATTTGTCGTTCGTCTGTAATCGTAGAAATAATTTTTATGTGCTCCATTTCGTCCGCCACTTCTGCCTCGGTCATATTGACAAATAAAGAGGCCAGAAAGTCTTCGTCAGGATCTATTCTTGCTTCCTGAATTTGGATATTTGGATTATAAATGAAGAACTTACGTCGCTGTTCTAAGACCGCTTCATTGTTTTCATTTAAGACAGCCACCCTAAGAAAATATGCACCAGAAACCAATTTACTGACATCAAAACTCCCGGTCAGAATATCATTCTCCCGCAGGGCGCGTTTCTCTCGTATTTCCAGACCGGGTATGGCTTGAGGAGCAGTTGCTGCTGAAACATACGCCAACAAAGTATATTCGGCTTGCTCAGGATTGATCTTGATCTGTGGAATTTGGTAGGCTTCCACATAAAAGAGTAATTTGTCCATCCCATTTCCATATAACTGATTCGGATTGGGGCGGACAGAAAGACCACTTCTATAAAAAACATCGTTTCGGTTTAAAGAAGGCTCCATCGCCGATACAAACATGATATCAGACATGTTGGCTTTAGGTGTCTGGCCCATAAAACTTCTGACCGTCACTTGGCGGGTAAGGGATTCCCCCACGATTCCCAAGGCGGCATCCGGCAAAATCTTTAAGACCAATTCATATTCTCCCGGAGGAACAAGGTCTCTGATCAAATGCTGAAAGACCTGACTACCACCCACAAATGTTGTGTCCGCAATGGGAAAAGCCAGCCTCATGGCATCGCCACGAACCGTCTCGGCCACCGTATTACCATCGGACTGCACCGTATTTCGGGTAAGTTTCCATTGTACTGGGACCAATGCAACTAAACCTCCCTCGGCTGCTGGGCGAAAGGGTAACGACTTTACCTCAAAAGACAAATAGATTTCAAAAAGACTATTGTCACCCTCATAAGCAAAGGCAGCATGATCCAGACTCACCTTTACGCGACGGGGTTCGGGGGCCTCCTGCGCAAAGACGGGGTATAAAGCGTTAGCGCCCAAGATCAATATATACCAGAATAAACGAGAACCAAGCTGTTGCATACGGATGTTTTTTGGATTGCATAGGGAATAGCAGTTTCGCTAAACTAAGTTATTTGAAACGATTCATGTGGAAAAAAAGTTCAGGAAGAACGCCCGGAGCCATGAATGGTATGTAAAATCGTGTGAACCGTTTTCAAAACGCAAGGTACAGCATTGGCCATGCAACCGCCAAATCCAATCCATGTCTAAAAAGGGAATGGGGTAATGCACACGTCGCCAAAAGGGTGATCGCCAACAAGCCCATCAGGTCTTCTAACGGAAAAGGGGTGTAGGTCCAGAAGCCAACCCCCATAAGTGTACCCAACCACATGATCTGTCGCAATTTCGGTAGGGGCCAGTTAAAAAACAGGGGCTTGATCTCAAACATTAAATCGCCAGACCGATCTAAATAATCCGAAATTAGGATATTAGGTAGGATATAGCACATCCGATACAACACCGAAGACACGCCGTTTTCGGGCCACTCCCCACGAAAAAACAAGATTGGCAAAACCACACCACCTACACCCCAAACGAATACAACCCAAATGGTTTTGATGTTGCCAAATTCTTTTAGTCGTTTACCATGAATCACAGGGAAAACATAAAGCGCCGCAAGGCACGCCACCCACAACGCAGGCTGCCACAACCAACGAGACCATATAACTACACCACTCAATACCACAACCAAAGCAATACTTATCCACCATAACAATGCAAAATCGGATGCAGTTATACGGTTATTGAAAACATCTTCGGGAGAGAGAAAAGAGAACCGATCTGCGGTATAGACCAAAAACGTTCCTGCAAAAGCCAGTACAAATAAAACGGGTTCCTCCGGCAGGCTGAATGCAACCACGGTAGCCCAAATCCATGAAACAGCCACCAAGCCTGCAATGGCCGCCCCAACAGGAAAACTTTTAAGAACGAATACCCAATTGCTTGGCCTCGGTGAGTGCATCATTAATCAACTTAGAGTATGTTTCTACCTGACCAGACCCATTATAGTATTGGGTAAACGTCCTGATATTCCCTGCTTTCAGGTAACGAATCATGGCACCGGCTTCGGGTGCTTTTACGTTTTTACAAAAATCAAAAAATCCAATAATATGCGCGGCTTCTCCTGCCTGAAATGCATTATACATGGCCATTGCACTCTCATAGCCTATGTTTCGATAAGCAGAAATCAAGATTTGAGGCCCACCAATGCTACACGACATCAGCCCCGGCTCTGGGTCGCCTGCAAGTCGTTGAGATAATGCCAAAACACGATACTCCAGATCTTGTTTACCATGAAAAGGCTGAAAAGGCTCGTTTAGTGTCTCACGAAAACGATGATTTTGCCAGGAATTACCTCCAACCCCCGCTTGGCCACCATGCTGAAAATGCCGGTTATAGACAGGCTCGTTGTATTTGCCCCAATAACGGAAAAAGTGATGGTTTTCGAATCGGATAATGGCCCGATTTACAAGGTGTACCCGACCGCCACTTTCCACATAAAACACTGCCAGTGCGGATTCAATCGGAATCTGGGTGAGGTTCTGAATCGCCTTTATCAACCCACCCATCCGGTTGTACAATTCTCCCATACGCACCCGACTGGCGGGCCATCCTGTACGGATCAGAATAGGCGTTTGAGGTGTAAGTTCGATATTTTTTAGTATTGGATTGTCTTTGTAATAAGGCGACTCCAAATGAACTTTAAAAAGTGCTGCCCAAGTTCCAGCACCAACTATACCATCTTCTTTCAAGCCATTGGCTTTTTGGAATTGTTTTACAAGGCTTTCGGTAAAAGGTCCAAATCTTCCGTCAATATTACCAACAGGGTATCCTTTGTCCCGAAGTACGCTTTGTAATTCGCGTACGGCATCTCGGAGATGCGGCGTTACATGATCGAATCCATCGTACAAGCGGAGCAAAGGGCGATCATTCACATATAGTGCCGCCCATGTTTTCCTTCCGACAATGCCATCATCCCCAAGCCCTTTGCCACGCTGGAAAATCACAACGGCTTCCTTTGTTTGTGTCCCGAAAACACCGTCTAAAGGTACTTGAAACCCTTTGTTCCGTAGCAATTTCTGCAATTCTAAAACAAATGGCTTAAGTTCCAAGGTTTCTGGCGTTCTTCCGTCGTTGAGTTCAAGTGTAGGACGATCATCTACAGCCAACGGTACACCGACCGATGTTGAAGTTACAGGATTTGGCATGGGTTCATCAGGTTGAAGATTTGTCAAGGGCTTTGGTGGCGGATGCGGTGGCACAAGGTACTAAAGAAAAGGCCAAAACTGCAAGGGGAGGGCGTGCAATTCCGACCTTTTCGCCTATCGAGTGATCCTTTATGCCCTCCTCTCGCTGCCCGACTGCGTATTCTG
>DDTM01000014.1:0-22531 GCA_002344075.1 Bacteroidetes bacterium UBA2364
CCCCCCTGTAGTTTAGGCAGAAAAAGATCTTTATCCGAGTATCGTCGTATGATTCTCGTTTGTATGATCTTGTTTATTTTGCCCGCTTGCGACTCAGCTTCGGTAGTACCTAAAACACAGCAAGAAAAAAAAACCACATCTCGTTATACGGCAATATTCTCCTATTTCTTTCTATATTGCCCATCGCGAGTTCGTGAACATGAACCCCACATTGAAAGAAGGTGCGGAATTTGAAGAAAAAGCAATGGCATATATTGAAAATCGCTTGCTTGAGATGGAGCCAGAAAAAAAGGGATATACGGGGATGCTTAAAGCATTTGACAACCAACAAAAAGAAAGTATATCCGCTTATAAGCTCCGATTGACACTCTCTGGGCTTTCTAAAACTGAATCCGATGATGCGCCTGAACCCGATTTTCCGGGCTTTGTGACGACTATAGAACAAGAACTGGCCTTCCTCAAACCCGCCGAAGCCGAACGAAACGAGTTGTTGGCCTTGGAAGCTGTGGTAAAGCAAAAAACCAATCTGGGGAAAACGTTCTCCGCAGAAGCCTATCAGGGGCAAATACGGGAACTAAAGAAGACGCTGGCCACCACTTGGTTGAATGACGAGGAAACTTGGGAGGTGTTTACAACACCATTGGAGGAAGTCATGGAAATAGATGGTACAGCGGATATCAGTTATCCAGATCCAGACCGAGAACGTCTTTTTGCTGTGTTTGCTGCCTTGAGGCTTGCTTCCCACTTCCTTGTGGTTACACGTACACTCTTGGCAAGAAAATATGCAATCGACGAGCAAAAACGCTTATATCCAAACAGTGGTGGTGGTGATGAAGGCGATGCCTTCCGACATGTTTACGTCAATGTTTTAATGAGGAGGTGGCTGGGAAAAAATCTGGCACGCGATATAGGGACATTGTATGAAATCATAAGGCCAAATGAACCACGCCACCGTGCAATGGACTTACACAACAACTATGTAGGCTATGATAGTCAATACGACGCACTTCGAGGGCATTGGTTATTAGATGTGCTTGACTGGCCGGAAATGAGCCGACGTACTGCTGCCTTTATTGAGAACAGTAGTAACGGGCATTATATCGCAGCGTGGAGCGGTGCTGGTATTTCGCCAACACATCCTTCAACATATGCTGATGCCTACGCCATTGCAAACACGGTGAGTGTAAATCAATACATTTATATTAACCCTTAAACCCAGTATGCCATGATTAAACATATAATGCTCCTTTGCACACTCCTTTTAGGGCTTAGTGGCTGCGATGGGTTTTGGGAAAACATCTACTTTGCAGATAAACTGTATGAGGGCAAGGTTTGGGAAAACGATCTGGTGCAGGAAACCTTGGTCTTGAGGGACACTTTAGATACGCCTTCAGCTACTTCTGGCTACCTTTTTGAACGGGCGAGCTTTGCGGAAGGAGCGCAAAAAGACGACGTGAACCGGATTTTGTATGCTTCGTTTTTCTTAATTCCAGCGGAATATGACCCCAAAAAGATGATACTGGGTAAAAAATACCGTGTTAGCGCGAAGTTTTCTATTACGGGGCAAACTACACGTAGTGCTTTTTGCAAAGTAGAAAACTACCGCCCATGTGTGGAAAAATATGATTTCACACCCATTGGCTTTTTTCGCATCACCTCTATCGAGCCGCTCCCATAATATGTGCGGGGTGTGGCCACCACTGCACCCCGTTTTTTTGGAGTGTGAGATGAATGTCAATACCAAAGCCTTTATTGAGAACAGTAGTAACGGGCATTATATCGCAGCGTGGCGGGATGATGATCCGCCTACTCCTGGTCCTACAATTGTGCATCCAACTTCCCATAGTTCAGCTAGGGATATTGCCAGTCTTGTTGCAAGCGAGAAATATATCTTCATCAATCCATAGGAGGTTTTATGAAAACAAAAGTTTTTGCAGTGATTACCTTCTTATTTTTACCAATTATAAGCGGGTGTGACCTCTTCGCACCTATCGGTTTTTCAGAAACGTATTACAAAGTAACCACTCCAGAAAAAGTGAACATCGTACAAGAGAGGATGATTTTAAGAGGGGTTATTGATGTGGTTCCTAATGATGGGGTTGTTTCGCTCCTTTTTGAACGGTTGCAATATACCGAAAAAGGCCTGCTTCAAGACGTAAATCGTGTAATCGCAGCTGATAACGCGCTTGTTACACAGGCAATACCTGAAAAAAGCTATAAGATAGGAAGTACCTATGAGGCAAGTGCAAGATTTGATCAAGTGGCTTGGTCACAAGATTGCAAAGCAATTGTTCCCGATCACATTTTTTGCACAACCAGAAATCGCCCGTGGGATTATTTCCCCATGGCAATGTTTAGTTTAACAGAGGTTAAAGAAGTACCATGAGTTTAAGAAGGGCGTAGTCTTTGCTGCGCTCCCACTCCTTTGTTTCAAAAGCAAGCACCTGTTCATTAACCCACAAAGATCATGATTAAACATATAATGCTCCTTTGCACACTCCTTTTAGGGCTTAGTGGCTGCGACAGTATTCGAGATTTTTCCCTTTACGGAGAGCGGGTATATCCAGGCAAGGTTTGGGAAAGCCATATTTTTGAAGAAACCATGGTTTTAAGGGACACTGTAAAAACCCCTTCTTTTGGTGCTGGTTACCTCTTTGAACGAGTGGAGTATGCAACAGGAAATCAAGCCTATAAAGACAGCGCAAGCCGGATTTTGTATGCATCATTCTTTTTAATCCGACAACAATATGATCCCAAAATGATGGTCAAAGACAAGAAATACCGTGTGAGCGCTATGTATGATAGAGCTGGACAAACTACACGCGATATTTTCTGCAAGATCGAAAACTATCGCCCCTGTGTAGAAAAATACGATTCGATGTGGATCGGAAGTTTCCATATCGTTTCAATAGAGCCGCTCCCATAATATGTGCGGGGTGTGGCCACCACTACACCCCGTTTTTTTGGAGTGTGAGATGAATGTCAATACCAGAGCCTTTATTGAGAACAGTAGTAACGGGCATTATATCGCAGCGTGGCGGGATGATGATCCGCCTACTCCTGGTCCTACAATTGTGCATCCAACTTCCCATAGTTCAGCTAGGGATATTGCCAGTCTTGTTGCAAGCGAGAAATACATCTTCATCAATCCATAGGGGGTGTTATGAAAACTAAAGTTTTTGCGATGATTACTTTCCTGTTTTTGTCAGTTATAAGCGGGTGTGACCTCTTCGCACCTACTGGTTTTTCAGAAACGTATTACAAAGTAACCACTCCAGAAAAAGTGAACATCGTACAAGAGAGGATGATTTTAAGAGGGGTTATTGATGTGGTTCCTGGTGATGGGGTTGTTTCGCTCCTTTTTGAACGGTTGCAATATACCGAAAAAGGCCTGCTTCAAGACGTAAATCGTGTAATAAGAGCTGATAACGCGCTTGTTACACAGGCAATACCTGAAAAAAGCTATAAGATAGGAAGTATCTATGAGGCAAGTGCAAGATTTGATCAAGTGGCTTGGTCACAAGATTGCAAAGCAATTGTTCCCGATCACATTTTTTGCACAACCAGAAATCGCCCGTGGGATTATTTCCCCATGGCAATGTTTAGTTTAACAGAGGTTAAAGAAGTACCATGAGTTTAAGAAGGGCGTAGTCTTTGCTGCGCCCCCACTCCTTTGTTTCAAAAGCAAGCACCTGTTCATTAACCCACAAAGATCATGATTAAACATACACTGCTCCTTTGCACACTCCTTTTAGGGCTTAGTGGCTGCGATGGATTTTGGGAAAACATCTACTTCGTGGATAAGGTATATGAGGGCAAGGTTTGGGAAAGCAACTTGATTGAGGAAACCGTGGTCTTGCGGGATACCTTAGATACACCTTCAAAAACCTCCTCTTACCTTTTTGAACGGGTGGGCTTTGCGGAAGGAGTGCAGAAAGACGACGTGAACCGGATTTTACTTGCTTCTTTTTTCTTAATTCCAGCGGAATATGACCCTAAAAAGATGATACCCAGTAAAAAATACCGTGTTAGTGCAAAGTTTATACGAACCACACATTCATCACAGTATATTTTTTGCAAGGTCGAAAACTATCGCCCCTGTTTAGAAAAATATGACCTTGCACCCGTTGGTTTTTTCCACATCACCTCTATCGAGCCGCTCCCATAATATGTGCGGGGTGTGGCCACCACTGCACCCCGTTTTTTTGGAGTGTGAGATGAATGTCAATACCAGAGCCTTTATTGAGAACAGTAGTAACGGGCATTATATCGCAGCGTGGAGCGGTGCTGGTATTTCGCCAACACATCCTTCAACATATGCTGATGCCTACGCCATTGCAAACACGGTGAGTGTAAATCAATACATTTATATTAACCCTTAAACCCAGTATGCCATGATTAAACATACACTGCTCCTTTGCACACTCCTTTTAGGGCTTAGTGGCTGCGACATCCTTAACCTTGATGGATATAAGCTGTATAAAGAAGACATTCTATGGGAGAATTTGGTTGAAGAGCAAGTGGTCTTGATACAACTCCCCGAACAATCAAGCTCGGAAGAGTGGCCGTTACCCATGCATATACGCTATATGCTGTTCGATAGACCGCAAAAAAATGATCGAGATCGGCTTGTGTATGCAAATTTTGCAGAAATACCTGCTTTGCTAAATACCACGAATTTAGAAGTTGGGCGAAAATACAAAATCACTGCAAGAATAGTCGGCGAAACCGCTGGCTTGGCATTAAGACCACTATGTGAGCTTACACCATCTTATTTTCCTTGTGGCAAGGGTTACAATTCAATCAGGATTGCAAAGTACCAACTTGTTTCTATCGAGCCGCTTCCATAATATGTGCGGGGTGTGGCCACCACTGCACCCCGTTTTTTTGGAGTGTGAGATGAATGTCAATACCAGAGCCTTCATTGAGAACAGTAGTAACGGGCATTATAATCGCAGAACAGGCTGAGGCTGAAGTAAATTGGTTGCTTTTGCATTATGATGTCGCCTATATGGGGCTTTTATCAAATCTTTTAACGTAAAAAATAAATACATCTTTCACATAATAATTTAACCCTTTTTTCTTATATAATATTTCTAAGTATAAGAATTATCTATATCATTATTTACACACTATAATTTTATTTTCAACCTCTAAACTATCCGTTTGGGATTATTCGAAAACAGGAATCTATTAATGATTATGATAATATTTATCAAAGGCTTCTAATACTTCCGATTCATGAAAAAAGATGCCAATTTGCTTGTTTTGAGCCAAGTTTTTCAAGGCTTGTGCTACGGTTATAGCCTCGACTGCGCGGTATCGCCGTAGCGGCCCCACCATCATCCAACTTGTCCAACGGGCCAAATGTATTGCAAGGGTTTCTCCGGCACGGTGTTCTAAACGATTTCCCAACAGTAAAGAAGGGCGTAAGATATGAAGGGTAGCATAGCCGATATTCGCTAACTTTTGCTCCACATCTCCTTTCATCCGATTGTAAAAAACTCGGGACTTCGGATCTGCCCCAGTGGAGGTGACAATCAAGAATTGTCGTGCACCATATGCCAACGCTTGTCGTGCCAATTGGACGGGGTAGTCCACCTCCACGCGGTATTGTGCAGCCTGAGATCCGGCTACCTTGATGGTGGTTCCAATGCAGCAAAATACATCATCTACGGGTGTTTGAAAGTCTAATTGCTCAAAGTCCACGACTTGCTCATTTATTTTGGGGTGGATTAGGCCGGAAGGTCGCCGCATCAATAAAATCACACGGCTATACCGATCATCGGCCAACAATAAATCTACCAAATGACGGCCAACCAAGCCAGTTCCACCCATGACAACTGCTGTTTTCATACAACAAAGGGTTTTATCTAATTGATTCCTTTCTGGCATTCCGCCTATGTCTGCTTTGGCCAAAAAGAGGATGTTTATTTTTTCTTCAAGTCTGTAAGCCCCCATACAAAATACAAATCCATTTTTTCACCACAATCGCTTTGAAATGGAGTACAAATTTCGCAGGGTGCATTTCAAAACTTCCCAACCTACCTCATGAACACCTCCTTCACCTTTTATGCGGCCTGCTGAATTCTCGTATGATGTCGCCCCTTACGAGTTCTATTATGATGTCACTCCTTCGGAGCTTTTCTCAAAGGTAGGCAAAGATGCCTTTCTACTACTCCGAATCTAAGTGCGTCGCAATGTCTATTGACATTTTTGAAATGCACCCAATTTTGCAAGACTTTTTTCTTTATATAAAATATTTTTCATATAAAAAAATGTCTTTATTTATCTTTAAACTGATTATACATCCCTTATAAAAACCCTATGCTGTATCATAATTCAAATGTTCATTCTCAATATGATCGCACTATCTGATAATTATTTTGACATAAATTTTTATATAAGAGTGTATTTCAGTTTTTGCCTGAATGTACATATGGTATAAAATAACGATGGTGTGTTATAATATCATGGAGTAGATGGTAAAAAAATATAAAGCCTCTGTTTTTATTCCAAATTCCATTTTTAAAGATAGTAAATAGGGTGGTGGAATTCTTCATTACACACCTGATAGTCAAAGTAGATTGGCTTTAATTGGCATTTGCAACCAGTTTAAACACAGGTACATTTACCCAAAATTGCTCCCCATTTTCCCGCTCCATCCGATATGCACCTTCCATTTTGCCCTTGAGGGTTTCGAGAATACAAAAACTATTATAGGCATGGGTTTCTCCGGGTTCGATAACGGGCTGTTGCCCCACCACTCCTTCGCCTTCTACGAAGTCTATCCGGTTGTTCCCGTGATCTATCCGCCATTTCCGGCTAAGCAATTGAACAGTGGTCGTGCTATGATTCGTCACCTCGATAAAGTAGGCAAATACAAATCGGCGGCTAAAGAAATCGGATCGGCCATCCAGATACAGCGGACGTACAGTGACCGTAATGGCTTGGGTTGTTTCAACGTATTTGATCATGGGTTCAAAATATTGGATCTATGAGACATTTTAATGACAAATACTTGGTGGTATAGCAAAAGCCGCCTTCGAAGTGCGTCAAAGAACCGCCCTTCTTGGAATTATCCCCAAAGATTTTATTAGAATATATAACGGACCTTGAAAAAAAATAACAGTTCCGTACTTTAATCTTTTACAAACCCATTATGGAGGACGTTGTACGTCCCACAGAGTCCTCCGAATCCATCATTGTAGTCGTTTCGTATGGAATTAGCAATACAGAAACCCGTAACATCGCTCGACGAAGTAACCATTCTTTTTGCCGGAGACTCTGGCGACGGTATGCAACTAACGGGCACCCAATTTACCCTCGCCACAGCGCTTGCACTCAATGACTTGGCCACCCTTCCCGATTTCCCCGCCGAAATTCGTGCGCCACAAGGAACCACCTATGGGGTCTCTGCCTTCCAGATCCATTTTGGTTCTAAAGACATACATACCCCTGGAGATGATGTAAACCTTTTGGTGGCCATGAACCCTGCTGCGTTAAAAGTAAACCTGCATCGGGTTCGTAAAGGCGGCACGTTACTGGTAAACAGCGATGCTTTTGGCAAGCGAGATTTAGACTTGGCGAAATATACTGAAAATCCGTTCGAAAATGGCTCACTGGATGGATTCCAAGTGATCAAGGTTCCTTTCACAACCTTGACCTATGAGGCCCTCAAGCCCTATGGACTGGATAAAAAGACAATGGATCGGACCAAAAACATGTTTGCCTTGGGGCTATGTTTATGGATGTATTCGCGTCCGATCGAACCAATTCAAAAACTGATTGCCCAGAAGTTTGCAAAAAAGCCTCAGATTGTAGAAATTAACACAACCGTTTTACAAAAAGGTTGGAATTATGGCGAGACTACTGAGGCCATTGCAGTTCGATATCTGGTCAAGCCTTCCTCTCAGCTTCCCAAAGGAACCTACCGCTCCATTCACGGAAATGAAGCCATTGCCCTTGGTCTTGCCGCCGTTGCAGACCGTGGCGATCTTGATGTGTTGTATGCTTCCTACCCAATCACGCCAGCATCCGACATCCTTCATCAAGTTTCTGGGTTGAAGCATTTTGGGATCAAGACCGTACAGGCGGAAGATGAAATTGCGGCAGTGGGCGCTGCAATCGGTGCCAGTTTTGGCGGGGTACTCGGAGTAACAGGCACTTCAGGCCCGGGATTAGCCCTTAAAATGGAGGCCATTGGCTTGGCTGTTATGACTGAGTTGCCGCTTGTTGTGGTAGATGTTCAACGGGGTGGACCTTCTACGGGCTTACCGACTAAAACCGAACAGGCGGACTTATTGCAGGCGATGTATGGCCGAAATGGCGAAGCGCCCGTTTGCGTTTTGGCTGCCTCTACGCCCGGCGACTGTTTTTACATGACTTATGAAGCCTGCCGGATTGCCTCTAAATACATGACGCCCGTGATTTTGCTCACCGATGGGTATCTGGCCAATGGTGCAGAACCGTGGCTCATTCCCGATGTAGAGACCCTTCGCCCCTTTGCGTCTCCTTTTGTCACCGAACCCAACGCAATGGTGAACAATAAAGCTACTTTTCATCCTTACGTTCGAGACTCCGAAACCCTTGCCCGTCCATGGGCTAAACCCGGAACACCCGGATTAGAGCACCGCATTGGCGGCATCGAGAAGGCAGACGGCGTCGGGAACGTAAGTTATGACCCCGATAACCACCACTTCATGGTAAAACGTCGGGCTGAAAAGGTGCAGCGCATCCAGCAGGAGATTCCGACCACCGACATTTTGGGAGACCCCTCCGGTGAACTTTTGGTTGTGGGTTGGGGCGGAACTCGTGGCGCCATCGAAGCAGCGGTTAGTAACCTGCGCGAAAAAGGGCTTCGTGTTTCGGCGATTCACTTGCGGCATTTAAATCCCTTACCGCCAGATTTATCCGATATTTTCAAAGGATTTCGCCAGTATTTGGTACCAGAATTGAACAATGGACAATTGGTACGGGTTTTACGGGATCAGTATTTGCTAAATTTTATTCCATACGACAAAATTCAGGGCCAACCCTTCAAGTCTTCCGAAATCGAAGGGAAAATTTTAGAAATGGTATCTTCATGAGCCCTTCTCTTCGCAATATCGCCCACCAAGCCGGAATTCTCTTGCTCATCGCAGGCGTGTTCGGGGTCATTATGTGGCCACAGCACTACGGTATTGGCTTGATGATTTGGGGAATGGGCGTAATAGTCCTGTTATTGGGCCATAAAACCTGGGGCAGTAAGGCCACGATGATCGCCATTTCCATAGCCGTTTATTTTGCCTATCAGGTTATCTTTTTTGTCAACAACAAAACCGAGCCAGAAACGTTTCTCCTGCCACAAGGCTTCAAGGGCGAGGTCCGTGTGTTGTATAGCCAAGTACGGGGTAAGACAGAAGAAAAAGAAGAAAAACGCATTGTTCACCGGATAGATAGCACAGGCGTTTTGTTTTCCCAATTTAAATTCGTTCCGGGATTTGTGGATTGGCAGTTTTATTATGAAGGCACAGATGGAAAACGAAGCCCCATCTATTATAAAATCTCTAAAGACGAACGTCTACCCGAAGACGCCGTTGGCATACATGACTTAGATACAGAGATGTTCCACAAAGAACCCTCGATGCACTTTTTTGTTGGGACCGAAGCCGAGTTCAAAAATCGCTCGCCCAAGTTGCGTACCCGTTTAGATTCTTTGGTTCTTTTACAACTTAACATGAAATAACCCAACGATAACGTCTTTATAAATAAGTACCTATGCAAGAGAATGGCAAAATGCCCACTCTTTCGGAAAAACCCCCAGTGGGCCGAATATTCGGTGGCGATGGTGAAAATGGCGAGGCGAAACTAACCGCCAGCAGTTTTAAGACGGATCAAGATATTCGGTGGTGCCCAGGTTGTGGCGACTACTCTATCTTGGCACAAACCCAACGCATCATGCCAGACCTTGGCATACCGCGTGAAAAAACAGTCTTTTTGTCCGGAATTGGTTGCTCCAGTCGGTTTCCGTATTACATGAATACCTACGGCTTCCACTCCATACACGGGCGTGCGCCAGCTTTTGCGACGGGCCTCAAAACGGCACGTCCGGAGTTAGATGTCTGGCTGATAACAGGTGATGGCGATGCCCTCTCAATCGGCGGAAACCACCTCATTCACCTCTTACGCCGCAACCTTAACATTCAGGTTTTGCTTTTTAATAACCAGATATATGGACTCACCAAAGGCCAATACAGCCCAACCTCCGAACAAGGCAAGGTGACTAAATCCACTCCGTATGGCTCCTTAGATCATCCGTTTAATCCTTCTGCGGTGGCGCTTGGCGCCGATGGAACTTTTGTAGCCCGTTCGTTAGACCGAGACCCCAAGCATATGCAGGCGATGTTAAAACGCGCCCATGCCCATGCGGGGACTTCACTGGTTGAGGTTTACCAAAATTGTAATATTTTTAATGATGGTGCTTTTTTTGAATTTACCGAGTCTGCCTCTAAACCCTTCCGGTCGCTCTTTGTAGAACATGGCAAACCCCTGTTGTTCGAGAATGGTAAAAAGGGGATTCGTTTAGAGGGCTTAAAACCCGTCGTGGTCTCTTTGGAAGAAGATGGTTTTTCTGTAGATGACTGTATTGTTTATGATGAAACCAGCCGTGAACTGGCCACCATTATCACACGGATGTTCGACGCGACCATGCCCCGGCCTTTTGGGGTATTTTATGTAGAGAACCGCCCTACCTACGACCAGCAAGTGGCGGAACAAATGGAAGAAGTACTTCAAAAGCGCGGTAAAGGTAGTTTAGCCTCCTTACTCAATAGCGGGGATACGTGGGAAGTCCAGTAATCCGCATTAGGATACAATATCAAAAGAGGCGGCCCTCATCGGAACCGCCTTTTTTGATCTTACCAAGAACAAAACGCTTCTATAACATGGTGTTTTTGTGTTCGTAACATCTTGTTAATCCAATACGTACCCAAGGTGTCCTATTTTGCCCAATCTTCCATGAATGCCAACCCCAAACCGATGAACTCCACCTCGCTCCCTCTATCTGGTACCACCCGAAAAGACGAAAGTTTATCGTATCAACTCGCCAACATCGTTTCGTACACCCTAAATCCGCTTACGTTATCGCCGATAGGTGCAGCGTTATGGTCCCTACATTTTGGCGGATCGAAGAATCAGGTTTGGGCGGTAATCGGAATTACAACCTTCTTTTTTTGTGTGCTTCCTCTGCTATACCTTGTCTGGATGGTTAAAACAGGGCGGACATCCTCGGTTGAGGTTCGGGAACGAGAAGCTCGTAATGCGCCCATGATCTTCGGTATGTTTAGTGCTGTTATAGGCGGTTGGGCCTTGATCCAATTTACCAGCCTACATCCGGTACTTACAGTAGCGTTGATAGCGATGCAAATCGCGAATACGATCTTGATGCTCACCATTACCCAATGGTGGAAAATTTCTCTCCACATGACTGGAATGTCGGGTTTTGTGGCTTCACAATTCTACATTACCCAACAAATTTGGGGAGTCCCCACGCTCGACATTATCACGCCCATTTGGGTATGGCCCCTTTTCCTCACCATTCCCCTTCTCATGTGGTCGCGCATACGAGTCGGTGCTCATACCCCCATGCAGGTATTGGCTGGTGCCGGCTTAGCTTTTCCAGCCACTTATGCGACCCTTCATCTCGTGTTTCGCTGGATGTATAACCTTGTTTTTTAAAGACTGGAACATTGGATATTGCCCCCCTAAACCCTGCTGCCCATCGCCTTGCAACCATTGACGTGGGTACCAATACTGTTTTGTTGCTGATCGCCGATATTTGGCCCGATGGCAATGTAACAACCGTTTATGAAGAACAACGTTTTGCCCGTTTGGGCGAAGGCGTAGATGCAAGCCGCACCCTTTTGCCAGCAGCCATGAAGCGTGTTCGAGATGCATTACTCGCCTATAAATCCATTGGTGATGTATTTGGAGTCCAAGCCATTCGTGTAGGCGGCACTTCTGCTTGCCGAGACGCCCTCAATCAGACGGCATTTCAGGACTATCTTTTTAAAGAAACGGGTCTGCATCTGGAAATTCTGACAGGAGACGAGGAGGCCATTCTGGGCTTTCAGGGTGCTACCTCGTTTACCGACAATGTGACAGGGCCAGTCTTAGTGATGGATATTGGTGGAGGCTCTACCGAAGTGGTTTTAGGAGATGCCACTTCCGGACAACTCCACTTTCGCCACAGTTTCGATGTAGGTTCGGTACGGATGCGAGAACGTTGTTTCCACCAGATTCCGCCTTCCAATAAACAACTCGAAACCGCCGACCAATGGCTTTCGGCCTGCTGGCACACCTTCCCCTTCTCGGTTCATTTTGAAGTACAACCTACCTTTATTCTGGCCAGTGGTGCAGGAATGGCCCTCGGTTTGATGGAAGCCGGGGCATTGGCTTTTGAGCGGATACACATGACCCGCAAGATTTTAGACCAACAAGTAGTTTCCGCGTGGTTTGAACGCCTGCTACACACCTCGCCCGAAGCGCTCCTTGCCCTTAACCCCGCTGTGATGCATGGGCGATCGGATGTATTTGTGGCCAGTATCCAAATTTTACACCACTTTATGCAGTATTTCGACTTACCCGAAGTGTATATTTCTGGAGGAGAATGGCGGCATGGCTGGCTACGTAAGTGGGGGAAATCCCTATTGTCGGAACCGGAGCGTACAAGTACCGTTTAAAAACTACAGTTGACTTGCTGCCTCACCAAGTGCATGTAAGCAACGGGATGATGATCCAACGGAAAAGGGGTAAGCGGTCGGGCTTCTCCCTTTTTTCGCTTTTTATTTATTACCAAATCCTACGATGCACCATCACCACTACCATTGGATACAAGCCCTTCAACCAGAAATTGCTCATACCTTGGTACTCTTGCATGGAACTGGGGGCAACGAAACCCAATTACTTCAATATGGCGCAACTTTTGGCCCTACGGTGAATCTATTGGGAGTTAGAGGGAACGTTATCGAGGCCGGAATGCCGCGTTATTTTGAACGGATCGCTACTGGTATCCTTAATGAGCAGGATTTAGCCGATCGGGCAATGGCCCTTAAGACCTTTTTGCAAGATTTAGCACAAGAAAAAGGTTTTGATTCCAATAAGTTGGTGGCAATGGGGTACTCCAATGGCGCCAATATTGCAGGCGGTATGCTCCAACTTTTCCCCGATTTTTGGGCAGGTGTCATTCAATTTCGCCCCATGATCCCGTTTCCTAAACAACTGGATTTTCAGACCTCGCAACAAACGCCCATTTTGGTTTTATCCGGCAACTTGGACCCATTAGAACCACCAGGCGAGACCGACAACTGGGCCAAACGCTTGCGCCAAAATGGCTTTAAGGCAGAACACCACACCCTTCGTGCAGGCCATCACATCACAACATATGATTTAGACTTGGCACTTGCATGGTTCAAACATTATTTTAGTATGCTATGAAGCTTATATATACACCTCTACCTTATTTCTGGCGGCCTGCTCCCAACTCCCAGCAGGCCAAAACCCTACTTCTTTTACACCGCACAGGCGGCGACGAGATGGAATTGGTGGAAGCCGCTACGGCATTTGAGGGCGATTATAATTTATTAGGACTGCGCGGCCACGTATCGGAAAACGGGAAATTACGCTTTTTTGCCCGTCTCAGTGTGGGCGTTTTCGACGAGGAAGACCTCGTTTTTCGCACCGATGAACTCCGGCAAACTGTTCTGGATTTATCCCCCATATTGGGCTTCGATTTATCCCAACTTATTGTCGTTGGGCGTTCTAATGGCGCCAATGTGGCTGGGGCATTGCTCCAACTGCATCCGGGGTTTTTGAAGGGAGCAATCATGTTGAGGCCCTCTATTCCTCTTCCGGCCATCACCCTTTTTCCACCACCATTCCCAACCCCTGTGCTGGTTTCTTCTGGCTTTTCGGACGCGCAAGAACCACCCGACGAAGCAAACCGATGGGCCAATTTGCTCAAAAATAATGGATTTGCCGTAACCCATGCCCGGCTCGATGCCGGACATGCCGTGATTCCGATGGACTGGGACGTTGCATACGCATGGTGGAAGAGGACATTTTTATAAGGCTTCGATGCCGCAGTGGAAGTCGCTTATTTTCACCCTAAAGGGCTGGCATCGTCCCATTTTCGAAGACACGGCGTTAAGTTAGAAAAGTACCATTCCTCAAACTTATCAGGACAAAGGTAATCAAGTGCCCAATGCCCCTCTTCGAAATGTACAAGGCTTTTTTCAAAATGTCACGATTGTGGCGCCTACGGTTAGCAGCCACACCACTTACTGGTTGTTGTTTCTTGATCGTATCCATTTCAAAATTTCTCAAAGTATCTCATGAATACCTCTTTATATCCGTATGGGTTCTCGTATGATACCACCCCTACGGAGTTTTTTTACATTTCTTCTTCCGCCAACCCATAAAGCCCATAAGGTGTAGTTCAAAATTTATCAAGTTGAAAGACGAACACCTCTTTTACACGCTACTTAATCTAAGTGCGTCGTCTGTTTATTGGCATTTTTGAAATGCACCCTGTTGATGTTTGTACTCGTTGGGGTCAAGAAAGGTGCGAACAGCTTGGGGGTAAAGCGTACCCTCAAAATCCATAGATAAAAAAGCCGCTTTCATCAAAACGGGTATTCACAATATTGTTCTTAAGTGATCCGAAGGTGTAGCGGATTTGTACAAAGGTTTGGTACTCGAAGTTGGTAGCGAGCAATTTGTTGCGAAGCAAGATTTCGTCTTCTCCCACTTCGGGCACCAAATTAATCTGGTCTCGGATCCGCGAGGCATATCCACCCATCACCAAATTAAGCCCTTTCACCACCCGCCATTCTACATTTCCGCCCACGCTAAACCGGTTTTTCTTAGGGTCATTCAGTAAATTAGAAGCTGTTATACTTCCATTGATATTCCCCCACGGTTGTTGCCATTGCATGATAAGTTTAGAGACCTGCCCCCAAGTATTTTCCTGCAATTTGCCAAAAACCGTTTTTTGGAGGTACTGGGTGGCAGCAAATTCTGGCCCAACCTGAAACTTTAATGAACGCTTGGTGGACTCGGAGTACGGGAAAATGCTGTACTCGATACTGGGCGAGACCGAGAATTGCGCATCATAGTTCTCGTAGGTGGAGCGGGTAAATCCGCTATATAACTTCAGCGACCACAACGGCGCAAGGCTATAAACGGCTCGTCCATACACATTTTGGCTTTCTTGGGTATAAGTTCGTGGGGTATTATTGATCGTCACCTTATTTACCTGTTTACGGAAATACACGCCAGCACCTGTTTTCCACCGATCGGTGGTGCGATCTGCATTGGCCGAAACCATTATGGTGCGGTCGCTATAAATGGACTGGGCGTTTAAACTCCCGCCCCCAGTCAGGCTAAACGTCCACTTGTTCCATTTGTCGGGCTTTTCTATTGGTACTTCAGTGGTATTTTGCGTTGCCGAATATCCGATGGTCACGTGATCGAATGTGGAGGTTTCCAAAATGTAAGGCAATAAACCAACCTTCAGATACCGAACCTGTGCCTGACGAATCTCATCTTTGGTTGCAGTGCTTTCGGTATTGAACCGAAGCCCATTTTTTCGGCCATTCATCCGTTTTTGACCAATAAAATCAATGTTCCAGGATTGCCCTCCACTCCCAGTCTGGGCAGATGTAAACAGCACGTGCAGATCGGCGGCAGAGCGGTCTATTACGTACTGGACAAACGGAACTTCGGTACGGAAATAATCTGAATCGCATGTATTACAATCTAAAAAGACCGTAATCGGTTCATTCTGGGTGGTGTTTTGGGCATAACTCTGCCCGTGCAGGCAACACCAGATTGCCAGCCAGAGGACTAATTTTTGCATTTTAAATTAGAAGTTTAGGGTGTATGAAGGGTTCTTATAATTACAGGGCCATTTACAGCATGAGGGCCAAAATAGAGGTTGTTTTCCCATATTTGGTCACGGGTAACGAGCCGATATCGGGTGTTTTTACTCGGACGATTTTGGCTTAATTGCATTGTTGTGGCCTCCATTGCTTCCTTGGTGGCAAATATTTTGTAGTGGTATTCGTGTTTAATTAGGGGTTCATACACGGCCTCAATGACCGATAAATGGCTATATTGGTTATGCACCATAGAAAAGAGGGAATTAATTTTGGCCTCAAAACCGGCTCTATTGCCTATAATTAATGGCTTTTCCATATCCAATGTCTGCTTTAATGCCGTAAAAAGGTTTTCCAATTCATGATTCTCAGGCTCCAAGCCATAGAGTTGCGCCCGCAAATGGTTTAGTCTGAGACGGGTATTATTCGGATAAATAGCCGGATTTACAAATGCCCTAATTTTGGTTTTGAGCAATTCGTATTTTTCGAGGTATGCTTTCTGTTCTGTTTCTAATTTTTTCAACCGAGCAGACAACTCATGTTCCTCCTGAAGAGGCAGCTCCGCCACAAGCCTGTCCTTTATAGGCGTTTCGATTACGGTCTCGGCCCCCACAATACGTTCTTCCAGAGGAGTTTTTGCATCATCTTGCTCGTCTCCTCTACCCACCAAGCCACCATACAATGCACGATACCCACTCGTCCATTCCAAGAGACTCATTTGGTAGGTTGCCCCATTCAGCCGAAGAGGTAACTCGGCATAAACCAATGCAAGCAAGCCCATCATGGCCAATACACCCCCCCATTGCAACCGGACCAATCGCTCTTCTGACTCGTGCAGAATGGCATTTATGCGGGTTTTAAGCTCCGAAACATGTGCCATGCCCAAACCCATATGTGTCACATTTGTACCCAGCATTTTCCGTGCCAGTGCAACCAATTTGCTGGCATAGTCTGATGGACGAACACCGTTTTGCAAAACCACATCATCGCAAGCACGCTCGCGCTCGGTTAACATCTGACGCCGAGCCAACCAAACGAGGGGGTTGGGCCAATGAAATGCAGAAAACACTTGTGCCAACTGGTGAACGGGATAATCCCACCGACGCACATGCGAAAGTTCGTGAAGGAGCATCATCTCGTGCGAGTCGTCATTTTCGCTCAGCCAGGTAGAAGGAATCATCACAACCGGACGGAACGTGCCCCATGTCATCGGCGAAAGCACTATCGGATGGTGTAAAAACACAACCGAACGACGAATTTTGAGCTGAATACATAATAAATCTGCTAATTCCAATAATTCAGGAGATGTAACCAGATGGGCTTCCCGCTTTAACCTCCGAAGCAGAACCGTTTGACGAATCGTCCCAAACACCACCCAAATCGTACCCGCAAACCAAATAAAGAGTAGCCCATATTCCATCATTCCAATGGTTGGGCTTGGTACAAACGCATTAACGGTCATCATTTTTTCATGGTTACTTATATCTTTTTCCTCGTTTAGCCGCCGTTCTTCCTGTAGTGTTCCCAACGAAGGGGTCGAGATGGGGTAATGGTCTTCGGTGGCAAAAATATGAGACGCTTGCTCCGGCAAAGGGGCTTCCACCATAAGGGTATATTCGAATTCTGACGAGGGGATTGGCTTCGTCGCAACATATATTGTGGTGATGGCCAAACAAAAAAAGACCACCGACCACACAAGGTGCCGGTATTTTGCCGAAGCCTTGCGTAAGAGGCCCGTTAATACAAAAGCACCAGCGAGTAGGAAAGCACCTTTCAGGAGTATATCAGCCACAAAAGGCAAATATGGATTAATTTTTTCCATGACTATAGATAGAAAAAGATGAATATTAGCGCCCTTCTTCGCGAGCCTTATTGATCATCGTTTGCAATTCGTCCAATTCTTGTTCCGATATTTCTTTACGCGAAAGCATGGTGGCAACGGCTTGGGTGGCAGAACCACCAAAAAACGTGTCTAAGACCCGGTTGAGGGCAGATTGCCCTGCTTCTTTGGTGGGCGTGGCTGGCGAGTAAAGGTATTTATTCCCAACGGTTCGGTACTGGATATGTTGTTTTTCGGCTAAAATGCGCAATAGCGTGCGTACCGAGGCATTGCTGGGTGCATCTTCCATAGATTCTCGAATTTCCTCGGCGGAGGCTTCTTTCATTCTAAAAAGAAGATCCATGATTTGCCGCTCACGGCGGCTTAAGGCTTCGTTGGTCATAATGATTTCATTAATGTTAATTTTTTAACACCTGTAAAGTACAACGCTGAAGCCATCTTGTCAAGAGCTTCTGTTAATTTTTTAACAGAAGGGGCGGGACAGAAAAAGAATGGTTGTTTATCCGTATATGCGCTAAGTTACGGACGTAGCGATTGGGGTCATCGAGCAAAACAGCAAGCCAGTCAAGAGGGATTTCGGGATGTCGGGCCAACACATACCGTTCGATCCACGAGGGGGCATGGCATTTATTTTGGAACCGTTCAGGCACTAAAATAGGACATTGTACCAAATAAAATACAGAGAAATAGGCCTCTTTAGAACGCCCCAGCATATTCATCACAATCTGGCGCATCACCGGATTTTGCTCGGCGAGGTCGCGTTCTATGTGGCGCAAGTCGGATAATATTTCTTCCAACACTTCAGGCGGTGTATTAGGATTACGCGCAACCGCACGTTGAATACGCATTTCCTGACTTTTGGCAAGTTGAACCAGTACCTCGACAGGTGTTTTGGGATGTAAGGCCACTGCTTCTCGAAGTGCGACATCGGGGTTTTGAGCAAGTTTTACCCATTCTTCGGGGCTTTCTGGATGAGTAAGGATGAACGTTTCCGCCAATTTTTCCGTTTGATGCTGCCAAAGTGCGGGCTGTGTTTGGTACTGCTTTGCTGGATGATCTCTACAGGCGGCCAAGCGGACGGCTTCGGAACGATCCGAGCGGAGTTTTTCCTTGTATCTTGGCGATAAAAACGGGTTTTCGGCAATTGTCGCCCGAACGTATTCCTGCCCATGCTCTGCCATAATGGCAAAAATAAAATCCGGTAGTGGTGAATGCCGCAAACAAAGCCGAAACAATTCACCCTCCCACGTACTCGGCGTAAGCCCTTTCAAAAAAGCCAATACATGGGCATCGGCACGTTCCATCCAGTCGGTTTCTGGCTCGGTCAGTTGGAGAATATGTAAAGAAGCAGCGAGTCTGATGTGTGGATTACGGTCGCGCATCAATTTGTCCAGAACCATCTTGGGCGGACTTGGGAGTTGGGTGAGTGCCAAGCGGACCAATGGTCTTCCTTGGGTAGCGAGCAACAGCAGTTCATCCCATGCTCTCGGGTGCGTCACTAACTTCATGGCTGTTTCTGGTTGCATCTCGGCAAATATTCGGGGGTTTTCCATTATAAGCAACGGCAGAACCGGATTTTCCAGTAAGACTTCGGGGGCACGATGTCCCCAACGCCACAGCACTTCGGCGGGAGTATTGGGATTAGATAAGAGGGCAAGCATAATGTCTTGAGGCGGATTTTGACCCAATTCCTTCAATATTTTGGGCGGTGTTTGGAGGTCGTTTGCAAGCAGAAGAGACATAGGCAGGTCATCCGGCTAAAAAAATCGAAGGGAATAAACGGTTTTTTTTAATATAAAACGGATTTCTTGAAAGAAATCCATAATAGTAGCCCTTTCATAAACCCAAAAAGCCGGAACCCTCAAAGTCCCGGCTTTAAAGACGTATCATAAAACAATCCTATTGCCCCAAATTGCTACAGTCCATGGGTTTAGACTCTACACGGCGGTTAAAACGACAACCCTTTCCCGGATCGGATTTATTACAGTTTGGCTGTGCTTCCCCCATTGCAGCCATCCGGAGTCGAGACGGGTCTATCCCCTTAGAAACATAATAGTCATACACTTTTCGTGCGCGGCTCTCAGAAATCCGAAGTGCGTTTGCTGGCGAAGTTGCTTCGTCGGTATAACCCAAGATTCGTACACAGCATACGGTTGAACGGTTGAGTTCTGCAACATTTTCATCGAGTAAAGACATTGCAGCAGCGTCTAAGTCATCTTTGTTATAATTAAAATTAACACTGTTTAAAACAGACAAGGTACAGCCTTGGGGCGCCGGGGGTTGTGGAACTTCAGCGGCAGGTGGGTCATAAACGGGAATTTCACGGGGTTGTGGAATTTCGGGCGGTGTTTGGTCTGTGGCCACACCTGATCCTCGGCTGGGTAATCCAAAGCGAAGTCCACCTGCTATAAAAGAAGTACTAAACGGGTGACTGGGGCTTTTCACCAAGAAATTCCAGTGATAGCGATAGGTTCCTTCCACAAAAACTGACATTTTTTTGGAGAGGGCAAAATCTACACCGAGGCCTGCCACCGGAAAGGAGAAAGCGGAACGATCTGGTTTGTTATTACCAGCCCCAGGGACTTCCGTATTTTTACGAAACCCTTCGAAGGGATCGGCGACAAAGGCACCGAAGCCGCCAAATAGATAAGGTAGTACTTTACCGCCATTGCGTAGAATTGGGAAAACCGCCTGAGATTCTAACCAAACAATGGGTTTAGCACCAAATGCGTTTTGGGAATACGAAAATTGGGTATCACCCGAAAAATTGGACGCTCCCATGACGCCCCGAAAATACACGACATTGGGCCGGATTGGGAAAGAAGCGTGGATGGCTGCGCCAGGATACCACTTGGAGGTGGTCGCCGTATTGGCTGCGTTTTCGAGATCAATGCGTCCTTGATACCCATAAACCCCGCCGGAGAGGCCTAAATATGCCTGACTGCCACGGTATGCATTGCTCTGGGCAAAAGCCGACGAGGAAAAGCCCAGAAATAGCAAAAACGCCGAAATAATGTAAGTCTTAACACGCATGACGATGCTGTTTGAATGTAACGAGTATAGTGCCTGAAGATAGCTCTGGATGATTCTGTACAAAAGTCTTGCCAATCCGCTTCCGTTTTGAAAAATAGTTTATTTAGAAGCCGGAATTGGGACAAAACAGACATCAAAAACGGCATGTAATACATGACGTCTGCTTCAGTCTTAGCGGTAAGAGAAAAGAAAGTATAAAAGGGTTGCAAATGAGATACATGCAATAATAGCGAAGGTGATTTTAACCCAGCTATAAGGCCGCTCGCCTTGTACCTCGCCAGAGCGCCCATTTACTACAAACCGATAGACCCTGCCCGAATATCGGTAAGCACTGATCCATAAGGGAAGCAAGATGTGTTTAAACGTGATGTTTTGATACTGTGTTCGTGTACTCGTAACGTCTTGTACATCCCCGCCGATGTCTCGGCAAATAGTGGCTTCTATAATAGGATGCATCCTGCGTTTGGCTTGTTCTAATCCTTCCTCTAAAGAAATGTGATAGCTTTCTGCTCGGAATCCTTGCAAAAAGGCATCCTGATAGGGGATCAATGCACTCAGGTCCCAAGGCTCGAGGTTTTCCGTATGGCGAACGGGCAGTGTGTCGGAAGCACAGACCAAGACATCATCAAACGCATTAAAAACTGTTCCCGAAGCAGGATACCAATGAATTTTTTGTACCTGCCGGGCTTCTTGCCGGGTATTCCCATTGCTATCGCGCACGGTCACATATTGTGTCTCATAATAGTACTCACCTCTGCGACCCGTATAATGGGTCGTGGTTTGAGTGTCGTAAGTCCAAAAGGGTAAATAGACGCCATTCAATTCTTCCTCGTGCCGTGCAGCTTTTTGCAATTTATTGGGAGCAAACCACAAACTTCCCAGCCAAGTACGAAAAGCGCCTAATGCCTCCTTGCGGCCTACCTGAAAGGGTAAAACTGCCTCCGGTTTTATTTGTTTTTGCGACTGTGTGGTCTGCACCAATCCTGTACTACAAAACGGACAGTTCGAGGATGATACATTGGGATCGAAGGTGGTTTCTGCGGCACAAGAAGGACATTTAACCGTTATTACCTCGACGAGTTGTTCTGTTGCTTGCGCCCGTTCCAAAAAGTCTTGGTAATCGTGTTCACGAATACGGCCAAGCGCTGTTTCTGGAATCGGGTTTAGGTATCCACAATACGGGCACTTCAGCGCGGTGGTTCCGGGCTGGAATTTGAGATTGGCACCACATTGTTCACACCCAAAACCAGACATGTAGGTTTATTTGCATCTTTTAAAAAGAATTTAGACAGAACATACACACCTGTACTAGAAATGGCAAGTGGTTGAAAAGAATTCTTTCCCTGACCTGCCCGCAGTTGATGATACACGCTTCGACAGGCACTTTTCCAAAACCAAAAACACCCCGCAACTTTTGGCTACGGGGTGTGACTCGGAAGGAAGCGGCGGAAGGCGTTTTTAATTCACGGTCGCATTAATGGTGAGGGTGTAGGTTCCCGGAGCAATATTGCCGAGCGTCCAGAGCCCCGTCGCATTATTGTACGAACCTGTTGCAGTGGTGGCACTCACAAAAGAAAGGCTCGCTGGAAGCACATCTCGGACGACCACGCCATTTGCGGTTCCGGGACCTTTGTTCACCAAAGTGAGGGTAAACGTCAGCGTGTCCCCCGGACGAACGGCTGGACTGCTGGAGGTTTTGGTGAGTTCTAAATCCGCCTGTGGTGCTACGCTCGAACATGTC
>DDTM01000014.1:22546-23895 GCA_002344075.1 Bacteroidetes bacterium UBA2364
GAGGGTAAGCGTAAGGTTTCCGCCTGAAATCGGGAAAGCGGCGCTTGCGGCGCTGGTGGCGCCATAGTTTACGCTGGCAAAAACGGTGGAAGTTGGTGCGGGCGCAATTTTATCCACCTTGTAGTTTGCGCCGGTGTTGCTACCCGTCGCGCTGATGGTAAAGGTAAAGNNGTTGTTACACGTTGGGGTAACGGTAGGCGTATTGATGGCGCAAACTGCCAAGATCGTGACGCTGGCGGGGTCATGGTCGTCTTCGTCGTTGCCGCCTGTGCCATTTTCCAGAATCTGGTTGTCTTCTAAGTTCGGCGCTTGTTCACCGCTCGTGTTGCCGTTCGTGCCGTCGGGCGTAGAGTCTATGTCCGTTCCGCCGCTTGCCGCGCTGATTTCTGCCGTGTTCGTTGCCGTTCCGGTGGCACCTGCTTTGATCCGGAGTTTAACAGGCAGTTTCAGGTTTTGGTTGGTTGCCAAGGAACCCGTGATCGTGGCAACACCGGAGCCGCTCCAGCTATACGGAAGGCTCACGCTGCCCGTGGTGGTGCCGGATGGGTTATCGGCAGCGGAAAAAGCATCAAACTTCGTGGTATCCACGTAGTCGGTGATCTGGATACCGGAAGCGGTAACCGAGCCTTGGTTATAAACGGTAATCTCAAAGTTCACCAAATCCCCAATGGCAACGGTGCTGCTTTGTCCAGTTCCCAATTTTTTGTCTAAGGCTAAGTCGAAGATGGTACAGTTTGCCGAAACATCCACCGAGTCCTCGTTATCGCCCGTGTTGCCGTCGGTTTCGTTCATGAAATGCACCCGCGCCGTGTTGGTGATGGTGGTACAAACGGGCGCGGCAGGTGCGATGGTTAAACTCGTCGTTCCGGAACAAGTCTGCCCTGCAACGGTGGTGCTGGCGGTGATGGTGGCGGTTCCGGTGACGCTGGGTGTACCTGAAACGGCTCCGGAGCCAGCATTAACCGAAAGTCCGGTCGGAAGCCCGGTGGCGCTCCACGTGTAGGTGTACGGTCCGCCAGCGCTTGCGGAAGCGGATGGACTTGCCGAATACGCCACGCCCACCGTTCCCGCCGTAAGCGGATTGGGGGTGACGGAGATGGTGGGGCAACTTACCGAGGAAAGCGGATTGGTGACGGTGACGGAAACGGTGGTGCCGGAGGTAATGGTTTGGGCGCCGCTTGGATTGATGACGGCGGTTCCATAGGTATAACCAACCGGAGCAGCGGGCTGCGTGGGTTCGGTGACGGTACAGGTGGTTCCGGCGGGAATACCGGGGATAGTTTGGCTGCCACCATTGGTAAGCGTCACATCCTGATCGAAACTGTTATCGGAGCAGTCCACATGAATCG
>DDTM01000119.1 GCA_002344075.1 Bacteroidetes bacterium UBA2364
ATTGTAACCATTGGTTTTCAGATGAAAGAACAGACATTCTGTTTTCCAGCGCAATACATAGAGCTGCGTGGTTTTCATAGTGGGAGGTAGTGTAGTTAAAAAGATAATGACCTCTTCAGTCGCCCCCGGTTTGGGATTGGGAATCATGACCATCCAATAGTTCTCCCCATCGAGTTGTATTTGCTTTTTGACCAACTTGCCTTTTTGCCGGCACCTATCATACAATGTAACCGTCTTTGTGATCCATTTTTTTCACCCTATGCTCAAAAGTCCCCACTCTTTTGCTGCTGATGCCAAATACATTAAAAAACTCAACCAAAAATGGCTTTGCGTCTGCATCTTCGTTCGAGGTGTCTGCCCATTGTTTTGAGAATCTTAAGGCTCGGTCTTTTATCTCGTTCCAACTTAAAGTCATTCTTCTTGCTGTTTTGTTATTGATCGTTTTCTTCTCGGCTGTGCATCATCCTATGCCTACATCCAATTAATATACATCTATAACATAAAAAAAATTGGAGCAATCCGAAAAGACTGCTCCATTCCTCAAGACCTGTTATTTTGCCCTATTTAGAGCCGGATAGAGGCCCCGATGATGTGCGTGCTTCCCAGATCGCCGCGATCCGCGAAAGCATAATCAGCACCAATTTTTCCGCCCAGCAATAGACCAAAACCGAGCCTCATATTGCCTTGTCCTTGATTTGCATCGGGCAAAAAGAGATTACTCATTCCAGCACGGAGGAAGAACATTTCTCGGAAGGCATACTCTGCGCCCACATTCACCGAGCGTTCGTTGTTGTTCGGGTAGAGGGCGTTTGTTGTAATCATCAGGCGATTATTGGCAGTTTTGATAGCATTGTAATGTGCACCAATTCGGAAAAGCAAGGGCAAGTCCCATGATTTAACGGCCAAATTCCCCAGCAAGCCATCGTTATCTCCGGACCCGACGGGGTCTAAGTCCACGCGGGTATTGGTATTATCACCCGCAAGTTGCATTTGCCCACCAAAGTTAGAAATGGCAAAACCGAGGTTCAGGTTTTTAAGGGGCGTCTGGTACTGTACCCCTAAATCTAAGGCCATGGTTTTGGCAGACATCCGCCAGAGGCGCGAATTGATGAACTTTGCGGTTCCACCAATCGAGAAGTTATCCGTGAGGGCTTTGGCATAACTCAGACCAATGCTCAAGTCCTGCACATTGAATGTCTCTCCGGTCCCATCTTCGTATTCCAGCGTTCGTACTTGCATCTCGCCCGATCCCATGGCGTACATGCTTACGCCAATGGCTCCCGCGTTGCCGAGATTTACGCCACCTGCCGCGTATTGGAGTTGGGTTCCAGCAAACCAAGTAGTGTGTTGAAATCCCACTTCCACATTTTTCATTTTAGTGATCCCTGCCGGATTCCAATATAGCGCCGTAATATCGTTGACGACAGATACACTGGCTTCGCCGAGGGCTACGTTTCGTGCACCTACACCAATTTCCAGAAAAGGCGCCGAGGTTGTACCGACCTTAGATTGTGCCCTCGTCCCAATTGGCAAACACAAGACCATCCCCACAAGGCAAACAAGTTTTTTCATGATCCTATCCTTATTATCGGGCAAACGTTTTGGTTTGCCGGACACGGTTACAGGTTAGTTTACAATGGCGAATTTGCCGGTTTTCTCTCCAATTCCTTCCGCCTTAACCAAATAGAAATACAAGCCATACGAGACTTCGAGGCCGTCTTTCGTCTGTAAATCCCAAGTAGCGGTTCCATTTACCCCCTCGACCTCACGCACAAAAACCCCACTCGCCGTGAATATCCGGACAGTGGATTTGGCGGGTAGGTTTCGGAAGAAGAGTTTACGCTCACCACGACCGGAGAGGAATGGGCGCGTCTCGGCGGTATTGCCTACCACGTAGGGATTAGGAACCACATACACCTTGTCTAAGAGCGAGGCTTCGGGATTGGTAACTTGCTTGGTAGCCGTTGAACCAAAGGAGAAACGATCTTTCTTTCCGAAAGGAACCTGGGCACGAAGGTAAAATTTATCTCCTGGTTGTGGCAAAACAGTTTGTGTTGCTGGGAGCGGTTTACCTTCGGCATCGGTTGGTTGTAAGAAGCGAATCGTCCAAGCGCGGGTATATCGGGAGTCAGTTGGTTTATCCTTAAAGAGCAAACCAATCGCCTCGCCCACGTCTATCCGTCCATTGGCAGTTTCGGTCGGTTCGGCAAACATAAAATCTAAACTTTTCTTTGTAATACCATCATATACTTTAAAGTAGGTATCTACGGTTCGGGTTGCATTTACCGAGAACCACGCGGTATCTGCAACTGCCTGTGTAAACTCGATCACCGCATTCACTGGCCAAATGGGCGCTGTAGGATAAGTAGTAGAAGCCGTTGCCTCCACTTCGGTTTTCAGGTTCGATTTTACATTGGCCTCCCATGCAGACGTTTTTTTGGTATCCGACTCGGTGGGGTACGCATTCTCGAACTGTAAGAAAATGCCATCCGTTAAGAGTTCGTGCGTCCATGTTGTTCTGGCCACACCATCTGCGGTAGTAGGAACGGGAACCTTATCGGCCAAAACCCGGCCATCGGAAACACGCACACTAAAGACCGAAGTGGCATATTCTACGGAAGGTCGTCCAGCCAGAGTTTGGGTATCGAAGGTAATATCATATGTGGCATCTTTCAGAATTTCTCCGGAAAGTGCAACGGCCTTCACTTGTGCGGTAGAGGGACCGAGCTGTTTCTTCACCTGATCTCCGGCTTCCGTCTGGAGTTTGCCTATTTCGAGGTCGGAAGCGGGTTTATTGGGCGTGACGGATACGGTATTTCGGTCGTATTTGGTAACGACACCATTGGTGAGTGTGATACTGGCCGGAGACTCTGAGGGCGAGATGGGGAACAAGTCCTCTATTTCCGAAATGCCACGCTTAAAATAATCGGTGGCATATCCAGCATCATAAGCAATAACGGCATAATAGTATGTACGACCATTCACGACATCCCGATCTACAAAAGAATGTTGGAGGCCGCTGTCATCGCCCATATGATAATGTATGCCATTTGGTAAGCCAATTTCTTCGCCAAACTGTAATGGATGAGGCCCCACCAAGCCATTCACCTTGTCGAATTGGGCCATAGAACGCTTATAGACCGCATTTCCGAAGGCATCGGTCACGTCTTTGGCATCCCTAAATTGCGGATCAGTGGACTTTATGATCCGGTATCCCTCGAAGTCTTGACCATAGATGGGGTCGCGAGAGAACTCCGAGAGGTCGTCCCAAAGCAAGGTTACTTGTTTGTCTCCGGGTACGGCACGTAGTTCGGGTTGTCTCGGTGGACGGGCAAAGCGGTAGTCCGCGTCATAAATCCGTTGGGCCACCTGCGCCGTCCGATAAAGGGCATCTCGGTTGACTCCCCACAAAAAGGCTGTCGAGAAACGTTCGGTGCGGTTCACAGGCAAGGCAAACGGGCCAGAGGCAAAGATCCAGATTTGGTTAACGGCTTGTTGGGGTACGTCAAAGAAACCGGGTTGCATACGTGGCCACATGGCCTCTTCGTCCTTGATGTCCACAGTTCCAAAAAGCGGAGCATAAAAAGAAGTCAACCCGATTTGATCGGACTCGTCTTTGTCCAATCGCCCAAAGTTTGGTTCGCCTTGATCCGGCTTTCCATTGCCTTCCGTGCCGTCAGAGTCGGGACCGGGGTATCCTTCTTCACCCGGCCCAATGCCATCAGTCCCCTTGTCGTCTATCTTGGCATTCCAGTCGCAGTCTTCATCTCCCGACCAATGTTCACGGGGTTCGCTATAGATGCCACACGACGAGACAACCAACGATCCGGCGCCATTATCGCGGGATTCGTCCACCAAGCCGTCGCCGTCGTTATCTATGGCATCATTAGAGATCGAGGGGCTTTCAAGAAACTTCCAGCCCACATGCCCAGGGGCAATTTCACGGAATTGTGTCCACTTGCCCACACCGTCGGAAGACCATCCAAAGACCAAGTTGCGTTGTTTCGAGAACGCGGCGGCATCGTCGGTAGCACCTGCACCCGACGGGTTTGTATCGGTATAGCCTCCAAAAAATAGTGGATTATTGTTTAAATCACTGGTATAATTGATGTTTCCAACGTTAGACACCTCGTATTGCATAAACAAAATGTCCTTTGCCAAAGCTTGCGACCATTGAAAGAGCCGTACATCCACCTGAAGGCCCAATCCCCGCCGTTCGATATTGGCGTCTCCAAAAGGGTACACCTGAAACTCGCGGTTGGTGAAGTCATCCATTACATAATAGACCTCTTGGTCTGCATTAAACTGATTCAGTCCAAAGAATCCATTCCATTTACCGTTCCACTGGGCATCTTTTCCGGGCCAATTGGCGGGCCAACTGTTGGCATTCAACGAATTGGCAATCTCCGGACGGGCAATACTGCGGTTTAGGTAACCCGGCTTGGGTTGGAATTTCCACTCCACTTTGCCGTCTGTTTCGGCGAGGGGGCCTGTATTACCATCGGTATAACCGTCCGAGATAAGGACCGTTTTCTGACCGAATTTATTCGGTAGGCGAGAACCCACCCAGCCACTCATTTGGTGTAAATGGCCGTGCCCAGTTCCTTTCGGCCAAACACCCGCTTGATTGATGCTCTCGTTGCCTTTGCCAATGGTTCCGTAATTGGTAATAATAGACTCCACCTGATTCCCCGTAAGGTTGATGTCCGTCCGCCAGTCCCGAACGCCATTATTCGGGTTAATGTACGTCCCTGATTGGTTCACTTGTGCCCAAGACAAGGCTGGTAACAACCAAACGAGCAATAATAAAAATGATTTTATGGTACGCATCACAATCCAGTACTTAAGTTTAGGTATCAAGACGATTTTCGGTCGTGCTTAAAAATCGAGCATCATCCCAAGCCGAATCATACGTGGCGAGGGCTGTACAGCCGGATTCGTCCGAAACTCCTTGAGGGTATTAATCACTTCCAGTCCATTTGCACGGTGGGCCTCTATTTCAGTTTGGAAGAGGCGCGGGTAACGATCCGGACGATACGCATCGAGTAAATTATCGGCAAACAAAAAGACCTGTGCCCGCAAGCCTCTCAACTTAACGTCTCGTCCGGCACGTAGGTCTAACCTAAATTCGGGCTGATACCGTGCGCCATTGCGTTGCTCTACAATCGGATTTCGCTGCACATCGGTAGGCGTAAAAGGATAACCGGATTTAAACTCACCGATGATGCCCGCCGACCAACCATCTTGATTCCAAGTGATGTCTGCATTCAGGCTATGCTGCAAGTCCCAATCGAGTGGAATAAGTGAGCGAGTGGCTTCATTATTCCCTTGTGCGTCAAAAAACGCTTGTCGAGGATCGCTGGCATTTCCACGAGCAGATTGATACGTGTAGTTAATCCCACCACGAAGGCCAAATGCTGGGAAAACCATCTGAAGCGCCGTCGTAAGCCCACGAACAGCACCAAAGTCAGCATTTTCATAACGTCCGTAGCTATCTGAACCAGTGTAAGTACGATAAAGCCTTGCCCCAATTAGGTTACGCACATCCCGATAATAAGCTGTTACGTCTATTGCAAGGTTTTGCCCCAATTGTTGCTGAAGCCCCAATTCGTAGATCGTGGAACGCTGTGGTTCTAAATCTGCATTTCCCATAAACGTATTAAAATTCCCCAAAGTGACCTTAAAGTTCGGGTTTTCGTACATGCGGCCATACTCCGGAATTTGGAAGAAATGGCCATAACTGGCATGAATCACCCCCGTTTCGGTGATTGGGAATGCAAAACCAAGGCGTGGACTAAGCTGCATTTTGGTGCTCGCTTCGCGGTATGCCTCGTTATCGGGGCGCGGACGCAAGATGTTTTGCGGATCTTGTAGATCAGTCGGAATTTTAGCATTAGGATTAAAATAATCGTAGCGTAAGCCCACATTCACAATTAAATCCTTAATTTCTATTTTATCTTGGATAAAGAGCGCAGCCTCAACAGGATTCCGGGTGTATTGGTTGTGGAGGGTCGAACTAAGGTCAGGAATTTGTGGTTCTAACGTACCAAATTGGCGTGGGTCCACCAAAAGTTGAAATTCATCATTAAACAAGCGATTGTGTCGGTATTCAACCCCAGCCTTCACCAAATGGCTTTGTCCAATTTGTCGCGTAATGTCGAAGCGTGCTGCATAGGTGTCGCTGTCTCGTCGGATGTGACTGCGATCTACGCCGCCTGTATTAAAGACATTGCCCGGCTGAATTCCCCGACCATAAATATACCGATAGCGGTCGTCTTTCGGGTCTTCATACACATATTGACTGAGGTCTGTGGTATAATACGTGAGTCGAATATTGAAGAAGGTTCTGGCATTTAACACTTGATTCCACACCAATAAGTGGTTGTAACTGAGGCTCCGCAAGGTGGGGCGTGCTTCGGGATTGAGGCGATAAAAATGGCTATACGATTGACTTTTGTACCAATTACGGGATGCCGAGTACGAAAGTTTGATGTCTCGCGAGAGTTGATACGTGAGTTTCAAGAGGTTTGTCAGGCCATTGGTTGGACTCATGGGTACATAGGCCGAGTCTCCGGTCGCTTGAATGCGCCAAGTCTCTGGCCTTCCTGAAAAATTGGAAGAATCGGACGGCATAAAGACCCGTCGGCCACCCAAGTAATTATCATAGTCCGTCCAGCCTGTATTCAGAAAAAACGTCAGGTTTTTAATGCCTGTAGGGCCAGAAATGGACCCCTCGAAGCGTTTTTGACCGAATGGACTTGCCGAGGCGATGTCTGGAAAGATACCTTCTCGCCCAGAAAAGTACCCGCCCCCACTCAGGTTAAACGATCCTGTAAATTGATCACTACCGGATTTGGTCACGACATTCACGATCCCCGAATTTGCTTGGCCGTATTCCGCATTGAACGTCCCGCTGATGACCTCCACTTCTTGTACCGCAGAGTTCTCTACGGGCGAGGCCATGCTGTTGTTAAAAGGATTCGAGACGGCCACCCCGTCCACATAATACTTCACTTCCGAAGATCGCCCGCCGCGAATATGAAGCTCGCCGCCAGCTCCTTTAGTAACCCCCGCTTGCAGTCCGATGGTTTCGAGAAAGCTATCTACTGGCAAGGCCGCAATTTGCTCGCCGCCAATTTTGGCCGATGACGAGGTTCTATCCACTTCCACCAAGTTTTTATTGGCTTGAATCACCACTTCTTGGGTCAAGGCATTGTCTTCGGCCATCGAGAAATTGACCGTAGCCGTTCTATCTACGCCCACCCGCACGCCTTCCACCCGCTTGGTTTCGTACCCCACAAAAGATGCAATGAGGGTATAAACGCCCGGTTCCACATTCAGGACAAAGTAGTTCCCGTCCAAATCAGAAGATGCGCCACGTGGCGTTCCCGAAACCACAATATTTGCACCGGGAATGCCCGCTCCGGTTGCGGCATCCACCACTCGGCCTGCAATTTTTCCGGTAGTTTGCGCCAATACAATAGATGGCAACAGGGCAAAGACCAACCCCAACAATCTTTTCATAATCATATCTGGTGAGTTGCAAAAGAAGAAAAAGGGGCAATACGCTGCCCCTTTCCGTTGCTTATTTAACCAGAACCATGCGTTTAGTCACAGCGTATTGCGGTGTACTTAGGCGATACAAATATGTACCACTTGGTAAGTTGCCCGCCTCGAACGTTACCGTATGAGTTCCAGCAGTTTGGGTTCCGGAGGCCAATACGGCTACTTCTTGACCCAATAAGTTAAAGACACTTAAGCGCACATCCGAAGCCATTGGCAAACCAAATTCAATGGTGGTTGTGGGATTGAACGGGTTCGGGTAGTTTGACGCTAACACAAATTCGGCAGGGATTTCGGTACTTTCATTTTTTACACCAATTGAAAGCCCTTCTTGCGTCACGATGCCACGAAGTCCCCAGTTTACCGGATTTTTGTCTGGCCCGGTAGCAGATCCTGCACGCAATACACGGGTTTGGGAGCCATTTGTGGCTTCACCGTCTTCCAAGTCCGTCAACTCCATGTCTAAAGGCAAAAACATGCCAACCGCAGGCTTGAAGGTGGGCCAGTTGAATCCGGCAAAGTCTCCTGCACCAAGTGCGCCACCCAACGAAGCAAACGGAATCGTCCACTCTATGGTATAGGTCTTGTTATCAGTGCCCAATACAGAAGCGGCATCCCAAGTCGTATTCGCCTGATTCACCAGCCCCGCGATATACGCCGTGCCTTTGGCACCTGCGGCATAAGGCAACGAGCGAAGGATGAGGTTTTGGTCTGCCCCGAGCGTCGAGAAGGTATTGTCGGTCCCAGTACCAATTCGGTACGCACTATTTGCTGCAACCGTGCCACCACCGGGTTTATTGAAGTTGAACGTAGTTTCGGTATGTGGGCTTCCAGCGCGGTTTTTGATGTTATATAAACCGAGGTATAAACGAATGCTGTCAAAGAATTTGGCGGCGGCGGCATCAGCCGTAGTTCCGGCCAAGCCATTGCCTTCGTCACGAACGCTGGCAGCTACATAAAGATTGTTGTCATCCATCTTTAAACCAACATATCCGCTCAGGTCGGCGGGCGACTTCGGCACAACGGCTCCGGCAAAATTCAGGGCTTCTTGGCTAAATCCAAAGAATTTTGCGTCTTTCCAATCATCCAATTTACCATCCAACACAATGGTTTGGGCTGGTTTATAATCAATCGGATAGCGACTTGCTGGGCTGTTGTTTACATTCTTGGGATCGCTCATATCCACGATACGGCCTCGCATCTGAAAGCTTTTCGAATCCCGCCAAAGGGCGGGCATGTTACCAATCCGCATAAAACGAGTAGTTCCACCAGAGTTAGATTCCCCCTCGTCGAGGTCGGTAATATCGGCATCAAAGACAATGACCATGCCGTCTTTCGGCGTAAACAAGGGCCATATAAAGTTCTTGTATTCACGGGTTCCTTTAGAAATTTTACCCGCTAACGACGCAAATGGCACTTTCCACTCTAAGGTATAACCTTGTTCGTCTGTTGTCAATTTAGAACCTGCTTCGGTATTTACGATTGTCGTATCCACCATCGCACCGCTATAGGTAGAAACGGCTGTTCCCTTGGTTCCGGGCGCATAAGGCAAGGCGCGAAGCAATAACTGGAAATCTGGGCCAAGTGTGGACTTCAGGTTATCCGTTCCCGGCCCAATGCGATATGTCCGGATGCTGGATTTGATGGTGTCTTTTTTTACCGGATCAATAAAATAGACTTGTCCGGCACCTTCGGTATGCGGGCTTCCACCCAGCGCCCCGATGTCATACAAACCGAGATAGACCGAAAGATGGTCATATACAAATGCTAGATTTGGCGTAGAAGGCGTTTCGATCATTGGGGTGCCTTCATCTTTTACTTTCACCGCAAAATAGATATTTTCGGCATCCATTTTAATTGCAAAAAAGCCGCTAAAATCTGCCGGAGATTTGGGACGACCCTGAATTGGACGGTTTGTGGGATCCAGAAAATTCACTTTATCCTGGCTAAGAAAAATCCATTGGGCGTCCGACCAATCAGACAAATCTCCATCTAAGGTAATTGCCTTCCCCTTAAAGGTGATGTCATATAGCGTATTGGTGGTGCGGGCAGGCTGTGCCCAAGCCATTGTGCAGAAAAAAAGCGCCACCAAAACAAAAAAAAGTTTTCTCATAGTGTTCTTGTTTGAGAAGTTCATTGATTTCACCGGAACTGTCTGAGACCCAATAAGAGGGGCACAAAAATGGTGTCCCTCTTATTAATCCATCAAACACCCCTTATTTCAGTAGGGTCATCCGTCCGGTCGCAACATAAGATTTTTTGGCTCCTTTAGCTTCCACGCGGTAAAGATAATTGCCCGAACTCAGGCGTAGTGCATCAATCTGTACTTTTTGGGCAGTTCCGGCACTTAGCGTCAATTGTCCCGAACGCATGACCTCACGTCCCAGCATATCCGTTACCACTACTTCTACCGAAGCCGCTTCCGGTAGATCAAAGGAGATACTGGTGGTAGGGTTAAATGGGTTTGGATAGTTGCCTTTCAGAGCAAACGCTGTAGGAATGCCACCTTCTTCTTCACGGTCTACGAAGGTTCCAGCCAAAGAAACATCAAACGAAGAAATGGGGCCGGGTACAAAAGAGGTCCCATCGAAGGTATAAACACGGTGATAGAGCGTCATACCAGTTGCACGTTTGCCTTGCCAATACAGGATGTCGTAAAGGAAGTTTTGCTTGACGGAAGTACTGGTGGCATTGGCCACGTCAATATCCATCTGACGGTCGCTCATATCGGGCTGGGTAGAAAGATGCCAACGATAAGAAATAGCGTCGCCGTCTGCATCGCTCACAGGCGTCCAAGAGAACGTCACGTTTTTGCTGCCTTGTCCGTCCAAAACCACCTTGCCTTTGTCGGCTGGCGCCACGATAGTAGCTGCTGGGGGTGCAGTGTTGACTTCCGACTTACCAGCAATAGCATAACTCACGATGGCATTGTTCGTCGCCATAACAATTAAGGCATTTCGCTTATAGTCAAACGCCGCAAATCCAGTTGCATTCAGATTGGGGTTCGGAAAGTCTGGGGTTACGCCCACAATGGCCACATTGGCCGGATCGGTGACATCCACCACGGCAAATTCTCCTTTACCACTAAAATTGGGGCCTGTAGCGACATATTTACGGAAACCATACTCAAAGTATCCAAGGTCTCCAAAGCCTTTGGCCAATTTGTCTTCGGGCACATCTGCCACAATTTTTCCGGTGTTAAGATCAAAAAGGGCCATTTGGTTTTGTGGTTCATTCACCCACATCAGGCTTGTTCCCGGGATGGGAGCCATTCCATAGCGAGCACGCGCAATACCCGTTTCTACTACGTGATTTTTCACGAAGGCCAATTGGGTTCCGTTAAAGGTAAATTCCGCCACTTTGTCGTTCGAGGAACCGTTCAGAAAAATCCGCACATTGTTGCCATCCCCTTCAATCCCTAAACCATCACCATAGCGAGCGGCTTCCACTTTTCCGTCAAAAACCGTAACGGGTTTGGCATCTTCGTTTGCCCAATAATAAATTTTGATGTTACTGGTGGTGCTGTTTGTGGTGAGGTTGGCGCCAAAAACCTGACCGCTGGGAGTAATGCCTATTTCATTTAGTAGGAAGGTTCCACCACTCACCCCTGTCATATCCATATCTTTCAGGAATTTGCCATCCGCAGCATCCAAAACAGCAATTCGGGTAGGGTTTGTTCTCGTCACCACCAAAACGTGATCGGTTGCGCCATTATACCCACCGCCACGTTCGGTATTACCCGTACCCATAAACGGGACTTTTCCAGCATCTACACGCCAATTGACTTTATTGACGACCTTCGCGATCGGCGCTGTGACTAATTGCGAAAGCGGGTAACTAACCATCTGATTGTTGGTCGTCAACAGAATCAGGTTCCCACGCTTGCTGTCATAGGCGGCAAAGCCTGTGGCATTCAGGTTTGGGCGTGTGGTGTTTTCAGGAGAGACAGCGACAATCTTGGCTTCTGCCGGAACGGTAACGTCCACCAACACCCATTCCATCTTACCAGCAAAGTTGGGACCTGTCGCTACATATTTACGACCATTCGCTTGAAAATATGTAAGATCCCCAAAACCTCTTCCCACTTTGTCTTCCGGCACATTATAAACCGTACTACTGGCCGTATCAAATAGTCCTAATTCCGTGGTGGGTTCATTTATCCAAACCAAGGATGTTCCCGGAACTGGGGCCATCCCATATCGAGCGCGGGCAATACCGGCCTCAATAACATGGCTCTTGACAAAATTGAGCTTCGTTCCATCAAAAGCAAACTCCGCCATTTTATCGTTCCCACTACCATTTAAAAATACTTTCACATTGGCGCCCATTCCGCCCACACCAATCCCATCTCCGTAACGAGCAGCTTCCACTTTTCCATCAAAAACCATCGCAGGCTTCGCATTCTCGTCCGACCAGTAATAAATTTTGATATTACTGGTGGTGCTATTGGTCGTCAGGTTAGCCCCAAATATCTGACCATCTCCCGTGATGCCAATTTCACTCAGGTGAAACGTTCCCCCGTTTACCCCCGTCATGTCCATATCTTTGATAAACGTACCATCCGCCGCATTTACTACGGCAATACGTGTAGGGTTGGTACGTGTAACCACCAATACATGGTCGGTTTTCGGGTTGTAGCCACCACCACGCTCCGTATTGCCCGTACCCATAAATGGAACGCTCCCGGAATCAACCGACCACGCTGGATTTCCTAAGATCGGTGGGGCGTTCTGCGCTTGTGCATGAGTCGGAAGAAGTGCAATACAAAACGCTATTCCATAACAGAAATGTTTGAATGTAACATGGAACTTCATTTTTTTATGATTTAGGTGAAAGGAAAAGAGTTATTTTTAACGATTCATAGACCTATTAAGTAAGATGGCAATGTTTCCTAATTTAAATTCAAAAAACAATCATCATCATTTAATCTTCATATATTCGTTCAAGCGCTTAACTTGGTTAACTTTTTTTCTTCTATTTAATTCTACTCATATAATACACGCACAAAAAGATAATATAGTTATTCATTGGCAGAATATTAGCATTAATACACAACATTTTAAGGAAGAATATAGCCTTTTCATGACACAGTCCCCAGGACGCGATACACCCGCATCCAGAAGAGCCTATGCGTATAAAATGCTGGAACGTAGCGTCATTGGAGAATGGGGAAAACGAAACCAATTAGACCTATCACAACGAGTACAATTATACGTAAACCGACAAGTAAATTTTGTACGCCGTCAACGTTATTTAGAACAGACCTTGCTCGACACCATTCCCCAGCCCAATATGCCACAACTTCATGATGCATTCATCAAGCACAAGACCCACCTACGGCTTCAGCAAATTTATGGAAATACCCGTCGTGAAATAGATTCACTGTACGCCCAATTACAGGCTGGCGCGGATTTTAATGTACTTGCGCGTACCTCGATGCAAAAATATGGCATCCCAGAACCTGAAAAGGCTGGCGACATGGGATGGATTCATTGGAATGACTTGGATTTGGCACCAGAACACGTTGTATATCGCTTAAAACCCTTAGAAACTTCTACCCCTGTGGCATCCCTCAATGGTTGGCACATATTCCGCCTCATCGAACGGAAGGAAGACATTGCCCTCGATGATGCTTCATTTCTAAAAGAACAGGAAAAACTTGCCTTTGAGTGGCGTAACCGAAGATTTACCGAGGCTGCATCCCGCCATATTAAATCTATTTTAACAGCACATCGTCTTCAAATCTATTCACACAAATTGGAGGCATTGTGGCCATTGATAGCCCCCTATTCAGAACGCCTCAATACACCAGAGGGCCTTGTCGCGGCACAACAGGAAATACCAATCCTAAAGGCGCCCCGTCTAAATCCTCAAACGATTCTGGCCACCGTATCTGGTAAGCCCTTCCGTGTCTCGGATTTTCTGGCCTTTCTACCAGATGTCCCTGCCCCATATTGGCGGAGAGACCTCCGTCAGGCTCTGGAAATCACTATCCGCGATGCCATCCTAACCGAAATAGCCAAAAGCAAGATACCGAAGCAAGATGCTTATGTATCCCTACAAACCGAAATGGCCCAATACACGGCACGATATTATGCAACCCTTTCGGCGGTATCCGACACCCTGCACTTGTCTCGGTACGAACGTGCTTTTTATGAACAATTTAAAACAACTTTGTTTCGAGACGGCCTCATCACGCAAGTAGAAGCATGGGCATTCCCGGATAGTGCCTCGGTCTGGCAAACCTTACGCCGCATATTGGCCGAAAAATCCCTCCACCCATTAGACAGCATTTCTTCGCAAGATTTCTGGGTACAAGATCAAGAAATTCCAACATGGCCTGTGCTTACACTTAGGGTCACCAACGACTGGACAGGCATACAAGGGCCTTATCTACACAAGGGCCAATTCTGGATCCTCCGTGCCAAACAACACCTACCACGCTTTCAGAAATTCGAAGACATCCAACCCAAGTTGCCCGCGATAATGCAGGCCCAAAAACGACTGATCGCCCATATGGCCGCTCTTCCAGCCAACTACACCCCAGCGGCGGCTCAGATTAACCAAGCAGCGCTCGATACCGTTTTGCCCTATTACTGATTCCCGGTCTTTTCACTAAAAACGTGACAAGATCGGCCAAAAAGCCCATCAAATCCTTACCTTCCCTAAAAAGTAGCCTCATAAATAGGGCTTAAACAAACCGTTACCAGATGATGTCTTCCAAAAATGTAGCGGCCTCGCACACCGAGATGTCGCAAATCGTTTTGCCCAACCACACCAATACGCTGGGCAATATGATGGGCGGACAATTGCTCTACCTAATGGATATGTGCGCTGGGGTGGTGGCACAGCGGCATAGTAACCGAACGGTCGTAACGGCTTCGGTGGATCATGTCGAGTTTTCGTCTCCCATTAAATTGGGGGACATTGTCACTTTGGCCGGGCATGTAAACCGTTCTTTCCGTTCCTCGATGGAGGTAGAGATTAATGTCTGGGCCGAAAATCCGCGAACGGGGCGAAAAACAGCTTCGAACCGCGCTTTTTATACGATGGTGGCCATTGATGAAGAACTACGTCCAACGATCGTACCTACCTTAGTCCCCAACTCTCCGGAAGAACAAAGCCGTTGGGAAGCCGCAGAAAGACGCCGTCAGTTGCGCTTGGTGTTGGCTGGAAGGCTGAAAGTTTCGGATGCGCACGAACTCACCCACTTTTTGTTGGAAAACGTAAACAAAGCCGATGTTTGAATTGCCAAAATATCGTCGAATCCTAATTACAGGTGCAAACGGCTTGTTGGGGCAGGCATTGGTTGAACGATTGTCTCACCAACCAAGCTACGACGTACTAGCCACATCGCACGACAATGCCCCAAAACTCCGCCACCAATCCTGTGGTTACATCCCCATGGACATTCTGGAAACGGAAGAAATGCGGCACATTTTTATAGATTTTGCCCCTGATGTCGTGGTGCATTGCGCCGCAATGACCATGGTGGATGCCTGCGAAACACAACGAGACTTGTGTTGGCAACTCAATGTGGGGGCTGTCGAACAATTGGTACGCCTCTGCCGAACGTTCGGAACACGGCTGATTCACCTTTCTACGGACTTCATCTTTGACGGAGAAGCCGGACCTTATGACGAAAAGGCTCGACCAAACCCACTTTCATATTACGGGCGCACCAAATTGGCAGCAGAAAATGCTGTCAGAACCCTTAAAAACGATCAGTGGGCACTTGTCCGCACGATTTTGGTCTATGGAACCGGACAAAAACTCATGCGGCGCAATATTGCTACTTGGCTCATTGGGCAATTGGACGCAGGCAAAACCATCCGGTTAGTGACCGATCAATGGCGAACCCCCACTTATGTCCATGATCTGGCTGATGGCATTGAACGATTGATCCGATTTCGCAAAGCAGGAGTTTGGAATATTGCCGGACGTGAGATGATCTCGATTTTTGATTTTGGAAAAGCCATTGCACAAACACTTGGGTTTGATGCAAACCTAATAGAACCGACCAATAGCAATACGTTTACCCAACCCGCCAAACGACCGTTAAAATCCGGACTTCTCATTTTGAAAGCAGAATCTGAAATCGGATATAAACCCAAACCGATCCCATATAACATTCATGACATGATTAAACGGGATGCGGTGTTGCGAACAGAGACCGACGAAGCCTAAAAATAACCTGCAACCAAGCTATCCTTACTGGATTGCCTTCAATAAGCAACCTGACAACGTCATGTTAGACATTCAAATCATCCGGGAAAATCCGGAACGTGTAAAAGAAGCCATCGTCCATAAAAACGCAGGCACAACCGAAGTAGTGGACAAATTGCTCGTCCTTGATCTGGAGTGGCGCGAGACCCTCACAAAGTTGCAAGAGGTACAAGCCACCCTCAATATGCGCTCCAAAAGTATTGGAGACCTAATGCGCAGTGGAAAAAAAGAAGCCGCAGAAGCCGCACGTCAAGAGACCACAACCCTAAAGGCCCACATCAAAGAAATAGAAGATTGGGCACGGTCTATGGAAGTGGAACGACATCAACTACTGCTCGAAATCCCCAATATTCCACATCCCGACGTACCGATTGGTCGTGACGAAAGCGGTAATCAGGTGGTGTTTGAATGGGGCGAGAAACCCACTTTCGACTTTCCTGCATTGCCTCACTGGGAATTGGCAGCCAAACACAACCTCATAGATTTTGAACGTGGCTCCAAAGTAACGGGAGCAGGCTTTCCATTTTATATCGGAAAGGGAGCCCGCCTACAACGTGCCCTTATTAATTTTTTTCTCGATTTAGCAGTGGACGAAGGCGGCTATACCGAGATTCAGCCACCCCTGATGATCAATGAAGCCAGCGGCATCGGAACAGGGCAATTGCCCGACAAAGAAGGCCAAATGTATGAAGCCACCCTCGACCGCTTCTTTATGGTTCCTACTGCTGAGGTTCCGGTTACCAATTTTCTCCGTGACGAGATCTTAGACGAAAGCCAATTACCCCTCTTATACTGTGCCTATACACCATGTTTTCGTCGTGAAGCGGGTAGTTATGGCAAAGACGTTCGGGGCCTCAACCGCCTCCATCAGTTCGACAAAGTAGAATTGGTGCGCTTTGTCCATCCCGAAACCAGTTATGAACACTTAGAAAGCATCCGCGCAAATGCAGAAAATGCCTTGCAAAAATTGAGATTGCCCTATCATCGCCTTTTGATGTGTACGGGAGATCTCGGCTTTACACAAACCAAAAAATATGACCTTGAGGTGTGGAGTGGAGCACAAGCACGCTGGCTCGAAGTTTCCTCGGTATCCAACTTCGAAACTTTTCAGGCACGCAGGGCCAATATTCGCTTTCGTGCATCAGGCAACAAAAAGCCCCAGTTTGTGCATACCCTAAATGGTAGCGGACTTGCGCTCCCACGCATTGTTGCCGCACTTTTGGAAAATGGTCAACAAGCCAATGGCAGCATTCACTTGCCCGAAGCCTTGATTCCATATGCCGGATTCGATACAATTGGTTGATAACTTTACAAATCGGTTTATAATATCAGAAAACCGCGTCTATGTCCGTGTACCTCGATCATGCAGCCACCACGCCGCTCGACCCTTCAGTCCTGGAGGCGATGATGCCTTACCTCACCTCGGAGTACGGGAATGCATCGTCGGTACATCGTTTAGGGCGAACGGCGCGGTTTGCGATCGAAGATGCCCGCCAGCAGTTTGCACACCTCATTGGTGCTGAAGAAGGCGAAGTGGTCTTTACCAGCGGCGCTACCGAGTCGAACAATTTTGCACTTAAAGGGACGCTCAAACCTGGAGACCATTTTATCACCAGTCTTGCAGAACATGAAGCGATTTTGGAACCTGCAAAACACCTGCAGAAACAAGGGGTTGAAGTCACCTTTCTGAAACCCTACCCCAACGGAACGGTCTCGGCAGAACAGGTAGAGAATGCGTTGCAAGTCAATACGCGGCTCGTCTCGGTGATGTATGTAAATAACGAACTGGGAACGGTTTCCCCCATTCCCCAAATAGCCGAAATTTGCCGTAAAAATGGGATTTTATGCCATACAGATGCCGTTCAGGCAGCGCTGTTCCGGCCAAGAATGGATATATTGGACGTGGACATGTGTTCATTTTCTGCACACAAGGTGTATGGCCCAAAAGGGGTGGGGGCCTTGTATATTCGTGCAGGCACTCCCGTTCAAACCACTTTGATTGAAGGTGGCGCACAAGAACGCAGGCGACGCGGCGGCACAGAAGCTGTTGCACAAGTTATCGGCTTGGTCACGGCCTTTGAACAAACTATTACCAAAGCCGAAGAACACCTTCTCTATTTAGAAACCATTAAGGCCCATCTGATCAATCAACTGGAAGTTTATCTAGGAGGAAGGTATATCTGGAACACGCCGCAAGACGGAACCCCCACCTCTCCCCATATTCTGAACCTTTCCTTCCCGCCTGTAAACGATGAACCGATAGACGGCGAAATGTTGTTGCTAAATATGGATATGGCAGGGTTTATGGTCTCCAGTGGATCCGCTTGTACCAGTGGCGCCGTTGAACCAAGCCATGTTCTCCAAGCGATGGGCGTTCCAGAGAAAACAGCCGCCGCCACCATTCGGTTTTCGTTGGGAAAGCATACTACCCCGACCCATATAGAAGCCGCTGTCTTGGCCCTTGCTCGTATTTTAGACCGCATGGGCCGCAAAACAAACGGATAGTAGCGCAAGAACGGCATTACGCCATATGAGACCAACTTTGTATGTCTCGATAGATATACAACTTGCCTGGTAAATACATCTTACCCACCCGTGACCGAACTGCCGAAAAGACCTAAGCCTTACGGGCGTATAGAAATCAACTCATGCAAAATCTCACCAAACCGATTTACCAATAAGTCTGCATTTTCTATATCAAACGGCATCGGAGGACGAATTTTAACAACATTATGAAAAGGCCCATCTGTACCAATCAAAATGCCATGTGCCCGCATTCGGTTGACCACGTATTGTGCTTCACGGTCTGCGGGCGTTTGTAACGCATCACGGACCAATTCTACTCCGCCAAACAAACCCGAACCTCGTACATCCCCGATGATCGGAAAATCCGACTGTAGTACCCGTAGTTGCCCCCATAACCGATCTCCCACGTGTTTTGCATGTGCCATCCAATTTTCTTCCTGCACCACATTCAATACTTCTCGCCCTACCACACACGAAACCGGATTGCCGCCAAATGTACTAAAAAACTCCATCCCATTGTGAAATGCCGCTGCAATTTCGGGCGTTGTGACGAGCACCCCAATCGGATGACCGTTTCCTAAAGGTTTACCCATAATCACCATATCGGGCACAACACCATGCGCCTCGAATGCCCAAAAATGCGTCCCGATACGACCCAACCCGGTTTGTACTTCATCAGCGATACAAACCCCACCCCCTTCTCGGATGGCCTGATACACTGTGCTTAAATACCCTTTTGGTAAAAAAAGTTGCCCGCCAACACTGGGACAAGTTTCGGCAATAAAGCCACAAACCCCTCGCCCAGTGGCTTTTAATTCCTCTATCTTTGCATAAACCGCCTGTGCATACTTTGTACCAGCCAACAAATCTTCGGCTTTGTACGCACCACGAAAAAGATCGGGCAAGGGCAGCGTATGCACCCAATTGGGCGGCCCATTTCCGCCAGGCCCATTGTGTTTATAGGGGGAAATATCAATCAGGCTTGTTGTATGGCCATGATAAGCCGCATCAAGCACCATCAGATCTTTTTGGCGGGTAGCGGTGCGGGCCATCCGGAGGGCCAACTCATTGGCTTCGCTCGCTGAGTTTAAGAAATAGCACACCGAAAGCGGCGCGGGCAAGGTCTTACACAATGCCTCTGCGTATTCCAGTATGGCATCATGCAAATATCTTGTATTCGTATTTAGGATAGACATTTGCCGGCAAGCAGCCTCCACAATCCGAGGATGCGCATGTCCTACATGCGGTACATTATTGTAACCATCTATATACCGCCGGCCTGTTTCGTCAAAAAGATATTGCTTCCAGCCGCGCAATACTTTTACAGGTTCATCATACCCCAAACTCAGGTTAGCACCCAAACGCAATTGCCGCTTAGACCAAGTATTGGCTTTAGACGGTTTTTCTGGCGGAAAGCATCGTGACGCAATGCCGCATATCTCATTAGGATCCGGAGAAAGTTCCGTCCAAACATTCCTTTCAGATGCCAATGCCACCCCCGGAAAATCAGTCCCTAATCCCAAATCATCCACCATCACCTGAAAATGTAGGTGTGGTGGCCAGCCCACATTTTCGGCCTCCGACCCCAACTCACCCAAAGGATCGCCAGAACGCACTTCTTGCCCCACTTTTTTATCCAACAAAGACGCCCGGCTTAGATGACCATACAACGTGTAGAAGTCTTCCCCTTCGGGTGTCAGATGTTTAAGCAAAACAACACCGCCATAGTCTTGTGGCAATGGATTAAAGGCAAATGCGTGAATGGTTCCCGCTAAAGGAGCAAAAACCATCGTCCCAACTGGGGCAAAAAAGTCCATACCCAAATGAATGGTCCGAGATTCATCTGTAAGACGTGTACCCGTCTTAAAAAAGGGTGCATTGTACAATAAACGAGGCTCATTATAACGCCCAACCGCCACCTGTTTGTTATGCTTTTCCATTTCGGTAACAATGCGCGAACCCAGCACCGCCGCAACATTTTGTATCGGATCGCCAGCAACCAAAGGACTGTCCACACCAAGGTCTATCACCAACGCATCCTCTGACTCCAAGCCGGAAACAACCGGAACACGCCGTGTTTGGGTTATCTGCGTGGCCAAATAAGCCTTGATTTGGGACTGTTTGGGCGAGGCCGAGTATCCGCAGGCCACCCTTAAAACCGCTGTTGCTGTCTTCATATTTATCGCGGCCAATCGTGGAATGGTCCGGCGGATAGGTCCTTGCGAAACACCAATGTACGCATCTTGTGGTCGCAAGGCTTGTTCTTTTGCCGCCATACAAATACTCACGGAAAGACGCATACAAACCAAAACAAACAAAACGGAAAGTTCAGTTTCAGAAAGCGGATTAACGGAATGATATCCCTTTGCAACTTCTCCAATCACTTGTATGGGGTGTTCCTTATCTAAACAGGCATATGCTGTAGCAATAGCAAGTTCATTGATCGTATGCGCCTTTACCATATCGCCAAAATCCAGCACCGCACTAATTTGCCCACCTTCCATTGCCGAAAATCCAGAGGGGTTTACCAAGAAATTATGATCATTTGCATCATTGTGGATGGTACTTTGCCGAAGCCCTGCCCAAACTTCTTCTGGAATAACAGAATATTGTTTTAGCACTTGCTCGATCCATTCCCTTATATGGATATCCGCCACATACACCAATTTATCTGTAATAACTGAGGCTGCATTAGACAAATTCCATTCAGTATTTTGGTTTATGAAGGCAACATCGAGGGATTCTAAGGCCTTGTCTAATGCCCCCAACGTGCGGCCCCAATCAAACAATAACTTTTTGTTGTGGTATCGAAGCGTGGCAATAGGCCTACCGGGCATATGGCTCATGCACCAAATCCAATAATGCACACCATTTTTCATTGCCCGACCCCAGTTTTCCCCACTTAGGGTGGTGATCATTTCGGGGCATGGAATACCAGCCTGTACGGCCTGTTGCATGGCCATTTGTTGCAGTCGAATAACTTCCAGCGGCTCCCCCGCGTTGACGATTTTGAGGACTACCCCTTTACCCGATTCGGCTTCTATCCAGAAATTTTGGTCTTTATAACTGGGTAAGGGCCTCACAACGCCCGCCCTGCCAAAAATCCGGTTGGCCAAAACAAGCACCTCCGAAGTCGAAAAATCTGGAATACCAATCATGATTACCTATATCATCACTTGAGATTAACAAGAAACTTTTTATCGCCGACAACCAAAATATCTGCCTTAATCGAGTTCAAAAAAGAAGTTTAAAGGAAGTCTTATTTATGTCGTACATTTTCTAACACATCCGCACTTAATATTTTCATAAATTTGCGCCTTGTTTTTTTAAACATACTGCAAATTTTTTGCAGGGACTACTTATGAAGCTAATTGATAACCTAAGTAACCAATGGGGCATCCCACTTTTTGTATTGCTCTCCATTGTACTCTATGCTGGCATCCCGGAACTACATTGGTGGGTGATTCCAACATTCATCTCCGTTCCTTACTATCTACTTTTTGCCAACCGTTTCTTTCAACGCTATCGCCAATTCAAATCCAGATTGGTCAGACTCCTCGCCATTTTTGTCTCCACCCTGCTGACAATTATTTTCTTCACGAGTTTGGTCAGTTCTTTATTTAGTCACAGCGACTTCTCAAGCAGTCTTTTTATTTATATCCTTATTTTTCTGACTGTTATAGACCTTTCCGATAAAACCTTTCTTAATTCTGATGCCAAGATAGACCCAACCGTCTTGTTTGTCTTTACGTTTGCCGGCGTCATCTTTATCGGGGCTATTCTGCTGATGTTGCCCAATAGTACAACACAAGGCATCACGTTTATAGACGCCTTATTCACCTCAACAAGTGCCGTTTGTGTAACTGGCTTGGCTGTTTTAGACACCGGAAAAGGATTCACGACCTTTGGGCAGTTTATTATTCTAATTCTGATACAGGTTGGAGGGCTGGGTATCCTCACCTTCACCAATGTTTTTGGGGTATTTTTCCGAACCAACCGCTCCTTTAAGAATATTTTACTGGTTCAAAACTTGGTTGGTTCGGACAGTCTGAGCGAAAACACCCGCGTCCTACTGAAGATTATCGTATTTACGTTTGTCATTGAAGGCTTAGGAGCCTTGTTCATATACTTTTATGCCCCCGATTTCGGTATCTTCTTTGCAGTTTTTCATTCTATCTCCGCATTTTGTAATGCAGGTTTCTCGCCGCTTTCTGCCAGTTTATACGAAAGCAGCGTGCGCTTTAATTATGGGTTTCATACCACCGTTGCAATATTGATCATTTTGGGCGGCATTGGATATAGCGTATTACTTGCCACCTACAATATTATCCATTTCAGGATCGAAAAGATCGTCAGACGTTTGTTACAATTGGTCCCACCCCATTATTCCAAAAGCAGTACCCGATACGAGGTAAATGCCCGCCTGGTTTTGTGGACAACCGCTGCGTTACTGGTTTTTGGAATGCTGACTTTTTACGTCTTCGAAGCCAATGGCACACTCCGTGAACACCCCACATTTTTGGGGAAATTAGCAGTTTCTTTCTTTGGTTCGGTCACACCCCGCACGGCTGGTTTTAATTCGGTGGATATTGCCGCGATGTCACGGCCCATGATTCTGATTTATTTGCTCCTAATGTGGGTGGGTGCTTCGCCAGGATCTACGGGAGGCGGGATTAAAACCACGACTTTTGCCATTGCCTCGATGAATATCTTTAACCACATTCGAGGGATCAATAAGATGGTCATTAGATGGCAATACATTACCCGATCGCTCATTAGTCAAACTTCGGTAATCATCAGCCTGTCTTTAATTGCCATTGGAACCGGAACCTGCATCATAGCCGCACTCCAACCAGAACTTGATGTACTCCAGGTTGCTTTTGAGTGCTTCTCTGCATACGGAACCGTGGGCCTCACGATGGGCATCACGTTTACGCTGAGTACTGAAAGCAAAATTGTAATCATCCTACTCATGTTTCTCGGACGGGTCAGCTTCTATAACTTCCTGATCGGTATTTTTTCTTTCTTTACCAAGCCGCCTCCCGAAAAACGAATCCATTTTCCGGATGCCAAAATCCTGATTAACTAAGCACTATACCCATGAAATTTATTATCATCGGACTGGGCAACTTTGGTTCACATTTAGGAATGCGCCTGATTGAAGAGGGGCACGAGGTGATGGGCGTGGACAATAGTTCTGCCCATATCGAAATGTATAAGGACAAGTTGACCCATACCATCTGCGCAGACAGTAGCGACGAATTGGTCTTACGGCGTATTCCGCTGGACGAATCTGATTATATTATTGTGAGCATCGGAGAAGACTTAGGTGCTTCGGTGACCACAGTGGCATTGCTCAAAAAACTATGCCAAACTAAAATCATTGCTCGTGCCATTTCCCCTATCCATCATACTATTTTAGAAACGATGGAGGTCAACCAAATCATTGAGCCGGAGGCAGAATATGCCGACGAGTTCTCGAAAAAATTTGGCCTTAAAGGTGCGGTTAAATCATTGGCTTTAGATAATAAATTTGAAATCGCCGAAATCGAACTACCCCAAAAACTCATCGGAAAAACCATCCAAAACTCGCAATTACGTAACAAATGGGGGCTGAACGTGGTAACGGTAGTACGAAAGACCATTTCCAAAAACATCTTTGGGAAAACCGTGCGTGGCCGGAATGTATTGGGCGTTCTTACCCCCGAAACCATTCTGGAAGAAGGCGATATTTTGGTTCTTTTCGGATTGTACTCCGATCTAAGAAACTTCAGCGAGCATATGGAGACCTCGTTCTAAAGCGCACCATACCAACCCGACAACATCAGCCAGCACGCCTCCGGATAGGGCGGGAATTCGATCCAGCGCGAAAGTGAAACCCGTACCAACGTACCCGCCGGAATCTGATCGGGAGGTTCCGGCTCGCCAATGTATTTCAGTTTACCAACACGCACTTTTTGCAGCCCGTTGTTGTATAAATAACTGGCCTTTTCCTCATATAGCACTTTTTTCAAAGGCTGATCAGGGATCCAAAAACCTGTACTCACTTCCGGTAAATTTGCTTTTGTAACAAATCCACGTCCATTATACTTACGGGTACTTTGGAGTTTTCCACCAAATAGGCTTTCCGGCGTGCCTTCCCACATGCAGGGTGGGTCTATCTTATGAAAGTGCGACCGCAACCATTCATCCAGCCGCTGTAGATCTGTGAACGAGGAATTGACCAATGTGTATTCATATACCAAAATATCTTCGTTGTGTGGCTGGCGAATAGAAGCCGCTGGGCCTTGTTCGATTTCCCACAACTCCCCAATGCGAAACGGAGCACTTTCCGCCCAGAATGTGCCCGTAGGCAAAATGCGTGCATCCATCAGCCGCAAACTTTGATAGCCGTCGTTGGTTCTGACTAATGCGCCAATACACCGCTTGCGTTCTACAACAGTTCGGGATACAATTAATACTTTCATGGCATGGGCATAAGATGTTTCACAGGTTCCCTTCAGGGCCAGACAACCACGTTGCAGCAAGTTTGACGGTAGCACGCATGAGGATGGATTTCCACACATAAAAAGACCACCCTCATGGCCCCTTGAGGAAGTTTTAGGCGTAATTCAGCACGAGACAGTGGCGCCAAAATTTGTGCCTGATAGAGGCCAACAAAGATTCTGGCAACATCTCACACATTCGCTTTCTGACTCCTAAAGCCGCATCCGCATGTGTCGCCAACGCACGGATCGGTTTCAATTTTGTCAGAGTAGGACAGACACACTCTTTGCCAAGCTTTGGTCTGTGCTTTGGCTTGGGCCACTTGGCAATGCGCATGGCTATTGGGCTGGATATTCATCTTCCTTCCTTTGTCATTATTTATTATAGTTCTCCTCCAACGCCTTTGTACTTCTCTACAAACGAAACGAGCTTTTGAAATACACTTTGCTTTTTGCTCAAGTACTGAGGATTTAAAGGACTCATTTTGGGTAAAAGTGCATTCAGTTCCGTCCCGTTTTCACTGGCATACCCTCGTTTTAATGAAATCTTTATATAGCGTTTCGCCTCTTCCATGTTCAGGTTTTCGGCTGTGATCAACTCCAGTGCCTCTGCTTGCTGCTTACTTTGAGCAAAGGCGAAAAAAGAATCTATCACGTTGCTCTTGTCTTGAATGCTGTCGAGGTCTGTTTCGTTGATGAAATCAACCACCAGGCTCTCTTTGGCTCTGTTTCCAACACTGGCCCGGATAACCCGGCGTATTTCCGTAATTAAAGCGTCTTTGTCTTTTGTTTTCTTGTTATGGTCAAAAATTAATTCAAGGATATAGTCCAGGTTTATTTCTTGCGATTTTAGCAAGTCAACTTCAAACACTACATCCTCCCAATCAATGCTTGATTCCTCTGACGCTTTTCCGCTTTTCTCCCGTCTTAACCAGTCACGTATGTCGTTGTAAGTTGAACGGTAATCTTGGACGGTCCTTTCTTTGAGGAGTTCAATGTCGCGCATGGCAGCAATATCCTCATCGGTTACAAAATGTTCCTTTTTGAAGGCTTCAAGGGCTTCAGGATTGTTTATATCAATGGCTTGAAGTGCTTTGAGCTGGTTAAATTCATCGTAGTT
>DDTM01000057.1 GCA_002344075.1 Bacteroidetes bacterium UBA2364
TTTTACACCTTAATATATCATTTTACAAATTAATTGAATGAATATTTTGATTATTTGTATTGCAATTTAAATTTTTTCAGATATTCTGAAGCAGGTTTTCCTTGGACTACCATGATATTAAGTGCCGTTATCCAAAAAGAGCTTGCTCAACCATGCCCATACATTTTTTATTAGGTTGGCGATTGCGATGAATCATTACCACACGTAAAAAGCTGCCTCGATGGATTTCGAGACAGCTTTTTAGGCCATGATGGCTTATAGCAAGGAGTTAATTTCTTTGTCCGCCAGAGGCCGGGCTTTCCTGTGTTTTGGGTTGTTCCAGTTTTTGAGCCTCCCACGTGTTATTGGTGCGGTCCACATCGGCAAAGACCTCATCGGGGTCTAATACCACTTTTGCCACCTTTTTATCTGAAAAGAAGCCTTTTTCAAACTTTAACTCATTGTTTCGCCAAATATCGGCGGGGAGTTTCATTTTTTCGGAAGAACCATCGTCATAGGTAATTCCCAACTGTACAGGCATCACCATTTTTCCTTTGTTCTCGATGGTGATACGCCAGTAGTGTTGACCGCGCTTATCATCGCCCACCAAGTCGGCTGCTTTTTGTGATTTCACCTCGGTAATGGCCTGATCGTTTGTGTGGGTGGTATAGAACCAGCCACGCCAGAAGTAAGACAGGTCTTCGCCTGCGCCATCCTCGATGGTACGGAAAAAGTCCCACGGCATGGGATGTCTAAAGGCCCATTTTTGTGAATACTCACGGAACGCTTCGTCGAACGCCTTGGGGCCAACAATGTGGTCGCGAAGCATTACCAGTGCTGTAGCGGGTTTTGCATAACCATTGTTCCCAAAGTCCTTGTGGATCAAGTCCGAGTGCGTCATAATTGGAACTTGATCGGCATCGCGCATATAGGGTACGATATTTTTAGCGGGTCCACGTCGGCTGGGATAAATGCCGGTTTTGAACTGTTCGCCAAAAGGGGTTCCGCCAAATCGTTTGGCATAGGCTTGTTCGGCGTAGTATTGTACAAACGAATTGACCCCTTCGTCTTGCCACGTCCACTTCCGTTCGTCGGAGGCGATGATCATCGGAAACCAATTATGTCCTACTTCATGGATGGTAACGGAGATGAGTCCACGTTCTTGTACTTCGGTAAATTTGCCCTCGGCATTCGGGCGCCCAGCACAGAAGGCCAACATCGGATATTCCATTCCGCCAACGGTGGGTGGGCCGTTTACGTTTACAGCTTTCGGATACGGATATTTAAGCGACATTTCGCCATAGGTTTCCATGGTTTGCCAGATAGCGCGGGTAGAGACCTTATCCCAAAGCGGCATAGATTCTTTTAGGTAGAGCGAGTGCAAGGCAATGGGTTTTTCGGAGGGGCTATATTGGTACCCAGCAGCATCCCAGACATAGACACGCGAGGCCACCCATGCAAAATCTCGGACGTTTTCGGCCTTATAGCGCCATGTAATGGTTCCGGAGGTTTTGGGTCGGGAAGACGGTTTGCCCACTTCCTCGGGTTTGATAATAAAAACGGGGCTATTCTTCACCAGATCTGTTACCTGATAAGCCTGCGCCAGACGGTTGCGTTGCTCGGCGGTCAGGGTTTCGATTGGGTTTTGAAGGGTTCCAGTAGCGTCCACAATTACGTTCCAAGGTACTGTAAGGCTTACATCAAAATTACCAAACTCCAGATAAAACTCGCCTCGTCCCAAGAATTGATCGGTTTGCCAGCCATTAACATCATCATATACCGAGACGCGGGGATACCATTGTGCGTTCACATAGTGCCAACCGAATTTGGTTTTTTCCTTAGCACCACGCCCATCGTCGGGGACTACATGATTCCAATCTACCTCAAAAACCACTGTTCCACCCGGTTGGAGCGGTTGCAATAGTTGCACCTTCATAATGGTATTGTTGATGCGGTAGTCCATATTTTGACGTTTTCCGGCGCCATCTACTACTTGCACACGGGTGATATTAAAACCGCCGTCAAATGGATCCACATTCAGAAATCGCCTTGCGGCGGGAGGAATGGACTGAGGAAGTGCGCCCGTCGTTTGGTAGGTACGACTATGTTCTTTCGACATTAGATTCTGGTCCAATTGCATCCAGATATAGCGCAATACATCGGGCGAGTTGTTTCGGTATGTGATGCGTTCCTTGCCCGTAATCCGGTGATTGAGCGTGTCTAAGGAGGCCTCAATTTTATAATCCACCCGTTGTTGCCAGTATTTCGGGCCGGGAGAGCCAGAGGCCGTGCGGTACTCGGTAGGGGTTGGCCAGTCGGAAAGCGGACGGAATTGCGAGTTGTTCAAGCGGTTATCGCTAGGATCAACCCAGTACTGGGCATGTACCTTGGGGCTAAAGACCCACAGCAGCCCTATGAGGAAGAACGGAACACGGACTTTATTCATGTTTACGTGGTTTTGGGAGAAATAAACACTTACAAGACGTCTCTATGCCCAAGTGGGTTACAAATGGGTGACTTGAAGTAGAACGATATTTTTTATCGCCTTAGCCCTGCTAATATCTGGGCTGCGGTGTCGGTGATGCGGTCGGTATCGCGGGAAGAGAGCAGATGGCCATTTACGAGGAACGAAAACGCCAGCTCTTCACCGTCGGCAGTGGTTAGGTAGCCAGAAAGACCACGGGTATTCGCGATGGTTCCTGTTTTGGCGCGTACATTTTTGAAAGCGGGGCCTGTTTTCATGCGGTTTCGGAGGGTGCCATCTTCTCCGGCAATGGGCATGGAATCTCGAAAAACAGCCCAATGAGGGGAATTACGCATGGCCGAGAGGATACTCACCAAAGTTCGAGGATTGGTGTAGTTGTATCGCGAGAGGCCACTTCCATCAGCATACACATAGTTATTTGCCGCAATGCCCCACTCGGCCAATTGTTGCTGAACAATGGTTCTGCCTGCCTCGAAACTTCCAACGCCCGTACTATGCCATCCCAAGGTGTGGGTAAAAGTCTCTGCATAAAGGTTTTGGCTCACTTTCATCATTTCGGAGAGTAACTTGGTGAATGGTGGTGATTGCTCTTTCAGGAGAACGGTAACCTCGGTTGGCTTAAGGGCATAGCCGGAAATGTCATCACAATCGCGAACGGTACCTGTAACCTTAATGCCTTCGGCCTCTAAGGATTCCTTGAGCACGGTCATAAAAAACAGGGTAGGATTGGTAATGGTGACAGCATCGGAGATGGTTCTACCACCAAGGACCACTTGGCCTTTCAGCACGATTCGGTTGCTACCAAAGGCGCGTGAAACGGTTACTGTGGAGGCTCCATTGGGCACAACCTTTAAGTTGTTTTCTAATGTGTAATAATTGCTGGGTGTGCTGGGCTGGACTTTCATGGCTTCGCCAGCGATGCGCGGAGGTGTAATTTCCAGGTCTATGTAGTTTTCGTTTAACTGAAAAGCCCCGATTTCGGCGGAATAATAATATTCAAAGTCATCATAGGGCCATCCACTACCATAGGGATAATCTTCAAAGGCATTGTCATCGCCAATCAGATCGCCTGAAATTTCGCGTAGGCCTTTTGCTTTTAATTCTTTCGCCCACTTTGTCAGAACCGCCCGGTTATCCCCCCAAAAGCGGAAATTAAAAGAAGGATCACCACTGCCAAATACCACCAAATCACCTTTCAGAATACCATTGGTTATGCTTCCCCGGTGCCCGACGGTGGTAACATACTGGAAGTCTGGCCCTAATTTTTGTAAAGAAACGGCTCCGGTAATTATTTTTTCGTTTGATGCGGGCATAAACATCTTGTCTGCATTTCGCTCGTACCAAATCTCGCCAGTTCTTAGAGATTTAACTAAAACACCCCAATGCGCGTGGGCAAACGCCGGATCATTGAACAACGAGTCTATCGAGGCAATGGTCCGTTTTTGTGGGGTTTTGGGTTTGCCGTTCATCTCTGGCCGGAGGACCGTACAGGCGCTCATAAAGAGCAGAAAAAAGAGCATCAGATGTTTCATAAGCCGGAAAAATTGAGGGTAAACGAGGTTTTAACGCGGCACTTCCACTTTTTCGATTAAGGACTTTATCACTTGGTCGGGTGTGCTACCTTCCATTTCGCGCTCCGGTGAAAGTTGGATCCGATGTCGTAGTACCGGGTAAGCCACTGCTTGCACGTCCTCCGGAGTCACAAAGTCGCGTCCACGAAGGGCTGCAAAGGCTTTTGAACCAGTAAGCAATGCCAGTGAAGCACGGGGCGATGCACCAAGATATAAAGCCGGGTTGTTACGGGTATTGGTGGTGATTTGGGCCATGTAGCGTAAGATTTTTTCTTCTACATGCAAGGACTGTACCACCACTTGTAGCTGTTGTACGGTGCTTCCGGAAAGTAGGGGCGTGAGAGACGCCACATTGTTCATGCCCTGCCGAGCGTGAAAACCGGAAAGAATCTGTACTTCCTCGTCTATCGTGGGGTAATCCACGAGAATCTTAAAGAGGAAACGGTCTAATTGGGCTTCTGGTAAGCGATAGGTACCCTCGTGTTCTACCGGATTTTGGGTGGCAAGTACCATAAACGGTTGTTGCATAGGATATGTGGTTCCATCCACGGTCACCTGCCGCTCTTCCATCACCTCGAAAAGCGCCGCTTGGGTTTTGGCGGGTGCGCGGTTGATCTCGTCCACAAGCACCAAATTTCCAAAAATGGGGCCTCTCCGAAAGGTAAAGGCCAATGATTTGGGATCGAAAATGGCCGTTCCAAGAACGTCGGAAGGCAAGAGGTCGGGCGTAAACTGTATCCGTGAAAACCCGACAGAGACTGTGCGAGCAAGCAGTTTGGCGGTCATGGTTTTGGCTACACCAGGCACACCTTCTATCAAAACATGGCCATTGGCCAGTAATGCGGCAATCAGCATATCCACCATGCCTGTTTGGCCAATGATGATTTTACCGATTTCGCTTTTGATGTTTTCCACTGCCTCGCTTAAGGCAGTTAGGTCTGTACGGTTGGCATAGGCTTGATCAGGAGACATAAGGCTGGGTGTATCTTAATGAAGGAGGTTCAAAAACGGTAGAGACGGCGGGTGAGCTCGCGCAGGTCTTCATTGGTTAGACTGGCTTTTGCCCGAAGATGGTCAAAGAACCGGAACAAGGAAGCCACTTCTTCTTTTCGGTGACCGGACTTGGCCGCGAGTTGCTCAAAAAAAGCCTCGTTTAGATCGGTTGTTTGTACCTGATACCGATGCCGGATAGATTCCATAAAATACATGATTTTCCGTTCCGCCAAGTCTTTGTGGTCTTTTTTTCGATAATATAAGCGTCCGAGGGCCTGCACAAAATCGAGGGTGGTATTTCGTGGTGCTTCCCAGACCGGAATGGCCCGCTGGCGTCGCTTGCTACCAGAAAAAAGGTACAGTCCGAGCAAGGTTAACAGGCCATACATGGCCCACCGTAGCCCCTCGGAACGCCATACATATTGCAAACGAGACTCATCACTGGCGCTTCCCCGACGGTAAAAGTCCACATATGTCTCCCGAAGGGGCAAGTGTGACAGTACCCCAAAAGCATACGCTGCATTCTGCCCTTTCAGCAAGCCATAGTTGGTAAAGGCATATGGATGGGTGTGTAAGAACAGGGTACCTTTTCCTATCTTTTTCTGAATTAAATTGGGATAAGAGACTTCAGGCGTACTTCCAGCAAAAAAATAGTCTCCCAAAATAACCGTTTGGGTGGAATCGAATCGGCTAAAGGGCATCTGTACCATAAAAGATGGGAACCAAAACCCCTTGCCCGAAAAGCGGTTGTGGCGCAATTTAACAGCGGATGTGTCGGAAAACTCGGAAGCGGCCTTTGTATATTGGTTGAGGGCTTCTGCCCCTGGCATCTCATTTCCGTACCCCACTGTCACGTTTAACGAGTCTTTTAGGGTTGGGGGCCAATAGTAGGAGGAAACAAGCGCCGAATTCCCCCTTCTAATGTATTGCTTTAAGGCTTTTATGGTCGTGGGGGTAAGATCTACACCCACATTAACCCAAACAAAATTGGTATTTTGCTTTTTTTGTCCGTTGAGTTCGGTAAGCACTTCATAGGCCGACCTGTTGGTACGGTGGATGGCTTGCTTCGTAAACGCTTGCGGCAAAACTTTGTCTAAAGCATAAAGGCCATAAGGGATTTTGTCTTTGGGCGAAAACGTAGGACGCCAATCCGGTGGAACTGGGCGACTCAGTTCATACCACACATAAAATACCACGCCCAACCCGAGCAAAGCCCATAAAGTGCGGTCTGTGCGGCTAAGATTCATGTGGGCTACGGGTTTGGTTTGTTCAGGGTGTTAAATATTCCTACGATGCTACGGTAGTCGGCTTCGTTGGGTGTGTATTCACCATACCAGACATATTCAAAATGCCGTGTTGCATCCTGAAAAGACCGAATGGCCGCTGTTTCACGCATCTCAGCCACATAATCGGCATTGGTTTTGTCTGGTTTCCAGACAATCAACCCCCGTTCTTCCAACCGATGCAGGAGTTGCAGATACTGCCACCGAACAGCCTCTCGGAAATACATTTGTGATTCTGCTTTCCGGATTTCTTGCTCAAAATTGATCTGACTTAGCGACACGACTCCTATCATTTTACCCACCCCAGACGGGCCACCAGTTCCATAAAAAAGCCCTGTACGGTCCATGCCCGTTGCCCGCCACAAGAGAAAAAACAGCAGCAGCAGGAAGACAACAATTGGCGTAATTCGCCAAAAGGTCTGTTTACCACGTGTCCCAAATACTTGCTGCAAAATCCAGTCTATACCATCAAAGAGATTGGTCCAAAAGGTGGGTGCTGGTGCTACGGGTTTCACAACAGGCAAGGGAATATCGGCCTTGAGGCGGTCTAATGTTGTCGCCTCAGGGGTGCGCCAAACCAATGAATCAGACAAAACCACTTCTTGGGCCGTTGTTATACAAGGCCAAAAAATCCACAACCACCACCAAATCCGCATTTGTTGCATCACAATATCTCGTCAATTCGTTCCGACAACCCAGCGCCTTCTTTTTCCTCCACCAAACTATAGAAATAGAGGAAAAACGAAATAATAATCATCGCCTGTAATAAACTGCCCACTTGACTAATGACATTGGTGATATAGAAGAGTACCTTCCAGATAATCCCCATTTCCGATACTACGGCCACACCAGCAAACGTGGTAATAATGGTTGCGGGAATGGTAAAAATTAGCCCCATCACCATCACAATCACATACATCAAGAAAAGTAAGCCCACCCCTTGCCACCAACGACCTACTAACAAGCCCCGTGCATAAGAGATAGATTCAAAAATTCCTATTTCTGGCTTTTCCATCCGAATGGGGATTATAAGCTGGAAGACCAATCCTGCAAAAAGTACTGCTATGACTAAGAAAATAACGCCGCAACAAGCAAAAAGCCCTGCTGCAAATGCGCCACCACCACCCAAGGTTGACAAACCTAAAATGGCGAAAATCAGTATCATATACAACACAAGAAACAACAGAAAGAACAAAATTCCCCCGCCAAGAACCGTAGAAAGAATTCGCCCCAGCTTGCCTTGCATGTTTTGCCAAATGTCGGAAGACTCTAAGGAGCCGCCGCATATATATTGTTGAATGAACGTAATGGTTACCCCATAAAGCAATAAATAACCGATTAGTAAAGCCAATAACGACAACGCAAAGTAAGGCGTAAGGAAGGTTTGGCTATAAAGATCAAGTAAGGCCCCCGGATTCTCTTCCATCATCTTTGGATTCATCATCTTAGCCAATAACTCCCCTGACATCCCGGTGGCAATTACTGCTCCAAAAAGCAACGGTGGCAATACAAACAAGACCAAAGCCCGACCTAACGGTTGCAGGTTTTCTCGAACAAAGGTGAAAGTATCGTTGATGACGTCGCCTAATGCCCGCGTTTTTTTAAAGTCAACAGATCTCATGAGTTTTTATGTAGTTGTTTTTGAATTGTTTAAAGACAGGGTTGTGGTCAAACGATTTTGGATCGCTTCCCTCCAATGGCCTTGACCGAAGCGGCGATAGGGATACCACACAAAATACCACAGAATGAAAGCCGCCGATCCGCCGATAATAGCGAGGGATAAGAAGACGGGCATTTCGGTGTGGCGGGTTACAAAGCCTTCCAGAAAGGCCGCGACAATAAAAATTGGCACTGTTCCGATAACGATCTTCATACCTTCCTTTGCGCCTCGCATCAACGAGGCACTTCGGGGAAAGGTTCCAGGGAAAAGAATACTATTACCTAAGACAAAACCAGCACATCCCGCCACTACAATTACCGAAATCTCTAATGTTCCATGTATCCAAATGACCAGCGTGGATTCCCAAAGCAGGTTTCGCATAGCAAAAAAGGTGAGAAAAGAGCCAAGCATTATACCATTATAAAACATGAATATACCTGTCCCGAACGAAATCAACAAGCCAAAAGCATATGCCCGTAGGGCTACCATCACATTGTTATAGGCAATACCCAAAAACATATCCCACTCGCTGGAGAATTTATACACGCCCATAGGGTCGCCTTTCGCAATATTGTCCAAGGTCATATCCACATAGGCATCGCCGAGGACAATACGCACAAACCGCTCGCCCTCCAATACCGATACCACACCAATACCAACCGCCAGCATAAAAATCCCAAAAGCGAGCAAAAGGTTATAGCGATAAGTGTACATCATTTCTGGTACTTCATCTACCCAAAAACGAACCAAACGCTTTTGGTCTTCGCGTTTATTCTGGTAGATAAAGCGGTGGTATTTGCCCGTTAAGGCATTAAGGTACTCGGTTGTTTTGCTATTTGGGTAATACGTTTTGGCATAAGCCAAGTCATCGGTTAATTCGAGATAAACCTCTGCCAGAGCATCTGCCGAGACCCTGCTACTTTGCTCATAAAGCGATTCGTATTTTTTCCACTTGTCTGCATTTTGACGCAGAAAAACAACCTCGCGCATATCGTGGTTTGTTCTATATGAAGGTTTTGGAAACAATATAAAAAAATGTGACGGAATTAAATCAACATTTCTGAATACTTGCAACTCTTGTAGAATGTAGGCAAAACCAAGGTTGTGTGAGATGATGCCAAAGACTGGCTGTGTACGTTCTGTATGGCGTAGCTGTCAACCAACTTATTCGGGTAGCATTAGGTTCGGCAGTCCTCCATTCTTTTCACTCACGCCCCATCCGAACAAGGCAAAGTCATAGCGAACAGGATCATGGGGAGAAAGGATCCGGCAGAATTCCGTCAACTCCAACGCAGATTTCCAATCATTGGTGGGCCGAAAAAGCATACCCAATTGACGGGCAACCCGACCCACATGGACATCCAACGGCATCACCAACTGGTCTGAACGGATACCTTTCCAGATGCCAAAGTCCACCGACCCTGTACGTACCATCCATCGGAGGAACATGTTCAGCCGTTTACAGGCGCTTCCCGCGTCGGGTCTGGCAAGATGTTTCTGAAGTCGCGCAGGTATTCCAGAGACGGCATACATCATTTCGCTGGAAAATCCTTGAATCACCGGGCCTACATCAGAGGCATTAGGGGTCATAAAACGCCTAAAAACGTGCTCTATCCCGCCGTATTTACGGATAAGTACGGAGAGTGACAAAACCATCCAATAGGCATCATCTTCTGTAAATGTTCGGTGTTTGAATCCTTTAAGTGTAGCGGCATCTTTTTCTACCCGGAAGTCATATACAAATTTCATGGGCCGATACGCCATACGTTCACATAGTTCCGCCATTTTGTTTAGCGTCGTCTTGCGTTGCCCCCAAGCCAGCGAGGCCGCAAAAAAACCGATAATGGCCCGATCTTGAGGGTCCTCAAAGGCGTATGGAACCGAAATCGGATCATTTTCAATAAATGCTGGCTGTTCAAATCGCGCTACCTGCTCATCGAGCCACCGAATCAGTCGTGCACGATCCGGCTTCGTGACTGGGTTCATATCAAATCTTCGGGGCGTGGTAGGGCATATACATCGGTTTTGACGCGGCTGTAGTCTGGCCCTCCCAATCGAGAGACAGGATCCAGAAGGGCGAGATTGATCTTGTAATCTTGGAAGAGGTAGTCTGCAAAATACCCCATCAACACGCGGCAAAATACCACATTCCCCCCCATTGGCTGGTCTCCCCACGAAACAATCTGGTCCACTTCGCACTCGAAAGCAATGGGTGCGGACTCAATTCTTTGGGGTTTAACGAATAAAGAATTTACCCGCGCCAAGCCTGTTTTCTCAAATTCATCTACTTCAGGTGACCAATTTGCAGCACTTAGGTTCATTTGGTCTTGCAGGGCGTGGGGCACGATGTGAATGACACATTGCCCCGTTGCCCGCACATTCTGGAGGGTATCTTTCCTTCGGCTTTCCCCCAAATGCCCAGTTGGTGCGTTCAGTGGTGAAAAGCTGAGAATGGGTGGATTAATAGAGGCAATATTGAAATAGGAAAAAGGGGCAAGGTTGGGTATGCCATTTTCGCTTAAAGAAGACACCCAAGCAATGGGACGTGGCACCACCGACCCAATGAGCATCTTATAAATATTCGGTGGTATTTCTTTAGAAAAATCTATATAGGGCATATATGTGTATCAGAATCCGAATTTACCGAGGTCCAAATTATTGAGGTCTAATCCTGTAGGAAGCCCTGCCGCTTGTTGCATGGCGTCTTTGGCGCGTTCGCTGGCATCAGTCAAAGCCTTGTTTACTCCAGCTACAATCAAGTCTTCAAGTAGCTCTACATCGGCTGGATCCACAACTTCTTTTTCAATTTTGACCGAGGTGACCTGCATTTTGCCATTTACCGTCACTTTTACCATGCCGCCGCCCGCTTCTGCGGTTGTGGTTTGTTTTTCCAGATTTTCCTGCGCCTCTTTCATCTTTTGCTGCATATCGGCCATTTTTCCAAACATATCGGCCATATTGAGGTTGTTAAAGTCCATTGCGATTGGGGTTTATGAATTAAATGGAGAAAGATAAATTAAGGCCAAATTTGGATATTTTAAATGGGGTTTTGGGGAAAATAGCGTTTTAGTCGGTCACCCAAGCCGAATCACCGTTTACATCCAAACCTGCTACCTCTCCGGTTTCGTCGAACAAAAGGCGGCCTTTTTCCCAAACTTGTATCCGGAGGGTAGAACGGAGTGTTTCCGATATCTTCTGGATCATGTCGCGGGCATAGGGTGCATGAAGTAGGCCTCCTTCGGTACGTTCGGCGGCAGCGGCCATCCGGAAATGCCGGTCTGCCACCTCGAATGAAACGGTTGTATCGGTTATTCCTACGTTGGAAAGACGAGCACCCGAATACGTGGTCCATTTCTGCAATCGTCCATCCGGTAATAAAAGACCAATAATAAACCCTCGAAAAGTACCCGTAGGGAATGGAATTTTCGCCACGGAAGCACTTAGGCACATACGCGGTGTTTCGAAGTGGTTGCATTGCATCCAAACATAGGCTGCCGGAAAACCGCTCCCCCAGTCCTTTTCCATGTAACCGATCCCACCATCAAAGTTGATTTCACGCCCATCAACCAACAGGCTGCCGGAAAGCGTATGATAGAGACTGGGAACACCATGATAACATTGCATAAAGGGTAATAACCCAAAAGGCCCCATAATCCCAGGCGAGAGCGTTGATACTGGCCACGGGGTAACTCCGTGCAGGTTTATCGTGCCCTTAATGGTACGGCCTTCGCTGTTTAATACAATGCAACATTGGCCCCAGTCAAAATAGGATTCAGCAACGCGTACTAAAAACTGATCTTTTTCGGCAGAAAACGATGAAACCGGAAAACGATGATACGTTGCCCGATGATGTCCATCCAAGACCTGAATGAAACTGTGGGAACGAGTCGGATCTTTATCTAAAAAAATGCCGGGGATAAAGGCAAAAACTTCCGACTTATCCGCCGTAACTATTTTGTAAAACCAGCCCTCAAAATAGGGCGGACGTACGTTAAATCCGTGAAATCGTTCGGGGTGATACGTATTGAGGAAGGGCATAAGGCAAAACTGTTTCAGGTATTGTGTGCCAGCAATAAGATACAACCGTTTTCTGTATTTGACCTATTGTTACTCCTAAACATCGGTGAACGGATACCTAAACGGGATTCAGACGCATTTAGGAGCCGCATAGGGCTTGTCGCCGGATATTATTAAAAAGTGGTGTAACAAACCCAAATACAGCCCCGATTGGAGCATCTATTGTATTCAACCCTTGTCCGTTTATATAAAGACATGAACTTGAAGCGCTGTTCTTTTAAGACGTGGAATGTTGTATTTTGTGATCCATCTATCGCAAGGAAACACATGAAACTGGTTCCCAAAATCATTCTGGAAGGTACCCGTCTTACCTTTAAAACCGAGACTGCTTTTACCCTCAATGAGCACCCAAGGGTGGTGGGACATCGCAAATATCGCTATCATGCGCCGCTGGTCTCAGCCGAATGGTGTGCTTTTACGCCATTTCCTTGGGGGCGCGGCCTGATTAATTTTAATCCTGATGAAGCGGAACTCGCCATGGAGACGTACCGGACTTGGCTACGACTCTTCCAACTACAACGCCATTATAGTTGGATAGTTGATCGGTTCCACTTGTCCACAAAAATGTTTCAGTTGTTATACCATCAGACAACATATGACTTGGATTGGCTGGAAGAGGGATTGCGAGAACTGGGGTTCCGGTTGGTGTTTTTACACCGAAACCCCGATTCTTTCGCCGAAGCCCGTGCAGAACGTCTGAAAGTTTCCGGAAACCCCGTACAATATGATGACCTTGATCGGTTTGTTATGGAACAACAAGTGATGTATCGCCTCTTTGAGCATTCAAGCCTCGAAAAAATTACCATCGACATTACCGGACAGACGGTTACGCAAACTGCTGATCAAGTTGCGGACTGGATGGAGGCAACAGGTGGACTGTATGGTACTGTCCGCTAAAGACCATAATAAATCAACCTCTGTATGAACCCTATACTCAAAAAATTAGGCTATAAAGGCCAACCGCTCGTACTATTACTGGAGGCCCCGGAATCTTTTGCAGCGGTAATACAAGAATTTGAAACCCCTCCGGATGTAATACCTGTCGGAACATATGCTTTTATCCTTGCTTTTGCCAAGGATAAACGGGCACTGAACAATTTGACGGCTGGTATCACCACCCTTTTAAAAGGCGACGGACATCTTTGGTTGGCCTATCCTAAGAAAACTTCACGAATGTACAAATCAGACCTCTCCCGCGAAGTGGTTGGAGCTTGTCTGGGAAGCCAAGACTTTGAACCCGTGAGACAGATTGCGATTGACCAAGACTGGTCTGCCCTCAGGTTTCGGCATGTCGGGAATATTAAAAGCATGACCCGTAGCTTTGCCGCCACCAAGGAGGGCCAGAGGCGTACCCAAAAGCCTGACTAAGACACTTTTTTACTGGTCTCGTTTGCATGTATGGAAGTGGGTGCTTATATTGTTTTCACATGTGATAAATGTGTGTATCAACATGTGACATACTGTTGTCACACCTTTGTAAGTAAATTTCTATCCGTAAACAATCTGTAAGACAGCAACCACATAAACCATACACTCATGGCAAAGAACTCAATCTCCCGTGCCGAATCTGGCGCATCCACCGAAGACGCAAAACGCAAATCCTTGCTAATGGCCCTTCAAAAAATCGAAAAAGATCATGGAAAAGGAACCATCATGCGGCTTGGTGACAGTCCAACCGCTAAAATTGAAGCCATTTCTACAGGCTCTTTGGCCTTAGACTTTGCCTTGGGAATTGGGGGAGTGCCTCGAGGACGTATCATAGAGATATATGGGCCTGAGTCTTCAGGGAAAACAACCTTGGCCACCCATGTGGTGGCAGAAGCCCAAAAAGCCGGTGGAATCTGTGCCATTATTGATGCAGAACACGCCTTTGATCCCAGCTATGCGAAAAAATTAGGGGTGAATATAGATGACCTTTTAATTTCTCAACCGGATAACGGTGAACAAGCCCTCGAAATCTGTGACACGCTTGTGCGCTCTGGCGCTATGGATGTAGTGGTGATAGACTCGGTGGCTGCACTTGTACCACGTGCGGAGATCGAAGGTGAAATGGGCGACAGCTTTATGGGAGTTCATGCCCGTCTTATGAGTCAGGCGTTACGCAAATTAACAGGGATGATCAGTCGCACGCGCACAGTCGTAATCTTCATTAACCAATTGCGAGATAAAATTGGGGTGATGTTTGGCAGTCCGGAGACCACTACCGGAGGGCGTGCACTTAAGTTTTATGCTTCGGTCAGGCTCGACATCCGCCGCATTGCTGCCATTAAAGAAGGTTCTGATGTCGTGGGAAACCGCACAAAGGTAAAAGTTGTCAAAAACAAAGTGGCGCCGCCTTTCAAAGAAGTGGAATTTGATATTATCTATGGTGAAGGTATTTCGGCATTAAGTGAACTGATTGATATTGCGCTGGAACATAAAATCATTAGCAAGAGCGGATCATGGTTCTCATATGGTGATATCCGTATAGGTCAAGGACGGGACGCCACGAAAGAATGGTTACTCAAAAACGACCAGTACCGTAGCGAGATCAAAGATAAAATAAAGACCTTGCTCAACAAAGACAACGAAGTACCGCCCGTCTCACCTGAAGAACTCGCGGAAGCCAATCTAAATGCCGAGGACGATGATTTGTGGGACCTCGATGATTGATGGTTGGTTTCCCTGCCAAAGGGCCTTTTCTTCGGAAAGGGCTTTTTTGTTTTATACAGTTTTTGGTTAACTTCCCAGTGATGTTCTAAACTAAAAACCCAAAACCCCCATGAAAAATCCAGAATTGGTGCATATGCGTGGTGAAGATGGTGTGTGGTTACAAGACACACCTGATAATCCCATGATCATTAATGCTGTATTGTTGTTCGATCGGTTACGCCTTGCTGATTTTATGGAGGTCTGGGATAAAAATGTGATGCAAGTGACTGATCAAGCGACGGGACAAATGCAATACCATCGGTTTAAGAAAAGAGTGGTATATCAGCAGGGAAGGTTTTACTGGCAGGAAGACCCTTGTTTCGAGATCAATAATCATATTTTTGCCGTCGAAGATCCGGAAATACGAAACGAGGATGATCTTGCGCTTTATCTGGGGCGTGAGGCATCCAAGCTATTGCCAAAAGAACGCCCACTGTGGCAACTACATTTTTTTGAAAAAATTGGCGATGGATCGGCGTTGGTAGTTCGTATTCACCATTGTATGGGGGATGGGGTGGCACTGATCCCTATTTTGTTCTCTTTGATTGACGAGGTTTCTGGTAGTCCGTCTGATTTAGAAAAAGTATCTAAACCACAGATTCCCGTCTGGATTCGTTTTGGCATAGTCCCACTCACTGCCATTCCTGTACTATTGCGCCGTTTGTGCTGGATTCCAGACCGTTCTATTTTACATGGCCCTAAAATGAATGGGGAAAAACGTTTTGGCTGGACAGCCCCAATATCCATGATAGATGTAAAGGCGCTAAAAAATGCGATGGGAGCAACGGTGAATGATGTATTAATGGCTTGTGTGGCTGGGGCCTTTAGTCGCTACTTGCAACTAAAAGGCCAGACCGTTCCAACAAAAGTACGGACATCTATGCCTGTAAACCTACGCACAACTGGCGAGCAGATCCGGATGGAAAATCAATTCTCTATTGCATTTCTCGAACTGCCCTTACACCCGGCGGATCCAATAGCGCGGGCAAAAAAAGTAAAACAAGGGTTGGATCGGTTTAAGCGCTCCTTGCAGCCTTTTATCATGCTTAAAGCCGCAGCGATCGTATCCAATATTCTCCCTACCAATATTGCACGCTTTGTGTTAAATTTGTTTGCCAACAAAACCACAGCCGTTACAACCAACGTGCCAGGGCCACAGGAAGACCTACATTTGGCTGGGCAACGGGTGCGGAGTATGATGTTCTGGGTACCTACCCGCGCTCGAATTGGGATGGGAATCTCCATTCTAAGCATGTCGGGTGCTGTACGTGTGGGCATTATGGGAGATACCGCCATCCTTGCGGACCCGGAAGCGTTTGCCAATGGCTTTATCGCGGAGTTTGAACACCTGCGGGCACACTATCTGAAAAAATAAATACCACCTATACCACTACAGTACGAGCTGGTTTTACCAAATACACTACGGTTTTTGATGTTTAGCTTCAGTGTGTCAAATAATGTTTTTTTATACAAAGAACGAATAGCTAAACTATACAATATTTTGAACCTGTTCTCGAATTTTTTCTAGTTCTTCCTTCATCTTAATAACGGCTTGTGTAATAGACGCATCATTTGCTTTGGAACCGATGGTGTTAATCTCGCGATTTAGTTCCTGAACCAAAAAATTAAGTTTTCTTCCAGAAGGCTCATGAGCATCCATGGCGGCATCAAACACCACAAAATGTGATCTTAGCCGCACAATTTCTTCCGTAATATCCATTTTATCCACCAAGATTGCCACTTCTAATTCTAACCGTTCGCGATCAATCCTTTCGTCTGTCAGAACTTGGTTGATGCGGTCGAGAATCCGCTGACGGGCCTCAATGGCGCGTGCTGGTGCGCGTACCTCTACCTCGTCTAACAACAAAGCAATTTGTGCCCTCCGGAGTTGAAAATCTTCGCGCAGGACTTGACCTTCCGTTCTACGCATGGCCTCCAATGATTGAATGGCAGACTGGGTGGCCCGTTCTATACACCGCCAAGTGCGCTGGGCATCTTCTTCCGACGTTTCTTTCGCCGAAAAAATCTCGGGTAAACGAATCAGGTGCTCCAGCCGAATTTCCTCAATAATGCCTGTGATGTCTTTTAGTTCGGCAAAGCGCGACATATATGCCCGAACAGCGCCAGGATCTAATGGCGGAACCGATAAGTCCCCCGAAAGATCTTCCATCTGAAGGCTGGCATTGATCTTGCCGCGATCGAGTGCTTTCTTAATCATGTTCTGAAAAGCAGACTCATAAACCGAGACAGAGCGAGGAATTTTACTATAAACCTCGCAATACCGACTGTTAACAGCGCTGATTTCAACCGAGATCCGGATATGCTTTTCTTCGGCTATACCTCGGCCAAAGCCTGTCATGCTTATAATCATATTGATAATGGAATAGTGGAATCTTTACATTTACCCCATAAAAAAAGCCGGACATGATGTTCCGGCTTGTGCGGAGAGAGAGGGATTCGAACCCTCGGTACGCGTTTTTGCACGTACACCCGCTTTCCAGGCGAGCTCCTTCAACCACTCGGACACCTCTCCTTGTGTGCCCATTTGCACGCAAGGTGCATGAAGGACAGTTAAAATACAAAATGGAAATCTTGGTCGCAATCAAAAAATCAGACCTTCATAATTTCCGCTTCTTTGTGATGCAGCATTTCATCAATTTTCTTGATGCTCAGGTCTGTCTGACGTTGGATTTGGTCCTCGGCCTCAAACTTCATGTCTTCGGAAAGTTTAAGTTCTGAGACTGTTTTTTTGACCTCATGGTTTGCATCACGACGCAAATTGCGGATTGCAATACGTGCTTCTTCTGCCTTGTGTTTGGCCAACTTTACCATATCGCGTCGGCGTTCTTCTGAAAGCGGTGGGATTGGAATGCGGATTACAACGCCGTCGTTCGAGGGATTAAGCCCCAAATGACCGTTCCGAATGGCTTTTTCGATGGGCTGAAGCGAGCTTTTGTCCCAAGGTTGTACCAATAATAAATCAGGAGCGGGGGCATTCACATTCGCAAGCTGGTTCAGCGGCATAAGAGAGCCATAAACTTCCACCCGAACAGATTCGAGCATTACCGGATTGGCTCGCCCTGCACGGATCGTATTAAACTCTCCGGTCAGGTGTTTAAGCGCGGTTCCCATATCATCATGGGCCACACTTACGATCATATCTAAATCTTCAGAAAGCATATCAATAATGGTTTACATATATGCGACAATACAACATAGAATTCTTCAATGTTGGAATAATCACCAATATACAGTGGTTCCGATGCTACTATCCTTTAAGACCCGTGTCAGATTGCCCTTTTTGTTCATGTCGAATACAATGATAGGAATTTTGGAGTCTTTCAATAAGGTAATGGCGGTTAGGTCCATTACTTTCAGATTGCGTTCAATCACATCCATGCCATAAATCCGTTCAAAACGCGTTGCCTTCGGGTCTTTCAGCGGATCTGCGGTATAGACGCCATCCACACGCGTTCCTTTGAGTACCACTTCGGCGCCAATCTCGGCAGCCCGTAAAGAGGCCGCAGTATCGGTGGTGAAATACGGGTTCCCGGTTCCGGCACCAAAAATGACAACACGCCCTTTTTCTAAATGCCGAACGGCACGGCGGCGGATAAACGGCTCCGCGATTTCTTCCATATTAATTGCGGATTGTAGGCGGGTATAAACCCCAATTTCCTCTAATGCGGCCTGAAGTGCCATTGCATTAATCATGGTGGCCAACATACCCATGTAGTCTGCGTGGGCACGAGTCATCTCCGACCCCAAATCCGAAACACCCCTAAAGATATTTCCCCCTCCAATCACGATCGCCAGTTCGATACCCGCACCAACTGCTTCTTGAATATCAACGGCATATGCTCGCAGAATGTTTTTATCAATACCAAACGCCCGTTCGCCCATCAAGGCTTCGCCGCTCAGTTTTAGCAATACTCGTTTGTATTGAGGTGCCGACGTTTCCATAACCAACCTCAGATTGAAAATTTAAAAAAGGGTCCATGACTTGAGCTTCACGAACCCCTACCTATTTTAGCCGCCCAAAACAAAGCGAACAAATTTCACGACATCCACATCTGCTTTCTTAAGCATCTGTGAAACGGTTTGTTTCGGATCTTTTACAAAAGGCTGGTCTAATAAAACGCGCTCTTTAAAGAAGGAGTTTAAAGCACCTTGTGCGATCCGATCTACAATGTTTTCTGGCTTGCCTTCATTGATGGCGCGATCACGTGCAATGGTCATTTCACGCTGTTTGATTTCTTCTGAAACCTGATCGGCATTCAGGGCAATGGGGTCTAAGGCAGCAACCTGCATGGCTACGTCGCGGCCTGCATCGTCATTTTCTGCGGTCAGTTCCACCAAAACGCCCAAACGTGCGCCCGGATGAATGTAGCTAACCACCGCGCCCGTAGCAACGGCTTTTTCGAAGCGGCGGACATCAATCTTCTCGCCGATTTTCCCGGTCATTTCATTCAGTTTCTCGGCCAGGGTAATGTCCCCCATAGGGGTCGCTAGGAGGGCCTCCATATGATCGGGCTGTGTGGCCAGAACCAAATCTGCTACGGCTTGTGCAAACGCCTGAAATTCTTCATTTCGCGCCACAAAGTCGGTTTCGCAGTTTACCTCTGTAATGACAGCCATTTTTTTATCTGCGGTGATCGCTGTAGCAATAACCCCTTCTTTGGCCTCGCGGTCTGCACGTTTTTCAGAAACCTTCTGACCTTTTTTGCGGAGGATGGCAATGGCCTCATCAAAGTTGCCTTCGGCCTCTACAAGGGCCTTTTTACAATCCATCATACCTGCGCCAGTGGCCTGACGCAATTTGTTTACTTCTTTTGCAGAGATGTTCATAATCAACCTCTATAATTTTAATGTTGTTATTGACCTTATAAAATACCCACAGGGTGGGCATGGAAAAGGCGCAACCAGAGAACTTATGAAGTCCGATTGCGCCGCTTTCCGACAAAGTAACTTTATGGAGAGGGTTAGCCTTCGGCTTCTGGAGAAGCGGCAGGTGCCTCGGATACAGGAACTTCTTCCTTCCGCTCACTTGTTCTCCGCCGACGGGTTCCACCACCCTGACGGCCTTCTTTTTCAGCTTGTACGGATTCGCGTTTTTCCTTCTCGGCGGATTTCGTGGCTTGGTCAAACTCACGTGCTTTTTTACCTTCGAGAATCGCATCTGCAATGGCTGCTGTAATCAAGTGAATAGACTTGATGGCATCATCATTTGCAGGAATGGGAAAGTTAACTGGGTCGGGATCGCAGTTTGTATCACAAATTGCAAAAATGGGAATACCCAAGCGTTGTGCTTCCTGAACGGCAATATGTTCGCGTTTGGTGTCCACAATAAAAATCGCCCCTGGAAGTTTGCCCATTTTAGAAATTCCCATTAAGGTGCGCTCTAATTTCTCGCGCTCACGGGATTTCATAAGGCGCTCTTTTTTCTTGAACTTATCCATTGTACCGTCCTGCTCCATTTTGATCAGGCCGTCCATCCGTTTTATAGAATTACGAATGGTTTGAAAGTTCGTTAACATCCCTCCTAACCAACGGTCGGAAACATAAGGCATCCCACAACGCTCGGCTTCTTGCTTCATAATTTCTTGGGCCTGCTTTTTAGTCCCTATAAACAGAATATTCCGGCCTTGTTTGGCAATATTTCCGGCAGCACCAGCCGCCTCTTCGAGCATTCGCTGGGTTTTTGTCAGATCAATGATGTGTACACCGTTCCGCTCCATGAAGATATAAGGTTGCATCTTCGGGTTGCGGCGGCTGGTCAGGTGACCAAAGTGTGAGCCTGCTTTAAGCAGATCTTCTACCGATACGCGCATAATGTTTAGATTGTTTTGGGTTATTCCGCTACTTCTGGCGAGTATCTCCGAAATTCAGCCCTAAAGGGCCAAACACCCATCGGAGGCAACCAGAAGTATGTGGTTTATTCACGTTAGAGCACAACAACAGCGGTAAGGGAAACCCATACCGCCGCGTCTTTATAAATTACAACCAAGCCTATATTAACGCTTGGAGAACTGGAATCTTTTGCGGGCTTTAGGCTTACCGTACTTCTTCCGCTCAACCGCACGTGGGTCGCGCGTCAGAAATCCAGCGTCTCGCAATGGTTTCTTGAGATCTTCATTAAATTTCACCAATGCACGCGAAATGCCCAGACGGATCGCTTCGGATTGGCCTTTTGTACCACCGCCTTTGGCATTGACCACCACATCAAACTGGCCTTCTAAGGCGGCTACTTTGAGCGGCATTTGCACCACCATTTGGTTAATGCGAACAGGGAAATAGTTTTGGAGATCGCGCTTATTGATCGTCATGTTACCTGTTCCTGGGCGCAGGTACACACGAGCGACTGAAGTTTTACGACGACCAACAGCAATATATTGCACAGGGCTTGCCATACGTTTGATTATCTATGTATTACAACGTGATTACTTCGGGTTGTTGCGCTTGATGTTCGTGCTCTGGCCCAATGACCACCTTAAGTTTACCGAACATTTTGCGGCCGAGACTATTCTTGGGCAACATTCCTTTAACGGCATGCTCCAAAATTTGCTGTGGCTTCTTGACACGTGCTTCGGCGGGCGTGCGATGCCGTAATCCACCAGGATAGCCCGTATAACGCAAGTATTGTTTTACGTTTTCTTTCTTACCCGTAAAACGAACCTTGTCTGCATTGATGACGATTACGAAATCGCCGGTATCTACGTGGGGCGTGTAGGAGGGCTTGTGCTTTCCACGCAAGATGGCTGCAATTTTAGAAGCAACACGGCCCACAACCTGATTCTCGGCATCTACAACGTACCACTTGCGCTGTACATTTTCCGTTTTTTCCGAGAACGTCTTGAAGCTATTGGCGTCCATGACTTTTGTAAACAATTGAGACGAGTATTTAACTCGTGCGTTCTATAAAACAGTATATATTTCTTTAATATAGCTTTACAATTTAAGGACTTTATTTATACAATCCCACAAACGGCCACATTCTTTACGTATTCTTTTATTTTATCGCCTGCTTAAGCGTGTTATCTCACTTAAATAGCCACCTCCATCAAGTGGGGTAATGTATTTTCATATGCCTGTCGTAGCTCTTCGGAAAAAAAATCGAACATTTCCATACCGTTCACCGATAGACGGAATGAGTTCCCTGTTACCGTTCCGACTCGAGTGGCCTGTGCACCGTTGGTTGTTGCGGTTTTTTGAACGTCTTGCACATATTTTGCGGGAACAGCAACGACCACGCGGCTTTGTGCTTCACCAAAAAGCAAGGCATCCAGGCGGATATAATCGGCGTTTTCGAGTTGAATATCTGCCCCACAATGTTCCGAGAAGATCACCATCTCCGCCACACAGACGGCCAAGCCACCGTCCGAGACGTCGTGTACACTATGAACCAATCCTTTTCGGATCATTTGAAATACCGCATCTTGGACCGCTTTTTCCTCGTTCAGTTCAAAATGGGGTGCATCCCCCATAGTTTTTTTGTGTATCCAAGCCAGATACTCCGAGCCATCAATGTTATCACGGTGTACCCAAAGGGCTGGCGATACCAACATCAGCACGTCTCCGACATGTTTAAGGATAGGGGTTGTGGTTTGGGTATGCACATCCTCAATCAGCCCCAGCATTCCTATCGTGGGGGTTGGAAAAACGGCACTATCCGGATTTTCGTTATAAAATGAGACATTTCCACCTGTGACGGGAGTATTTAAAGCACGACAAGCATCGCCCATTCCACCAACCGACTCCTTAAAGACCCAATAGACTTCTGGTTTATAGGGATTGCCATAATTCAAACAATTCGTAATGGCAAGGGGCTTTCCACCGGTACACACCACATTTCGGGCAGCTTCAGCGACAGCTATTTGACCACCTTTTCGGGGATTGAGGTACACATAACGGCCATTACAGTCGGTTTTGAGAACCAAGGCTTTTTTCGTTCCTTTTATTCGGACCACTGCGGCATCACTTGGCCCCGGCCCAACGACTGTATTGGTCCGTACTTGATAGTCATATTGTTGCCAAACCCATCGTTTGGAAGCGATATTGGGAGCAGAAAGCATGTTTAGTAGCAGCAATCCGCTTTCATTCGATTGAATGTCTGGGAGGTCATGGTGATTAAAAGCCAAGGTTTGGGCCAAATAGGCTGGTTTTTGGGTTTCGCGGTCGTATTGTGGCGCTCCGCCGCCAAGGGAAAGGTGGTCTGGCGGGACATCAGCTACCAATTCCCCTTGCCAATAGATTTTCACACGCGGATCGTCAGTGACCTGTCCGATGTGGGCGACATGGAGGTCCCACTTCTCGAAGATGGTTTCCACCTCGGCCTCTCGTCCCTGTTGTACGACCAAAAGCATACGTTCTTGGCTTTCCGAAAGCATAATTTCGTAAGGCGTCATACCTGCCTCGCGGACAGGCACTTTTTCCAAATGCAAGGTCATGCCCGATGCACCCTTGGCACTCATTTCGCAACTTGAGCATGTGATTCCGGCTGCACCCATGTCTTGAATTCCCACCAACGCGCCACTTTTGATGGCCTCCAAGGTGGCTTCGAGCAATAACTTCTCGGTGAAAGGATCGCCTACCTGCACACTGGGTCTTTTGGCCTCGCTGGCTTCACTAATTTCTTCCGAGGCAAAGGTTGCGCCGTGAATACCATCTCTTCCGGTAGATGCGCCGACAATGTACACAGGGTTTCCTTCCCCCTTGGCAATGGCTGATGCGGTTTCTCCTACTTTTACCACGCCAACACTCATGGCATTGACCAAAGGGTTTCCTTCATAGGCCGGATCAAAATATATTTCGCCCGCAACAGTGGGTACGCCAAATGCATTGCCATATCCTGCAATTCCGCGCACCACACCATTCAGTAGCCAACGAACTTTAGCCTTGTGCGGGTCTCCAAAGCGAAGTGAATTAAGCGAGGCAAGGGGGCGTGCGCCCATTGTAAAAATATCCCGCTGAATCCCTCCTACACCTGTTGCAGCCCCTTGATACGGTTCGACGGCAGAGGGATGGTTATGCGACTCAATTTTAAAAGCCACTGCAAGCCCGTCGCCCACATCTACCAATCCGGCATTTTCTTCACCCGCACCTACCAGCAAAGTTTCTCCGTCGCGAGGCAGGGTCTTAAGAACTTTAATGGAGTTTTTGTACGAACAATGCTCGCTCCACATAACCGAATAAATACCCAGTTCTACGATGGTGGGAATACGGCCCAGTCTTTCTAGGATCCAACCATATTCGGCTTCGGTAAGGCCATGATCGAGGGCTACTTGAAGGTCAACAGTTTGCATGACGAAAGGGGAGAATTAAAGTAAAAGCGCGCCAAAATACGGCCCGGTTCATCTATATCTTGCGAAGTGTGGTTGGATTTTGCGTGCGAAGGTTTTATTCATACACCTGATTATTCTTCTGTACGACGTTTGGAACGACGTACAGAAGGTGTTTTGACGGTATTCACTGGTGTAGGTACGATAGGCTCTGGTGCGGGCAAGGCGTGAGGCTGCAAATCCACACGGTTTAGTGAAAGTTGTGCGTGATACAGTTCCTCGGCCAATGCAATGCAAGTGAGGGTCATCGTTGTCAGATCGGTTTCGGTTGGTAGATTTGCACGTACTTGGGCTAAACGGTCATTGACCATTCCGATAATTTCGTGCATGACCGATTCGTGGTCGTGTTGTACACGAAGTGCAATATCTCGCCCAAGCACTTTAAAAACGACCTTCCGTTCGCGCTGATTCATGGACCGTTTACTTCATGAGAAGATGGAATTTCGGACTCGGAGGCGACATAAGCATCCAATGCCCCTACAAAAAGTTCGATTTTGTCTTTTACAAAAGAAGATTCTTCTTCCAAAGTAGCCGATAACGAGAGTCGGTTTGGGGATATTTCATTTCCCAACGTTCGGATCCGCTCAAACAATGTAATGTTTTCTGCACGTAGTTTTTCCATCTCCAGAACGGCCAATTGCATATTGATCCGCAATTGTTCGAGGCTTACGGTACTTTGTAGAACCGCTATTGGAGCCGAAGGAGGCAACGGCGTTGGTTTTTGCGTGGGGGGTGGAGCCTCTGGATTTTCGGAAACAGCAGGCGCACGTTCCTTGTCTCGGTCCCGGTTACGGTTACGATCGTTATGCCGGTTGCGATGGTGATGTGGTCGGTTTTGGGCCATCGAATACTTGACTGATGAAAGAAAATAGGCAATAATAACAGTAATATAAGCCTTCGCTCAGGAATTAGGTAATCCGGTCATCATTGGTTTAGGCACGCAAAACCGCCCGATGGCGATCAGCCAGTTGTTTAACGACACGGGCAACAAGAGTTTCCACTTCTTTGTCCACCAACGTTCGGTCTGAAGCTCCAAGACGCAGTGAAAATGCGATACTCTTGGTATCTGGGGCAATGTTGTCGCCCTCATAAAGGTCAAACACACGGACTTCCTGTAGGAGTTTTCCACCCGTCCGGCGGATGGTTTCGAGTAATGCGCCCGCTGCTTCGTTTTTGGAGACGGTAACCGCTAAGTCACGCTCCACAATTGGGTAACGGCTAATTTCCTGGTATGCCCGTCTGGTTTTGATTCCAATGAGTTTGGATAGGACGGTCCAGTTTAAGGAGGCAAAGAATACTTCCTGTTTGACATCGAAGTGCTTGGCCGTTTCGTCGGAAAGGCGGGCCACAACTCCCAGTATCTGATGCCCGGATTGAATTTTTATTTGATACGATGTCAGTGCAGAAGGTTCATTTTCAGGAATCAACTGGACATGCTGTACCAATCCAAAACGTCGGAGGAGCGACTCGACAACGCCTTTAGCGTCGAAAATGGTCACTTTTTCTTCACGAACATTCCACCCGGCTGCATTCACTGTGCCTGTCATAATAAATAAAGCCTCTTCATATTCGTAGTAGCCTTTTACAGGAACACGCATGCTTTCCGAACGACGATATACGGAACTGACCTCCATTAGGCGAAGACTTTTGCGCCCATGATTCAGGTTATGCGCCACTATAGGAAGGGCCGAAAGCAGCAAATTCGGGCGAAGAGCACCCATCTCACTCGAAATGGGATTTAAGGTTTCCACTATCCCCGTTTCTCCGGCAAAAAACTGAGCCCGTTCCGCTTTAACCATACTATTGGTGTACATTTCTCGGAAGCCCATGCTCGTACCAAACTGAAGCAACGAACGCCGCAAATCGTCGGTTGGATTGGGGGCTGGCGGTTGGTTCGGCGTAGCCGAGTGCGTAGGCAAGGGGATGTTGTCGTAGCCATAGAGCCGTGCAATTTCTTCGATTACATCTATTTCCCGCTCCACATCAGGGCGGAAGGTGGGCACAGAACATACCAAACCTTCTGGCGATTCAGCGACTTCGAACCCGATCGCTGTTAACAGACGACGCATTTCTTCGTCTGAAATATCGGCGCCAATAACCGCCCGCGCCCGCGTCGGACGCAGGGTGAGGACCAAAGAGCTATCGTGAATAGGGTTTGCGTCCACCATACCCGGAACCACCTGCCCACCAGAGAATTCGGCGATGAGTGCCGCCGCCCGTGCTGCTGCCCAGACCTGTCCGTTAGGATCTACACCCCGTTCAAAACGATAAGACGCATCGGTAGAAAGGCGTCCTTCTTCTTTGTCTGCTTCACGAATGTTTTTCGCTGCTTTGCGTATAGCTGTTGGATTGAACCAAGCTGATTCCAGCAAGACATTTACCGTAGTGTCTGTCACTTCCGAGTTTTCGCCCCCCATAATTCCCCCAATCGCGACTTCTCGTTCGCTATCGCATATCATTATGGTGCCTTTGGGCAAGATACGGGGCTTGCTGTCTAATGTGGTAAAGGGCAAGGGGCCTTGGGTTTGTCGTACCACAATTTTATGGCCAGCAAGTTGATCAAAATCGAAGGCGTGGAGTGGTTGCCCACATTCGTACATTACATAGTTGGTTACATCCACAATATTGTTCCGTGGACGTAGCCCGATAGCTTCGAGGCGTTGTTGCATCCACTTGGGTGAGGGACCAATCTTTACACCCTCAACCAGAATGCCCACATACCGATGACACACATCGGGACACTCGATCTCTACCGAGAATTTATGGGCCGCTTCACCACCATGTTCTGGCAGATCTACAGCGGGTATTTGTACAGAGATACCCGTCACGGCACTAAGATCACGGGCAATACCCAGATGACTGATGGCATCCGGACGATTCGGGGTGATGTTCACATCCGTCACCGTGTCGCTCTCGGAAGTACCTTGCTGGTCTAAGTAGTCTGCAAAGGTTTGACCTGTCACCGCAGTTTCTGCCAAGACCATGATGCCACTGTGGTCCTCCGAAAGTCCCAGTTCCATCGCCGAGCAAATCATACCATTAGATTCTTCGCCCCGGATTTTACCTTTTTTGATAGTTATTTCGGTCTTTGGCGCATCAGGGTTATGTTTTTCGGTTGGCAGCATCAACTTCGTTCCAATCGTTGCAACCACCACTTTTTGCCCTGCGGCCACATTGGGTGCACCACAAACAATTTTGATTCCTTTTCCGCTTCCATCCAAGTCCACATGGCATACCGAGAGTTTATCGGCGTTTGGGTGTTGTTCGCGGGCGAGGACATGTCCCACGATGAGTCCTGGAAAGGTATTGCCCACCGTCCATGACTCTTCTTCTTCCAGTCCCAGCATGGTGAGGGTATCGGCCACTTCCTGCGGCGTAAGGTCATGCGAAATATAATCCTTAAGCCAGTTATGCGAAATATTCATGTTCTATGTAACGTATTATATTTTTTAAATCTGAAAGACTGTCACAAACTGCTTAGAATTGTTCTAAGAACCGCAAGTCATTTTCGTACAACACGCGAATGTCGGTAATACCGTGCCGCAACATTGCAATGCGCTCCACGCCCATTCCAAAGGCATAGCCCGTATATTTTTCGGAATCTATCCCACAGTTTTCGAGGACATTAGGATCTACCATGCCACATCCCAGAATTTCCAGCCACCGTCCAGAGCCGTCTTCGTTCTGCCACCAAATGTCCACCTCGGCACTTGGCTCGGTAAATGGGAAGAAACTGGGACGAAACCGCATTTTTACCCCCACGCCAAAGGCTGCTTCGGCAAACATCCGAAGGACTTGCTTCAGGTCTGCAAACGTCACCTGTTCATCTACATAAAGCCCTTCTACTTGATGAAAGAGGCAATACGATTTATAGGTAATGGTCTCGTTTCGATATACACGCCCTGGGGCAATGATGCGGATGGGCGGCTGCGTGTTCTGCATGGTACGTACCTGTACTGGCGAAGTATGGGTACGCAACACTACACCACCATTTTCGTTGTTAGGTGCTTCCACGAAGAATGTATCCTGCATGTCGCGAGCGGGATGATCGGGCGGAAAATTGAGGGCGGAAAAATTATACCAATCTTCCTCGATCTCTGGCCCCTCGGCTACACCAAACCCAAAACTAAGAAAAATCCGCTTAATCTCTTCCATCGTTTGACGAATAGGATGTAGTCCTCCAACGGGTTGCATACGCCCTGGCAATGTAAGGTCTATGGCCTGTGCAACTGCCTGTTTCTGTGCAGCCTCCACAAATGCCTGCGCCGCTGTGAGACGAGCCTCCACGAGTTGTTTTAGGGTATTCACAGCCGCTCCATAAGCTTTACGCTCCTCTGGAGCGATCTTGCCGATCTGGCTAAACAAATCGGTAAGGAGGCCATTTTTACGGCCTAAGTACTTAATACGAAAGGCTTCGACCGAGGCAGCATCGTGCAGGTCTTCTGCCTGAATTTGCGACTCCAGCGTGGCTAAGGAAGAAATCATAACAACGATTTTGGTATCAAGTTTTGTAATCCGTTAAATTATATCGTACCTGACCAAGCCGATAAAGGATTCTTGGCGAAAGCGGCAACAAAATGACAGGATTTGCACGTTGATTTTTCAGAAAAACGTTTTCATTACGCATCTACCCTCTATTCTTTTGTTTAAGGCTTCGCGGTGCTCCTGAAAGAAGTTGATCGGTTGATTCGTTTTGCATGAGGAATCGCTAAACGCTTCAGCAACGGTCTATCACCGCCACATTCCGGGTGTTAAGAGAAAGTTGCCAACCTGGTTCTAATACCACAGTTGCATTTTGGCTTACCAGAAGCGCGGGACCATTTAATGTTGCACCGGAATTTAGTTCTTCCCACTGGTAAACTGGAGCGGCAAACCATGTTTTTTGGACCAAGAAGAATGTGCTGCGGGTGGCAGGCGGAACGTAATGCGAGGTTGTCTCTGCAAAGACTTCGGGTGGCAGGCGATTGCGGCCTCGCGCTTGTATAGAAACACACTCTATGACACTGCCTGCAATCCAATGGCCGTACATACGTTCATAAGCAGTCTTAAAAACACGGGCCAATTCACGTCGGTTTTCCTGCATAGGCACCTCAATCCAGGATTCCTGACCGGAAAGGCGGAGTCGGAGGGTTTGAGATACTATTTCTTGTGTGGCTTCAGGAATCCCCTCTTCCGACAATTGTACCCGAATCTGTGTTTCCAATTGCCGGAAGTATTGGCGCAGACGCGGCATCGAGGGCAACTTAGTCAGTATTTCTTGGTGTGCAAACCGTTCGATGGCTGCATGTCCGATACCATAAGCGCTTAACAAACCAGCCTGATAGGGAATAAGAATTTTTTGGATACCAAGTGCATCAGCCAACGCACATACATGCTGTCCACCAGCGCCGCCAAAACCGAGGAGGCTATACATTGCCGGATTTGCCCCTTTTGCCAACGAGATTTTACGGATGGCATCGGCCATTTTTTCGTTTGCAATCTGGATAAAACCTGCCAATAGGGCTTCTTTTGAAAAGTTTTTTCCGGTGTTTTCGTGGAGACGCTGCTGGATTTCTTCAATGCGACTCTTTGCAGCCTCGGTTACAATCGGCAGGCCAAAGGAGGGCGAATCCAATCTTCCTGCCAGAAGGTTTATATCCGTAATGGTTAACGGGCCACCCGCGCCATAACATGCCGGGCCGGGATATGCACCCGCACTTTTTGGACCCACCGTCAGCCTGAATCCGTCAAACCCGCAGACGGATCCTCCTCCGGCGGCTACGGTTTCGATGGCGAGCGAAGGAGAAAGCAAGCGTACATCTCCAATTTGGGTTTCCATCCGATAATCAAACCCATTGTCGTAGCGCGAAACATCGGTACTGGTTCCGCCCATGTCGAAGGTGAGTAGGCGATTTTCGCCGCAAAGCCGAGCAATTCGGGCAGATCCGATGACTCCACCCGCTGGTCCAGAAAGCAGGCTGTCTTTTGCAGTAAACAAATCCGACCGGACCAAATGTCCGGCACTGGTCATAACCCTAAAATTGGGCGTGGTATCCCAGGAAAGTTTACCCAAAATCCCGGACAGATACGTTCGGATGAGGGGATCCAAATAGGCATTGATGAGCGTAGTTTCGGTTCGGAACAATAATTTTATGTGGGGCGCAAGGGCCGATGAGGCCGATACGAAGCGGAAGCCAGCATCCCGAAAAGCGTTTTCTAAGTATTGTTCGTGTATTGGATTCCGGTAGCTATGGAGCAGGGCAATCGCGACAGAATCAAAACTGCCCTGTTGGACCGATTGTACCAATACCTGCACGGCTTCTTCCGATAGATCCTTAATAATACCTCCATCCGCTGCAAGCCTTTCCGGAACCTCGAATACGCCTGCATAAAGGGGAGGCGGTTTACGAATTTCGAGTGCAAACAGTTCGGGCCGAGCCTGTGTTCCGATGAGCGGTAAATCCCGAAAACCCTGCGTAATGAGCAACGCCACTCGTGCGCCCTTTCTTTCCAAAAGGGCATTGGTGCCGCGTGTAGAGCCTAATTTCAGTGTAATGGGCGGAAAGGCCATACCCAAAGCCGTTTCTGTGACCAATCGGGCGGCCAAGATCGGAGGCTCCTCGAACGCGGTTAGTTCAAAGGTTCCCAAGCCTAAGGTTGGAGAAGGGGTTTGTAGGACGATACGCCGGGCCGAACTGTCCACTTTTTCTACCAAAACAGGAGGGCTATCGGGTAAAATCCGAAAAGCGTAACCCTCAAAGATAGATGCTTGGGTGGGCCATTGGGCCTCGAAGTACAGTGTTTTACCATCTTCCCAGCGGTTGATGCGTCCACGCAATGCCCCATTACTCAGAATTTTGAACGAACGGACTTTTCCGTCTGGCAGTCGTGCTAGACAGTCTGTAAATGTTCCGCCCGTATCCATCCAAAGTTCATAGGGTGATGTTTCCATACCATTTTCTCTTGCGTCATCGTACACTGCGAACCAAAAAATCCGGTTGTCCACAAGATCGTTTGGAAACGCGCAATACTTCATCCGAGCATCCTGTGGGGAAACCGTTTTTATTAAAACAAACCCGTAGTTCCTGAAAGAACCTTCCACCGCCAGCGCAAATCGGGGCCAATCCATCTGCTTTGATGGTGGCATTTTCTTGTATAAAGGCTTGTTTTAGGGCATCGGCAGTGGTCCGAAAAGGTTGCGTAGGACGCTGATAGGCTGTTGGAATCCGCACACCGTCTTTGAGTTTTTTGGAAAGGTTCAGGTATCCCTGTTGCGAAAGGCCGGAGCAAGTTCCGTGTTTTTTCCATTCGTGGCGTGCCAGTTTTTCGCTCGGAAAGAGGCTGGAAAACAGGGCCAAAGTACGGTCTTTTAAGGCTTCTTGAGTGCAATTTTGTGGCCATCCTTTGGTGTTTTGCGGCCAAAGGCCATGCAAGACGAATCCTAATTGTTTACCGACGCCACATTGCTGTGGGTCATTTTGTCCTTTCTCGGCGCAATACGTGGGCGACCAGGAAAGGGCAAGGAGGTAATAATCGAACTGACCGGGCTTACTTTTCTGAGCCAGAATTTCAGCAGGGGAAAGCATCAAGAAGTACCCAATAATAGCCAAAGTAATTGCTAAGGATCGGTTATGGTCCATGTTACAAAAGGGTTGAGTTTGTTAAATCCAGTTCATGCGTTGCCGGAGGCTTGTAATTTGCGCCAGATGGATTTCGCCATGTGTTACATAGGAATCCAAGAGACCTTCTAAGGACATGGGGCCATTCTCCGGATGAAAGACCGGGCGCTTCCAATCTGCCTCGGCTACGTGGGCCAAGACATCTGACCACCGGGCATGTAAGGCGTGCAGTATGGCCAAGGAGTGGTCTATCGGAGCTGTTTTGCCATCCGGAAGTTCAGCCCATGCGTTTTGATTATAGGGACGAATTGTTGGATTTTCCTCGGTAAGGGCCAGTTTGCAACGGATATAAGCATTCATGTGCGAATCCGCCAAATGATGTACTACCTGTCGGATAGTCCAGCCCTTCGACCGATAAGGCGTATCGAGTTGTGCGTCTTCAAGGCCCTGTAGAGCGTTTTCTAAATGGCGAGGGAGTACGCGAAGCCGATTTATTTTTTCAGAATGTCGCATTTACTTAAGAGAAGATATTTGAGCGTAAGGAAGCCTCAATTTGTGATAACCAGATTTGATAATAGCCCGTTCGTGTAGTAGTTTGCAAGTACTGAATACAACAGACACCTAAAAAAATAGGGAGAAATGAAACCGTCTATCGGTCATCTCGTCCAAACATTCTGTTTTATTGACTTATCAAACCCTTAACGACCAAGAAATCATGGCAAAAAAAAGCGCTCCAACAGGCTTTGCAGCAGTGGAACAATACATCGCTTATTACCCCGAATGGGCAAAGGAACTGGCCCGGAAGTATTTCACCAAAACCCTGAATCAATTTATTCTCTATGGAAATGTCCGGAACTTGGTTCCGTCATTGGACGAGAATGACAATCCTACCTATATATCGTTACGGGAATTTTTAATTCAGGATCTTTTTGCAGGACGCGATATCATCCTGTTTTATGACCGCTCTGCCGGAATTCAGTTTGGGAATGCAGAATCTCAGAAGGATTTTAACCGTGCATTATCGGGCTACGATACCATTTTTGGAACCGATTATGCACAAAAAGTCCCGAAAGACCCGGTACGTGTTTTTGCTGTTTTGGAAAATTATTTCCGGCTTCGATTAGCAGATGGAAAAAGAGTGGCCGTTATTATGGATTATGCCGAGACACTCATTCCAATGTCTGAAGCAGGTAATCTTTCTACCGAAGACCGGAATGCCTTGGTTTTTTTGCAACGTTGGGCACACGATCCGCTCTTTCTAAATCGTGATTTTACCCTTTGTCTGGTTGCAGAAAGCCTCACTGCACTCAACCAACAGTTGGTACAAAGTCCTTATACAGCAGAAATAAAAATTCAGATTCCTGAAGAACCACAGCGTCTTACCTTTATTAAATGGTATATCGGCAAAAGAACTGCCGACTTCAAGAAACTATCCGAAGTAATTCCCGAGACCTTGGCACAAAATACTGCCGGCCTCAATTACATCCAACTCCGCACCATTTTGGCCGATGTCCTTGAAAATCAACATCCCCTTACCTTTGATTTTCTGATCAAGCGGAAAAAAGAACTCATCGAAGCAGAAGCATTCGGTATGCTTGAGTTTGTGGAAACCGATTATAGTTTAGACATGGTAGCCGGACATCGCGAGGTTAAAAAACATTTGCGTGAGGCAGCGGTTGCCCTTAAAAGTGGCCGTCCGGATGTCATGCCGATGGGGTATTTGGTCAATGGGCCAGTAGGGACGGGGAAAACCTTTATCATCACTTGTTTTGCCGGAGAAATTGGCGTGCCAATGGTGAAACTGAAGAACTTCCGATCTCAATGGCAGGGCCAAACCGAAGCCAATCTGGAGCGGATTCTGGCACTCTTGCAGGCCATGACGCCTGTTGCCGTGATGATTGACGAAGCCGATGCGATGCTTGGTGACCGTAATAACCAAGGTGATTCTGGGGTTTCTAACCGTGTTTTTGGCCAAATTGCGAGTTTTATGAGCAACTCCAAGAACCGAGGAAAAATCCTCTGGTTCCTCCTAACGGCTCGCCCAGACCTTATGCCCATTGACTTAAAGCGGCAAGGCCGCGCCGAGGAGCATTTGGCTCTATTTTATCCCTCTACTCGCGAAGACAGAGAAGAATTACTGACCGTAACCATGAAGAAAACCAAGACGGTCCTTTCGATGGAGGAGGTCCCCGAAACCTTCCTAAATGGAGAAGCCACGTTTTCTGGTGCCGATATGGAGGCCATTTTTACCCGTGCTAAATTCCGCGCAGTTTCCCGTTCCGAGAAGGCAACAGATGCCAAAATAACGAAGGAAATCCTTCAGGAAACCATTGATGATTTTATCCCACCTACCTATCCGATGGAGGTGGAGCTGCAGAACCTAGCGGCGGTGATGGAGTGTACCAGCAAGCAGTTATTACCTGAAAAATACCGCAACATGAAGCGCGAGGAAATCCTGCAACGCATCGAGCAAATCAAGCGTTTAATGGGTATTTAAGCACAAGTATTCCTAAAAACAAAGAGCGGATTTGGAAACAAACCCGCTCTTTTCCATTTGGAATCCGAACTAATTAACCTTCGGTTACATCGGCATTTTTACGTGGGCGGCCACGGCGGCCTGTACTTACTTTTTTAGCGCCGATCAACTTGTTATAGGCCTGACGACTAATCACCACTACACCTGCATCATCTACTAAAACGGCATCGTTAGAGCTGACTACTTCTTTTACAATAAGATCGGTCTGGTTTTTGAGGTCTTCAAGGGAGGCAATGCCTACAATTCCTTTAGTGCTAAGCATGTTTTTAAAAATTTATAGAGTTAGAAAACGGGCTTATATTGATTGTGAATAAGCCAAAATCGAATAAGTACGGAGAATATAAGCATATAGACATATCGTAAACAACTCAAATCCTGTTTTTTTTCCAACTGCCTTATTTCTTTACGGTTCATTAATAAATTTATACATTCTTTTTTGCTATCAAAAGTGTAATAATTTTATTTGAGGGCTAAATTAAGGTTATTAATTGGAGATTAACCTCTATGTATCACCATCCAATGATCATAAATAGTGAGTAGGATTTGGCGATTCATATGCCTTCGCATTAATTTCAATCAAATCCCAAGACATCATGCCCATAAAATCTTATTCCCTCCTGTTGTTGCTCTGCAGCCTATGTGCCTGCCAACATGCGCCTGTTCCTCATGATTATACCGTTGTAGCTGTTCCATATCATCGGGTGGTTTTAGAAGATGAATTTTGGCGCCCCCGTTTAGAAACCAACCGCCAGGTCACCATTCCACACAACTTTGACCAGATGGAGGCACAAGGCACATTGCATAATTTCCGGCTTGCTGCAAAAGCCGATACAGGCCTACATATGGGGGTCTATCCGTTTTACGACTCCGATGCCTACAAGAATATTGAAGCAGCAGCCTATAGCCTGAAAACCCATCCAGATACGGTCCTTTCTAAGCGCGTAGCAGGACTTATCACTCAGATAGACCGCGCACAAGAGGACGATGGGTATTTGTACACGCCCCGTACCAATCGTGCAACCCGGCTCGAATCTTGGGCGGGTGTCAGGCGATGGGAAAAATTAGAAGGCAGCCACGAGTTGTATTGTGCCGGACATCTGTACGAGGCGGGCATTGCACACCAACAAGCAACTGGAAGCGATCGGCTAATGCGGATTGCCATTAAAAATGCCAACCTCGTTGCCGATACATTTGGGCCTGACCGTTTGCGTATGCCTCCCGGACATCAGGAAGTGGAATTGGCCCTCGCAAAAATGTATCGAACAACCCAAGACGCACGCTACCTGAAAACCGCCAAATTCTTTCTGGATGCAAGAGGTCATTTGGGAGATCGAAATAAACTTTGGGATTTTTATGCGCAAGACTATATCCCTATTACACAACAAAGCGAAGCCGTGGGGCATGCCGTCCGATTTGTCTATATGAACATGGGGATTATGGACGTCGCGGCATTAACGGGGGATCCGGAATACGAAACCACCAGCCTACGGTTATGGCACAATGTCACCAGTAAAAAAATGTACCTCACCGGAGGAATTGGGTCGGTGGGTTTTGGTGAAGGATTTACCGACAACTACGACCTACCCAATATGACGGCGTATTCCGAAACCTGTTCTTCCATTGGCAATGCCTTTTGGAATCATCGGCTTTTCCTGAAAACTGGCGATGCACGCTATGTCGATGTCATGGAACGGATCCTCTATAATGCCCTGTTATCTGGGGTTGGTTTTTCGGGAAATGCGTTTTTTTACGACAACCCATTGGCCTCTAAAGGCCAACATGCCCGCTCCAGATGGTTTGTTTGTGCCTGTTGTCCCCCAAACATGGCACGCTTCCTTCCCCAAGTCCCCGGCTTGATATATGGGATACGCGGAGAAAACCTTTATGTGAACCTGTTTGCCACCAGTACCGCAGATTTGGTGGTAAACAACCATGCCTTCCGACTAAAACAAGAGACGAAATATCCTTGGAATGGCCGTATTCGGCTTACGGTACAGTCCGGTTCTGGGCAAGCCACTTTCCGGCTCCGGATTCCCGGCTGGGTGAACGATCAGGTATTACCCAGCGACCTATATCGCTTTATGGAACCCGCGACATCTGCACCACAGCTCAAGATAAATGGTCAGATACAGCTCTTTTCGTCCGAGCGTGGGTATGCTGTCATTCGCAGAATGTGGCAACAAGGCGATGTATTGGAGTGGTCTTTGCCTATGCAGGTCCGACGGGTGACCGCACACGAAAAAGTGGCGCAAAACAAAAATCGGATGGCGCTACAATATGGCCCCATTGTTTTTGCGGCTGAAGGAGCGGATTATCCGGACGGACGGGTACACCATTTGTATGTACCAGACACCCAAAAACTGGCGTTTCGGTACGATGCCAATTTGTTAAGCGGCTTGGGAACCCTGGTTGGGCAGGCACAGGCGGTTTATAAGGATGCCAGCAATCACATCAAGTCTCGAAAAGTTAACTTTAAGGCGATTCCATACTTCGCTTGGTCGCATCGGGGAAGAGCCGAGATGGCGGTCTGGATACCCCGCTCTTCGGAGCCTGCCACGGCGGTCTTTTCGCCTCCGCTGCCTGCACAAAGCCTTATTAAAACCTCCGGTGGTGGAAATGCCGAATTACTACGGGACGGTAAAACCAATAAACCCTTTGTTTGGACCGCATCCGGTGGTAAATTATGGGTTCAATACGATTTTCCAACCACCCAAGAAGTATCGCAGGTGGAGGTGTTTTGGGATACCCCGCCCAAGTCTTGGTCGGTTTCGGCATTGTATAATGGACGCTGGCACCGGATCTGGAACCCCTCTGAGGTATGGGGCGTCAGGAAGGGATGGAACAGGGTAATCTTAGAGACCGCCCGAACCCAACAAATTCGTTTAGAAGTGGAGCCTGAAGGAACCCAACTTCCTGCTCTCTCTGAATGGAAGGTGTACTAAACCAATGGATATACCGCTGATGGCCAATACAAAACCCTTACCTCCCATTTACTACTGGGCCGAACGGGTATTTTGGATGCTCATGTTATTGATCCTCCTAAATACGGGTTGGCTCACGTGGCGCTTTACGGCTTTAGAAATGGGCCTGGCAACTCCCGGAACAGGCTTTTGTTCATTATCGGCACGGGTGGACTGCGACGCAGTGCTCCAATCTGACGAGGCACAGTATTTTGGACTGCCCAATGCGTATTTCGGATTTGGTTTTTTTGTATGGGTTACAGTATGGTTTGCGCTTTTCCCTAATTTAGGCTTAGTCTATCGTCGGTGGGCATATAATGTATTGGCTTTGGGTTTTTTGGCTGCGATACCGTTCACGCTGTTTTTCTTGGGTTTATTGGTGAATATGCCCGTTCTATGCCCTGTTTGTCCAATCAACCATTTTCTAACTTGGTTTGCTTTTGACCGGTTGCTACGACTCAGGCGGTTTACCCCCATTCCCGACGTCCCCCCGCCACTCAAGCCCTTCCTAAAACGGCTGGGCCTCTCGTTTGTCCCTACATTTGTCCTTTGGTATGGCTGGTGGATGCTGCGTGGATGAAATGTCCTTTTCAATGGGGCGCATTTCAAAACCTCCCCAAGGCTCTATTATGATGTCGCTCCTACGGCGCTTTTCCCATTCGTTTATCCAATACGTCGTAAAGTTTGGTTCGGCGGTCTTTGAGGTTTCGTACACTACCAGATGCGTGCAAGTCTCGGAGCAACATAAAATCTACGTCGGCAATCAAGTGCATTTCGATGTTTGGTGTGGCTTCTGTCATGATGCCATTGGCTGGGAAAGCAAAATCGCACGGGGTAAAAACCGCTGAAGCCGCAAAGTGTGTTTCCAGATTATGCACCTCCTCGGCCAAGCCCACACAGCCGGAAATCACCACATAACATTCATTTTCTATGGCCCGTGCCTGTGCACAATAGCGAACCCGTCGGTAGCCACTGGCCACATCGGTCAAGAAAGGGACAAAGAGAATTTGCATCCCTTCGGAAGCGAGTATTCGGCCCAACTCCGGAAATTCCACGTCGTAGCAAATCAGCACGCCAATGCGCCCGCAATCGGTCTCGAAGACCCGGAAGGTTTCTCCACCCACCATGCCCCAGGTTGCGGCTTCATCGGGGGTGACGTGTATTTTCTCATAATACTCCACGCTTCCATTGCGGTGGCAGAGGTAGCCTCGGTTAAGCAAAGCGCCTTGTTCGAGGACAGGCATACTTCCCGTGATAATGTTGATTCGGTGTTTTTGGGACAACTCGCGGAACCAGTCCAATATCTCGTCGGCGTGCGAGGCCAATGCACGGGCGGCTTGTGCAGCGGTAAGGTGGAAATACGGCGCCATCAGCGGTGCCACAAAGAACTCTGGAAAAATCACAAAATCGGCTTGATAAGAAGCCACCGATCGCACAAAGTAGGCAATGCGTTTTTTGATAGCGGCCATTTCCGGCGATGCGTGCATACTCCACTGCACCACCCCAATTCGGGCATTGTTCGGATACAAGGTCTTACAGATTATTTTTAAAATACCACTGTGGGCATGTATCTTATAATATAGCCCCAAAAACGGGGGATTGTCTATAAATAAACGATTTTACCTTAACCTAAACCATGCCGGATTCCCCGCTTCATATTACGGTGATTATTCCAACCTTAGACGAAGAAGAACACCTGCTCAATACGTTGGAGTCCGTGTGCTGCCAATCACCGCCATTCCGGATTATTGTAGCTGATGGTGGTTCGGTAGATGCAACTCGGACACTGGCCGAGCCTGTCGCAACGGTGCTACAAACACCCAAAGGACGCGGCATTCAAATGCATATGGCCACACAAGTAGTGGACAAGACAGACGTTTTTTTGTTTCTCCATGCAGATACGGTTTTGCCCCCAACGGCTTTCGGAGACATCCGACAAGTCTTTGATAACCCAGTATTTATCGCGGGATGTTTTAGGTTGCGGTTTGATGAAGGTAGCCTATTGATGCGCTTTTATGGCCGTTGTACCCATCTTCGTATCCGGCGGATGGTTTTTGGAGATCGCGCCATTTTTGTGCGAAAATCGGCTTATGAACACACGAGGGGCTTCCCAAACGAACCCTTATTAGAGGATGCCATCTTGGTGCGTGCCCTCCGCAAATTGGGGCGTTGGGCTTTCCTGCATACACAGGTTACCACCTCAGCACGACGCTTCCGGAAACACGGTTTACTCCGGCAACAGATTAGAAATGTAGCCTTGTATGCGGGTTTCTTATGTAGGTTATCACCGTCTTTTCTGGCGCGGTGGTATCGGTGAGAAGCACTGTCGCACAGCCTTGCAATACATCTAATTACTACACCAGTGCGTCAAAATGGCTTCGCACAGTGGGCCGATTTCCTGAACAAACTCATACACATGGATTAACGATATCATCGCCTTTTCGATCTTCCATGAGCATTTATGATACAGGCACTTCGCATTCGCTTTTTGGTTGCTATCAGGAAGGGGATAGGAGTTGTGCAAATACGCAGGCTGCAACCGAAAACTTGAAGTAGGGATATTTTTTGGAACGGCTGACTAACAAAGGCGTAAACAGTTCATCTCATCCTTATAAACCATTATCGTCTCCATGAAATTTTTTTACGTCCTACTTTGTGGTTTGTTATTTCCCCTTATCGTTTTTACACAACCCCGTTTTCCGGAACCCGGCTTTGTTTTTGACGACACCTCGTTGCCGCGCATAGACCTTACCCTTTCGCCAGACTCGCTCCGCATGGCCGAAACAAATGTGACTAGCGACAAAGAATACGTAGCCAAGTTCCAGTTTACACGACGTGGGGTGGTGGAACAAGTAGAAAATGTCGGATTTCGCGTGCGGGGCAATACATCGCGAAATGCCCAAAAAAAATCATGGAAAATTTCCTTTAATACCTTTCAGAAAGGCCGGAAATGGTATGGCTTAGAAAAACTCAACCTAAACGGCGAACACAACGACCCCTCCATCATCCGGGCAAAGCTGGCGTGGAATCTTTTCCGGCAATTTGGTGTGGCGGCTTCGCGTGCCAATCATGTTCGGGTATTTATCAATGGAGCGTACTATGGTTTATACCTAAATGTAGAAAATATAGACGAAGAATTTGTTCAATCTCGCTTTGGTAACAACAATGGAAATCTGTATAAATGCCTCTGGCCGGCTGATTTGGCCTGGCGAGGCTCGGATCCGAATGCGTATAAATTCACTTCGGGTGGCCGCAGAACCTATGAGTTGGAGACCAATAATACTGCCGATGACTACACCGACTTTCGCGACCTCGTCCGGACCATTACCCAGACTTCTGATGCCGCTTTTCCAGTAGAAATTCAGAAAGTTTTTAATGTAGATGGTTTCCTTAAAGTGCTGGCGATGGATGTGGCCATTGGTGGATGGGACAATTATTGGTGGCTCAAAAACAATTATTACTTATATAAGAACCAAGACACGGGATTGTTTGAGTGGATTCCCTATGACTACGACAACACCTTTGGGATAGATTTTGTGGGTCAAGACTGGGGCAACCGCAACGTGAATTTCTGGGGCAACCAATCCGAGACACGACCCTTGGTGACGAGGCTCCTGAAGGTGGACGCCTTTCGGTATCGGTACTTATTTTATCTAAAACAAATCCTAAACAACCTGACCAAGCCCGGAACCCTAGATCCCGAAATCAACCGCTTGTATAGCATGAATCTGGATGCGGCATTGGCGGACCCTTATCGTTTATTAGACTGGAATTGGGATATTACGTCCTTTACAAAATCTTATGATCAAGCCTTGGGTGGACATGTTAAATATGGACTTAAGACCTATCTTACTACGCGGTATAACAGCGCCACAGACCAGATTTCCTTTACCAATATTTCACCCATTTTACGTTACCCCAAACAATCGGCCTCGGTCTTATCCCCCAATATGCCCCTCATTGTGCAAGTTCAAGTGGAAGACGACCAACCAAACCCTACCCTCACCCTTTTGTACCGTTTTAATGGTGGAGCCGAAATGGCCTTACGGATGCGTGATGATGGAACCGGAGGCGACACCATTGCTGGCGACGGTTCGTATGCCATCACCATTCCGGCGATGGGCCAGACGGGAAGCCTGTCTTGGTATATTGAGGCCGACGATGGGCGGCTTGGGGTTACCACCTATCCTCCGGGAGCGCCTACCCAAACCAAGACCGTTCCCGTACTGGCTTCACCAATTGTTTTGAATGAGTTTATGGCCGAAAACACCAAAACCATTCCCGACGAAGTAGGACAATTCGAGGATTGGGTGGAGTTGTACTATGCCGGAGATTTCCCTTTTTCGTTGGAAAACTACTACCTCTCGGACGATCCCACACGACCCGACAAATGGCCTATCCCTACCACGCAGTTGGGGCCTCAAAACCGCTATCTCCTGATTTTTGCAGATGAAGACCGGACACAAGGCACGTATCATGCCAACTTTAAACTCAGCAAAAGTGGTGAATATCTTTCCTTGGCTAAAAAAGACGGCAGCACTTTTAGTATTGTAGATGCCTTAACCTTCGGCCCGCAAACCGCCGATGTCTCCTTTGGCCGAGAACCGGATGGAACGGGAAACTGGACCCTTAGCAACAAACCCACACCTGGGAAAGCCTATCTCACAACTTCTGACCACGACGAGCAGCCATTGGCCTTTACGGTCTCATCCGCCTTTCCTAATCCATTTAGCAATGCCATATATGTTCCGGTGACGATGCATCATGCTGGGCAGCTTAAACTTACCCTCTACGATGTCTTAGGGCGCATGATTCATCAGACGCAAACCCTTCGACCCGCCGGATACCAGATCCTTGACCTAACTCCGGAAATACCCAATGGCGTTTATTTGTTGGAAGTGCGGATAGATTCACGACAACACACCCCGCTCCGAAAGGTAATGCGGGTGGTAAAAAGCCGATAAAAAAGGCCGCTATCTGGCCGTTCGTATCGCTGAAACAGGTTGCTTATTTTAGGCCACCCTTTGGTTAAATTGCATATTTTATCGCTATTTATCGGATGTAATAGATCAATCAACGCACAACAACCCCACCTATATCCCAAGCAATACCATTACAGGCTTCACCAATTAAAGTGAATAGAAACACACGATCTATGATCCCATTCTAATTCGTAATCCGATATATTGAGTATCTACTTCTCGCGAGAAACAACTCTACAACATTCAATTCCGTACAATACTTAAAGCCATGAAAAAACTTTTCTTCTTCTTCCTCTTTTTGACCGCTTTTCAAGTGAATGCCCAAGTTCGGGTTTCTTGTTTCGATGGAGCAGTTAGCGTGGACTCGCTCTGGACACAGGTCGAAAAAAACACCAATGTGTGTACTTTCCAAGTAGTACGACATCGAAATCACACCATATTGGCCTCTATTCGGAAATACCCTTCGGTAGTGCCAAACCGACTAACTCTTATCAGCCGAGCGTTAGAAGACCTACAAGCAAGAACTTCTATTATCGGTATGTTGTCTAATGTTCGTTTTGGAACAGAAAGCAGACCTCATTTTGTAGAACAGTATGGTTTCTTTAGGTTTACGACTCTTGTTAATGGAGAAGGCCCAACGGCTATCTATGCCTATAAACACATTAGCGCTTTATCTAGGGTAGGGGAGACAGAAGCCCAGTACTATTTTGAGTTTACCGTTTATAGTAACGCCAGTCATGACCAAGCAATCAGTGCATACAACAGCTATGAATCACAATTAAATGGTTTTAAAAATTCGTTGCAGATTAGGCCAAGACTCATAGTGAATCCGAACGTAATAACAGGCAGTGCTGGTTCCTCCATCCGAGATGCCGCACGGCCTACATTGCCCGGCGGAGTTCAACTTCCCAATAGAACAAAACGGTTCTAATGGTTTATCCAAATCTATACCAATTACGTTAAACCTCTTAGACAATTTTGCCATGAAAAAAACCTTTCTTTGCTTGTTCTGGGTTTTCACCTCTCAATTACAGGCCCAAACCGTAAATTGTTTAAACGGGGACGTTCAGGTGAATAACCAAGCCGGATGGGTAAATCGTACCAACCAACTTACCCATTGCACGTTTGATAGAGGGGAGGACTATGTCTCGTATAGTGCCATGCTGCGTAAGGGAGAGACCACTTTCGCGAGTGTACGTGTATTAGCCGAAAACGTTTTGAGCAATATTCAGACAGAAACAGGTGTGGAAAACGTTCGGGTAATTAGAAATGGGTATTACAACGAGAATCCTCTGACCGATTTCTTCATTGAATTGACCTACGCCAAAAATATGAGGGTGGGCCACGACCAAAGAACGGTGCATATTCATAAATTGATCTATGCGTTTGCAAAAAACGGAGAGGTTCAAACCCCATATTATGCCGAGGTGAGTACTTCTACCGAACTCCCAGGTGATATGGTTTCTACTCGTTTTACTGCCGAAAGTCCAAAGTTTTTCGCCTTTATCCAGTCCATTCGTTTTCCGGCGACCCACCCCAGCTTGCCTTATACCATTGATCCGAAGGCAGTCAAGGTTCCAAAAGGTATCAAAACACCGCCTAAGCAACCTCTTCGGATACCACCAAGACCCGGAAATTAAAACAAGATGATTAGAAGATGAATGACAGGATACGTATTGGTTTAAGGAAAGAGGAGCAAGATGACCTTTTTTTGTCTATCTTAAAAGATCTTGAAACTTCCAATCTTTAAACCATATGCGCATCCTGTTTTTATTGGGCTTGTTGCTGACGCCAACGCTATTGAAGGCCCAAGGCACGGTAGCCGTTATCCCCCAACCCACTTCCATTACACCCGAAAGTGGGTTTTTTACTTTCCAGCCTTCTACTAAAATTGTGGTTTTGCCTGCTGGAAACAAGCGGGCGAAAGAAGTAGCCGCTTTTCTGCGTGACTGGCTGAACCAACAAGTTGGCATTAGGGCAAGCCTTCAGGCAGGGAGTCGTATTCCTGCTAGCGCCATTGTCCTTGCTTTAGAACGTCACGACGACATTACAGCCGCCGAAGGCTACGAACTCCGCATTCGTAACGGCCAGATCCGTCTCTCTGCCTCCGAGGAAAAGGGTTTGTTCTGGGCCGTACAAACCCTGCGTCAACTATTTTCGCCACGTATTGAAGGTGCAAATCCGCCGAAAAATCACCCCATTAGCCTTCCGGCAGTCACCATAAAGGATGCGCCAAAGTTTGGCTGGCGTGGTAGTTTATTAGACGTGGGGCGGCATTTCTTTCCGGTCTCTTTTGTGAAGCGATACATAGACCTCCTCGCACAGTATAAAATGAATGTCTTGCATTGGCACCTGACCGAGGATCAGGGCTGGCGCATCGAAATCAAGAAATATCCCAAACTGACAGAAGTGGGCGCATGGCGAACCGAAGCAGACGGCTCGCGGTATGGTGGATTTTATACCCAGCAAGAAATTCGGGAAGTGGTGGAGTATGCGCGTCTGCGCAACATTACCGTTGTGCCGGAAATTGAGATGCCCGGCCATTCTTCGGCGGCACTTGTGGCTTATCCGCAGTTTTCTTGCTCTGGCGAGACCAAAACTATACCTATTACTTGGGGTGTATTTAACGATATTTATTGTGTGGCCAAGCCCGAGACCATGGCTTTTTTGAAAGATGTTTTGGATGAAGTTATGAGGCTGTTTCCCTCTAAATTCATCCATATTGGTGGAGACGAAGCCCCAAAAACTGCATGGAATGACTCTGAACTAACACAAGTTTTTATGCGGGAAAAGGGGCTAAAAAACGGCGAAGAACTCCAAAGTTGGTTCATCAAAGAAATAGATGCTTATGTTCGGAGCAAGGGTCGGGCCATTATTGGCTGGGACGAGATTTTGGAAGGTGGGCTTGCGTCGGGCGCAACCGTACAGGCGTGGCGCGACATCGAACATGCCCGCACCGCCACCAAATTGGGCAATTACGTCATCTCGTCGCCAACGAGTCATGCCTATTTTGATGGGCAACCAGATGGTTTACCCCTTGAAAAAGTATATGGGTTTGAACCAATTCCGGCAGGACTAACCTCGGAGGAGGCCGCTCGAATACTCGGAGGCGAGGCCAATATCTGGACGGAATACATCACGACCGCGAATTTTGATGCGATGGTTTTTCCGCGCCTCTTGGCCATGTCGGAAGCTCTTTGGACGAAAAGTCCCCGATCTTATGCCGACTTTAAAGCCCGCCTAGACCGTGATCATTACCTGCGTCTGCGGCAATGGGGCGTACAAGTTGGTCCAGAGAACCGCTCGCTTATTACCATGAAGCCCGTTTTTGATGCAGCATCGGGCAGTATCCGTGTGCAAGTGGAGGCCAACGTTTCCGGTATGGCACTACACTACACTACTGATGGAAGCACACCGAAACCATCCTCATCTCGTTATACCCCAGAAGTGGTCTTTGATAAACCCGGCGATGTCTTGATTTTACCTTTATTAAATGGGGAACCACTCTTGCGCTCGGTACGATTTACGGTTCTCGAAAAACACTTGGCCGTTGGAAAAAAAGTCACCCTCACCCATCCACCGTCACCGCGTTATACCGGAATGGGCGACCAAACCCTGACCGATGGTGTACAGGGGTCGTTTACCTTCAATGATGGCCTTTGGCAAGGTTGGGGAGACCAAGATTTTGAGGCTGTCGTGGATCTTGGTACGCCGCAACCGATAAAAGACGTGGCGCTCTCCACCCTTCAGGTAAGTGGTTCATGGATTCTTTTGCCTAAAGAAGTAACTTTCTCAACCTCGTCTGATGGCAAAACATGGAGCATGCCCGCTCGCCTTACCCACGGTGAATCTCCTCGAAAATTAGAGGGTTTCCGCTATCTTTTTGTTCAACCCTTTGGCGGAGAATCCATCCGATACCTCCGCGTTACAGCGAAACGAGACACCCTTCCTGATTGGCACAATGGGCGTGGAACCCCTGCATGGGTTTTTATAGACGAAGTGGTGGTACGATAGTCCTCGCCAAACAAGCTTATAACAAGACAAAGTTTTGCAGGTAGCCTTTCGTGCTTCATGCAAAACTTTTTGTTTTTACGGCCTCACGATACATTAAAGAAATCCATTGAACCCTAAAACAGGGCTACACCCTCCCCGTATTCCTCCTTTGCCGCCTTGTCTGGCTACTTTTTTACCGTCTTAATGCTCTTTTCGTGGCTCTTGATCCAAATATCTGGTCAAAAAACCTAAATAAAGCATCTTTAGTTTTAGGGTATAGAAAATAAAAACCATTGCCCTGTATTCGTGTCTGGATTATGTCTGGTGAAAATACTGTATTTGAAACCCTGAGGCCTTTTGCCATATCCTCCAGAATGATTTACCTTCAACACCAGAGTTATAAAAGCGCTTTCGGTGGAGCAAAGAAATAAGTTCTTAAATGTTTCATGAAGAGCATCAGTTGGTTCGCCCCAGCCAATGTGACGAAAACAAAAGACCTCTTCCCTTTTCCATCAGTTAGCAAAATCCCAATGCCCAAAACCACTGGCAAAGTGCCTGTTAACCAATTAAATGATTTTTTAGTATGAAACAGTTTTTATTGGTTTTATCCCTCGCCACGTTACCGCTTATGGCTTTCGCACAATCCGGCAAAACCACAATCCTACAGGATGCGTCTGGGATCTCCCTTGTGGTAGATGGTAAGCCGCTCATGGTGAATGGTATGAACTGGGATTATTTCCCGATTGGTACCAACTTTAATTATAGCCTGTGGAATCAGTCTGAAGCAACCATTAAAGCGGCTTTAGACGAAGAGATGGCGCTCTTGAAAAACATGAACGTAAACGCGATCCGTGTTTATACAGGCATTCCTAAAAAGTGGATCGAATATATCTACGACAATTATGGAATCTACACCATGCTCAATCATTCGTTTGGTCGGTATGGACTAACCATAGAGGGAGCTTGGGTTGCCAATACCGATTATGCAGACCCCAAAACCAAGGCATTGCTTCTGAAGGAAGTCACCGAGATGGTGGCCAACTATAAAAATACCAGAGGCTTGCTTTTATATCTTTTGGGAAATGAAAATAACTACGGCCTCTTTTGGTCGGGTGCCGAGACAGAAGACATTCCAATGGCAGATAGGCAATCTACCAAAAGAGCAAGATATATGTATAAACTCTTCAATGAGGCTGCCCTTGCGATGAAGGCCATTGACAAAAGCTATCCGGTTGCCTTGTGTAATGGCGACTTGCTTTTCTTGGATATTATCGCGCAAGAATGTCCGGATGTGGATATTTTTGGGACAAATGTGTATCGTGGTGTTTCTTTTGGAGACTTGTTCGAGCGGGTAAAAAAAGAGTACGGGAAGCCAGTTCTTTTTACAGAGTTCGGCTCGGATGCCTTTAATGCACTCACCAACGACGAAGACCAAAAAGCACAAGCCTATTACCTAAAAGAGAATTGGAAAGAAATTTACCTCAATGCCAAGGGCTTGGGTAAAGCAGGGAACTCCATTGGCGGATTTACTTTTCAATTTAGTGATGGATGGTGGAAATATGGACAAACCAAAAATTTGGATATTCATGACAGCAACGCCTCGTGGGGGAACGGAGGCTATCAGTTCGACTATCGTGAAGGCCAGAACAACATGAATGAAGAGTGGTTTGGCATCTGTGCAAAAGGGCCGACCAATGCACAAGGCTTATACCAACTCTATCCGCGTGCTGCTTATTATTTATTGAAAGATGCGCATCAACTAAATCCTTATACAAATGGGACGACGGCGGCAAAAGTAGAGGCCCATTTTGCGGCAACGAACATCATGGATGCTGTCTTGAGGGCACGATCAGACAAAGCCGCCATTCAAGGACAATCCGGCGAAAAAATTAAACTATCGCGATTTACTGCAGAGTTTTCCACCTTCAACACTGGTGGGAGCCTCATTTCAACACCAACAACAGCGGCGTCCAACAGTAGCGATTACCCCAAACAATTAGGGTTCGATCATATGCAGTCGTTTTATGTTGGGATAGAGGCAAAACCTGTTGCCAACATGATGGCCAATGTCACCTTTAATGTCTTAGGAAATGTGGCTCAAAATCCGATAGACCAAATCTTTTATGAAAACCGAGGCCGACCCGTTGTTTTAAATTCTGACAATGGAAACGTGCAATTGGATGATGCAAACCGCGTGCAAGTATATAGTGCAAGCTATAATTGGAATCATGACTGGTTTAATCTAAACGGATTTTACAGAACGGGACACTATCACTGGGGCTACGAAGGCGACTTCTTCGGCCTGTATCCTGAAGCCAATTATGGCCCAATGATTGACATTTATAATGCCACAGCGCCTCTTGGTTTTGAAGTAGAAGGCAAGAAAGCGCTCAAACATTTCAAGGCTGCTTTCGGGCCACAATTATGGTGGGGTGCAAATCCGGCATTTTTGCTCAAATATGGCCGCAAAGTCGGAAACTCGGAACTGACGGGCCTATATCACGAAGACCTACAAGAACAAGGGAATGTACAAAGCTCGTTTGCCGTCCCACAACCCAAAACAAGAAGGGTAACGCTGCATTTAAACCGCAAATTAAATAAATTCATTTTCGATTTAGGTGGAATTTGGGCAGGCCAACCCCTCAATGGTAGGGTGTACCAAGTACAACGAGGTGCCGAGGGAAATTATCAGGTATTTCAGCACAAAATTGAAGGCAAAGACAACTGGGGCGGAAAAGCAAAAATCACCTATACGGGTGGGAAGTTCAATTGGTATGCCCAAGGGGCTGCCCAAGGTCTGGTGGCTTCCGGCGGCGCTGATCTAACGAAAACCTTTACCGGATGGCGCTTGAAAGACAGCGGAAGTGGCAATCAGTACAATTTTTTAACGGGCTTTACCCTTGCTACTGGCCAACTACAAATTGCTCCCAACTTTTTGTGGCAAAAACCCATTGAAGGCCCCATCAGTACCGATGTTCCCGCACCGGGAAGGCCGCGAAACATCCTCACAGACCCGTTTGCGGTACGGGCAAATAGAGAGCAAATTGCCGGAGAAATCTTATTCAGCTACGATCCAACACCCGCCTCTTGGATGTACGAGTGGGACAACGACCGCGCAGAAGATGCACCTTTTGCAATGAACCTGGGCTTTATTTATCGTCACCTCCCCACCACCCAAGATGCCGCAATTGGGATATTCCCAGATGGCAGAAGTTCTTTCCCATTCAATGGGGCACCTCCAGCCAAAGATCTTTGGGAAATACATTCCAGAATGGTCTCGAAGATTAGTCCGGAATTGGGGATTATCGCCAACCTTTTTGCCGGAACTGCACAAGCAAACGGGAGTGATCCGCGAACCGTCACAAGATTTGGTGGAGATCTGCGGGCCGTATTTAATAAAAGTAAATTAATTGCTTCGGCAAAAATAAATGATTGGGGACCGTTCGATTATCACCGAGATTTTAACCTGACCTTCCCTATTCAATTAATGGCAGATTTATCTACCGAAATTGCAAAGCCAGATTGGTTTGCATTGCCAGGAACGCGCATTGGATTACGGGGTGTCTGGAGGACTTTAGACCGCTATTCCCCACGCTATAATCCAACGCAAATGTTGGATGCTTATGGGAAATGGGTACCCAATCCCAATGCTGTTGGTTATCCAAATGGTACGGAATGGGAAATTAGAACCTATGTCCATATCAACTTGGGAAACAAATAATGTAATTGAAGGGCAGTCCATTTATCATATTCACAGTCAATCTGAAATTCGATGAAAAACAATAAATCAATGAATCGTTTGCTCAGTGTAATAGGAGTTGTTTTTTACACACTATTATTGAGTGGTTGCCAAAACGATGACAGCGTTTTTACGGCTGCAACCTATCCAAATAACCCCGATGTTTTTCTGGATTCATTTTCTGGAGGCTTGAATTATGCCGCATTTTCAGGTACTGTACCCACGGCTTTTCAGGTGGATAAAAAAGTTACCTATAACAATACGGCCCAATCCATGCGGTTTGATGTACCCAACGCAGGAGACCGCTTAGGAACATATGCCGGAGGTGCTTTTTTTACGCATGTTGGCAGAGACCTGACACAATACGATGCCCTTACCTTTTGGGTAAAAGCGACGGAGGCCGCAACCATCGGCGCCATTGGTTTTGGAGTTGACTTAGGCGAGAACAAGTTTCAAGCAGGCTTTAGCGACCTGAAAGTGGGTACTACATGGCAAAAAGTCATCATCCCAATTCCCAATCCAGCCGCTCTGAAAAATGAAAAAGGGTTGTTTTATGTTTCTGCGGGCAATCAGAGTGGTAATGGATATTCTTTTTGGGTAGACGAAGTGCAGTTCGAAAAATTAGGAACCATTGCGCATCCACAACCCTCCATATTGAACGGCGAAAATCAAAATAAATTTGGCTTTGTTGGAATTAATACCAATGTTTCCAACCTACAGGTCCTCTTCAATATGCCTTGGGGAGAAAATAAGGGAGTTAATGTTACTCCACATTATTTTACTTTCATCAGCTCAAAGCCAGAAGTTGCTTCCGTAGATACAAAAGGTGTTGCAACCATTGTAGGACAAGGCACGACCACCATAACGGCTAAATTAGGAGATATTACGGCAAAAGGTAGCCTTACCCTCACTGGTACAGGTGTTTTTGTTCCAGCACCAACACCCAATAGAGCCGCAAGCCGTGTCATTTCCATATTTAGTGATGGCTATACCAATGTTCCGGTAGAATATTATAATGGTTATTGGGCACCCTACCAAACCACCCAATCTGCAGATTTTAAAATTAATAATGACAATGTATTGAATTATACGGCGTTTAATTTTGTGGGAATCCAGTTTGCAAATCCCGTTATTAATGCCAGTGCAATGACCCATTTTCATGCAGATATTTTCATACCCGGTACACTCGCAGCAGGCGCAACGTTCAAAATCCAACTTGTTGACTTTGGTGCAGATGGTGTTTTTGGAGGGGGGAACGACAAAAATCATACGACCACGTACACGGCACCGACCCTTGGTGGAAATCGGTGGATAAGCATTGATATTCCTTTCTCAGTAATGACTGGGCTAACAAGTAGAACAAGTTTGGCACAGATTGTTTTTGAAGGGACGAATATCAGTAATTTTTATGCTGATAATATTTATTTTTACAATTAATGCACTCCACTTTTAAAACCACAAATACAATGAGAAATTTTAGATATACCTCTATATATTGGGGTCTCACTGGCATTTTGTTCTTTTTCTTGACAAGTGGTTGCGATCTAAAAGAAGGGCAAAATCTACCTGAAAGAAATTGGAGCCTGACTTGGTCAGACGAGTTCGATGGACAAGCCGGAGCACTACCTAATGCTCAGAAATGGGCCTTTGATATTGGCAGAGGCGATAATGGATGGGGTAATTCGGAGCTACAATACTACACCAACAGACCACAAAATGCTGCTTTAGACGGAAATGGAAATCTCGTTATTACGGCTATAAAGGAAAACTTCGGAGGTGCTAGCTATACCTCTGCTCGTCTTAAAACAAAAGATATTTTCACCCAAAAATATGGCCGTTTTGAGGCCCGTATTCAAACGCCATATGGCCAAGGAATTTGGCCCGCTTTCTGGATGTTGGGCGATAACATCGAAACCGCAACTTGGCCTTTGTGTGGTGAAATAGATGTCATGGAACAACGTGGACAAGAGCCTTCTGTTCTGAATGGCTCCCTCCATGGTCCCGGCTTTTCTGGTGCAAATCCGTTAACGGGAAAATATGTCCTTAAAAACAGCCGATTTGATACCGGATTTCATGTCTATGCGGTTGAGTGGTTTGAAGATAGAATTGACTTTTTTGTAGACGACCTGCTCTATCATCGGATCACCAAAAAAGATATTCCTGCAAATGGACAATGGGTTTATGATCATCCATTCTTTATGATTCTGAATGTGGCAGTAGGTGGAAACTATGTGGGAGCGCCTAATACGGGCACCAATTTTCCACAAAAAATGATCATTGACTACGTGAAGGTTTATCAGGAAATGTAATATTTTTTGCATGAATAACCCATTTTTTCCTAAAACTCTCAAGAATGAAACAGGTTGTCTTCGGTAATACTACATTTTATCAAATTAGTAATATTGATAAAATGAGACCATTTTTTATGACAATTTTGAGTTCCTCGAATCATTGGATGTTTATTTCGAGTAACGGCGGACTTACAGCAGGTCGGACAAGTGCTGACTTTTCGCTTTTTCCTTATTACACCGAAGATAAAATCGCAGATTCTGCCGAATATACTGGCTCTAAAACCATTATTCGAGGTAAAAATAAGGCAGGTAGTTACGTCTGGGAACCCTTCTCTACGAGAAATCAAGGTCATTTTGAAACCCAGCGGAATTTGTATAAAAGCGTTTATGGAAATGAGCTTATTTTTGAAGAAATTAACCAGACTCATGGGCTAATTTTCAGATACCAGTGGAGCAATGCTGCCCAATATGGCTTTGTTCGAAAGGCAACATTGGTTAATCTAAACACCGAAGATTGCCAAATTGAGGTACTTGATGGTCTCCAGAATATACTTCCGGCAGGAGTTGGCAGCAATTTACAAAACTTTTACAGTAATTTGGTGGATGCCTACAAACAAAGTGAGTTGGTAGTGCCATCAGGCTTGGGCATCTACGCCCTTTCAGCCATTATTGTGGATCGGGCGGAGCCCAGTGAGGCACTCAAAGCGAATACTGTTTGGTCGTTTGGGCTTCGCAACCCTATTAATTTACTCTCTAACTTTCAATTAGAATCATTTAGGAATGGAATGACCATCCTTCCTGAAATTGAAAACAAAGGCGAAAAGGGAGCTTATTTTATCTGTGAAACCCTAACACTACCTGCAAATAATGCTAAAGAATGGTATATGGTGGCCGATGTTCATAAAAATCACAGTGAGGTCATCCATTTAATTGAAGCCCTTAAACAACCTGACCGTTTGATAAAAGGTGTTTTAGCAAATGTAATGGAAGGAACAAAGAATCTCCTTAAACTAGCTTGTAATGCAGATGGATTGCAAACCACATCTGACCCCCTTAAAGACTCCAGACATTTTTCCAATGTCTTATTCAACATTATGAGAGGTGGTATTTTTGATGATCAATACTTTATTTCAAAATCAGATTTTCTATCTTACCTCAACAAAGCAAATAAACATATTTTTGAACTAATTTCAGTAGAAGCGATAAAATGGCCTGAAAAATTTGAATTTAATTTTATAAAAAAATCAGATCTATTTAATAAAAATATTGACTTTCAAAGACTAAGTAAGGAATATTTACCTTTGTATTTCAGTCGAAGACATGGGGATCCCTCGCGTCCATGGAATCAGTTTCATGTAAATACCATACATGAAACTGATGGCAGCAAAGTGCTGGATTATCAAGGGAATTGGCGTGATATTTTTCAAAATTGGGAAGCATTGGCTATATCTTTTCCGGACTATGCAGAAAGTATGATTTATAAATTCTTAAATGCAACCACGTTTGAAGGATACAACCCTTACAGAGTAAGTAAAGATGGTTTTGATTGGGAAATTATTGAGCCAGATGACCCTTGGGCATATATCGGATATTGGGGAGACCATCAAGTTATTTATTTGTTGAAGTTCTTGGAATTTATAACTGCTTATAAGCCTGGTTTATTAGAGAATTTATTTGATAAAGAATGCTTTGTCTATGCCCATATCCCTTATAAAATAAAAAAATATCAAGACATTATTCTCAATCCCAAGGATACCATTACATTCGATCATGCAATGGACCTACGTATTCGGGAAGAAAGAACACTTATTGGATCTGATGCTTGTTTGATTAAAGATGAAAATAATAACATTCACCATGTTAACTTCATTGAAAAAATTCTCGCTGTTATTTTATCTAAGATATCTAACTTTATCCCCGAAGCGGGTATTTGGATGAATACTCAAAGACCTGAATGGAATGATGCGAACAATGCGTTGGTTGGAAATGGTGTTTCGATGGTTACGTTGTATTATTTACGTCGCTTTTTGGTCTTTTTTGAAAAGATATTAAATACATCTACAGTTAGCGAAGTTAAAATTTCGCAAGAACTCATTGACTGCTACAAGAATATTCGGAAAATTCTGGAAGAAAATGTAATTTTACTCGCGTCAAAAATCAGCGATAATGATCGTAAAAATATTGTGGATCAAATTGGTGAAGCGGCAAGTTCCTACCGCTGGCATGTATATGATCATGGATTTTGGGGTAAAAAGCGCACTATCTCAATTGAAGGTATTCAACGATTTAACAAGATATCTTTACAGTTTATTGATCACGCTATCGAATCCAACCAAAGACCAGATGGGCTATATCATGCATATAATTTAGCCTCATTTGAAGGTGAAACTGTGAAGATATCTCACCTTACCGTGATGTTAGAAGGCCAAGTAGCTGCGCTGAGCGCGGGAATATTAGATGCGAAACAAGTGGTGCAGGTTTTAAATGCATTAAAGCAAAGCCCCTTATATGACCAAGACCGAAATAGCTATATTTTATATCCAAATAAGAAGTTGCCGGGCTTTCTGGAAAAAAACACATTTGATGAATCGGAAATAAAAGACTGCCAATTAATTATTGAATTAATTGACAAAGGAGATAAGTCAATTATCGAGAAAGATATATTAGGATATTATCATTTTCATAAAGATTTCAAAAATATTAATGATTTAAAAGATGGATTAACAAAATTAATTTCTCATAATTATGTACACTATAATAAAACTGAATTAGATAAAATATATTCCATCTACGAAAAAATATTTAATCACAAAGCCTTTACAGGGAGATCCGGTACTTTTTATGCCTATGAAGGGTTAGGTTCGATTTATTGGCATATGGTTTCAAAGTTATTATTGGCTGTTGTAGAAAATATTTTTAAAGCATATCACGAAAAAGCAGATAAAAAACACTGCGATGCTCTGATTAAGCACTACTATGACCTCTACGAAGGTCTCGGAATTCATAAGTCCCCTCAAGCATATGGCGCATTTCCTACGGATGCTTATTCGCATACGCCTTCCAAAAAAGGTGCACAACAACCGGGAATGACTGGACAGGTGAAAGAAGATATAATCTGCCGTTGGGGTGAATTAGGTGTTCATATACAAAATGGACAGATTCATTTTGAACCTATAATGCTTGAAAAGAAGACATTCAAGGACGATCCCTTCTTGTTTGTTTATACGGATGTTGAAAATAAACAAAACAAGTGCCTTGTACCTAAAAACAGTTTGACATTTACTTACTGCCAGGTTCCCATAATTTATGAGTTTGGAGATAAAGTAAGCATGACGGTAATACTAAAAGATCAAGAAGAGATGATATTTAATACTCATATTCTATCATCCGAATTAAGTGAAGCTATATTTTTGAGAAAAGGAGTTGTACAATGTATAAAAATAAGTATTAATCCTAATACATTAATTTGAATAATATTTATTAATTTGAATAATATTTTATGAGACACTTTATTTTAACTTTTATTTTCTTTCTAGGAATAGATATGGCTATATCGCAACCTAAGAATTGGCAAATAAATGCTTGGAAGTCTTCTGCTGACGGCCATGCATTAACAAAAGTAAACACTCAAAATGTCTCAAACAATCCTAATGTTATTATTCGGATTCAGCCTAAGATTAAATTTCAGAAAATATTAGGATTTGGTGGCGCTTTTACTGAAGCGACTACACACTTATTACAGAAACTGAGTGAGGCAAATCGAAAAAAAATATTAAATGCTTATTTTGGACAAGAAGGAGCAAACTATTCTCTTTGTAGAACCCAGATAAATTCATCAGATTTTTCTATTGGTCATTATGCATATGCAATAACGCCGGGCGATACGCTATTGAAACATTTTGATATAGGTCATGATGAAGAGACCATTATCCCTATTATCAAAGAGGCGCAAAAAATTTCTAAAGAAGGCTTTAATCTGATTGCTTCTCCGTGGACAGCGCCTCCATGGATGAAAGACAATAACCATTGGGTAGGAGGAAAACTTAAGCCAGAGTATTATGCTACTTGGGCATTGTATTTTTCAAAATATCTTGATGCTTACAAAAAGCATCAAATCCCTTTCTGGGGTATTACTGTAGAGAATGAGCCGAATGGAAATGGTAATAACTGGGAAAGTATGCACTATACCCCACAAGAAATGACCAATTTTGTACAACACTACTTAGGGCCTCATCTTGAAAAAAATGGGTATGGAAATATTAAGATTTTGGGTTATGATCAAAATAGAGCAGATCTAAAAAATTGGGTGGATGAAATGTATCGCACACCAGAAAGTAGCCATTATTATCATGGAACAGCCATCCATTGGTACGAGAGTACCTACGATTATTTCCCAGAAGCGTTGGATTATGCGCATCATAAAGTACCCGGAAAATATTTAATTCAAACTGAAGCCTGTATAGATGCAGAAGTTCCGGTATGGCAGGACGATCAATGGTACTGGCAACCCCATGCCACAGATTGGGGTTATGATTGGGCACCTGAACATGAAAAATACCTTCATCCCAAATATGCACCCGTTTACCGTTACGCAGAAGACATTATCGGTTCCTTAAACCATTGGGTAGAAGGTTGGATTGATTGGAACATGGTGTTAGATCAACAAGGCGGGCCAAATTGGTTTGAAAATTGGTGCATTGCGCCCATTATTGTGAATGTGGAAAAGGATGAAGTCTATTTCACGCCTTTATATTATGTGATGTCGCATTTTAGCAAATTTATCAGACCGGGAGCGCATAGAATTGGCCTCTCCAATCTAAACAGTACCGTCCATGCGACCGCTGTCGAAAATCCAGATCATTCTATTGTCTTGGTATTGTTAAATAAGGAGAAAAAAGCCCAGACCGTCGCAATTCACTTAGATGGTTTTTCTCACATATTTAATTTAGATCAAGAGAGTTTGCAAACCATAACCCTTAAACCCCAAAATTAGTCATGAGTAACCAGATTAATCAGAGTGTACCGATCGTCCAGAAAATGGCCTTTGGTGCTGGTCACTTGGTGAATAATCTTTTCCCCGGTGCCTTGGGGGTTTTTTCCTTTTTCCTACTGACAGGATTTGGGATTGATCCCATTTATGCAGGTATGTTGTCTGCTATTCCCCGTTTTATAGATGCTTTATCAGACCCAATTATGGGATTCATCTCTGATAATACGAAGTCAAAATGGGGACGAAGAAGGCCCTATATCTTTGCTGGTGCTATCTTAGCAGGTGTTTTCTTTTTTATACAGTGGCAAATGAGTGAGACAAACGGGACTGTTTTTAATTTTTGGTATTTCTTGATTACCTCTATTATATTCATCTTATTTAATACCATGTTCTCTACACCATTAATTGGTTTGGGGTATGAAATGACAAGTGATTATAAGGAAAGAACAAGGCTGATGGGTTTTTCTCAGACGGTAAGCCAACTGGCTTGGATGATAGTGCCCTGGTTTTGGGTATTGGTTGCTGATCCAAACTTGTTTGCTACACAAGCTGAAGGTGTTCGCACGTTATCTATTCTGGTCGGTGTTTCGTGTATTATTCTCGGTATTTTACCGGCTATTTTTTGCAAAGAAGTAGCTGCTTCTCATATTGAGAACCAAGCGGATTTAACCCTGAAGAATACATTCAATAACTTAGGGAAATTATTTAAAGATATTAAGAACATGAGTCGTAATATTCCATTTATGCGCCTCTGTGGAGCGACTTTTCTGGTCTTTAATGGTTTTCAAATGGTTGCTTCATTTAGTATTTTTATTATTGTTTTTTATATGTTTAATGGAAGTTACGAGGCAGCGGGTACTTTACCTGCCTGGTTTTCTACCATTAGTGCCCTTGCAACCGCTTTTTTGGTTATCCCTATCGTTACCATGATGGCCAATAAATATGGAAAACGGACGGCATTTGTGATTTCTACTTTTATCTCGATTGTTGGGTATATTTTGAAATGGTGGGGATTTAATCCAGAAAATCCTTGGATGATTTTTATGCCTGTTCCATTTATTGCATTTGGATTAGGGGGGCTATTCACTTTAATGATGAGTATGACCGCAGATGTGTGTGATTTGGACGAGTTGGAAAATGGTATGCCGCGAAAAGAAGGAACCTTTGGCGCCATTTATTGGTGGATGGTTAAACTTGGTCAGGCCCTGGCTTTGTTCTTAGGAGGAATTGTATTAAAAGTAGCTGGATTCAACCAGAATGCAGCTGTACAAACTGCCGAAACGATGACGCTTTTACGTATTTTTGATATTGCCTTGCCAGCCATAACAGCCGCGCTGGCTATTTGGGTAATGTGGAACTACGACTTATCCGAGGAGAAAGCAAAAGAAATTAAAGCGGAACTTGTGCGTAGAAGAGGCGAGTTATAAGAAGCCTGCACGGCATTGTTTGATGAAGAGAAAAGGAAATGGGAGGCTCTCAAATGAAATGTAGGCTCCCATTTTCCTTTGGCATAAAACCCGCTGAGATGCAGTTTGATTGGTCAATGCCCGAAGCTATTCGGGATCCGAATATAAGATTCAGGATGCCGGTTATTTAGAGGGTGCTTGTGTTAGCCATGCAAGTAGAACGCGGTTAAAAACCTCAGGCTGTTCTAATGGCAGTAAGTGTCCGGCTTTTTCCAACAACTCCACTTTTGCATTATGAAGGGCAGTCCCGGCGCGGCTGGCAATATCTGCTGTGGTAAGGCCGGGATTAAAGAAACGGTTGGGAATCATCTTGTCCCCCTTGCCATAAAGAACCAAAACAGGAAGGTGGAGGGCATCCAACTGCTCATAAACAGGGCCATCCAACATGCCAGAAACCGACTTTTCGTTGACCTCGGCATAGGCGCGGAAGTCTGATCGGGTTTTCCATGCTTTCCGTTGTTCTACTAACCATCCAAATTTGGGGGCATCGTAGTTATCGAAATTAAGTGCAATACTGGTCGTGATTTGTGGGTCGGTAGCCTCCATGATAGACTTGACGGTCATGAAGTTCCTTAGGCTTATCCGTGCTTTTTCGTCGAAAGTCTCAATTCCAGCCGCCGAGACCAAAACGAGTTTCGACACTTTTTTTGGATGTTGAAGTGCGAGTGTCATGCCGATTTGCCCACCCATAGAGAGGCCCACATACGTCACTTTTTCAATCCGCATGGCTGTCAGAAAAGCCGCTATTTGATTCGCAAACCACGACATGGTCGCGGGCACTTGTTCCTTAGACGAAGCACCATATCCGGGAAGGTCTATAGCAATTACACGATAACCTTCGGTGAATGCTTGCAGGTTTTCCTTCCAAAAAGAAGCATTGGAACCGAGACCATGTACAAACAAAAGCACCTCCTTACCTTTGCCACCTTCCCAAAAAGCAATCTGCTGGTTGCCTACGGTTATTTTTTTCATGGATGGGAGGGTGTGTGGCAATGTATCGGTAACGGGCATTGTAGGTATTTTGGTGGTGCGGCATCCGGCAAGGATAACCGTTAGAAAAAAGAAGATGAAAATTGCCTTCATGAAGATATACGATATTTAGCTTATGTATTTAGATTGTTTTTAGGTCTTTTTTGAGAATCTTACCACTATGACCTTTTGGCAATTCGGGTAAAAATCGGACATATTTTGGGGTTTTATAACGCGCAAGAAAACTCCGACAATGGGCGATGAGTTCAGTCTCGGTGGTGGTTTGGTTTGGTTTTAGGGCAATAAAGGCCAATCCTGTTTCGCCCCATTTGGCATCTGGTATGCCGATAACAGCGGCCTCGGCCACCGCAGGATGTTGGTATAAAACCTTTTCTACCTCGGCAGGATATACATTCTCGCCACCCGAAATATACAGGTCTTTTTTGCGTCCGGCCACATAGAAGTACCCTTCTTCGTCCATACGCACCAAATCTCCGGTATAGAACCATTCATTTTGGAGTGTTTGCAAGGTTGCAACTTCATTCCGCCAATAACCGGAAGTAGTCATCGGGCCACGCATCAGTAGCTCACCCGTAGTTCCAGCAGGCACATCATTACCGAGGTCATCCACTACCCGAACATCCACATAGAAATTAGGAAAACCAATGGATCCGGCTTTACGAATGGCATCTTCTTCTGGAAGGGAAAAGCAGTTTGGCCCAACTTCCGTCATCCCAAACCCTTGCCGAATAGGTACGCCCTTTTGCTGCCAAGTTTGGATGAGTGGAATGGGCATGGGTTCGCCGCCGACAATCGCATACCGTACACTTCGGAGATTCGCTCTCTCGAAATTGGGGTGATCCGAAAGCATTTTCATCATCGTTGGTACCCCCCAAATAATGCTCATTTGCTCGTTTTCGCATAGTTCGAGGATTTGCACTGGATCAAAACGGTCTAACAAAATGGTGGTTGCTCCCAGTAAAAGGAAGGGGGTTAGCAGGACATTCCAACCACCTGTATGGTAAAAAGGTGCAGCGTTGAAGGAGATGTCCTTTGTGGTAAGGTCGAGGCGCATGATGGTATTATACGCATTAAAGGCGAGCATTTTATGCGTGATCATGGCTCCTTTGGGCCGCCCAGTTGTGCCGGAGGTGTAAAGTATCATCACGGCATCGTCCGGACTTGGCTGGAAAGACGATGTATTAGGTTCCTTATTTTCAATAACCTGAACTATTTTTGTCAAAGGCAAGCAAGTTGGCTTTGCGTTTGCTACATATTCGGCAAAGGCTTCTCCATAGAAGAGTACTGCTGGATCGCTATCCTCGACGATGTATTGCACCTCGGAGGGCGTAAGGCGATAATTTAGTGGGACGAGGATGAATCCGGCTTTCTGACATGCAAAAAAAAGCAAGACATGCGCCAAACTGTTTTCGGCAATAACCGCCACTCGGTCGCCCTGTTTAAGGTTATACTGTGTGATGAGCCAATGAGCTGTATGATTGCCCAAATGGTCGCATTCTAAATAAGAAAGCCGCCGGTTTTCAGGTTGCCAGATCAGAGCCGTTTTGTGCGGGTAATATTGCGCATTTCGGGCGAGCCAGTCGGTTCTCATATGGGTTATACTTTATGGGAAGATAGACGATTGGACAGGGCAAATAATGTAGCGACCAACAAACTTCCTATAAGGGCAAAGGTGGCCGGAACAGCGGGGTTATTTGACATAAAAGTGATTTTTCCGTAGGTCATACCAAAGTGAATGACAAGAGCGGTTAAAGCAGTCGCCAATACGCCCATTTTTGCAAGTCGTTTAGAGAAAACCCCAAACAAAACGGGCGCGAACGTAGCTGCAAACAGTCCATAAACGCCATTTTGTGCTAACATTGCTACTGAAAGATCGGGTTTGATTTGGCTGACAGAGATCAGAAACAATACCGGAGCCAATACCACTAAAAAACCCTTCCCATACCGTAGTGCCTGTTGGTCCACTTCCTCTTGGGATTTTGCGGGCTGGGGAAATAAATTTTTATAGACATCGTTGGCGAATATGGCCGAGAGTGACACGAGCAAACCTTCCATCGTGGAAAAACCCGCAGACAGCAGGCCGAGTGCTACAATTCCCCGGACTACAGGCCCAAAATGATCTGTTAAATATCGGGGCATAACGGCATCTACGGCAAGGCTTGGATCGTTGAGTTGAATGCGGGCAAATGCCCCTACTATCAGTACCATGAAGAAAAAGAAAACCGTTACAAGACCAGTTGTAAGGTATTTATTTACGTCACTTTCCGTCTTTAGATAAAGGGCTTTAGAGATGATATGGGGCTGCATAATAACGGCCACACCAATCATGAAATTGGCCACATACACCTCAAAGAAATTCCGAAAAAGGGCACTCTTGGGGTTGATCGGCTGGGCGAGGAAGGGGTCTATGGCGCCAAGTTTGTGTAAGAACCCGCCAAGTCCATCCCCAAAATACGAAATACCAGAGCCGAGCAAGATAAGAGCCACCACAAGCATAATAAGTGCCTGCACCGAGTTGATGAGAATGTGCGCTCCTGCACCCCCAAGAAAAATAGCGACTAATGGTAAAATAATGACAATGGCAATGGCCACCAATAAATCTATACCCAGCAACGCTCCTAAGACACGGGCCAATCCAACCGTAATCAACACCAAAAAAGTAATGAGCAGTAAACTTAAAAAAGCGTAAAAAAGTGTGAGTCGCTTATCCCCAAACCGGTCGCCAATCCACTGCGGAACAGTTAAGACCGCAAATTGATCGCCCACCCGTCGAAAACTCTTGGAAACAACGATCAACCCCACCATAATCCCCAGTGGAGTGGCTACGGCATATCCTAAAAATCCAGCCATTCCAAAATGATAGACCAAGCCGGGATTGATCACAAAAGTGGCCGCACTTGTCAGGTTGGCTGCCAACGATAGACCCACCCAAATCGGGTTGATCTGGCGATTGCCCACCGAAAAGGAGGCCAAACCTTTGCTCTGACGGAGACCGAGATAGGTGGCATAGGCCATAAAAGCCACATATATTCCAAAAAAAATCCAGCCAATGACGTGCGAATCCATGAAGTTGTCTTTTGTGAAAGGTTGTAAAAAATTACCAACGGAGCGCTAATGCAGCCATGGCCGCCCCACCGCCAGAAGTAATGATAAAGACCCAGTCGCCTCGACGGAGTTTACCCACTTCGTTCGCATCGGCAAGGGCCATCGGAATGGCGGCACTTCCAGTATAACCATAGCGATCCATGATGTAATGGGTTTTTGTTTCCGGAATCTCGAAATGCCCCAGCACCTCGCGTATGGTGAGGATATTAATTTGGGTGAAAAAATACCGATCCACCTCTTGTGGTACTATGTCTAATTCTATACATAATTCTTGGATCACCCCTGTCCAAAGGTCAAAATTAAACGTTTTGGGGAATTTCTTCCGGAATTGGAGCAAATGCTGTTGTTCATGAATCAGGGCTTCGGTTGGGGGCATGGCCGCTCCGCCCACATAAAGCCCCATATAGTCGTTGTACTGGCCATCGGACCATAAACGGGACGCCCGAATGCCGCTTCCATCGTTGGAAGGCATTAAAACCGCTGCACCCGCACCATCCGCAAAAAGCGTGGAGACATTGCGGTCTCTGAAGTCCAAAAAGCGGCTCATACCATATGCCCCAATTACCAATACATATTGATAGTGCGGATCTGCCCCAATGTATTTACTCCCGATGTCTAAAGCGGTCGCAAATCCGGCACAGGCAGTATTGACATCGAAGGATCCGGCGCCTGTAGCACCTATTTTATGTTGTACGATGGCAGCGGTAGAAGGCGAGAGGAAGTCTGGCGTATCGGTCGCAACCACCACTAATTGAATGTCCTGCGGTTGGAGACCGGCATTCTCGATGGCGCGTAGCCCTGCTTCCGCAGCCAGATCAGATGTGGTTTGCCCTTCTGTCATATATCGCCGCTCAAAAATATTACGGTTCTCGCGCAAAAAAGCATCTACATCTTGTTGATAAAGGTCATTGAAGTACGCATTGGGGATCACCCGTTTCGGTGCATACAAACCTGTTCCGATAATTTTGGCTTTTCGCATACTGCTTTAAGGTCCGACTCTTGTGTGGAAAGGCGGTTTAGCGAGGTGAGTGGGCAAAAATGGGCGGCAGTTTGAAAGAACCACCGCCCGTTTTCGATAATTGGCTTATTTCAAGTTGGCTTTGAGTTCAAACGAGATCAAACGCCCAATGGCAGGCGAACCTACAAATTCTCGTTGTTCTACATTGAAGACATTGCTCATTGCGGCTCCCAATGAAAAGATTTTATTCAGGGCATAGCCCATGCTTACGTCCACCGTAGTAAAGCCGCCCAATGCGCCATGATCCCAGTTCTTGGCGTAGTTGGCCGTCACGCCGGAAGGTAGGGCAACGGAGACCACTCCACGCTTGCCTTCACCAGCCGCTGTACCAATTTGGTTGCCGGAATAGAAATCGTATTCCTGTACCCAACGAGCCGATATATTGGCAAAGAGGGGCTTTCCGGCAATATTGGCCAAACTCAAGGTTCCTGCCACACGGTGGTTCGGCGCATTGAGGCTCTGCTCTTCTGCCGAGACCGCACCGTCACGGTTTGCATCGTTCTTGAGGTCCCCGTCTGTAATGTCGGAGTCGAACCAAGAGTATTTTACGCCCAACGTGGCGCTCTTGTTGAGGTAGTAGTTTACCCCCAAGTCCACACCCCAAGCATCCACCTGACCATAGTTGAAGTAGGTGAGGAATTGGGCGCCTGAAAGAATACCCGCTGCATTAACTGTTCCCGGAAGCGCAGTGTTTTTAATTTCAATATCTCCCATTGAAAGCGGGCGGCCCAAAATGCCGATAGAAGGACTGAGGAAGTCCTTGGTTTTGCCATAATATCCGGCCACATCCACAAATACTTTTTTGTTGAACGTCCCTTTATACCCCACTTCATATGTCCCGATTTGCTCTGGACGTAATGGATCGGTGGTTTTAATGGCAGATGCATCGTTCACATTGGCGCCATTCGGGATGTAACGAATGCCTTTTCCGTTGCCATAAACGATATTGAAAATATAGGCATATTGGAATAAAATCAGCGGATTGGAGAAGGCGCGGCCATAACTTGCCCGAAACGCTCCATCACCCACGGTTTTTACGAGTGCAACTTTCGGTGCAAATTGGTTACCAAAGTTGCTGTGATTGTCTAAACGTCCGGCGGCCACCAATTTCAAACCCGCAGGCAAGGTTTTTTCCAGTTGTAAGGCGGCTCCTATTTGTGTGACGCTGATGAGCGTGCCTTCTTGTCCAGGAACGGTACTGTCTGCAATCGAGGTTCCAAAGGTATTGGGTTGGTCTTTTTGGTAATTGGCTGAGGCGACAACGCTTAGGCCCAGTGCTTCAAACGAGTTGTTGTATTGTAGTTCGGCATTTAGGCGTCCCGACTTTTCCTTGAACTGGTTGCCTAAGCGGAGACCAAAAGCATCGGCGGCTTCCGAAGACAAACGGCCAACTGCAGGAAAGAAAGGGCTGGTAGAATCTGTGATAGTACTATTAATGCGGTTCGTATAGTCGCGGGTATAAGGAGTAATGCCATACGTGGTTCCGACATCCGTCCATGTGTAATAAACTTGACCAAAAAGGTTCGATGAAACATATCGAGCCTGGGCATATGAGAATTTCCAGTCTCTAATTTGGTTGCGACCCACATTGTTCACACTCAGAAAATCGTTTACGCTACCACCATAAGACAAAATAAAGTCGTTTCCGACTTTTGGGGTAAAGTATAAATGGCCTTCGCCGCGAATGTGCTGAAAGGTGTGGTCCACATTGCGTTCCGGAACCGAACGGGCACGACCATAAAAGGTGCCTCCTACATAAACACTATCCCTGAAATCAAAATCTTCCCCCTTGGTAAATTCCCCCGTTACTTTAAAAGCAAACTTATTGCCCAATATCTGTGCATGGCGTAAGCGTGCCGAAAGTACACTTTGATTTCCACCCGAAAGTGCAACGGTGGTGCCGGGATGGCGACGGGGGTCTTTGGTAATGGTATTTGCTACACCATTGTGGGCATTCGGGCCATAAAGCGCCGAGTTCGGGCCAAGCACTACTTCTAAGCGCTCAATGTCTTCTTTAATCACCGTATTCATGATTCCAGAAGGCAAACCACTCCCACCAGCCATCATGGAGTTACGGCCATCGGTCATGGCCATCACTTTGGCATTAAATGCATTATTGAAGCCCCGCGCATTGAAGCCCACGCCTGTCACTCCCGTCCGAACGAACTCCACTCCCTGAATCTTAGAGGCCAGTTCTCCGACATTAAATGAGGCAATTTGATCCAAATCTTTGGCCGTAATCACACTAATGGAAGCTGGGGCCTCGGTCAGTTTTTCGGGGCGACGCGAAGCCGTAACCACTACTTCGTCTCCGGAAAGTGTCACCGGATTCAGGGAAACATCTAAGGTTTGGTCTTTTCCTACGGTCAATAATACGGCCCGGGTCTCGACGGCATATCCCACAAACGAGTATCGAATACTAAACGTGCCCGATTTGCCCACACGGAGCGAATAAGCCCCTGTAGTGCTGGTAACGGTTCCTATAGAAGAGCCAACAACGGCTACCGTAACGCCGGGAAGTGGTGTATTGGAGCCACTATCTCGGACGATACCGCTCACCGTTTGTGCAGACACCATTGGCGCTATTAGGCAAAGCAATGCCACGCCGCAGGCCCATAACGTGCGGAAAGGTTTCATTTTTTGTTTGGGTTTGGATGATTAGGTCAGTAAGATGATCAAGAATGCTCCTCTTCGTAACGATTGGAAAGTGTTTTTTGGGATTTCCATTCCTCCGAGAAGTTGCGGTAAAAAGTTTCCATAAGCGTGTAAAAAGCACGCATGTGTTCCAAATTCCGGGTCAGATGTCCGTTTCCGGGTGCATCCGGCGATACCTCGTTCAAAAATTGTTCGGCAATGCGGCGATTGCGCCGGACCGTTTGCATATTGAACATGAAGTTGTTGAAGAATAAGTCGGGGTGGGTGGTATAATAATCCCGACGATTTTCTGGGCCTGTCACCTTCCGCAAAATACCCATCGTAGAAAGTTCGCGAACCGCCGTGGAAATGGGGCCTTTAGAGCGCCCCAGTGCATCCACAATGTCATCCAGACTCATCGGCTCTGCCTGGCCCAGTAGAAGGCCCACAATCAGTCCTTTAATCCGTTGAAAACCGTAATTTTCATAGATATTGCCAAATTCTACAACCAATTCGTGTTGCAGGGGCGAAAGTTCAAGCGACATTTTTAAATTTTGTTGTGTTTGATAATTTTCAAACGATTGAAATATAAGAAAGCGCTTTCTATTACGCAAGCACTTTCAAGTTAAAACACAAAATATTTGTCTGTCAGCACTAAAACCAATCAGATACATGAAGTGGTCACTAATTCTGGGATATCTGGCCCTTGCCGCCAATATTCTATTCCTGTATTTTGCCTGTTGTTTTTCTGTGTCAAGCATGTATAACCACAACAACCCCTTTTCCCATGCGCCGAACAAAGTTCATTTTCCTTGTTTTACCGGAAGTCCATCTATTGGATCTTGCGGGACCAGATCAGGTCTTGAGCGAAGCCATAGATTTTGGAGCCAACTTCGAGATCGTGTATTGTGGCATCGAGCACGAAATCCAGACTTCAGCGGGTTTGGGTCTTCATCGGCTGATGCACTTCTCAGAGGTGGCCTATACTGCAGGAGACTACATCATTATTCCCGGATCGAGGGTCAAGTACATTATGTCTGATGCATTCCGAAAACAAGAAGAACTATTTCATTGGATTGCAAGGGCCTACCAGAACGAGGCCCATTTGGTTAGTATCTGTGTTGGGACATTTGTGATGGCGGAAACGGGGATTTTAAACCAACGGGCCTGTACCACCCACTTTCAGTTAATCCATCAACTCAAAAAAGATTTTCCCCAACTCAAGATCATCGAAAATGTATTGTTCATTTCGGAAGGCCGTATCCACACCAGTGCCGGAATTGCCTCTGGAATAGACCTCATGTTGTATTTATTAGAAGGACTTACGGATAGTTATTTTGCTCATAAGGTCGCCAAAGAGCTGGTAGTATATAATCGGAGAAAAGGAGCAGACCATCAGGTAAACCCTTACTTTTATTACCGAAACCACGTGCATTATGGAATACATTCTGTACAAGACCACATTATCGAAAAGATAGATCAAAAACACGACCTCGCTTCGCTGGCAGAAGTGGCTTGCATGAGCGAACGAAATCTAACACGTACTTTCAAACAAGAAACAGGTCTTACAGTCAACCAATTCATCACCCAAGTCCGTGTCCAAAAACTACGGGAATTCTCTCGAATGCCCGACCTTTCCAAGTCTCAACTTGCGTCCAAAGTAGGTCTTAGCAGCGAAAAACAGGTAGAACGGCTTCTTCGGCGGCTTGATTGAAGATGGATTGGCCGGAAATGTCGTACCCTTGTCCGAATCCAATTTCCCAAAGACGCTAATTTGTTTGGGAGCAGTTGGCCAATGTGGTGAAAAAGCTTGATATTAGGTATTTACAGGCGGGAGCTTACACCACTACGCTGCCGCATGTAATAACCCATACCCACTTCATCCATTATTTTAGCTTTAGCGTGTAAAAATGAATCAAAAAACAGCCTATATCTTCGTTATTTTTGGGATAATTCCTTTTACGGTTTTGGCCCAAGACGAACCAAACCATCTTGCTATAACATCCATTGACTTAGCCCATTATAAAATCCATATAGCCCTTGACTGGGAGAAAAAGCGCCTATTAGGAAAAGTGGAAATTACGTTGTCATTTACTTCATCGTCCAATTCTATTCAGTTGGCTGCTAACGAACTACTAATCCATGAAATTTACGCAGAAGACACGCATCCTTTTCGCTTCACCTTGGACAAAGAAAAGAATATTGTAGAAATTTATTTAAACAAAACATATCAAAAAGGAGACTCCTTAAAATTAAATATCCGATACGAAACCACACAAGTAAACGAGCCGGATCCCAATAATCTTGGCGGTAGTTTTGGAAAGGGAGTCCGTTTTTTTTCGCCCACTACAACCAATCCTATCAAACGAAAACAAGCTTGGTCTCAGAGCGAATGGCAAAACCACCCTTATTGGTTGCCCGGAAACCTTGTTCTTTCCGACTTGGTGACAACCGAATTGATTGCTACGGTGGCAACACCTTTGACGGTCATTTCTAATGGCGTACTCGTAGGGCAAACAGAAAATTCTGATCAAACCCGCACATTTCATTACAAGACAAATCGCCCACATGCGCTTTATTTAACCTCATTTGTGGTGGGCGAATACGAACGGCTGGTACAAAATTACCAAGGAATGCCCTTATACACCTATTGTTACCCCGATGAAAAAGAAGCAGCCATTGCCACAACTGTCCGCCTACCAGAAATGATGCAATTTCTGACGGAAAAAACCGGTTTTCAATATCCATTTTCGCATTATACACAAGTGATGGTGCAAAATTACCCTTTTCCCAGTCTAACAGGGCAACAGGCCATGAGCATCATTTCAGACAATATGATTGATGACTACGGAACTCATGAAGATTTTCAATATTTATGGGATGGCGTGGCGTTTAATGCACTGGCGAGTCAATGGTTTGGAAATATTATTACCCCAAAGAATGTTCGAGATATCTGGCTAACCAAGGCTTTTGCACAATATTTCGAAGGACTTTTTACAGCACATACCCACAGTGATGCAGAATATCAGTTGTGGTATAATCCTTGGGAGGCGAGCAATATTTGGAACGAAATCAAAACTGATAGCGCACCGCCAATCGTGCCAAAAGAAGTGGAACAGGAAGAGGAATTTACTAAAAGTAGTGCTGTAAAATACAGAGGTGCATGGATACTCCGAATGCTACAAAGAGAACTAGGAGACAAAGTTTTTTCAAAAGCGATTCATGTCTTTATTCATGAAAATGCCTTTAAACCCGTTTCAACCGAAGATTTTTTGTCAGTTATTAAACGTGTTAGCACGAAAGATATAGAATGGTTTTTTAATCAATGGATATATCAAGTCAATTACCCTATTTTTAAAATTGAAAAAGAAGTTGATATAGATCGTCATAAAATAAAACTAATATTTAAACAAATTCAAAATTTTAACAATCCAATCTCTAATACATTTTTTTTTAGAGGAACATTGGATATCGAAGTAGATGGAGCAATAAAATCAGTTTGGATCAAGCCACAAGAAACTACTACTGTAACATATCGTTTCTCTAAAATGCCACGTTATATAAATATAGACCCCAATAATATTTGGCTTAAAGAAATACAATCTCCTCAAAACACAGAAGCACTATTAGCGCAACTAAAATACAGTCCTCTTACAGTTTCACGAAATGCAGCATTCTTTGAATTGATGAATTTATATAAGGCCAACACTGTCAATAAAACCTTCCAGAAAAGTCTTTTAGATGCAGTGAATGAAATACTCCAGAGTAAAGTCTATTGGCGCTTTCGCTTTAATGTTTTGGGACAACTTCAAGCAGTCATAAATGCGCCTTTTGACCGAAAAACAACCAGCATATTAACCGATCTTATCGAGAAAGAAGGTTCGTGGGTGAAAGCCGCAGCCTTGTCCAATCTGGGCAATACACAGGATTCAACCTTTGCTCCACTTTACCTTTCAAGCCTGAACGACCTAAGTGACCGAGTAGTTAACGCGGCGGCTGTGGCATTGGGAAAAACCAAAGTCAGTTATTCTTTTTCAACTTTAACCCATTTAAAGACAAGACCTTCCTGGAAAAATCAAAGCCTGATGCATGTCCTAAACGGATTGGTTGCACTCGGAGATCCTAAAGCAGAATCGTTTGCATTGGAGGCTTTATCAGATCTCCATACACCAAGGTGGTTTTTGGGAAATGGTTGGGATTTTCCATTTGTGGCCGTACAAACCTTGGCTTCACTTGGCAAGACGGAAAAGGCATACGCCATACTTTCAGAAAGACTGAACCAATCACTTCAAGAAGGATCAGTAGAGGATGTCTTTTATCAAGTTCTGCTCATTACAACTTTGGGAGATCCTAAAGCAAAAGAAATCTTTGGTCCGCTTAAAACCCGATACCACAACAATACCAACACCTTATCGGCAATTGAATATTTTGAATCACAATTTAAATAAATATATAAATATGATTGTTAAAACACCTTATAAACATAGAATAATCCGATTTATTGAACTTATATACTTCGATGAATGGACGATAAAATGTTACACCATTACTCAATCAGAGGATCATATTGCTCCAAAAATTGTCATGGCCATTAAAAATCAACTTTCAGCCTGGATTCAACATTCAGAACGAACAAACCTTACACACTACAATACAGCAACACTGATTATTCACCAAGGGAAAGAAGGTTACTATGCTATTATAGCATGGTGGATAGATGAAAATATGTTACAATTGTTTGCTTATTTTTCTCCAGATCCTGTGGTTAGAACTTTTCAAATGATCTCTGATAAAGGGATTGTGTCATGTGTTTGGGAAATGGCCATTCTGTGGTTTGAACGAAATGCTTGGGTGGAAGAAGTGATGTTACAGAATAATAATCCATATGCAAAAATAAATTACTTAAACCGTCAATTAAATACAACTTTATGAGTTATTTCATCCGAGAATCAACCCTTAACGATGTAGATTCTGTTAGTCAACTTTTTGACTTATACCGTGTTTTCTATAAAAAAGAAAGCGACATAGAGGCTGTAAAGTGTTTTATAACAGAACGTATGGAGCAAGGTGATTCTGAGATCTACCTTGCAGAAACTTCTAAAGGGCAAATAGTGGGTTTTACGCAATTATATCCACTTTTTTCTTCTACCCGTATGAGACGCCTTTGGCTTTTGAATGATTTATATGTAGAAAAATCATTCAGGGGACAAGGAATTTCAAAAGCACTCATTGAATCGGCAAAACAGCTCGCTTATAGAACGAACTCCTGTGGCCTTTTATTGGAAACAGGCATTACGAACACGGTTGGTAATCAACTCTACCCTTCGACAGGGTTTGAAATACAAAGTAATTCTAATTTTTATTTTTGGACCAATAACCGCACTTAACATGACAAGATCACAACTGAATCCCATGCCTGCTTATTTTGATCGGTACATTTATATGACCGATGATGTGACGGTGGAGCAAGCCTTGCAAACCAGCCTTAATGAACTCGAACAAGCACCATTGAACACTTGGCAGATGGTGGGGTCGGCTATTTATGAACCTGGAAAGTGGACCATAAATGATATATTACAACACATTATTGACACCGAACGGGTGTTTTGTTATCGTGCGTTGTCGTTCGCACGCGGCGAAAAAGACGTCCGGCCATACGATGAACACCACTACGGCAAAATGGCCAAGGCCACCCAAAGAACTCTTGAACACCTACTCGAAGAGGCTATTGCCGTTCGCAAAGCCACGCTTAGATTATTCCGGAGTTTTGATGAAGAAATGCGAAAACGTATTGGAGAAGGATTTAAAGGCCCTTATTCAGTTCATTCCATCGGTTTTATTTTGGCAGGACACCAAAGATGGCACTTTAGGATCATTCAGGAACGGTATCTGCCGCTGGTTTTAGAAGGCATAAACAGCGTAAAAACACATTGTAGAGGCTAGTAATACACGTAAATATGTCTTGTAAAACTTACTGGGAGGATAATCACGCCACCAATATGGCCTTTGGAATGCACCAGATGGGCCTTGCAGGGTGACAGAAAAAATGCCTAAAAGCTCCTCATAGGGGTAGAACAAATGAATGGGTGCATTTTAAAAATGCCAATCAGACATACTACACGCCTTAAGATTAGGTGACATCTTTGCCTATCGTTGAGTAATCTGTGACATGCAGCAGATGGACCTTATAAAGAAGCGGAAATACATAAAAAAAGCCCCGCAGGGGCGATATCACAATAGAAGACAAAGCACAACCACCTTATTGAATGACATCATATGCGAACCCGTAGGAATAGAAAAAGGTATGCACGGAGTATTTGGGAAATTTTAAAATGCACCACAAATGAATCGCCTTGGATAAGGAAAAACACTATCACTCCCCTGGAGCTAAATAAGCCGTAAATAGCATTATTTTATTATTATTCTACTCCTATGAAACTGTGTTTTCACACAGAATCGAGTATATTTTAAAGCCACTTCTAAATACTATGTACACAGATTAAATGGTATGTAGAATCATACCCGCTCTACACCTTGGTAAGTTTCGACATGCACCCATGAAAAAAGTCTTCAGCCATTCTCTTGGAAGGATTTGACGTTTTTACGGGTCATAAACTGGTGTACATGTGCCATTGCTTCGGCCACAGCCCTATCGAGGTCATCGTTCAGAATCACCACGTCGCATTTATCGGCAAAGGACATTTCGTAGGCAGCCTTTTTCAGGCGGCGCTCCAACGATTCCGCCGTTTCGGTTCCGCGTGCGACCAAGCGCTCACGCAACGCTTCTAAACTGGGCGGTTTCACAAAAAGCGTGAGGACATGATCGCCATACAGCGCCTTCACGTTTTGTGCGCCCTCCACATCTATATCCAGCAAGGCAATGCCGGAGGTTGCAATACGCTCGATCTCGGAACGCAAGGTGCCATAAAACAGCCCTGGATATACCTCTTCGTATTCCACAAACGCCCCTGCTACGATCTTAGCCCGAAAATCTGCCTCATTCAAATAAAAATAATCGTGCCCATCTTGCTCGTAGGGTCTTTTTTCGCGCGTTGTGGCCGAAACGGAAAAGCGCATCAGCGGAAATTGTGCCAAAAGTGCTTTGGCAATGGTGGTTTTACCGGAACCACTGGGTGCGGCAAGAACAACAATCTTCATAAAAAACAATTTTAAACCGCTCTAAAATAATCATTTCCCTGTGCATCGCCTGTAAATCCTATGCTAAGTTTGAAGTGTGTAGTCGCTACCTTTGCAACCATTTTTCAATCTATGCATTAGGATAGCAAGGGTTTCTGTCCGTACGTTTTTAATTAGAACTACCGCTGTTTTTCGAGTAGGCCGCCCACCTTAATCCAGTCACGGAAGGCGCTATATGGGATTAACACCTCAAAATCGCCTTGAGCATAGGCGGCAATTTCGTATGGATCGAACTTCACGAGAAAACCGCTGCTTTTCATAACTACATTCTTATAATTATCAGCATTCGGTGCTGTTCCATTTATGAACCATTCATCGTTGGGATTTGCGGCCAATCGGGCGTCTTTCCGGAGTTCTTCGCGCACCAACTGAGAAAGGGGCTTCAGGAATCCCTGCTTAAACAACTCGTCTAAACGAACGGGGTTGCCTGTCTGAAGGTTGATAGTTAGTGTCTTGGAAAAGTGGTTTCCGTGTGCGCCACCCGAGTACACATAAACACCATATTGCACCGAAATAAGTTGTGGGCTAATCCAGATGTCGTCGTAGGAAATCTCCATCTCATACACTGATACCGCACTTTCTTCATCTGGCGGGTTTTGCTCGGTTTCTCGGACAAAGTCATCCACCAGAGGCTTGATAATGGCCTTTAAAGCGAGATTGGCGCGAGATTGTGCAACTGTATTTTTCATCCCACTGAGTTGCGGATAAGTCATTTTCGCGGTATAGCCATTGCCTTTACGTATCTCCTCTTGTTTGGTCACCAAAGGTGCGCTTACTTCCACAGCACTTGTCGGGGCGAGGCCTTGCGGAGCAGTTTTTTTTTCTAAACAGAGTTTAAAAGGCAACGACCGGCCATTGCCTTTCCATGTTCCGATCATCTCACCGTTCTGGATCTCCCCCGAAAATGTTCCGGTTTGTTTTCCAGAGGCATCAAACTCCGAGAGGTGTATATTAGAACCCCGAATGTCTCCCTGTAACTGCAAATCCTGGCCTTTGCGAAGGTACTGATAAGTTCCGCTCAAGGTTTGCCCCACCCGACGAAGTTTCATGGTGATGGGTAGGCGGCCATCAATATCTCCAGAGAAACGGATATTTTCCGGTAAAGACGCTGAAACGGAGGGTTTAACAGTAGGCTCTGGGTTTTCTCCTGGTGTACAAGCGGATCCAAGACACGCCAAAAACAAAGGAAGCCAGAATAAGGAACGCATACGCATAGCTTTGAAGTACCAGTTAAGAAATAGAATAGGAAGATAGTCTAAGGCGTTTCGTTTGGATTCGCAAGGGCTGAGGCCCAAAAAGAACCTGAAATTTTCTAAAACCAAGCCAGAGCTTTGGAACGAAGCGCAAGCGGCGGTGTTCAAATGCGCTGTTTTGTATAATGCTTAGCAAACCAAGAACATGAGTAAAAACGGACGGGTTTTGGTGGCGATGAGTGGCGGTGTGGACTCCTCGGTGGCAGCGGCCTATTTGCGCGACCAAGGCTATGAAGTAGTGGGAATCACTATGAAAACATGGGATTATGCCTCCAGCGGCCTTACAACAGCCCCCAAAAAAGAAGTGGGCTGCTGTACCATCGGCTCCATGAACGATGCACGAGGCGTGGCCATCAAAATGGGCTTTACACACTTTGTGGTGGATATCCGCGAAGAGTTTGGCGACTGGGTGATCAACCGCTTTACGGGAGATTATATGGCAGGACGTACCCCAAATCCGTGTGTTTTATGCAATACCCACATCAAATGGACAGCCTTGTTACGCAGGGCGGATGATTTGGATTGTGATTTTATTGCCACCGGGCATTATGCCAATGTGCGAAAAGATGAAAAAACCGGACGGTGGGTTTTGTTTAAAGGGCTGGATCAAAACAAAGACCAATCCTATGCCCTGTGGGGACTACCTCAGGCGCAATTGGCGCGCTCCATTTTCCCATTAGGTCAATTCACCAAACCCGCCATCCGAGAAATGGCACGGGAATACGGGCTTATTCGGGTGGCAGACAAAAAAGACTCGTATGAGATTTGTTTTATTCCTGACAATGACTACCGTGGCTTTTTGAAACGACGCAATCCAGAGGCCATTGCAGCAATTGGCAAGGGGCATTTTAAACAATCGGACGGCAAAGTGGTCGGTGAGCATGAAGGATATCCGTTTTATACGATTGGACAGCGGCGAGGACTCAATATTGCCCTCGGAGAACCCGTTTATGTCACGCGCATTGATGTCGAGACGAATACCGTATTCATTGGTCCAAAAGAAGAGTTGCTGCAAAAAGCCTTAGTGGCCCGCGAAGTGAACTTTGTGAAATATGGCGACTTGCGTGAAGAACGCACCGTGACGGCCAAAATCCGCTATAAAGACGAGGGCGCTCCGGCTTTGGTTTGGCAAACTGGCGACGACGAACTACAAGTGGTCTTTGCAGAAAACCGCTCGGCCATCACGCCTGGCCAGTCGGTAGTACTCTATGAAGGTACCGATGTGGTGGCTGGAGCGTGGATCCGGCAAGCCCACGCATAAGCTATAACCAAAGCGGTTATGGCTTATCTGTTATCTGTAAGCCAGTCAAGACCTGCCGTCTGCTGTCGTTAAGCGGTCAAACGAACACATATGTCGCATCCATGAAGTCATTTCTCATATGGAAGAGTGGTGATGGGGTTTTGGCGGATCGTCATTTTTTCTTTCTTGGCAATTGGGATTCAAGGCCTTATCTTTCCAAGACCTGCCTCCATTGCTTTGAATTAAACAACGCAAGTCTATCGTGCCAAGCGTGCCCATTACACAATTGCTCCAGCATGTTCGGGCCGGAGATCCCAGTTCTCACGCACAACTCTTGCCTTTGATCTATGAGGAGTTGCGGCATATTGCACGCCGCCAACTTTCGGGAGAACGTGCCCAAACCCTCATGACCACCGACTTGGTTCATGAAGCTTGGCTACGCTTGGTAGATGCGCCTTTGCACAACCTAAACAATCGCTTACACTTCTTTGCGGTGGCAGCACGGGCCATGCGGCAGGTATTAGTGGATGCAGCGCGACGGCGGAATGCGGCCAAACGAGGGGGGAGCCTGCAACCAATGTCTATAGAAGATGCAGCAGACTGGCTCTCCGAGCATAAATCGGAGGCTTTGCTCGCACTGAACGATGCGCTTGAGCATTTACAAGCAATGGATGGACGCATGGCAAGCATCGTGGAGCTTCGCTATTTTGGGGGTTTGACCATTGCAGAAACAGCAAAATTATTACAGGTCTCGGATTCTACCGTGAAGCGTGATTGGGAAACCGCCAAAGTGTGGCTTTTTTCCGAATTAAAGGGTATACCATTAGACCTTTAGCCCGTTTTAGGAAAGAAAACATCGGGCAAAGATCTTAGTTTCGGAGACCTTTCCGGATTGTTTTTTGCGCATATATCCATAGCAGGTTCCCAACGTCCGTTTATTGTCCCAAGCCAATTTTGCTTATGTATAGCCCCGAACGCTGGAAGCGCATCAAAACGATATTTGAGCAGGCGCTTGACCTTCCGGAATCCGATCGCCTTGCTTTTCTGGCACAAGAAGCCAAAGAAGACACCGCATTACATCAAGAGGTATTGCGCCTTTTGGCTGCCGAGGCAGATGCAGCGAATTTTTTAGAGAAGCCTTTGTTACCACAAATGGTCTCGGAAGGACAATACATTGGCCCCTATCGGCTGGAAAAACTCATCGGACGCGGCGGTATGGGGCAAGTATTTCTCGCAGTACGTCGGGATGGGGCATTCGACCGGAAGGTTGCCCTCAAACTATTGAGGCCCGGTCTTAATACCGATGAATTACTACGTCGTCTGCATACCGAACGCCAAATTTTGGCCCGTTTGCAACATCCTCATATTGCCCAAATGCTGGATGGCGGGAGTACACCTTGGGGCGATCCTTATTTCACCATGGAGTATGTAGAGGGGCTGCCCATTACACAATTTTGCGACCAAAACCAAAAAGGCGTAAAAGAACGGTTGGCCCTTTTCAGAACTGTTTGTGAAGCCATCCATTATGCCCACCAAAATTTGATCGTTCATCGCGATCTAAAACCCTCTAACATTCTCGTAACAGCAGACGGAATTGTAAAATTATTGGATTTTGGGATTGCTAAAGTGTTGGCTGAAGACGAAAGAGAGGCCCCAACCCAGACCGTTTCGCAGGTGATGACTCCTGAATATGCCGCCCCCGAACAAATCCGAGGCGAGGCCATCACCACGGCCACGGATGTCTATGCACTGGGTATCCTTCTCTATGAATTACTCACCGGGCAACGGCCTTATGCCCTTCAAGAGCGTGCTTTACAAGAAGTAGTGCGTATCATCAGCGATACCGATCCTATGAGGCCCTCTGACCGTGTGACAGATCTGGCAACCGCCCACTCTTTGCCTCGATTGGGCGACGAGAAAACCCGCCAGCCAAACCAACTCCGGCGTATGTTACGTGGTGACTTAGACAATATGGTGATGATGGCCCTACGTAAGGAACCTACACGAAGGTATGCCTCGGCGGAGGCATTTTATACAGACATTGACCGATATTTAAAACGGGAACCTATATCAGCACGTCCCAATACTACAGGATATGTCATCCGCAAATTTGTTCTTCGTCACAAAAAAGGTGTTGCCATTGGTATTGCCATCCTGTTTTTGACGATAGGTTTTGCCTTCTGGCACGATTACCGCATTACGCAAGAACGAAACCATGCGCTCGAAGAAGCAGCCCGTGCAACCGCTGTTCAAAACCTGCTTGTAGGGCTTTTCGAAAAAGCGGATCCATCTCAGGCACGAGGATTAGACCTAAGTGCCCGCGAAATCTTAGACATAGGAGCACGGGTGGCCAACGAGGAATTAACCGATCAGCCCCACGTCAAGGCCGAGGTATTGCGGGTGTTGGGGCAAGTCTATGCCAAGTTAGGTGAGGATCAACAAGCCGAAGCCGTCTTGCGTACTGCATACCGAGTGCTAAGAAGAAACACCCAAGCCCCTCATATCTCGCTAGCGAGGTTCTATTCTACGTGGGGTGAGTGGAACCAAAACATGGGGTATTATGCCATCGCAGATTCGCTCTACCGCGCCGCCGACGAGATGTTTGCGGCGTTGCATACCGAAAACCAACCAGAATTTGCGGACTTGGTACATAGACGTGCATACCTTGCGCATGATGAAGGTAAAATGGCCGAAGCCGAGCAATTTTATAAACAAGCACTTCAATTGCGCCGGAACCTCTACCCTTATAAACATCCCAAAGTGGCACTCTCTCTGAACGATTATGGCGGCTACCTTATGAATATGGGGCGCTACGACGAGGCCAAACAAATGATTATGGAAGCACTCCACATCCGGAAGTCGGTTTATGGTGAGGCCCCGCACCCCGAATTGGCCGAAAGTTTCTATAACATCGGATACCTCTATTTTGAAATGGATGACTCCGAAAAAGCCTTGCCCTACTACCGTCAAACCCTTGCGATCGAGGAAAAACTGTATGCTACAGACCATGTAGAGATTGCCACGACCCTGAATAATTTGGGTGGCGCACTCTTGATCTGCGACCGATACCAAGAAGCCTTTCAGGTATTGAACCGCGCACTCCGTATCCAAGAAAAATCCCTGCCCTCAGATCATGCCAATATTGCGGTCACAAGACGGAATTTGGGATTCACGTTTTTAGGTCTGCAAAATCTGGCCGAAGCCGAGCAACAGGTACGCATGGCCGCTACTGCCAAAGGAAACCTGGGCACCTATTATCAAGGCGTGGACCTCACACTTTTGGCCCGAATCTTGGTGCAACGACGACAATTTAGTGAAGCGCAAACACATCTAAGAGCCGCTGAAAAACTCATTCGAGACCACTTGCCACCAGACCACTACCGCCTAAGCGATGTATGGATTGTATGGGCAGAGTGGGCCAATGCACAAGACCGGTTTGCGGAGGCGGCAGACTGGGCGCAACGCGCCATCACCTCATTGGAAAAACAACCCAAAGAGAACCGCAATTATCTGGCCGATGCCCGTGCTGCATGGGGACAGGCCCTTGCAGGCCAGCAGAAATTTGCCGAAGCCGAGCGCGTATTACAGCAAGTGGTAGCCCATTATCAGTCGCCAGACCGCGATGCTCCGGTTCGTAAGCAAAAAGCAATAGCGGCACTTCAGGCGTTTTATCGGGCAAAGGGATGATTTTTTTTATCCGGTATGAACCAAAAAGCATTGGGTTTGCGCATGTAAAGACAATACATGCAAATCACAACGCCTTATGAACCGATCATACTTTTTATGGCTCTTATTTTGGTTGTGTGGCCCCTTCTTTTCTTCGGCCCAAACCATCGCCGACCTTGAAAGGCAAGCCGCTACGGTCAAACGCCCAATCATTTCCCTTAATGGTCAAATGGGTGGCAGTGCCGAGTTTTTTAGTTCCAACCGCCCCACCAGCCGATCCCCCTTCATCGGACAGGCATTTGTCAATACTGCGATTTCTGTGGGAGGCTTCCAGACAGGATTGAACCTGCTCTATTCTACCGATCATCAAAACTTCCGTCAATCGCTGAACCGAATTGGAGTGGAAGGAGGATGGCATTGGATGCAAGTCGGGATTGGCGACACCTATCCACAGTTTTCGGAACTGAGCCTTGGAGGGGTAACATTACGTGGTGCTTATGCTTTGCTCCAACCACGGGGGTTTCGGCTTGGTTTTGCGACAGGAACCACCCAACAAGCCGTAGAAGGACAACAAGGTTCAGGAGTGTCCGCCGATGGTTTGTTGCAGGAAGGGCAATTTCGACGGGATTTACTGGCGGCCACACTGGGTCTGCAAGACAAAGTTTTTAAACTCTATTTGGTAGGACTCTCCGCCAAAGATGATACCCTTTCCATTCGTCATTTCGGTGCTGCAAAACCAATGTCGAATCTGAGCATGACTGGTGTATTGGCCTTAAATACCAAGTTCTTCATGTTGGAAGGCGAGGCCACCGGATCGGCCTTGAATTCGGATCTTTTTGCAGCCAAAATCAATACCGACGAAGTCTTAAATGCAACAGAGAACCCCATTCCTGAAGTGTTAGACCCCGCTGTACGATGGGCTTTAAATCGTTTTGTACCTACTTTGGGCGCATCGGCCAGTTATGCGGTACGCGCCCGCTCGGCAATCCGAATCCAACCCGTGAGTTTGACCGGACAATTCCGGTATATTGCACCCGGTTTCCAATCGTTGGGTTTATACACCACTCGCGACGACGTACAATCATGGCAGGTACAACCCGTCTTTAATTTGGCGAAAGGGCGTTTTTCGGTTTCTGGCCTTTTGGGTTCGGAAGAAAACAACTTGTCTGCCCAGCGTGCCTCAACCACCAGCCGAAACTTATGGATGGTAAATATCCGAGCACAACCCGGAACGGTATTTTCATTTAATGGTCAAATGCAGCAAGTAACGACCAGTTCGGATGCCGTTACAGGCATGACGACCGAGGCACGCCAACAAGTGGTACAAAACCTGAGTCTTAGTCCCGCACTTACCTTAACTGGACGAGGCAACCAAACGCATACACTTCAACTGAATGCAGGACTACAACGGTTCATTAACCAAAATCAAGGACAGCCTGCGACCACCTTCGACAACCGAAATGCATCACTTTTCTGGAACAGCCAGTTTCACCGAGATTTTGCGGTCAATTTTCAGACAGGGTACTTAGACAACCGAACGGCCTTTGGTGAAAGCCAGACACTTACGGCGCAAATCGGTACGAATCAGGCTTTTTGGAAACGCAAATTTCGCTTAGATGCCGCCACTGGATATACACAAACCGACCAGAAAATACCGGATCAACCCACAGCCGTCTTCACGCAGTGGAGTACCCGTTTGGGTGCCACACTTTGGATAAACCCCAAAACCCAGCTTCAGGCATCGGCAACGGGTACGCGAAACCAAAGCGAAAACAATACCTTTCGGGAACTAAGAAGCCGTGTACAACTGACCCGCCGTTTTTAATCTCATTTCAACTCCATGTCCATGAAAACTGCTTTTTCTTCCTTCTTATTGCGCTTGACGGGGTTTTTGCTCCTCCTGCCCATGTCGTTACGCGCACAATCAGGGGAATGGTCGGTACTTGTTTCCGGCATCCCCTCCAATCCACCCAGTACCGTCAGTAGTCTATTAGACCTATTGGATTCTGGTAAAATTACCGTTTCGGTACGCTATACCGGATCAAATAGCCCTACGGTTTATGTGAATGTATTGGTGACCTCAGACCTTGCAGGCACGACTGGTGTAGCCGCAAATGGCGTGGGGACAGCACTCGACCGTGCAAAGGCCCTCGGTCTGAACACCTCAAAGATTTTGGCTACGGCCTTTTCGGAAGCACACACCATGCAAAAAGGCCCCTTCTCCGAAGTCCGGACGTTACGGAACTGGGCAGGCGATTTAAGTTGGCGCACAAACTATGATTCCAAACTCCGCAACACCCTTATCCAAACCAATTCACTTCCAGAAGGCCAGCATGGCCTCTATGTATGGCTTTCCACCAAACCTGACGGTCAGGGTGACCTAGTGGCCGAGTACGCTTATTCCACCCAATTTAGCAGCCCAGAGCCTCCGCTTCTTCTTAGCCCCCTTCATCAAACGACCCTTCAAGAGGCATACCCCCGATTTACGTGGCAGGCGGCTACCGCTTCCTACCCAATGGGGGATGTGTTCTACCAACTCCGAATTGTGGAGGTGCTGCCGGGCCAACGTCCCGAACAAGCCCTTCGCACAAACCCTGGCTATTTTACAACAAGTATTAAAAATGCCACCCAATTCGCCTACCCTACCGATGCATTAAAATTGGAGCATGGCCGCACTTATGCTTGGGAAGTGGCAGCTCTGGATGCCAACAATCAGCCCATTGCCACAAGGTTTCGTAGCGAAGCCTTCTCTTTTTCTTACTCCGATCCACAAGAACAAGGCTACGTGACGGCAATAAAGCCAACGAAGTCTGACTTTCGTGCAGGCGACCGCTTGATGGTTCAAGCCCAATTAGTGCCGTCCCACCACAAAAATCCGGGGGTATGGAGCGCCTTTGGCGTGGAAAAAGTGTTAATAACCGACGATAAATTCAACATGGCGGATCTACAAACGCCCGGCGTTTTTGACCGATTGATGCTTTCTATTTTACCCGGTTTCACCCCCTCACGCGAGGTACTGCTGCTTCAAAATCAAGCCATACAAGGTACTGAATGGACCTTAGACGATGTGGGGCAGTCTTATGTTTTGGCATGGCGTTTTATTGGAAAAACCGTCAGCGACAATCAATACAGTACGGTACAGTATGTACTCGTTCGGTCGGCGGCGTCGGCACAACTCCGCCTCGCACAAGCCGGAAACCAAACGTCTAAAACCCTCAACGATCCCCTGCCATTTTCATTCACCAAACTGCCAGAAACGGGATGGAGTGGCCTAACGCTCAAAGCATTTCTTTACCCAGTTTCGGAAGCGGCCGACGAAAACGCTACCGCACAAACGCTTTTCGGACAATTCAGTACGTTACATAACCAGCCTCCACCCGGCATACAAACTTGGCAACAAGCATTGGGGAGTACCACGAACGGTGTATTATCCCTTCCTCGCAATGATATCGAAGGCCCTGCATTTGTGGCATTTCGTGTAGAAGGTATGATCAATAACCAAGTCGTCCGCTCTGGGGTAGGTTTATATAAACTAACCCAGCCTCCATCCAATCATGTATTGCGTCGCATTGCCGGAACCGTTACCAATCTTGCGGGAGACCCATTGGGTAGTTATGATGTTACCCTACGGTTTACGACGGCTATCGGGCAGATCCGAAGGGCAATTACCCTGAATACCCGTACCGATGCCAATGGCATGTACCGCTTTGAACTGGAACTCCCCAAATTAGAGGCTCCTACCGATAGAGACCCCTTGTCGTTTGAATGTTCGGTGGATGGTAAAGCATACTATTTCTCTCAAGTAAGAGAAGGCTTGTTGAGAGGGCAAAATATTGATAATATAGACTTTATCCTATCCCCGGATCGCCAAGACTTCGTATTCATGGGCGATGTGGAAGATGAAGCCGGATTCAATGTGGAGGACGCGCAAGTTGTTTTCCAGACCCGAAACGCAGCCTTGGGCATCGCAGCAATATGGGAACCACTCCAGCCTTATACCGCACAGACAATCGGCAATGGCAAGTTTCAAATCCGCTACTCTTTCCCGACATCGCAAACACCAACCGAAGCCAATCCGAAAGAATTTCGCTTGCGTGTTGTCCCACCGGCCAATCTGACGGGTAAGCTACTGGAACGTACCTATACGGGTTTTTTGACAGGTCGCGATATCTTGAATTTTGCGGTTGAGCTACCCGGCGTGGGTGGTCAGATTACTGGGCGCTTGGAACGCATGGGAACCGGAGAGGCAATGACCAATGGTACTGTAGAACTGCGTGACGCCAACGGGCAAACCCTTCAACGCAGTGGTTTACGAAACGGAGGATTTGCCTTCCGAAACCTTTTGCCGGGTACATATAACCTGTACTTTGTCAAAAATGGCTATCAATCCGCGCTACATCCACACAATTCTATCTTGGCAGGCGGTATTCGGGTAAATTGGGCAGACCAAATCAATGTTCAGACCTTGCGTGCAAAGCCCCTTGACAAACCATTTTATCTGAGTGCCCGCAACCGCGACAATGAGCCAGCCTCTTCTACCATTTTTGTGATGAATAGCGCTCAATTTCAGGCATTTCAGTCTTGGCGACTCATGAATACGTGTGCTTCGGCGATGCCACTTCCGGTCTTGTTTACCTATAACTCGGTGGCCGAGGCAAATGCCAACTCGGAACAACATTTGCACATCCTTCCGGTTTTAGACGGCGACTTTGGCGATGTAGCATACCATTTTGTGTATTTTCTTTCCGGTCATGGTTTCCGTATGCGGACGGTTCAGGCCACAACCGATGTTCCAGAGACACAGCAAGTTCGGCTTACCGCTTGCCCAACCACGATCTCAGGTGTTGTCCGGCGAAGCGATACCAATGAACCTGTATCCGATGCCTTCGTCCAGATACAGGCCGGCGATGTGACATACGCACAAAATACGAATGCAGACGGTTTGTATGTTTTTCAAGGGATTTCAGCAGGGAGTTATACGATCACAGCCCAAAAAACAGGTATTGGTTCTATTCGTATTGCAGGTATTCAGGTGGATGCCGCTTCACAACGTCAGGTGGATCTGATGATCATTCGTGAAACAGGGAGTCTTTCCGGTTTTGTCCGAGATGTTAACGGGGTTGGGCGCTACGACGCCCTCGTAACGATCAATGGCCTAGGACAAAACACACGGACGGCAGCAGACGGCAGTTATCGCATAGACCTTATACCGCCCGGCGAGTATCGCATAACGGCCTCTTCTACGGGACTTCGGACGACTACCTCGCAACTTACAACGGTTTCGGTGAACCGAGCCACCAGCCTCAGCTTTAGCCTTGAAGAAGTACGGGGCAATGTTCGGCTAACCATTTATGGGCCGCGAAATGCAACCATCCCAAATGCACTCGTCGAAATTCCCGGCACTAACCTGAACCAAAGGACCGATGAAAATGGCAACGTTTTATTCGAAAATATACTGGCGGGCACCACGACTTTCCGCGTTTCCACCCCAAACGGCCTTTTTACTCCAAGGACGCAAACCCTCAGTTTTGCCTTCCTACTCTCGAACGAAGCAAGAGCCTCTATTTTCTTAAACGAAGGCATGGTCGTGCGTGGCTTTGTCCGGAATAACCTCGGAAGACCGCTTTCGGGTGTACAAGTGCGTATGGAAAGTCGTCCCGATCTGGCTGCAACCACCAATGAACTGGGCGAATACCTCTTGCGTGGTATCGCAGGATTCAATGCCGGAACCGTAGCAGGCGTAAATATTCCCGCTTCCACACCACTCATTTTGGCTACCAAGACCGGTTTTCAAACAGGTTCACAGACAGTCACGTTTGCTTCCGGCGAAACCGTGTTTGCCGATTTTACTCTGCAACCAGCACCCTTCGATCGGCTGTTGGGTTTTCAGATCTTCGTGGAAAACCTACGGGAAGAAAATGGTCGCCGTTTTGTTTCGGGTGCGCTTACAGCCATTCCCAATACGCCGCTTCTTACTTTAACTCCACAAATACAATTGCCCTTCGACGAACTTGAGATAGATGCAAACAACCGTCCCATCGGCGGTAGTGCCCGGCTTTCGATAGGAAATTTGTCGCTACGTTTGTTTGGTATCGAGGCAACATTGCGTGGGCCTAATGGCCAACCTCTGGAATTGATTGCGCAGGCAAGCGGTACAGGCGCTATCCGAGGAGAAATCTTGATACAAGCAGACCGCCTGCTCTCGCTAATTCCGGGGGCATCCGCCACGCCTATCCTCATTTCGCTTCCGGCTTCTTGTAACGCGGGCCCGTGTATTACGGCAGATGGCCTCTCGGCGTTTAATGCAGATATTGTATTGCCTAACTTAGACTGGGATATTCAATTATGGGGATATAACCTGAAAATACAACGTCTTATGCTCAATAGGAATGGTCTTTGCCTAAATGGAGAAATACCCGTAACAGGAATACAACCCATTCGGTTTACCGGGCTTTGTATCTCGTCTGAGGGCCGGATTACAGGGCCAACCATCCCTGAATTTACCTTCGACATCTCGGCCTTCCACTTCCAGTTACGCACCATTCGTTTTGACGCAGGAGGATTGAGCGCAGCCAGTGGCACCATTGGCATCAACGGCCTTGCTGCAAATGGGGGCCGTTTATCCATCAACTTCCGAAACCTACGCATTTCCACACAAGGACAAATTGTGCGCGCAGACATAGAGGTTCCAAACAATCGGTTGGCCCTTCCGGGGTTTCCTGTGAACATCACATCCGCCAGTTTTGTGACCTTGGGTCAAGACATTGCCCTCCGCTTTGGGGGTAATATTCCTTTACCCGACCCAATAGGCCGCAACCTGACCCTCCAATCACTCGAAATTGCCCAAAATGGCGCGGTTTCAGCACTCCTTCCCGCCAATACCCGTTTTGATCTGGCGGGCATTCAGGTATTGCTTGCCAATATAAACCTACAAGTAAATGGGCCTAATATCCGCTTGGATTTGGGAGCCAGCTTAGATTTCCCGATTCCCGGAATGCCCGCGCCTTCTGCCCAAATGTACTTCAGCCACCGAAACGGAAACCTGACTTTTGGAGTGAATGAAGTCGCTATGCCACGATTCAGTCTGGGGCCTGTAAGTTTAGACAACCTACGGTTTGGATACCAGAACCAAACGTTCTCCGGCAGTTTAGATATGGCCATTGCGGGAACGATGGAAGTAGGAGGCTCTTTTAGGTATCGAGATGGCCGTAATTATGCCTTCGAAGTACGTAATCAAATCCCGATCCCACTCGGCCCGATAGAACTGGCAGGATTTACGGGTGGAATGAACCGACAAAACGATAATTGGCGCTTTTATCTGCAAAATGTACAACTGGGCTTCCCCCGCACCCAAGACGGATTGGCTTTAGTGGGCGGCTTAGACGTGCGCCTGTCAAACGGAGGACCACGAATCGAAATAGACGGACGTATGACCGCCGCTTCTGGACAACTCACTTTAGGAACAGCTCGCTTATTACTGGATGTACCAAGAGGACGCTTTGAGGGCAATACCACCATAGGAAATCCTTTCGATGAGCCAATTCGTTCTGTCGCAAATGCCGAGGGAGCCGTGGATGTTCGTGTGGGATGGCAACCCGGTAGTAACGACTTGCAATACTGGTTCGTAGGTGCACGATTAGATGTGGACTTGTTTAGGGTAATCGAGGCAAGAGGACGAATGTTTGCCGGAGCCAATTATCGTCCCTTTGGCGATGTGGACCAGCGTTTCCGGGATTATTTCAACCACCATCCGGCTACAAATGACATGCTGAATGGGATTTATGTCTCAGGATATAGCGGAGGAAGTTTAGACTTGGATATTATTGAAGGCGGTGCCAATCAGGCCGTTTACTTTTTGTATGACTGGCGACAACGACGCGCCGCCGGTGGAGCCTACGCACGGGTCTATGGCACATTCGATGTTTATGTAGCATCACTTGGAGCTTCGTTCGATGTAAAAGGCGAGGTCAATTACAATGGCCGCTGGGACATCCAAGGAAGTGCAAATTCTAATCTAAAAGGAACCGTTTGGCCGTGCGATAGCAATTCTTCTTGCTCGCGCTGGTGTGCGGGGTGCTTGGGCGTCAGCGCTGAATTAACCTACCGAAATGGCAAATTTGATGTGGACGTAGATTGGTAATACGCCATGTTTGCACCCGATAACACCATCTAAGTTATTTTGAGTAAAGTATAAAAAACCATAGACCTATGAAAAAAGTTCTTTGCTTGCTATTTTGCATCTGCGTTCACTTAATGGGGGGCCGTGTAGTAGCACAAGATGGCGGCTTTGCCCTTCGCGGTCCTGGCGGTGTCGTGTTGGCATGGGAAGGAGCCGTACTGAGTCCAGTCAACCCTATTGGGGGTTTTGTCGGATACCACATCTATCGTGAATCTCCGGGGAACGACCCCATTCGCCTGACCGATCACCCCTTGGCGATGCCTACCACCGAGGCAGAGTTGACACAGAAAGCAGGAGATCGGGTAACAAAATGGATCAAAGCGACTCGTGCAAAAGATGCCGAAGGCTTGTTGCGCCGCATCCAAACCGAGGATCCGCGTACCAAATTATTGTTTTTGTACGATCCGTTTTTTGCCGAAGTAGCAGGAGTACACTATACAGACCACAGCGCAAAACCGCGAGAAACCTATACCTACCGCGTCGTTCAGGTCAAGGCCGACGGAGCAGAGTCGGCCCCTATCGCACGGTTTCATGTGACAGCAGGGTTACCTGAGTCACCCACAAAGCCCATAAGTATCAATATTTTACAACAAGGCCTGCTACCAATTGTTCGGTGGTCACCCGACAAAACCACCAAAGCACCCTTTTACCATGTTTATCGTAGCACATCCCCCGAACGAGGCTGGGTTCGGGTCCATCCCAATCCGGTTATCATCCTGCCCCGAAGTGACGATCCTGAACCAATGGGTATTTTTGCCGACTCCACTTTGGCCCCCAACGAGACGGTTTATTATGGTGTGCGTGCAGTAGATATGGCCGGAAATGAAAGTGACTTGACCCTTTCGGGGGGCTTCCGCCTACGCTCCAACCTACACTCCGCGCTTCCAGACAGCATCCATGCCATTTCTGTGGGCAATACGATACAAGTGCGCTGGAAAAACCGTCCCGAAAATGTCGCCAAAGGCATAGGAATACTCCGAGCCTCTCTGAGCAACCCCAAGGACTTTCGGCTGCTCACAACCCAACCTCTTGCACCCGAAATGACCGCTTTCTCCGATCCTGAAGTGCAAGGAGAAGGATCTTATTTGTATCGCATTCTGGCCTATGATGAACAAGGGGGGGTTGCCGATACCTCTGCACAAATTCCAGCCATTTGGGAAAACACCGAAACCTTACCTCCGCCCGAAAACGTGGGCATAAAGGTACAGGACGAAAAAACCTTGCTCTCATGGCAAGCCGTTTCCGGTGCCATCGGGTACGAGGTGTTCTACTTTGCCACCGCCGGAGCAGACCCCATCCAGCTTTCTGCCCGCATTCCTGCCGATGTATCTACATTTCTAATACCTACAAACGTGCTCCGAAAAGGAGAAGTGGCCGGGTTTTCCGTTCAAGCCATCAACGCATCTGGAAAGTCAGGACAAATCAGCGATCCCTTCTTTTACGCTTCCACTCTCACACCAAATCCACCGGAAAACATTGAGATAACTCCCATTTTGGGAGGTGTACAACTAAATTGGCAGCCGCCCTATAACCAATTCCCAGACCGATACCGCATCCTACGCCGAACTACGGGTGGTCTGTGGGAACAAATTGGAACCGTGATGTCGGGAGAGCCATTGCGCTGGCTGGATGAACATTCGGCTACCGCGACCGAATCATATGCCATTATCGCCGTTTTAGGACTACAAGAAAGCCCCGCAGCCCAAAGCCGCACCACCACCGCCACAGCATCCGCTCCGGTTACGACGCTACAAGCAAACGGAACCGCCAAAGGTATCTTGCTTACCTGGACGAATCCGGAACCGCATACGGTTTATCGTCGCACTGGTAACGACACGCTGGAAAAAGTTGCCGATACCATTTCTGATGGCTTGTGGCTAGATGTAACGGCTCAAAAAGGGAAACGCTATGCCTATGTGGTGGTTGCCACTAACAACCCAAACATGCGCTCGGAAGAGATCTCTGCCACTTTTCGCTAAACCCCTATTCATGTATTTGCTTTCTTTTCTGTTAATAAGTAGCATTCGATAATAGCAAACCTATGTAGTGATTTCTAAATTCTTATTTAAACGCCTAAGTATATGACAAAAAAGGCGTAATGATTTTTTCCATAAGTGATTAAATCCGGTGGCAAATAAAACGAAGCAAAAAAGCGTTGAATCCGCCGTAAATCAGGCGATAATTCAACGTCATTGCTAAAGCCTTCAGCCAAACGGTCAAAGTTTAGGCTTCTAACTTTAATCAAGGCGATCATCAACAGTACCATACATTATGATACGAGTGCATTTCAAAAGTTCCGTTTTT
>DDTM01000039.1 GCA_002344075.1 Bacteroidetes bacterium UBA2364
TTCCTTACCCCAGACCAGATTATTTGGGGTCTCCTAAAAAATCATCTAAAGAAGTATTCTCGAAGTGGTTTTCACCAAAGTAACGAAGGGTTTTGCCAAATTTATCCGAAGGCATAAAACCGGGCATGGCATATAGGTATTGCAACTTCTCGCGTCCTGGCGCCATAAAAACATGGGTGGGGAACCCCCTTACCTGTAGGGAACTTGCCAGCTCCGACTCTGTAAACGTCATTTTTTTAAAAGAGAGGGATTCTGTGCCCTCGGCATTTACACGGGTGATGACATAGGTTTCATTCAGGTATTGGCGCACCGCGGGATCGGTATAAACCTCGCGCTGAAACTTTCTACACCAGCCGCACCAGTCAGTATAGACAAAGATCAGGATTTTTTTATCGGTGGCCTCGGCCTCGGCCACAGCATCCGGAAAAGATTTCCACCGGAGGGTGGTATCCGCGACCACAGTACGTGTGGGGGATTGTGGTTCTGGCGGGTTTTGGGCACAAGCACGACCTACGGAGAGCAGGCCAAGAAACCACAAGGGGGCGACAAAATAAAAAATGGTTTGTTTCATGATGAGGGGGTAACGTTTAAGTGATCCATTAGACACCCAAAACCGTGCCTTGATCTTCGTAAGTGAACCGTAAAATGCTTCTATTTATTTTTTTCATGTACCTGACGGTTTGCCCAGATGAGGTATTGAACGGCTAAGTGATAACCAAACGTACCCAGACCTGCAATTTGTCCTACACAAACAGGTGCAAGCATGGAGGTATGGCGAAAAGACTCACGGGCATGAACGTTGGAGATATGTACTTCTACCACAGCCAGACGAATGGCGGCGATTGCATCGCGTAAGGCTACCGATGTATGGGTATAGCCTCCCGGATTAAAGACCACGCCTTCTAACTTCTCGCGGTGCGCCTGATGTAATCGGTCTATCAGTTCGCCTTCGTGATTACTCTGAAAAAAAGTAAAGGTTGCTTCTGGGAAATGTATCCTAAGTTCCGCCTCAATATCTTTTAAGGTGGTTTTACCATATTTCTCCGGCTCTCGCTCACCCAAAAGATTCAAGTTAGGACCATTTAAGACAAGAATGTGCATGGCGTTTCGGGAGTTTTAGGTTGTTTCCAGCATCAAGCCGTCAAACGCAAAGCGGATATGTGGCGGCAACAGGGCTTCTTCTCGCTCATGTAACACTTGATGTGTCATGTGAATAAAATATGTGCGCTGTGCACCAATCTGAGTAGCCGCTTCAATGGCTTGTGCAATCGAAAAGTGGGAATGGTGTTCCTGCGGTCTAAGGGCGTCCAAGACCAATAAATCCAGCCCTTTAAGCAAAGGAATAGATGTATCTGGAATGGCGCTGGTATCCGTCAGATACGCCATATTTCCAATTCGATAGCCATAAATCGGGAGTGTTCCGTGAAACAACGGAATGGGAGTAATGGTAACCTTCCGGTCGGTATTTTCTTGGTGTAAAGGCGAGCCATCCGGCAACGCCACATCAAAACTATACCGCCCAGAAATCTCGAAGGGCGCCGAAACGGGCCTAAGTGTCATTTTGGGGACACCGGGATAGGAGCCATCCTGAAAGATGTAACCAAACATCGTTTGTAATACCTGGCCTACATTGGGGGCAACATAACAGGGAATGGGATTGGGATTGTAAAAGAAATAGGGCCGCAAATCTTCCATCCCAAAAACATGGTCGTAGTGGTGATGTGTATAAAGCACGGCATCTATTTGTTTGATTTGTGCCCGCATGGCCTGATAGCGAAAGTCGGGGCCGGAATCTATGAGCAAATGGAGGCCACCCACCTCGATCAGGGCCGAGCACCGCAACCGCTTGTCGCGCGGATCGGTGGAGGTGCAAATTTCGCAGGTACAACCCAACACCGGAACGCCAGTGGAGGTACCGGTTCCGAGAAAGGTAATCTTGATTTTATGCGGGTTCGTCATGGAGTTCTAATTCAGGCGTATCGGCATTTCGAGCCTGCCAAAGTGCTTCAAGGGCTTTTCGCACGGCTGGTCGGACGGTTAGCGCTTCTTCGGGCACATTTCGGAGCCGTTCGGCCAATAGCCCTACATGCACTTCCGCCGGATGTCGTTTATTGAGCACAAGATACGGACTCTGTTTTACCTTGCAGGCGCCGCCTCGAAAGTTTCCGGCATCAAAAACCACACGTATTCCTAATTTTCCTGCCAATTGTGCCAATTCCCTCACGATTACTTCTGTCTTCATATCATGAACCCTATTAAAAACGGAGGCCCAACCGTGCCCCCATTTGTTTACCAGAATAGTGGGTTTGTTGTGGAGACGACTTGAATTGTAGGCCTGTGTACCGAACATCCCAGTCGAAACCGCGGAGATCGGCCCCGACAACCAATCCATAACGACCTATCAGACCCGAAAGGTGAAGTTCGGCAGTGGCATCGTATTGACGAGCAAGACCCAACCCACTATCTTGTGTCTGCAACGCCAGTCCACCACCCGCTATTGTCCGGAAAGCCAATGTCGTCTTGCGTCCAATTCGTAGGTTTCCCGCCAATCCGGCTGCTAATTGTGCAGCAGTTACCCCAAAATATGCACCGGGTGCATTAAATTGATCTTTCGGGCCACTCCGACGAAAATCCAGCATCAAGCCAATCGGGACAGAAAACTGATTACGTCCCTGACGATTGAGCGGGATACCATTAATAGAAGCGGCATGGAAATCCCTGATTTCGTATATACAACTGGCGCCGGTATCACAGACATTGACGCTTCCGAGTACACCAGACACCACGAGTCCGGGTGTCTGCAAAACCGCATAATAGAGCTGCATGGGGTCGAAGCGAAGCTCCTGAGCCCCTCCAGTCGCCAGATCTGCCCGGATTTGATAAGTTCCATTGAGACGGCCCACCGAAATCGCACGGTCCGAGGCTTCGGTTTTTTCTCGGCTGGGGACGGAAAACATCTGTGCATATAAGCCCATTGTCGAGCCAAGGGCAACCAAGACGATAGGGAACAGGTTTTTCAGAATAGGGTATTGGAAATAAAACATGGTACAACTCCAAAACAATGATCGAACATCTTTATTGCCGCCACATCACCTCTTCGCTGTAACGGGCTTTGATCTCGGAAAGGCTGTCTCCGCCAAATTTCTCCAAGAATGCATTCGCCAACACCACGGCCACCACCGATTCGGCCACCGTCGAAGCAGCAGGCACGCTGGTAACATCGCTGCGTTCGTATCGGGTGGGTTGGGGTTCGCCAGTATTCAAATCTGCCGTTTCGAGGGGTTTAATCAGGGTTGGAATGGGTTTCATATATCCACGAATAACAATTGGCATCCCATTCGTTACACCGCCTTCAATGCCTCCGGCTCGGTTGGTACGCCGTCGGAAAAGATCCCTCTCTTTGTAAATTTCGTCGTGTATCTGCGACCCCGGCAACATACTTCCTAAAAGCCCATCACCAATTTCTACGGCTTTTTGTGCCTGAATAGAGATAATGGCCTGTGCTAAAAGGGCATCCAATTTACGGTCCCATTGTACATAAGACCCCAGCCCCGGCGGCACTCCGGTAATTACCACCTCATAGGCCCCGCCAAGTGAGTCTCCACTTTTTTTGGTTGCTTTTATGTGCTCGATACAACGATCCGTCAGGTTGTGGTCTAACATCCGCACTTCGCTTTCATCTGCTGCACGGTATAAGGCGGCAGCGCCGCCTGTTTCGATTAGGGCGTGTACCCGGTCTTGCCAATCGGCAGGGCTTTCATACCCAACCGCACCAATCCGCACCACATGGCTCCCGATCTCAATACCAACTTGCCGCAGGAATTGCCGTGCCACCGAGCAACACGCCACACGCATGGCGGTTTCCCGTGCCGAAGATCGGTCTATAACAGGTCGAATATCATCTAAATGGTATTTCTGAACCCCCACCAAATCGGCATGGCCCGGACGCGGAAGGGTGATTTTTTCAATCCCTTCACCCGATCCATCCACCGACATTACTTGTGGCCAATTGGCTTTATCTTTCTGATACGAGGTGTTTTCTAACTTGATGGCAATCGGGCTGCCCATCGTTTGCGCAAACCGGACGCCGGAATAGAGGTGTACCTGGTCTGCTTCAATTTTGGCACGTCCGCCCCGGCCATATCCCTGCCAACGCCGCCGTGTATGTTCGTTCAGGTCATTAGGGTGTAGGGGGACACCAGCGGGAACGCCCTCCACAATGCCAATTAAGGCTTCTCCGTGCGATTCTCCTGCGGTAAAATATCGAATCATATAGGAAAAAGTGGTTGATATAAAAAAGACTGTACGGAAAAATCGTACCCTGTTTGGGGGGATTTGCTAACGCAACATCGGTATGAAGTTACATACTTTCCATTCATTGCAAACCACCAAGACTGTGTTTCATTTATTACTCAAACGATTGCGTCTTGGTTCTGTGTCACAAAATCCCAGAATCCCATGCCAAAAATGAGTCTTGAAGAAACGTTTTCCCACCGTTTCAAGTGTCCAAAATGTCACCATAAAGGCGCACATACCCACCGGATGCACACCACCCCCGAAACCGTAGAAGCCGAGGCAGAAACCGGATATTTAGCGGTTTCATGCCCGCTTTGTGGATTCACAGAGTTTTACAACATCCAAACCCTCACGCAGCAGTCTCATTGGCATACGGTCATAGACACGATATTTGGGCATTAAGGTGCTTTGCGCAATACCGAACGGATGGCTGCCAATTGACCATCATTGGGGGCTGGAGTTATCTCTAACAAATGGCAGAGCAAGGCATACAGATGTATATTATCGAACGGAGCAACGGTTTGCCCTTTCTTGAATGCCGGGCCATATGCTATAAACGTAGCCCGCATCGAAGCAAGGGCATTATCGTGGCCATGTGCGCCTTTGCTATAATTGACATTGGTTTGGGCACGTAAAAATTGTTCCGTAGTCATCTGCATCCACCCCTCGTCCGAAATACTTACGATGGGCGAAACACGGGGATGCGAGCCAAAATGGAAGCGTTTCGGCAATGCTTCTTTTTTATAAGTTTGTGCATGTGGCATTCGTTTCAGGGCCTGATACACAGAATCTGTCTTGCCCGTTTTTGGCCAATAATACCCGATTTCGGCGCCCATATAACGGGCCACTTGCCGCATATCCACGTATTGATCCACTTGTACCACGTGCGCCTTATCAATATTCATCATCCCATGATCCGACGTGATCACCAGATTTACTTTATTAGTGAGGCCGCGCTTTGCCAATCCGTTCAGTAGCCGCGCCAAATACCCATCTACTTCGCGGATTGCGACTTCGGTTTCGGGCGCATCCGGACCGTAGCGGTGTCCGGCATCATCGGTGGTGCTAAAATACAAGGTAAACAAGTGAGGCCTGCTGGTTTGGGGCAGGTCTAACCAAGCTAAGAGGGTATCTACACGGGCATTACCTGGCATTTCATGTTCATATACCTTCCAAAACGTGGGATGTATCCCTTTAATGGGCGCTTCGGAACCCGGCCAAAACATCACACCCGATCGTTTACCCTGTTTTTTGGCCGTCACCCAAATGGGTTCTCCGCCCCACCAGCGTGGGTCTATAACCGCTTTTCGGTTGCTCAGGGAAAACACCTCGGTCAGGGTGCTGTCATACATCGTATTGTTGATGATGCCATGATGATCGGGGTATAGTCCCGTGACCAATGTATAATGATTGGGGAAGGTTTTAGAAGGGAAGGAAGGCGTCATCCATTCCGCACGAACCCCAGAAGCAACCAATTGTCGCAGGGCTGGGGTCTCGGTCTTTTGCCAATAATCGCTCCGAAATCCATCTAAAGAAATCAGGATCAGTGGCGTGGGCGCGTCTGCCACAGGGCGTAGCGTGGCTGGGGTTTTACACCCACCCCATGCCAAAAGGGTAATCCATAAAATATGTCGCATGGTTCCTCCTAAAAAATACAGCCTGTTTTATCCTGCATTTTGATTCAAATGCGCGGTTGCGTACCTTTACACAAACCCCAATCTACGATGAAAAAAGCAATCTGCCTCTTGTTTTTTGGTCTATTGTCCATCTCTTTGCGGGCACAAGTGCCCCAGAGTGAACGTGTGGTGTCGTACCACATTAAAGTCCGGCTGGATCCGGAGCGTAAAACACTGATAGGCACCCAAACCATGACTTGGCGCAATACAGGCCCCACGCCTGTACAAGCATTACAATTCCACTTGTACCTGAATGCCTTTCGAGACGCCAAATCTACCTTCATGCGCGAAAGTGGTGGCGAGCATCGTGGCTTTAAGACAGGTGGAAAGGACACTTGGGGACGTATTGACCTTATAAACATTCGTCAGACCAACGGGCCAGATCTTCGTTCAAGGCTTTATTTTATCCGGCCAGATGATGGGAACCCAAATGATTTTACCGTAGCAGCCCTTTCTTTGCCTGAAGCGGTGGCGCCCGGCAAGACCGTTTCGTTAGAAGTGCAATTTCAGGCGAAGCTGCCCCGCATCTTTGCACGAACGGGTTGGGCCACCGATGAAGCCGGACATCCTTTTTTTATGGTGGCCCAGTGGTTCCCTAAATTTGGGGTTTATGAACCTCCGGGACGACGATACGTGCCCACAAATGCCCCAACTGGACGCTGGAATACCCATCAGTTTCACTCAAACTCGGAATTTTATGCAGACTTCGGTAGCTATAAAGTGGAAATGACCGTCCCGAATGGCTATTTGATAGGCGCTACGGGGCGAGAAACCACGCGCACCTCCGATGGCAACCAAACCACGTTTGTCTATGAAGCGCACGATGTACATGACTTTGCCTGGACAGCCTCGCGGTCTTTCCGAGAGTTTACCACAACTTGGAAACATGTAAAAATCCGCGCATTGGTACAGGAAGTTCATGCTGCACAAGGACAGCGCCACTTAGACGCTGCCATTACCGCCCTTTCGTACTTTGACCGCTGGTATGGCACCTATCCTTATGATACACTCACCCTCGTGGATGCGCTTTCTGGCGCCAATGGTATGGAATATCCGACGCTGATTACCTGTGGTACCTCGTATGGTATGCCCACTTGGTCGCGTTTTCTCGAAGCCGTAACCATTCATGAGTTTGGGCATCAGTTTTGGTATGGCTTGGTCGCGAGCAACGAATTCGAAGAATCTTGGTTAGATGAAGGAATCAACTCATATACCGAGCATAAGATTATGGATGCAGCGTATGGCAGTGGATCGGCCTTAGACCTTCCGGGGTTTCCACTCTCCGATGGTGTTTTGCAACGTTTGTCCTTTACCTTAGACCGCGCCAATCGCTGTGTGGTGGTCACCGACACATGGAAATTTACGTCGGATGATGCCTTTCGTACCTGCTCCTATTCCAAACCCGGAACGATACTCGCCGCACTCGAAGCATTACTCGGCACACGTACCATGCAAAATCTATTACGCACTTATGCTTCGCGATGGCGGTATAAACATCCTACTACCCACGATTTTATGGCGGTTGCAGAAGAAGTTGCTGGCCGTCCGCTCGGATGGTTTTTCCAGCAATACCTGTTTTCAGCTGCCACTAACGATTATGCCGTAGGCGATATTCGCGGCAAAACCGTTTGGCTCCAAAACCTGGGAGATGGTCATTTTCCGCAAAATATCCGTTTTGTTCTTGAAAATGGCGAAATCGTCTGGAGGTATTGGGAAGGCCGAGATCAGTGGAAAGCCTTTTCGTTCCCCAAAAACATCCGGGCTGTACACATTGATCCCTTATTTCAAAACCGTTTAGATTTGGATCGCTTAAATAACCAAAAGACCATTGCGCCCGATGACCACTTTTCTGGCCCTCTTAAACGCAGGTTGTTATTATGGATTCAACAATGGATTGCTTTGGCAGCAGGTATTTTTTAGTGAGTAAGACTTCTCCTAAAAAGCGAGAACAGTAGGTCCGATACATTGCTAAAAATCAGTGACAATACCGTTTTTCCATGCCCAAGCAACCACCTGTGCACGAGTACTAAGGCCAATTTTTTCGTAGAGGCTGTTTACATGCTTTTTGACCGTACTTTCCGAAATGAATAATTCTTCTCCGATTTCCTGATTTGAGAGGCCCCGTGCCAATGTCAATAGTACCTCATGCTCGCGGTCACTCAATCCCCTCAGTAGTTTTGCAATCGGCGATTGTTTTTTCTCCTGAATGCCGGAAGACAAGGCAGCAATCCTGCGACTCAACCAGCGGGTTTCCCCTTTGGCGACCTCCATAATTGCCTCAACGATGGTGTTGAGCGGTTCGTGTTTTGTAAGATAACCGACGGCCCCCAATTCCAACGCACCAAAAATATAGTCCTCATCTTCATACGCACTCAGGATTAAGATGTGTATTTCGGGATGGGTTTTGTGCAATGCTTCCGTAACTTCAAGCCCCGAAAGGCCTGGCATTTCCATATCCAACAATAGTACATCCGGCGTATGTTGTCGGGCAATTACGAGAGCCGAATGGCCATCCGAAGCTTCTCCAACCACCAAAAAGCCAGGTTCAAGGGTCAATCGAGAGCGCACTCCTTCCCTAAAAGCCGGATGGTCATCGGCCAACACAATTCGGATTGGTGTAGTTGTCATGATATTGGCTCCAAAGGGAAGGGTATTACACTTTGGAATGGAGAGATCAAATGGGCTATAAGGAAAGGTTAACAGCAACGAATATCCTACTTAAAATAATTTAAACACGATCACCTTGCAATGGCTCTAAAGTTCTATTTCTGCACTGCTGGGCCAACTGTTCCGGCATCCTTCAGGGCAAGAGGAATCTCAACTATGACCTTGGTGCCGTGGTGGGGGATAGACTGGACGTGAGCGGTTCCATTCAGGATTTCGGCACGTTCCACACACCCCAAAAGTCCATAATGATTGGCACGCGCCAAATCTACCAGTTTATCCGGAGGCGTAAACCCTTTGCCATTATCGGAAATGATAAATCGTACCTTGTCTTCGGTTTCCAATAATTGTATGTGGACTTCCGAAGCGCCTGCATGTTTAAGTACATTACTCATCACTTCTTGCAAAATCCGGTATAGCGCATGTTGCAGTTCTTCCGACCATGCCTTACCATCCGTTTCAAATTTCGTGGTGATCACCAAGTCCGGGGTGCGTTTTTCGATCCGTCGGATAAGGGCCTTCAAGGCAGGTTGCAACCCCAACAGCCGTAGCATAGCAGGCCTAAGTTCACCCACCACTTCTCGAAGTTCGGCTGCTACTTTATTTAGATTGGCCCGAACTATCTGGCTCTGAGGTGCGATTACAGCCAAACCATCCAATTGGTGGCCAATGGTATAAAGTTGTTGCATGGGGCCATCGTGCAATTCCTGTGCAATGCGCAACCGTTCGCGGTCACGGCTTTCGGCCAAGCGTTTTTTGATTTCACGTTCTTCGGCCAAGATTCGAGCGGCTTCATGTTGTTTATGTTTTTGATGCCTGACATACAAAAAGGCATATCCCATCACGACCAAGAACGCCAAGCCAAGTTGAAACCACCATGTTTGCCAAAACTCGGACTTAATGGTTATATATACCAATAACCTATTGTTTGGATTCATCCGCCCGTCACTGTTCGATCCCCTAACTTCAAATATATAATCACCCGGCGGAACATTCGTGTAATGGGCGGCAGGCCTTCTTCCTGATTGTGTCATCCAGTCAGTATCGAAACCTTCGAGTTTGTATTGGTATTGGTTTTTATATGGATCAGCATAGTCTAATGCAGCAAATTCAATCGAAAAATTATTTTCATTGTGCTGTATAACAATTCGGTCTCCTGATTTTCGTATGCTCCGTAAATGGTTATAACCAATCCGAAAGAGCGAGATCACCAATGGGGGCGAAAAGTCACTTTGCCCGATATTCATGGGTTCCAAGCGATTTAGCCCATTAGGGCCACCAAAGTACAGGCTCCCATTCCGTGCAGCCAGATACGACATCAGGTTGTACTCTAATCCCTGTAAGCCATCTTTTTCACGGTAACTAACCATGTTAGGGTTTTTCTGATTAGGATCGAAGTGGGCGATTCCTGCCGACGTACTCATCCATAAACGACCACTTTTATCCAACAATAGTCCATAGATCACATTACTGGGCAAGCCGTCTTCCGCACGGACATGGGTGCTTTTCCCAGTTCGGATATCGAACCGATTGAGTCCTCCACCAATAGTGCCGAGCCACAAGATATTCGGATGTTTTTGATCCGGCAGGATATTCCAGATATTGTTATTGCTGATTGTATCTTTTTTTTTCACATCTTGCCGATAGGCTACAATGCGCCGACGTTTCAGGTCAACATGGTTCAATCCTACGTCCGTCCCTACCCAGAGCGTTTCATCGGGGGCCTCATAAATGGCATTCACTCGGCCATCGGTCAGGGAAAACTCATTGTTGGGATCATAACCAATTTGTTCCATTTTGCCCTTATGCGGGTCAAAGAGGATTAGTCCACTCGCCGATCCGATCAACAATTTGCCGGATTTGCTTTCCTTAAGCACTCGTATGCCCGTTCCAAAGCAACGCAAGCGTTTTTCTTCGATAAATTTTCGACTCGTCCGATCGAGGCGCCAAAGACAGTTGGCTTTGGTTCCTAACCAAACGGCTCCATCCTGCGCTTCCAGAACATTCCAGATATTATTGAGGTTTGTATTGCCCTCATAGACGGGCTGAAGATACCGTTCGAACTGCTCGGTGTTCGGATCAAAGCGATTCAACCCGTCCGCTGTTGCAATCCAAATTTTACCATCTCGACCTTCAAACATTCCATTTACATCCGAACTACTCAACGAATTCGCATGACCCGGCTGGTTTCTAAATAAATAGAAAGAAGGTTTATTCAATCTTAAGCGGTAAACGCCACCAAAAGTCCCCAGCCACACGCTTTCTTGTTCATCAAAATAAAGTGCCAAAATATCGTGGTTGCCGAGACCATTTTTTTTATCGGATCGAAGGAAGGTACGCACCAATGCGTTTCGATGAAGGTCCACCACAAATAAACCAGAGTTTGTGGAAATGAACATATTCTGCCCCATTTTCCTGATCTGATAAGGCAGGGGTAACCGGACTTTCAGGGTGATGGTTTTTTTGATCTCGCCTTTCGCATTAAATAGTACCAGATCCGTATGTGCTTGTACATTGGGCTTTGTAGTGAATCCCCAAAAACCTTCCGAATCTTCGTGGTCTAAGGCAAGAATAGAAATGGTATTGGGTGTTCGGAGCAGTGGGTTGCAACTGAGATCTGTAACATTGAGCAGGCACATCATCCCAACACCTCCCACATAAATATGCCCCTGAAACGAGAGCATGGTCAATGCACCTGAAGAAAAAGAGACTCCTTTCCGGAATTTCCCCGTTTCTGAATTGAACTCAAGCACCTCGTTTCCAACAGAAACATTATAAAAATATTTTCCATGCCGTATAACACCAGAACGCATAGAGGTGGGCGCCGGACTACGGAACTGTTGAAAGTCTTCGGTCGCAGGGTTGTATCGGCTATACCCCTCTACAGAGGCTGCCCATAATCGGCCCTTTTCATCAAGGATCAGTTTATCTATTCCAGCACCGATAACAGTTCTTTCATTAAACGGGCTATTCCGGTAAACCCTGAAAGAATACCCATCCCAACGATTGAGACCATCACGGGTACCAAACCACATAAATCCATCTTGGTCTTTGATAATGCTACTCACAATAGATTGTGATAGCCCATCTTCCAGCCCGATGTGGCCGAAACTGGGTTCCTGTGGAATATTGAACGGCTGTGCATAAACCACATGTGCCCAAACCCATGCCATTGCAACAGCCCGCTTGAACCAAGACGGATACGAAAAAAGGGATATCGGGGAGTACGGTAACATCGGTAACGCCAAGGCCCTATCGCAGGTAGGTTAGACGGATCTTTTGCAGGCCCGTATCTGTTTGAAACGTAATAAAGTAAAGACCACTGGGGACATTTCTTGGCTGCCAGTTTAGCGTATGACTTCCGGCAACGACAGGCGCATCGTGTAATTTTTTTACTTCCCTTCCCAATATATCATATACCGATATTCTAAGGGAGGTGGCCTTGCTGACCAAGTAGCGGAAATGGGCAACGTCAGAAAAAGGATTCGGATATGCGGTTACAAGTAAATTTTCATGGGGAAGTGCCTCTGATTCAATGGGTACAATGGCTTCATCCAAGAGAAATGACAATACCCTTCTGAAGACTTCTCGTCGGTTGTCAAGGGTGTCTATGGTATCAAATGGAAAAGCGAAATACACCATTTTTCCTACCTTGGGGGCACTCCCAAACATTCCGCTATAAGCCACCCCTGCAATGCGGCCATTGCCATACTGCAATATAGTTTGTCCGCCATTGGCGGGATTGATAAAGTCTGGATAATCTTCGGTATAAGGAGAAGCGCCATATCGAAAAGCCAAGCCTTCGGCCAGTGTTCCGGCCATCCCCCGAACTTCGTAGTTTGCGGCATTGTCTCCGGCATAAGTAGCTTTGAGGAATTGTCCAAAAAAGACCTGATCGGTGGAGGTTCCCTTAGCGCCGAGGTCCCAGGCCACTTCCGAGCCGCTTACAAAAAGACGCCCACCATTTTCCAGATAGGCACGTACCAGCAACTGTTCCGCATCCGAAAACGTTTCATCGGTCGTGGACTCATCTCCCAAAACCCACATGACCGCATCGTACTGCTTAAGATCTACCAATCCGGAAGTCACTGCTTCGTTGGCAACGGTTTCAAAACCCAACCCATTTCTATCAATGGCCTGTCCATAAATTCCGGCAGAAACATGAAAAGGCTTTGCCCAACTCCCCGAAGCGCCAAAGCGGTCGAAACCATCCACCACCAAGATTTTTTTATTTCGCGTATAAGGACTACGTCCGTAAACATCACTTTGCACGCTCATATTAGGCGGATTGGCATTATCCACCGATGCCAAATAATAGTATTGGGCTTTTTTCGGGGGAGCAGAAAGGGTATGGGTTCTCGCCAAACTACTCAGTTCTTGTTCCGAAATCAGTTGCGTGCCTGTAGCGAAAGGGGTATCGGCAACAAACAGCCGAAAGCCCCCCAAATCGGGAACAGAAGTCTGTGTCCAACTCAACTTCGGTTCATCTTGTAGGCCCGTCAATAGCCAAACTGGTGCAGCCGGCGGAATAAGATCTCGTTGCAAGATACCCACCTCCACAAACACTATCGCTTCATTTCCTCTGGAATCACGTGTAAAAAGTCGTACCGTATAATCACCATCTGGTAGTTTCGTTGTATCCCAAGTACTGGCCGCAGTGGGCAAATTGGTGACAATATAGACATGGCTACTGTTAGAGGATTGGCTTTGGTCATAGACAAAATGTACGTAATCATCCGGCGGGATGCCATCGAATCGGAAGACCACCCCATCGGGCGTAGGGGAATGGACAACCGTTGTCCGATCACGCTTGCGGACATCGTAGCCCACGATATAGGCCCCGTTATTTTGGGTGGCAATGCTGCCTGTTGGCGGGCCGATAGGGTCTTGGACACGGAAGGTGATTTTAATTTTTCCGGTCAAGCTTGTCGGTTGTAATATTTGTCCGGCTTCGGCATGTTGAAAACGGATTTCGCTGATATTCGGCTTCCACGTGTCCACAAATGGCGAAAACCCACCCGTTGGTCGAATGGCATTGGTATAATTACCCGGTGGGCCTTCCGAAAAATGTACGTGCCCTTGCCCTGTAATAATGGTTCCGAGTACAGTTTCGCCTGCTTTTACGCTGCTCCCTATAGACAATGCCGGATTAGGGACAATGTGAACATAGACATAATTTCCAGCCCGGATGTAGGCATTCACACCTGTATCCGACCGACCTGTAACGGTGGCATCCAGCACGGCATAAACGGGCGAACCATCGGCCTCCGGAACATCTGTTCCATTGTGGAAATGGCCGTCTGTAGGGCCACGATATTCCCCAAAGGATCCTGTTACGGGATGTGGATCATTAAAAGGTTTTACCGGATACGGAAAGGTAATGTCGGCCACCTGTTGTGGGGCATTGGGCGTTATGTAACTGCTACGATCGGTATTCAATATCTGGCCAGACCAATCCACTTCTACCTCTTCGATCAATATGCTACCTCCTTGGTGGCCATATTGCCGGATTTTAAGAGATTTACCGTCTTCCGAGGGTTTTAAGGATTCGACGGCAGGGAGCAAAAGTGTATGCTCGGTCAAACGTTTGCCGTCTTTATTAAAGACAAAAAGCCGGAGGTTCCCTAAAGCAGCCACGTCATAGGTGGCTAATTGCATGGCGACAACGGCGATGCGTCCTGATGCGGAATCCATGACCACGTGGGCTGCTTTCTCCAATTCCGGTCGAGAAGCGTGGTCGTTGAAAAGGTATAGGCGCTCCAATACTTCTCCTGCCTCACTATAAAAAGTTACTTGCCCTGTTTCCGGACGCACCAAAACGGCCCGTCCTGCTCCGATGGCCACCGACGGAAAGTGTGCATCAGGGACATGGGGTATTGATACCACCCATTGCACTTCTCCTTGGGCATTTATCACCTGAAGTTGTAACGTATTTTGCCCCAGATCCGCTACATACGCCCCTTGGACAAGACCGGAAGAACGAATCACCTGTACAACACGTCCTTCATCAGTAGGCCGGAGTGATCCGGATTGTAAAAGCATTGTAGTCGCGCCTTCGCGGAAGGTTTGGCCAAATAATGCGGGGGTCGTTAAAACAAAAGCACACCAAATAACGAATTTGCGGATAAAATCTTTCATTAGGAGGGCGATAAACATTAAAGGAGACATTAAAAGTACGGAAAAAAACTTCTCTGAGAAAATTCTTTGAGCACAACCGAACCTAATTTCAGCCCATCCTGCAAAGAATGCCCTTCAAAACTTGTCAAAGTGTAGCGTGAATATGTCTTTCACTGGCCATTTAATCTGTGTTCATCGTATGCGTATCGGCATTTCCCTGTGCGACAGGACAGTGGCGTGCAATGTGGGGATGCATTAGCACCATTATAAATAGATAATGCCGCAATATCTTAACATACCAAAAACACCCCGCAACTTTTGGCTACGGGGTG
>DDTM01000112.1:0-11111 GCA_002344075.1 Bacteroidetes bacterium UBA2364
CTATTGACATTTTTGAAATGCACTCCATTGATACAATGTACGTAGAGGGATTTACGAACCGAACATTTCACCCTAAAACGAGATAGAAGGTTGCGTATTCCCCAAACCGCCTTGACAGAAAACATTCCGATTCCCCGGTGTTCGGAATTACACAAAAATAACTTCCAGTACTTGATCTGCCATTTATAATACCGTATTGTACCATACAGCCCTTAAGTTTAATCTTTGTATCATTATGTCGAGACCAGTTACTTTATTTACGGGCCAATGGGCCGATCTCCCGTTGGCACAGTTGGCCCAGAAAGCCGCCTCTTGGGGCTTTGATGGCCTTGAACTGGCGTGTTGGGGCGATCATTTTGATGTTCTCCGTGCACTTTCAGAACCCGATTATTGCACAGAAAAAAAGGATTTATTGGCACATTATGGCCTGAATGTCTATGCAATCTCGAATCACTTGGTTGGTCAGGCAGTCTGCGACCACATAGATGAACGCCACAAAAGCATTCTCTCTCCGGAGATATGGGGAGACGGTTCACCGGAAGGCGTCCGCCAACGTGCGGCAGAGGAAATGAGAAACACCGCACGAGCAGCGGCAAAACTCGGCGTTCCTGTTGTAAACGGCTTTACGGGTAGTTCCATTTGGCATTTGCTTTACTCTTTTCCCCCCGTGACCGAAGCCATGATTGATGCTGGCTATGAAGACTTTGCCCGACGTTGGAACCCAATTTTGGACGTATTTGATGAAGTGGGCATACGCTTTGGCTTAGAAGTCCATCCCACCGAGATCGCTTTTGACCTCGCCTCTGCACAACGGGCCATTGAGGCGCTGGGTGGTCGTGAAACGTTTGGATTTAATTATGATCCAAGTCATTTTGGTTATCAAGGGGTGGACTATATCGCATTTATTGAACAATTTGGTGACCGGATTTACCATGCACACATGAAAGATGTGTGGTGGTCTTCCACTCCTAAACCGGTAGGTGTTTTTGGCGGGCACGTCAATTTTGGAGATTCACGTCGTTTTTGGGATTTTCGTTCTCCAGGACGAGGATCTATTCATTTTGAGGAAGTCATTCGGGCACTCAACCGAGTTGGCTATCATGGCCCCCTTTCAATTGAATGGGAAGACAGTGGAATGGATCGTGAACATGGTGCTAAGGAAGCCTGCGCATATATCCGATCCAAAGATTTTCCGACCTCAAACCGAGCCTTCGATGCTTCGTTTTCCGACGAGTAAAAAAACATTTATGGATCAGATTAAACTGGCCATTATTGGCACTGGCGGCATGGCACATACCCATGCAAGCGCTTTTTCGGCCATTAAAGAGGTAAACTTAGTGGCGTGTTGTGATGTTGTACGGGAGCGTGCGGAAGATTTTGCAGCCAAGCACAGTATTCCTTTTGTATTTACGGATGTGGATGAAATGCTTTCCACCATCGAGCTTCATGCAGTCACCAATGTCACTCCAGACCGCTTTCACTTGCCGATTGGCTTGAAGGTTTTGGACAAAAAACTCCATTTACTCTCCGAGAAACCGCTGGCCGAGACGTTTCAAGATGCACGAATGCTGGCGGATGCAGCGGAACAGGCAGGAGTGGTACATATGGTCAATTTGTCTTACCGGCGTTCTGCCGCTTTATATGAGGCCAAACGAATGATTGATGCAGACAAAATTGGACGTGTGATGCACTTTGAGGCCGATTATTTGCAAAGTTGGCTGGCACAACCCGCATGGGGAGATTGGCGGGAAAATGATGCTTGGCTTTGGAGACTATCCACCGATCATGGCAGCAAAGGGGTTTTAGGGGATATTGGCGTTCATATCTTTGACCTTGCCGGATTCCCCATTGGCGCTTATGAAACGGTTCAATGTGTACTAAAGACTTTTCCAAAAGCTGAAAACGACCAAATTGGGGCCTACAGATTGGATGCAAATGATTCTTTTACCGCGATGGTCGAGATGGAAAACGGCGCATTAGGAACAGTTCAAGCCTCTCGGTGGGCTACAGGGTACATCAACACCTTACGCCTCCAAATACATGGCGAACATGGGGCTTTGCGCCTTACTTTAGACGAAAAAGACCGGTGGGATGTTTTAGAATTATGTTTGGGTGACAACCTTTTGAAAGGAAAATGGCGTGGAAAAAAATGTCCACCCGTTCCCGACAATTACCAGCGGTTCATTTCGGCCATCTTAAATGGACACCTTGGCGAACCCGATTTTTGGCGTGGTGCTGAAATACAAAAGGTATTAGATGCAGCCTATATGTCGGATTACAAACAATCATGGGAACAACTCTAAGTCCGGTTTTTCAAGCATGGCTAACAACTAACCGAGATTATCTCAACATGCAGTTCGAGATGTTGAAAAATCAATATCCCGCATTGGAGCAGAAAGCAGTTTTCAGCTACATCCAACAAAGTTTGCAAACAGTAGCGACCGCCCTTTTAGAAGAAAATGATGAAACGGAATCTCATCAAAGCATCAAGACACTTTACATCACCGGACTTAATTTAATGGGGCGTGGTCTTTGGGCTAAGTTTCCTATTCTCCTACACATTTGGCAAGAAGTATTTCCCAAACTCCCACTTTTACGAACGAACCTCCACCGCACCCTTCAGATTGTGGTGAATACAGCCTATAACGTCAGTCAGTCAAACGGTTCAACAAGACTTTTACTGGCAGGACTTCGAAAAACAGCTCCTCATATAGACCAGCCTCACAAATTGGAGGCCGCTGCACTAATTCTGGCATGGCGTTCTGGATTGATTTTCTACCGTACCTCGGCAATTAAAGCCGCAGAACAATTGCCCGAATCATTGGCCCGCATTCTACTCGAAGTACCAGAAGCACATACATTGTCCTTCATTCTCGAAAATCTACAAGAATCGGTTTGGTTCAGAAGCGAAACAGGACAGCACGACGAGCACTCCCAAATTGGCGGTTTTCAAGGTTTTGGTGGGTCGTTTCTGAATCCTCCAGAAATTGCCCTACTTGACCAACAGACACTTCTTGCGAAAGATACCACAGGCATTTGGGAGATTCATGCAGATTGTTATGGTCATGCAATGGTTCACTACAACGGTATGTGGCCAGGAACGGAAAAACTTGCTGAACCGGGAATTTTATCGGTTAAAAATAAACGCATTCGTATTCGATCATTCCCACAAGCAGAAACAGCGGTGCTTACCCCAACAACGTGGGCGGTTACAGTGCCTAATAGTCATTACATACATTTGATGCGACCTCCTTTTTGAATTGCAATAACGGATAAACATATACCTGAAGAGTCCTTTGTAGCACTTTCTCCTGACAACCATAGGATGCCGAATATCAAAAAGGTATTCAACTTTCTAAAAAAGACGGTTAAAGCATAATAATTTACCGGATTTTTGCCTCGGAAGCGCTTCCCAAAAACAAAGTTACCAGATTATTTCGTACTTTACAGTTTTGAACCCTGCCTGTCACTCATTATTCAGAAAGCAAACCCTATGGCACAAGTCGAAGTTGTGATGCCCAAAATGGGCGAAAGTGTAATGGAAGGCACCGTGCTTACCTGGCACAAACAAATTGGTGAAAACATTGATGCAGATGAAATCCTGCTGGAAATTGGAACGGATAAGGTAGATTCCGAAATACCCTCTCCTGTTGGTGGCAAACTTGCCGCTATTCTGGTTCCAGAGGGAGAAACGGTAGAAGTAGGAACACCCATTGCACGCATCGAAACGGATGTACATGCCACCATTAGTGCGCCGCCGCCTGCCACTCCTGTGCCGTCACCTCCCTCGGTTGACCTTCCTGCCTCAATACCAACGCCCGAACCCACCACATCCATACAAGAAGTCATAGTTTCTGGTGGAGATACCTCGCCCGTTGTAATGCCGAAAATGGGTGAAAGTGTGATGGAAGGGACAGTATTGACTTGGTACAAAAAAGTGGGCGATCGCATTGAGGCCGATGAAACGTTGTTAGAAATTGGAACCGACAAGGTGGACTCCGAGATTCCATCACCAGTTTCGGGTATTTTGGCGCAAATTGTGGTCCCAGAAGGAGAAACGGTAGAAGTAGGAACCCTTTTGGCCATCATTGCAACCGGAAATGGAGCCACCGTTTCCACTAATCCCACGCCTGCTCCTGCTGCGAAACCGCCTGCACCCATTCCTACGTCCGCACCGACTGTTATTTCTGGCGGAGATAAAATCAGCCGGATAGGGGCAGATGGCCGCTTCTACTCTCCATTGGTTCGTGAAATGGCAAAAGTTGAAGGCCTGTCTGCTGCTGAACTCGCCACACTACCTGGGTCTGGGCACGAAGGCCGGGTTACCAAAAAAGACCTCGCCGAATATCTACACGAAAAAGCGCAAGTACATCCGGCCCCCACTCCAAAAACAGATTCAACTTCTGCACCAATTTTTGCAAAACCTCCGGCTGCAACAGCAACCAATCGAACCGAAATTGTGGAAATGGATCGGATGCGGCAAATCATTGCAGACCACATGGTTCGCTCCAAAGCGACCTCTGCCCATGTGACCTCTTTTGCCGAAGTAGATGTGACCCATTTGGTTAAACTCCGCGAAAAAAACAAAAAGCCTTTTGCAGCACGTGAAGGCGTAGCACTGACCTATACACCATTTTTTGTATATGCCGCTATCGAGGCCCTGAAAGTTTTTCCTTGGCTTAATGCTTCGGTGGAAGGTAAGCAAGTGATTCTGAAAAAAGATTACCACATTGGAATTGCTGTAGCACTCGAAAGCGCTGGACTAATTGTCCCATGTATTCGTAACGCGGGAACCATGAACTTGGTTGGTTTGGCTCATTCAGTTGCCCAACTTGCAGATCGTGCGCGAAACAAACAGTTGCTTCCAGATGAATTACAAGGCGGTACTTTTACCGTGACCAATGTAGGTTCTCTTGGATCTATCATGGGAACACCCATCATTAATCAACCCCAAGTGGGCATTCTTGCAACAGGGGCCATCAAGAAGCGTCCGGTTGTCATAGAAACACCCGATATGGGCGATGTGATCGCAATCCGCCATATGGTTTATTTGTCGCTCACGTACGATCATCGAATTGTAGATGGTGCCATGGGAACGGCCTTCCTTCGTAAAGTGACCGAAGTTCTTGAAAACATTGATCCTAACGCAACGCTTTGAGTGAATGGGTTTGGGCGTTTTTCCAAACCCTTTTTTTTATCAGTCATGTACCCTTATGCCGGACAACCTTTCCTCCGAAATGTTTCAGGGAATCACCCTTGGAATAGACGACCTCGAAACTACCATTTCGGCCTTTTTAGATGAATACCTTCATGATCGTGGTGCAGAAACCATTGGCACATACCGCCGCTCCTTAAACGAGTTTATCCGCTGGTTTTCGCATCCCCGAAGTAATTTCCGCTTTCGGGTCGAAGACGTTGAAGCATATAAAACCTACCTCATGAACGACCGTAAGCTTACACAAGTCTCGGTTTCTACTTACCTCACCGCTTTGCGTCGTCTATGTGATTTTATGGTCGCTACGGGGCAATTGCCTGAAAATCCTGCAAAACAAGTAAAAGGCAACAAACGTCCCTCCGAGCACACCCGTGCCGTACTGAGCGAAGCAGAGGTAGATCGGTTATTGGCCTCCTTTGATCAGGTTACACAAATGGGGAAGCGCGATCAGGCCATTATGTATATGATGCTTTTTGCCGGTCTTGGAGAAATCGAAATCGTCCGAGCAGACCTTGCCGACCTGAACCAGCACGACTCTGGCGGATGGTACCTGCGTGTTCAAGGCAAAGGAAGGTCCGATAAAGATCAATTGGTCCCAATTGATCCACCTGTGATGGATAAGATACGGCTCTACTTAGATACACGTGGCCGCATTCGCCCAGAAGAGCCCATATTCATTTCTCATGGCCATCGCTCTGATGGCGAACGTTTGAACACCCGTTCTGTTCGAGGTAGAATCAATCACTGGTTAGAATTGGCCGAAATAAAAAGAGCCGGAATAACACCTCATAGCCTCACCCATACGGCAGCTCTCATCTGGCTTAGGCAAGGGATGACAGTAGAAGAGTTGAAAGTTCGGATGCGACATGGTACTTTCGATACCACAATGATTTATCTTCGTAAAGAAGCTGGAATTGCAGATATAGGACAATAAACCTATTGGGCGTATAACGGACGTTTGTTTGCGAAGAGCGGGACTAAATAGCGCTTTCTTTACCCTACGCACAATGCTTATAAAGAGTACAAAAGCTTAAATTATTCACATTAGCCCACCTTTTCGCAAATATAATGTTGGCAGTAGTGCTTGTTTGTCCGCTAAAATAACATTGAAGCAGAAAAGATATTTTACCTTTCTGCTTCAATGTTATCCTTTTCGTTCGATTACTTTCTTTCCAATGGAACTTGTAAGTTGGTTGGTCGGTTTTCTGGTTTGTCAAATCCACGACCATCAACGTGTTTACTTCCCATAAAAAGCATATTGTTGTGAATGTAAATCAGGTCATAATCTCCAACTGTTTCGCCTTCTTTAATGCCAAATAAAGGAAACTCTTTTCTTTTAATGTCTTGCATTTTGTTCACTTCCCATTTGTTCAGTCCTTTTATTGGTGCTTGATTGAGTTGGTCAGTAAACATTGGGTGCAAAGGTGTTACTTCAAACGCTTCGTCCAAAATGTAATCAATTTCAAATGCACCTTTTGCAATTTGGTGTTCTTTTCCCCAAACGGTATGCCCTTTGAAAGTAAATTGAACCAAAGGCATTTGTCCGAATGGGTCGGCAGAACTGATGATTGTTCCTTCAAATTGGTCGTTTGGTAAATATTTGAAAATACGTTTTACATAAAACGGCTGGATTTTACCTGTGCCTAAACGGTCTTCAAATGGGCGAAGTTCTGTAGAAAGTGAAGTCCATTCCCCACCTTGAATGAATTGTTTGATTTCTGCGATTGTTGTCATTTGTTTACTTTTTTTGATTGTGAATAAACTGTTCCTGCTGTTAAAAGGATAGCAAGAAATCCTACAATAATTTTCTTCATTAAATTCTCAATTTTTGTGCTTATTCAACCGTTATGACTTGTTTTAAATCCGTTCTCCATCTTGCTATTGCATTTTGGATAACTTCTTTTTTTCTACCTTGCTTATAAGCGTTTTCGTGTCCGTTGGCTCTGTCAAGGTTGATTTGAAATACTTTTGCTTTTTGCTCTTCTGTAAGCGAAAGTATTTTTGCCATTTTTTTGGTAATATGTTTTACCTTTTCTTCTTTTGAAAGACAAGAATGTGCAAACGCTTTGATGTTTGTAACCGAATCCGCTATCAGTAAAGCACCTGTTAAAATCTTTTCAAGCATATTTTTTGAGCTTTGAGTTAAACAACGGTACAAAGTTACTATCTTTGTCAAATAAACAATTATAGTCAATAAATATCGTAATAGTATAAAAATACAGACTAATGGAAAATAAACGCAAAAACAAGGATTTCAATCCCAATGATTGTCCCGTAACTCACTGTTTGAACACAATTGGGGGAAAATGGAAACCTGTCATTATTTAGACTTTGGACACTATTTACCCCTACCCATAGAAATCAGGGCTTAGGTAAATAAAAAAATATGGTCGAAAAGTAAGATAAAAAGCATGTCAAAGATATGTCATATCCGATTTCACCTATTCGGGTGAAGGACTTTTTTGAGGTTTCGAGATAGTTTTCTCACATCGGAAAGAACAAGAACAGATTCACCTATTCGGGTGAAGGTGTGATTTTCTGAAAAACGCTACATTTGGTAAAACTCGAACACTTTTTATTTAAAACAGCTTGTTATGAAAAAATACTTTCATGTCCCCATCTTTATCGCGTTGGCATTTTTGATGCCCACTTGCGACCTTTTGGAGCAACCCAACTTAAACGGTATTTGGGAAGTGTATGACGGTGGTAATACAACTTATTGGCAGTTCGAGAACGGTAGTATAACAGTTAGAGCCAAAATTTCTACATGCTATCTCACAATTGATGTAGGGAGTTACACCCTGAAAAATGGGGATACCTATACAGTGAATGTTTTAGGTATAACTGGAAATGTTCAAATAATAGTTGATGGTAATTCACTTACTTGGATTGAAAACGGTACATCAATTAAAATGATACGATCTAAATATACCATAAAAGATTTCATTCCAAAATGCTAAAAAACCCTTTATAAAATTTAAAATCATAACACAATGAAAAAAACCTTCTTACTACTCGCCTTCAGTTTTAGTACATCTTTTTGTCTCGCACAGCAAAATTTTGCACTAAAAACCGATACTCCTATCCTCATTCCCAATCCCGAAATTTTGGAAGCTCAGATGAGCCACGGTAAAATGGAAGTAAAACTAAAAGACCCTGATACAGGGCTAATTTTTTCGATTTTACTTCCTGGTGGAGGACATTTATACTCAGGGGAAACGAAAAAAGGATTACTTATTTTAGGCTCTGCCATTCTATTACCCGTAGTAGGAACAACAATTAGTGCGGCCAGATGCACTAGTACACTTTATGGATATGACAGTTTGTCTGGCTGTTCTTTTGGTGCAGCCGCTTTGGGTTATATCGCAGCAATTGGTGCTTGGGGATATGGGATTTATGATGCAAAAGCATCTGTTCATCGTACCAATGCTTTACGCATGAAAGGGCTAAAAGTGTCTTCTGTAATGCCCACACGTCTCTTTCTGCCTTCTGGTAGAACAAGCTATGGCGCAAGCATTCGTTTTCAATTCTAAGCGTTCATAAGTTTGTAAGGCAATCCTCATGAAAACCCAACGTAAATTCCTTTCTAACAAGGTAATACACCGCTTATTTTGGTTGCTCTTTGTCCTATTAGGATGTCTGCCACTAAGCATCTTCGCACAACATAATGCCGCTAATCCACGCATTTTAGTGCTGATTCCAGAGCAAATCATTCGGCGTATCGTGCCTGACCCTGCTGCCGAAACCGAAATTCAACGCGCTTTGATTCAAGCAGGATTTCGTGTCGTTGATTTACAACAAACGGAACGATTACATGCCAGAGAAAAAGCTGCCATTTTACTGAAACAAGACGATTCTATTACACTTTCCGATTTAGCGCTTCGTATTGAAGCCGATGTACTTATCACAGGCGAAGCATTTGCCGAAGAGCTTGCCGTTGGTCCATTAAGGCAATCGGGCATGACTTCGTATCGTGCGCGCTTGGAACTCAAAGCCATTGATTTATCGAATGGACAAATTTTCTATGCGGATGCCATGACTGTTTCACAAGCAGGTATTGGCGATTTAACCACAGGAAAGGCAGCACTCCAAAAAGCTGCAGAAGAAATTCAGGAACAAGTTACGGAAAGGCTTCGCGCCTGGTCGCAAGGAGAAGTGCGTAATGCACGGCAATTTGTCTTGAAAATCTCCAATGTTACTTCTTATCAAAAATTGAATGCGCTTTCTGCAAAACTAAATCTATCCCCAAAAATTACGAACGTCGAGATTCTCCAATTCGATAGCACGATTGCTACGGTCGAAATCGCCTTCAACGGAGCAATTCACGAATTAGCTGCACTCTTAGAATCAAACGGGCTACGTATTACCAATCAAAATGCTGGAGAACTTCGTGCCACATTTTAAGCGACAATTTTTCAACATTTAAACCCAATAACCAATATGAAAAAGTCATTCCCTCTTTTCGTATTCTTCTTGTTCATACTCGGAGGATGTACACCCACCACCATTAATACAATGGTTCGCATGAAACCCTTAAAATCTGGACTTGAACCTTATCGTCATGGGCTTGCCGTTTTGCCATTTACAGGAGCAAGTAGAGACCGCGATGAGAGCATAGTTTCTGAAATTGAGATCAATTTAAATAGTGTCTTAGACCCCGATGGTACAAGCTATTTCAAACTTGTAGATCGTGCTATGACGCAACGTGTTTTAAATGAGCAAGTTTTTGATAATTCAGGTGTTGTCCTGACAAGACAAGCCTCGCGCATTGGAAATATGGTAGGTGCAAAAGGTTTGCTTACAGGTACATTTGAAATCCGCGAAAATAAGACCCGAAAAACGGTTGAGCGCTCTAAATACAGCTCGGAACTCAAAAAAAGTATTACAGTGCGAGTGCGTTGCGAAGAAGTTCAAATCGAATACTTTTTTCGCCCCCGTTTGATTGATGTAGAAACAGGCGAAGTAAAATATACAAGTGCGAAAAGTGCGAAAAACATTGCAGAATACTGCGAAGATGGAGACCGCCAAACGTATATGTCCCCTGCTCCTATGATGATTAATGCGAAAACAGGCGGTGAAGTGAAACAAACAGCGGTAACGAGACTATTGGGAGACCTTCTTACTAATGCCCAAACGCAAGAAATCACACGCGATATGCAGGTGGATAAAACACGCACGCATACGATACAACAAATGCTTTATGACATTGCACCATACTACGCACAATTCTTGATTAAACTAATTGAGGATGTCAAAGGTATGTCGCCTGTGGAACAAACCAAATTTAAAGATGCGACAAGTTTTGCCAAAGCAACCCGTTTAGACCGTGCGTGCGAGATGTGGCAAGAAATGGCAGATACAGGCACAAAACATTATGCACTAACGTACAGTTTGGCAATGTGCCACGAAGCCCAACAAGATTGGGAAGAGGCGCTTCCGTTATATATGCAAGCAGATCGTATGATTGGTAAACCCAATGCCCAAATTACAAATGCCCTTACACGAGTACAAAACTTAAGACGTAACCAGAATCGCCAATAAAGAAGCAAAACAACCTATTAAAATCCAGCATAAAACCCAACTCATAACATCTTAACCCAAGCGAGGTAAAACTATGGCAACCATCGACAAAAATAGCAGCAGCTACAAAGACGGCTACAACAAAGGCTTATCAGGCAAGCGCGAACAGGGTACAACCTTAGAAAGCGATAATTTCGGAGCAGGTGTGAAAGCGGGTCGTGAAGAAAGACAGCGTATTCATGCAGAAGAACAAGCGCGTTCTGATGCCAAAAAGTCGGCAAAGTAATTGAGGGATTGACTGCCGAAACAAAAGGCTTGCGGTACATTATGGCTGTGAGCCTTTTTGATTTCTGGTTGTGGCTTTTGGCTGTTTGCG
>DDTM01000112.1:11253-18930 GCA_002344075.1 Bacteroidetes bacterium UBA2364
TAATTCGCAAATCATAACCAAAACCCATTTTTCCCTTGCCTCAAAACCAACGTTTCCTTACATTGTAACACTCCCCTCAAATACATGATTTTCTATACTTCATACACCCCAGCTAACACGTCCATGCTCCGTTTCTTCTTGCTTTGTAGCTTCGTAACCGCGATGCTTGCCCCTGCCACACACGCGCAAAGCCTTGTACAAGCAGCACAGGCGAATAACCTCGCGCAAGTAACCCAACTCTTGGCACAAAAGCGCCCCAAAGCCAATCCCAACGAAACGGATGCCAATGGTGCTACGTCGCTGATGTGGGCGGCATTTCATGGCAACGTGGATATGATGCGCCAACTGAGAGCCAAAGGTGCGGACTGCCGCAAAAAAGGCGTGATCTATGACAGCACCGCCGCTTTCGGTAGCATCCTCGCCGCCGCCGCAGGTCGCGGACACCAAGCCGCTGTACAGTTCGCCCTCGACGAATGTAAAATTCCTGTGGATGACCGCGAATACGATCCCAACACGAAGCAGGCAAACGGATGGACGGCGCTTGAATGGGCGCTTTCACAAAACAAGCCAGAAATCGTAACGTACTTGGCAACACAAAAAGCGAACTTGAATTTAGAAAACCCACAAACAGGAAGGCTACCTGTTTTCTACAGTATAGAACAATTTAGTTCCCCAGAACCTCATACTATCGAAAAACTGATTTGTAATGGATTAGACTTAAATGCAATTGACCAAGATGGCCATAACCTTATTCGGGTTATAGAAAAAAATATAACTTTATTAAAACCTCAAATGCAGGTAGAATCTTCTATTAATGAATATCAAGTGCTTTTTGCAAAAATCTTATACTACATAAGCCTAAAAGAAGTAATTGAAAGACCTATATGCTCTGTTAATGACCAAGTATTAAGAAACCAAATAACAATTCAAATATCCAAGGCCAACGAATTAAAGAATCAACAAAAATACACCGAATCTATAAAAATACTTGAAGATGCGCTAAATAAATTAGGTTTACTATACTTTTCAAATACTATAGAAATTATAAAATTAAAACAAACTCTATCTGTCCTATATGAAAAACAAAGACAATATGGTAAGGCGCTACTATTAGCAGAAGAAATTTATGAAGAAAGAGTAAGTATTTTAGGAGAAAAACACGTATTAACGCTAATGTCAAAAGCAAATTTACCGCCCCTATATGAATCAATGGGGCAATATACTAAAATGGCTGAGATTGCGAACCAACTTGCCAAAGATGCTCTAATCTTTTTAGGTAGCACACATGAGATAACTATTCGTGCGGAAGAAGAGGCAGCTATTGCCTATTATCGATTAGGAGAGTATCGGTTAGCTATTTCGTTTTATAATACCTCTATTGATAAAAATTATCTAATTGGAAATAAAGAAAGAGTAGCAATAAATAAATCTAATTTGGCTCTTGTTTATCAAGATATTGGAGATTATCAAAAAGCACTTTTATTACTTCAAGAGTCCTTAAATAGCATGACCGAGATAAGAGGAGAGGAAAATATCAATACTATTGGAATAAAACTATTTTTAGCTCAACAATTTGAATTACTTGGATTATATAAAGATGCTGAACCTTTGTTTATTGATGTGATAGCAAAAAGAATTAAACATTTAGGTCATACTCACCCACATACTTTAACGGCTAAAAATAACTATGCCTCACTTTTGTCTCAAACAGGAAGAATTAATAAATCTATAAACTTATTGCAACAAGTTTATAGTACTCAAGTTCGTATTTTTGGGCAAGAACACCCTACTATTGCTACAACATACAACAATATTGCGGCAATTTATATAAAAGCAGGAAGATATAATGAGGCTTTGATATATGCTCAAAAAGCAGTGAAAATAAGAGAAACCATTTTAGGGAAGTCTCATCTCGCTACTTTAGTTGCACGAAATAATTTGGGAGGTATTTTATTTCATTTAGGTAAACAAGAAGAAGCATTAATTTTATTAAATGAGGTACTTAACGAGTTAATTCAATCGTTAGGAAAAGAACATCCCCAAACATTAACAACGCAAAACAATATTGCAGGTTTGTACCAAGAAGCAGGTAAATATGAAAATGCAATCATTCTTTTTAACGACGTTCATTTAGGTCGAAAAAATACATTAGGAGCTAATCATTTAGAAACAATCAAAGCACAATCCAACATAGCGACTACGTTACAAAGGAAAGGTAATTATAAAGAATCAGAAGACTTATATGAAGAAATTTCACCTACAATGGAAAAAGTAGATTCACTAAATTTAATCAATATTGGTAATAAAATAAGCATAGGATGGGAATGGGGAGACAGTAAGTATTATTTGGAATTACCCAAATTAGTTGGAAAAATGAATCGTTTGATAGACAAAGAATTAATAACTCTAAACGGATTGAATTCAAAAACACAACACGACTACTTATCTCAAAATGTTTTTCCATCTATGTATTTTAACCTTTCTTTAGGAGTGAATGATATTATTTTAAAAGAAAACTATACGATTTTTTGGTTCTGGAAAAGTATGTGGTTATTTAGTTTATCTGCTCAAAACGAATTAGAAAAACTTATTCAAACAAAACCTGAATTAAAAGAAGATATTAATCAAGTTTATTTACTTAAAGCATCGTTATATCTTTTAGATAGAAGATTAGAACTATCAGAAAATGAGAGGCAACAATTAAGTAACGAAATGCTACTACAAATTGAAACTCTTGAACAAAAACTTGCACCGTATCTCACAAACACCCTAGAAAACGACCCGCTTCGTAAAGCAGGTTGGGACGGTTTCCGCCAGAAATTGCCCCAAGATGCCGCATTCGTTGATATGTACGGCTATGACCATTACGAGAAAGGAAAACCGCACAACGACCCCGATTTTCGCTATGTGGGCATCATTACCACGCCACAAGGCGGTTTGTATCGCGTGCAACTGCCCGATACCGCAACCGTTAGTCAAGCGTGGCGAGGTTGGCTCAAGGTGAAAGATCAAAGCAACACCGCCGAACAACGAAATGCATGGAACGAAGTACGCCGTTTGGTGTGGCAACCCATCGCGGCACAGCTTCCTGCATCCGTGAAGCGCGTGTATCTATCGCCCGATGGGGTTTTGGCACAGATTCCATGGCAACTGTTCGCGCAAAACGACATGAAGCCCCGCGAAGTCGCTATTGTCGAATCGGCGCGGGAGTTGTATCGCTTGCTCACGACTTCGTATCAGAAACCAGCAACGCCACAATACTTGGCAGTGGGCAATATCAATTACAACGACGTGGGGGCAGAACCGCAGACCACCGAAAACTTACAAAATATTTGTCAGAAGGCATTAGGTGAAAACAGTACCATACGCAACGCAACCTCTACGCCATGCGCGCAATCTGTGATAGACAACACAAGTGCCATATTGAAGCAAAAAGGCTACGAATCACAATCCATTGTGCATAACGATGCGACACGAAGCCGCATTCAAGCGGCGTTGCCCAAAGCAAATGTGGCGATGTTTTTCACACACGGCTATTATGATGCTGGCACGGATGATCGCAACTCGCTCACAGGTTCGTGGCTGGCGCTATCGCAATACAACAAACCTGACTCAACCGCTACCACCGACGAAACGGCGTTTACAGGCGAAGATTTTGTGGCATTGGACTTACGCAATACCGAACTGATGATTCTTTCGGCGTGTAAAAGCGGTCTCGGCAAGCCGCTCTTGGGGCAAGGCACGTTGGGCGTTCGCGCTTCGATCAGTACCGCAGGCGTGCGTTCCATTCTCATGTCGTTATGGAACGTGCCCGAATTTGCCACGAAGCTGATGGTCGAGGCGTTTATGAAACATTGGCAAAGCGGAAAATCTAAGTCCGAAGCGCTCCGCTTGGCACAGGACGAAGTGCGGAAATATCGCTACAAAGATTCAGGCGGCACGATACACACCTACGAAGCGCCACACTTTTGGGCAGGCTGGACGCTGTCGGGAGAAATCTTTTGAATGTATTCGGAAACATCGGATTAGGAAGCTGGAAGTGACGAGAGAAGAACTTTTCCCAGTTTTTTAGTTTCCTAATCCAACTCATCATCCACAACTCATAACCATAAAATCGTTTGTATATTAAGGGCAACTCGTGTTGTCAATCCCTTAATTACAACGTTTTATGCCTAAATTTTTACGTTCCGTATTTTTTGCCTTCTTCTTTAAACTTGGCATATGCTATGTTCATGCTCAAAATGTGCCTATCCAAGTGAATGATGATCCTATACTTCAAACACTGATTCAGTCGCAACATCTTTTACGAAAAGCAAGCCAAACCCGAAATGTTACCCAAAAAGCGCGATACCTGAATCGTGCTATAGGCTTGCTGTTGGCTTATGACTTTGTGCCACCAAGAATGAATGGTTGGTCAGAAGCAGGACGAAATCGTTGGCACAATACCTTCAATCCGCGTAATGTGCAGGAAAAAGCCTTGCGCCTAAATCCGAAGTCTGTGTTGCGCGATAGTTTGTTGCAATGGAAAGATCAGTTAAAAAATCGTGATGAACTGATAGAAAAAGCCCTGACTAATTCAATGGGATCCAGTCCTGTTCATCCCATCGGTGTATTGGATATGAATGTGTGTGGCAATCATCCTAATCAAACCGAAGATATTCTGTTTGATTCTAAACCTTCAAAAGCAATGGCAGTGTTAGAAACAGGTATAGCAAAATTTAGCTTTGAAATTGACAAAAAGTTTTCGTTTAGGACTTCTGCTTTACAAGAAGAGCATGACCGCAATCCACGCAACAGAGCAACGTTGAGATGGGAAGATCGGTCGAGTCCTACACCTCATACGTTTCATATTACGCGCCACGATGCGCGATCTTCACGGGATTGCAAGACGTTTTTGCTGAAGTTTGAGTAGCGGAACGCGGAAGGTTTCGGCTATAGTCAACGTCTAAATATCTCATATTTCATAGACCATACTTCATACACAAAACAAAATGCTCATAACCGATTTATCGCCTCATTTATTTTGGGACACGAACCAAGCCGCCTGCGATTGGGAGCGCAATGCGCCATTTATCATTGAGCGGGTATTGTGTAGAGGTCGCTATGAAGATTGGCTCTTGATTCGAGAAGTTTATGGAATTCCGCGTTTAAAAACGGAAGTCATAAAACTGCGCTATTTAGACAAGAAAGCGTTACATTTTTGTAGTGCCTATTTCGATATTCCTTTAACCGAATTCCGATGCTACAAACCCAATCCGTCTATCCAAGCACTTTGGAACTTCTGAATCATTTGATGCAAGATGCGTATTTCGCCTCTTTTAGTTTGGTGGGCGGTACAGCATTAGCGCTTCAATATGGACACCGAATTTCCGTTGATTTGGATTTATTCAGCGAAACTCCTTTCGATACAAATGCCTTGTACCAACATCTTTTCAGATATGGTGAATTAGAAGTATTAGGTGTTTCGCATGATGCCTTGAATGTATTTATCAACCAAATAAAAGTAGATTTTATCCATTATCCTTATGCCTTGATTGCACCTGTCATCGAAAAAGGCAACATTCGTTTCTTAGATGTACGCGACATTGCGGCAATGAAACTGTGGGCGGTGTCTAATCGTGGAAGTAAAAAGGATTTCGTAGATTTATTTGTGTTATTGGATCATTTTTCATTGCCTGAATTGCTTGGTTTTTTTCGCCAAAAGTATCCCCAAGTTCAGATTTTTCATGTCATTCGGAGTTTGTGCTATTTTGAAGATGCCGAAACAGATGCTGAACCCATTATGCTATTCGACCTTTCGTGGGAATCTGTGAAATACCGCTTTGTAGAAGCGGTACGCCAACTTTGACTTTGCCTATCGCCATGCACCAAACCTTCCTCAAATACGGCCTCCTGTGGATGTTGTTATTCCTTTCTGTGAACGCACAACCGAATCCGCATGGCGTGTTTCGAGAAGCGCAATCTTCGTCGTTGCGACGCATCGCCGAATCGGGGCGTATGACCGCAATGTACCAAGCGCAAAACGGCGCGTTGTGGATCGGAATGGATACAGGCATTTTTCGATTTCGGAATGTGGAAGCACCAAACGAAATGCAGCCGCTTCTCCGTGCCAAAATTACGGCGATTCAGGAAACGCGCAACAAGCAGCATGACACGATTTGGTTTGGCACTTCGCAAGGATTATACACTTGGCAGGAGGCGACACAACAACTAAAACGCCACGAAGCATTTGGCACACAAGCTATTTTGGCACTCGCCCAAGACCGTGATGCGCTTTGGATCGCCACCGAACAACACTTGTACCGCCTGAAACAAGGCAACTCGAAACCTGAAACGCAACTCGAAACCTTCGCCCTTCCGCAAAACCTGCCACAACGCCTCTATTTGGAAAACTTACATTTCGTTGGCAACCAGCTTTTTCTTACTTACGCCAATCATACCCAAATTTATTGCTTCGATATAGCCCGAAAGCAATACGCTACTCTTCCAATCAACCAAACACTTCATGTTTCAGCAAATGATGGACAATACTTGTGGTTGGGTACCAAAATAGGACTGTGGCGATTTGAGCCGCAAAATGGTAACTTAGAACAAAAATTAAAAAGTGGCATTGGGAGCATTGCGGCAAATAACAAACAAGTTGCTGTTTCGACGGATGACGGCGTGTTCGTCAAATCAGAGGCGAATTTCGTATCGCTTCACCCAGAGCCTATGATTCAAATCGGCGTGGATGCTTTTGGTAGGATTTGGGGATGGGCGCAAAATAAGTTCTGGCAAGGACAACTCACACCCAATTTTATCACCACATTCAACAAGCAAAATCAGCGCCTCAAAAGCGATTTCGTGTATGCTATGACGAGTTCGGCAAATGGAAATGGTTTATGGATTGCCAATCAGCAGACGATTTCATACCTGAAACAACCGAAGAACACGTCAAGTCATCAAAATGTGAAACTCTCTGATACACCGCTTTCGATTACGCAACTCATTGCTGATGACGTTGATGCCAACACATTCTATTTAACCGACGAATTTAGGCAATTTTATAAACAAAAAGATAATAAAACAACGCTTATTCGCAAAAATGTGGAAGCCTTTACGGCTTCTGAATCTGAACAAACGCTTTGGCTACTCGAACATACCGAGCATGGACGAGCGCTAATCCAATGGCGACAAGGCAATGAGATCGCACGTCACAATTTGCCCAGTTTTTCGGCTTATACGAATGCTATTTTGGAACATCAAGGGCAAATTTGGATGAGTACTGTTGAGAAAAGCGTATATCGCTACGATATTCAACAAAAGCGTTTATCCTCCATAAAAGGTTGTTCTAATACGCCAAATACGATTTTCAAAGATACACAAAACACGATTTGGGTAGGCAGTTCAGATGGGTTGGCGCGCATCAGCGGCGATAAATGTGTTGCTATTCCGCAAGTACAAGCGAAAGTCTTGGCGATTACGGCAAGCCAACACGACCCGAATGCACTTTGGTTCTCCGCCGAAACTTCGCCACAACACTTTGCCATTGGGCGCTATGATACCAAAACGAATACCGTGCATTATCTCACCGAAGGAAGCGGCGTTTTATCGCTATTACAAGTTCGGAGTGCGACAAGTTTCGAGCGTAACGTGTGTTTCGGTAGTTTAAATGGCGCAATTTGCATAGACACTTCC
>DDTM01000036.1 GCA_002344075.1 Bacteroidetes bacterium UBA2364
GCCTTATAAGGACAAAACAATAAAGGTTACCAATCATACAATTGAGCCAAATTCTATACCATGCTATACAACATCAACTTATTTTCCAAGATCAGGCCAAGTATATAGAATAAAAGTAATAGCAGAAGGTTTTCCTGCTGTAGAGGCCGAGGGGAAAGTCCCGATGCCAATTTNNAATTTATGATCTTGCATTCCGTAAAGAAGCGACTAGTAATCAAAACCTTTCTAAACACAAAGTTAGTTTTAAGATAAAAGATGATTTTAATGTTAAAAATTATTATATGCTTCAAGTTGTAACCGAGGAAGAACATAATGGCACCTATCGGCATTACACATCTCAACCACTTCTTTCAAGCGATGACCCTATACTTAAATCAGGGTTGAATTTTTGGGAAAAAAATCAATATGACATTGATTCTGAAGAACCACTTTATTTTAACTTTATATTTCCAGATGACCTGTTTAATGGAGAAGAAGCACATATGTCCTTCAGAATTTGGAGCTGGGGTGAGAATCAGCGAGAAGGCTCAATCCGGCATCGGGCCACCTTGTATTCTATGGAAGAAGAGATGTACGAATATTTTCAAACCCAAACCAGACAAGTTACCTACCGGGAAGATATCTTTGCCGATATTTTACCTATAACGACTAATGTAAAAAATGGGCTTGGCATTTTTGCAGGTTATCAAAACGCTTCCTTCACAATTGTGGATACCGATAAATAGCCGTTTATTGCTCATTTTTTAGAACCGTCCACATTCGCAAAAACCGGAGGACACCCTTAACCCTCCGGTTTTTTTATGAAGACCCTGTCAGAAAGCCATTTATCCGGCCAGTTTAAGGTCTTTTGCCCGCAACTGAAAGGAGGTTTGGCCCATAAAATTATTTTCGTCTATCGTGAAGAGCATGTCCAAAGCCCTGCCATATTGCAAACTCTCGCGGACGGTGGGATAAAGGGCATGAAGGCCAAAGCCAATCACATCGAATGTGGGCGATGCTTGTCCATTATGTCCTTGTTGTACCTGAAACTTTAGGTGTCCGTCCCGTCCCACCAATGTGGGTTGCGATTTCACTTGCACCCCCGTTCCCATAAAGATCGGCTGGCGATTTTGTGGACCAAAAGGCCCAAATTGCTCCAGTATCTGCTTAAATCGAGGCGTAATATCTTGAAGAGACAGAGGTGCATCTACCACGATTTCTGCCTTGAGTTGGTTTGGCTGAATGGTTTGACTTACCACTTCGTTTAGCTGTTCAGTGAAAGTCTCCAGATGGGCAACAGGTAGGGTGAGTCCGGCAGCAAAAGCATGGCCACCAAATTTAGCAAGCAGGTGATCACACGACCGGATAGCATCGTAAATATTATACCCAGGAACACTTCTCGCAGACCCTTTGGCCATGCCATTGGCTGTGGTAAGCAAGACGGTTGGCCGATAAAAGCGCTCTACCAAGCGGCTGGCCACAATACCAATAACCCCCAAGTGCCATCCGGGATGATGTAGTACGATGGCGTGTTGCATACAGGTAGAGGCACGGCTTTCCATCAAATAGACAGCCTCCTCGAACGTTTTTGAGTCCATCAACCGTCGTTCGCCATTCAGCTTTTCTAGGCGCTGGGCTTGTTTGAGGGCGCGGTCTGGATTGGTGGCCACCAAAAGTTCTACGGCCTCGGCAGCATCACCCATACGTCCAGCGGCATTGATACGCGGCCCAAGTCCAAAAACAATCTGCGATGTAGAACAACTGGCCAAGTCTTGCCCCCCTTGCAGGGCCAACATTCGCAATCCAATACGTGGATTGGTTTGAATCCGTCGCAGACCTTCATACATCAACAAGCGGTTTTCGCCCAGAATGGGAACAATATCCGAAGCGATTGCAAGGGCTACCAAATCCAAATATTCCCAGGCGTCTTCGGGGGGGCTCCCCAATTTGGAAAGTGTTGCTTGTATGAGCTTGAACCCAACACCACACCCCGTCAATTCCTTAAACGGGTAAGGGCAGTCGGGGCGTTTGGGATCTAATACTGCCAGCGCATCAGGAATGGCCTCCTCTGCATTATGATGATCACAAACCACCAGATCAATTCCTTTCTCGCGGCAATAATCGGCGGCGGCGTGGCCTGTTATTCCGCAATCCAAGGCAATCATGAGGGTTGCTCCCCGAAAAGCGGCGAAGTCAATGCCACGATAGCATAGGCCATACCCATCCGTGTAACGATCGGGAATAAAAAACTCTGCATCGAGACCATGTTGGCGTAGAAAATTCACCATAAGAGCCGTTGCCGTTGTCCCGTCCACGTCATAATCCCCATATACCACCACTTTTTCCCCTTGCAAGATGGCTTTTTCCAGCCGCTCGGCAGCCACATCCATGTCTAACATCAGGAAAGGGTCGTGCAAATCGTTTAAGGAAGGGCGAAAAAATCGCCGTGCGTCCTCATAAGTTTCAATTCCCCGTAGCGAGAGCGCCATCCCCAGCGCCGGTGGTAGATCATTCAACTGGGCACACAACGCAGCGATTACATGAGGATGCTCTGGTCGGGGTAACAACCAGCGGTATTTCATTGTTGTAATGTATTTATGCTATTAAATTTCTGGCACTTAGATAAGGTAATTCGTATCGCGAGTTTGGCGTTCGCGTGTGCCTGATAGCATATAAAACTCCAAATACAAGAAACCCAGAAGGACTTGGCAGGTCGGCTTGAGAAAACTTAAGAGAAAAAATCAGGAACCCATGCGTTTTTTTGAACGTTGTGCAAAATACGTTTTACCTTATGATTAAGAATGTAAGACGAAAAGAGCATAATTGCAATAAGTTCATGAAGCGATGTTGCAATTATTGCGAAAAAAACCGAAGATTGGGTAAAGAGTTTTTTTTAAGAAATAAATGATTGCAAGGGCAGAAATCTGTCATTATTTTAAAAATCTCGAATTAAACGGGATGTAGCGCAGCCCGGTAGCGCGCTTCGTTCGGGACGAAGAGGTCGTGGGTTCGAATCCCGCCATCCCGACATAGCCTGATCCTTCGGAATCAGGCTTTTTTAATGCACCTTAATCCCATCCACTGAAAACTTTTCCAACATTTTAACCGTCATCCGTGCTTTCTGGATTTGTCTTGGACGGTCCAAGAGCGAAGGAAGAGGCTCTGCTTCCCCTAATGTACGGGAGGTTTCCAATTGGGCAAGCCGATCTATAGTAGAGAAACCCGAAACGACTTCACCAAAACAAGAAAATTGAAGGTCTAACCACGGAGCACCTCCCCCGTGCGAATACTGGCGCCTCGCTTCTTCCGAAAAACGAAAATCTTTGAGACCCGTTAATTCCCGAACTTGTGCCTCCTGATCGTCTAATATCATTTTGGGGATCCCTTCACCGCCTTGAACGATATAGAACTGACTACCTGAAGACTTTCCGGGTACTTCCACCGATTGCAGGGCGCATACTTCGCCACGTTTGTGGAAGGAATAGGGTAAAATCTCGGAGTCAATCACATAGCCTGGTCCGCCAAGACCATCATCCGTCGGGTTGTTGTTCCTTGAGTTAGGGTCGCCTCCCTGAATCATAAGGCCACTCATCACACGATGAAAAAACAAGCCATCATAAAAGCCAGATGTGGCAAGTTTAATAAAGTTATCGCGATGTTTGGGTGTCTCGTCGTACAAGCGAACCACCATTTTGCCAAGTGGTGTTTTAATCTCGGCATAGTGGTGTGGGTCTATTGTGGTGGTATCGGGCGAGGTTGGCAGAGATTTCTCTAATGCCGTGGGCTGCTTTTCTACGGCTTCCGTGGATGCTTGGTGTTTTTGACAACCCTGAACCACCAAGAGCGTGGCTACAAATAGGGTACAAAAGAATGGCTTATCGGATAAGCGGTGCATCCACATGCGCTGTTGAATTGGTTTTATGAACAAAAATACAAAATCTGGAGGTATCGGGCGTCGCGTCCAAGCGCAATATTTTTTAGGAAAGTCTTTTCGAGAAACCCATAGCAGGAACTGGGTTATTTCCGAAACGCTCAATCAGCAAGAAAGGCCCTTAGAACCCCGTTAGACCAACCAAATCCGTCTTGTAAAGGGTATTCTCCACCACCTGCTGCCAGATCTTTTTCCATTACATTGTATTTTTCAACCATTTTCCCGGTACTACGATATACCCGATTGTTAGTGGCAATCCAGCGATTTCGGATTTCTCGCGCCAGTTTTGTTAATCCATAATTTTTTAATCCCACATAGGCTGTCCATTGGTGAGGGGCCCAGCCATTGGGAGCATCCCATTGTTGACCAGACCGAATTCCGGTTGTGCTGAGGCCTCCGTAATGAAGGAGTTCTTGTTCAATTCTTTTGGCCACACCAGCAGCTTGTTCGTTGGTAACCATCTTAAAGAAGAGCGGGAAGGTAGCGGCCAAGGTTACTTGGTTGGTTTGACGACCCGCAACAAAATCGTAATCATAGAAATATTCCTCTGCCTCGTTCCACATCAGTTTAAGCAAGGTGCTTTTTCGCACTTCTGCCTTGGTACGATAAGAAGCGGCTTTTTCCGCATTCCCGCTTCGGGTATGAGCACGGCTGAGGGTTTGTTCTAAGTGGTATAGCAGAGCATTTAAGTCCACAGGGATGATTTCGGTGGTATGGATGCTGGCAAGGGATTTGCCATCTCGGAGCCAGCGGGAGGAAAAATCCCACCCAGACTCTGCCGCCGCCCTAATGTCGCGATATACCTGCGAGGGAATACGCTTGGGAGTACTTAGGGCCAATGCGACGTCTTCTCGATAAGACTCCGGCCGAGGTTTAACACTATCATCCCAATAGCGATTTAATATATTTCCGTCTGGTGTACGCACAACACGCCGATAAGCGTGGTTAGACTCGGAAAGACGATCGGCGCCTGCCATCCAAAAGGTATATTCCTTTTCTAATTCCGGAAGGTATTGCTCATAGACTTCTAAGCCCTTGCCTTCGGCCAATATGCCCACAATCAGAGAAAAAAATGGCGGTTGGCTTCGAGTGGTGTAGTAGGTACGGTTACCATTTGGGATATGACCGACGGTCTGAATCAAAAACGCAAAATTATCGGTCATGTCTTGGATCATATCCCATTTTTCATCAGCCTTCAAACCCAGAATGGTAAAGTAACTATCCCAATAATACACTTCTCCAAACCTACCACCGGGCACGATGTACGGACGGGGCAAGGGGATCAAGGACGAGAAATGCGCTGCTTCATCGGGCTGTCTGGTTAATATGGGCCAAAGTTCGGAAATGTGTTCCTGAACTGTACGGGTGGTATCACTCCGAAAGCCAGAGGCAAAAGTCGGAGGTAAGTCGAAATGGGCCAGTACAAAGGCCTTTAGGTCAAACCCCAGTTGGTCTTTCTCTGCCAAATAGCGGGCTATAATGTCTTTTGGATCGGACTTTGGGGTACAGTCCACAAAGGTTTTTCCATCCGGGAAAATACGGGCCATTTGAACGGCTTCGAAAAGTGTCCCATACCAGGCATCCGGGCTTGGATTGAGCTTGATTTGTTTGAAGTTGTATTCGCGGGTGTTCACAGGGTTGCAGGCAGAAAAAGCCATCATCATCACCAACAATAGGATAAACGTCGAGCGCATATCAGAGGCAATAGGAAGTTTGCAAAAAAGCAATATAGGAATTTTTTAAAGCGGATGCCTCTGGCAAATCGGACATGTACAGATGGGCTTCTTGTTGTCAAACCAAAACTTTTTAATCCGAAAGGGAAACGGAAAGCCGGAATGGGCGTTTGTGTGTTTCCCAGATCACCAAAACAAATAAATGAATGGAACAAGTATCCTTAGCAGATGAAATAGGACGCAAACTTTTGTCGGAACGAAAGGTTTTTTTATGGGGCGGTGTGGATGATGACTCGGCTGAGTATGTTGTGGAACGATTGCTCTATTTAGACCTGATGGATCCAGGCAAGGAGATAACCTTTTATATTAATAGCCCCGGCGGATATGTAACCTCTGGTATGGCAATCTACGACACCATGCGAGGGCTACGCTCACCCGTTTCTACGGTCTGTATGGGGCTGGCCGCCTCGATGGGGTCTATTTTACTGTCTGCCGGAACTAAGGGACGTCGCTTTATCCTACCACATGGCCGTGTGATGATTCATCAGCCAAGTGGAGGGGCACAGGGCGCAACCTCCGATATTACAATCCAGGCACGCGAAATCATAAAAACCAAGAAGTTGGGTGCACAAATTCTGGCGGATAACTGCCAGCAAGATTTTGAGAAAGTAATGCAAGATTTTGACCGCGACTATTGGATGGATGCACAAGAATCGGTTGCTTACGGGATTGTAGATGGTGTAGCAGAGCGTTTCTAAGCCCAGATTGATGCCAAGGCCATTCTCGGTATAAGAGTGGCTTTGTTGATTATGTGGCCTGCAACAAAAAGTAAGTAGCCCAAAACGGAAATGTGGTATGAAGACTGGGTTGTGGACGGATAACTGCACTTACAAAAAATACGAATGCACCACCGAACCCTGAAATTCTCTTACGAACCAACCCAGTCATACCCTATTTTACGGCATTCATCTTTTTACTCCGAATATTTATGGTACTTCGTTCTTTTACCGAAGGGATCAGAAATACTGCCCGGCGGCCCAAATTGATCTTGCTTTTGTGGTTAACGGGGCTGGTTATAGCAGCCTTATTGGCCATTCCGGCTACGTTTGCTATAGAGGCATTTGCACACGTCTTGCCAGAAGGGAACCCAGATATTTGGAAGACACCGCTACACCAGACGGTCTTTTGGGAATTACTTATCCAGATACGCTCCGCATTTGGTGCTACATTCCTGAGCCTGTTGTGGGTACTGCCTCTGGTTTGGATATGGAAAGTTGCCTATGCTGTTGGGTTGTACCATACATTTCGCCCCGAAACGCCTGGAGCGTTCAGGGAAGGCGTGGCCCGCTACTGGTCTAAGGGCATGGCCCTGTCTATTCGATTTTTGATACTCTCTATTGGGACCCAGCTTTTTTTGATCATCGTCTCTATGGTATTGGGGTTCACAATACAAGGGGAACGCGCATTGTTTTGGCTCTTTGCGGTCATTTGGCCCATACTTGCGATATCTGCCTATGCCTTGCTGGCCTTGTTTCAAGATTATGCACGGGTGGCAATGGTATTGGAAGATATTTCACCGAAGGTAGCGTTTCGGAACGGACTACGTTTCCCATTTCGTTACGGCAATGCAAGCAAACTCTTTTTACTCTGGTTTGCAATTATGTTATTTGTTGGCGTCTTGCCAAATATTCTGGAGTTGCGTTTCGGATTTGCCAGCCCCACAGCCTCATGGATCGGTTTTTTGCTGACCCAAATACTCTTGTTCATTAGGGCGGGCGCAATCGTGGGGTGGCATAACAGCAATGTTGTATTTTATACCGCTGCCCGTTTTTACGACGAAGCTGAACAAACCAAACAAAATCCAAACTGATCAACTTAACCCCCAGCCTGCGAAACATCAAAAAAACTAAACAAGGTACCTTTTGCCGATTTTCGGCCTTGTTGTTGTAAACTTGCCTCACAATTCGCAACCCTTTCGCACAACAAAGACCAAAAGGAAGGCTATTTTATAATGCTTAATTCGTTTGTGCCCACTGAAGTATTTAATTCTATGTTTAATTTTAATGAAGCCAGTGCTTACCCCCATCCGGAAGAATTTAAGGTCATGAGGCCAGAATACACCGAGTTGGAAGAAGAAGGACTTTGGCTTGCCGTTATCAACATAAGCCCTTTCCGGGTTTCGGGAAGGAGCCTTACCAAAGCCGGCTCTCGACGTGCGGCACTCTACGAAGCTGACAAAACCTATCGTTCATATCATCCCTCTTACGCTGTGCAAAATCCATACCCAGAAGAGTTTGTTGATACCGAGGGCAAACCTTGGAAACGACTCCCGACCAATTTGCGCCTGAAATATCAGGCTGATTATGAATTCACCCTCGAAGATGGTGATACCGACTATGCGAGCATCGAAGATATGCTGGCATGGGATGTCCGCTATCAGGAAGAAGGACAGGAAAACGGCGACGATTAAGTTGCCCGATCCGTTTTTCTTCTGTCTGTCATTCACCCCAACTGCATTATGGAAGGAATACAACGAATTGGTGTCTATACCAGTGGTGGTGATGCCCCTGGTATGAATGCGTGTGTGCGCGCTGTAGTACGTACAGCCTACGCCCACGACTTGGAGGTCGTCGGCATTAGACGTGGTTACGAAGGCATGATAGATTCGGACTTTGTCGAAATGACCACACGTTCCGTTTCCAATATTCTCCAAAAAGGGGGAACTGTCTTGAAAAGTGCCCGCTCAGACCGGTTCAGAACACCGGAAGGGCGTGCACTTGCTGCCGCAAACCTAACCGAAATGGGCATCAATGCACTGGTTGCCATTGGTGGTGATGGCTCCATGCGTGGTGCAACGCTGCTCAATCAAGAACATGGCATTTCTGTCGTCGGTTGTCCCGGCACCATTGACAATGACCTGTACGGAACCGACGAAACCATCGGATACGACACCGCAATGAATACGGCCATCGAAAACATTGACCGTATTCGAGACACCGCCGACGCACACAATCGGCTGTTTCTTGTGGAGGTAATGGGAAGAGATGCAGGTTTTATTGCCCTTAATTGTGGAATTGGAGGAGGGGCGGAACTAGTCTTGATACCAGAAAACCAAACCGACCTGAAAGAGGTGAAGAAACAAATCTTTGGCCTTATGTCTTCACATGCCCGTTCTTCCATCGTAGTGGTGGCCGAGGGAGACCAATTGGGTGGAGCACAACGTATTGCCGATGCCTTGAAAAATGATGCCAAATTTGATTTCATTGACCTTCGGGTATGCATTTTGGGACATACGCAACGAGGAGGATCACCCACTGCACGAGACCGCGTCTTAGCCAGTCGCTTTGGAGTTTCAGCCGTAGAAGCCTTGATTGAAGGCCATACAAATGTGATGGTAGGTCTGGTTGGTGGTGAAATAAAAATGACACCCATGAAGAACGTATGGAGCCGCTCCAAATCTATTGACTATGAGTTGATCAATCTAACCAAAATGCTGAGTTGACTCGATAGGCAGTCTGATCTTACTGGGCTGCCTTTTCCTTAATTCAATCCCCTACACACTTGTTATCCACCCTTAAAACATTATTTTTCTTACCCATACCAGGTGGGCTAAAGGGTCGTGCCGAATTACTTTATTGGCTGTTTCAATTCAAAAAACAAGGTCGTTTAGACAATACCCATTACGAACCTTTCTTTACAACCTATTTTGGATTTTCCCGATCCGACTTTGCAGGTAAGAGGCTTCTTGACATCGGATGCGGGCCACGAGGATCCTTAGAATGGGCTACAAATGCCGCAGAGCGGGTGGGTTTAGACCCCTTGGCAGAAGTATATCGCTTGTTTGGTGTAGATCAACACCAAATGGTCTATAAGGCAGCAGGATCGGAGCAAATTCCCTTTTCCAATGATTACTTTGACGTCGTTTCTTCTTTTAACTCATTAGACCATGTAGCCGATTTGTCTGCCACCATCGCCGAAATCAAGCGGGTAGTGGTACCAGGCGGCTACTTCATGTTGATAACTGATGTGGGGCATAAACCCACCATCACAGAACCTCGGTCGTTCGGTTTTGAGATTGTTGAGGCGTTTTTGCCAGAGTTTTCGCCTATACAAGTGCGAAAATTTGAAAAAAACGTAAAGAGAGCTATATATGAAAGCCTCCGCAGGGCCATTCCATACGATGAAACCAATCCTATACCACGCTATGGCGTATTGGCTGCGTTGTTCAGAAAATAATTTGGCGAACTTTCCATCATAAGGATCGTTGGAAGGTCCGTGCATGGTTTCTCCTAATTACTCCTTAATCCAAAATTGGTTATGGTAAAGAACACGTTTCGATTCGTATGGGCACTTTTATACATCATGACTGCATCAGTTCATGCACAAAATTATGCCATCCGTATTGCCAAATTGAAGTATGACGGTGGTGGAGATTGGTACGGAAACGAGACCTCGCTCCCTTTGTTGTTACGTTTTGTACGCGAGCAAACCCTTTTGGATATTGCGCCAAAAGAAGACATCGTTGATCTGGATAGCGATAAAGTTTTTCTTTACCCCTACTTGTATGCTACGGGGCATGGCAACCTCTCCTTCTCGGCACGGCAAGTAGAACGCCTGCGCAGGTATCTCCAGAATGGGGGTTTTTTTCATGCTGACGACAATTATGGCATGATGCAGCACATCAAACGCGAGATGAAGAAGGTTTTCCCCGATCAAGACTGGGTGGAACTACCACATTCACATCCGATTTTTAAAACCCAGTATGCCTTTTCCGCCGGCCTTCCTAAAATACACGAGCATGATGGTAAACCACCTCAGGCTTTTGGGTTGTTCCACGACGGACGATTGGTCTTTCTCTTTACATACGAAAGCGACCTGGGTGATGGCTGGGAAGCACCAGAAGTGCATAACGATCCGCCAGAAAAGCGTCTTGCCGCTTTGCAAATGGGGGCCAATATTCTCACATATGTACTTACCCACTAAAAACTGGAATAAGCTCTGAATCATCATTGCTCATAAGAGGGCATATTATCATGTTGATTGTGGCCAGAATAGGACGTATGCATGACAGTGTATTTGGAAAAACCGATGCCTACATTTTTGAGGCGAAGTCTTAAGAAGCTGTTCATGAATTTA
>DDTM01000068.1:0-6594 GCA_002344075.1 Bacteroidetes bacterium UBA2364
CAAGAGGAATCATCAACTATTTTGGCAAGATGGAAACAAGTGCGTTAGAAATTTTATTCCGACATTTGGACTATCGCATAGCAAAGTGGGTAAAGAACAAGTTTAAGTGATTACGAAGTTACCAAAAGGCATTCGATTGGCTGCGAGACATCAAGTCGAGTTATCCCAATATGTTTGTGCATTGGGCAATCAGTAAAATCTGAATGATTGTATGTCAAGAGCCGTGTGAGTCGAGAGGTTCATGCACGGTTCTGTGAGAGGCTTGAGCTGAAATGCTCTTGCCTACTTGACCCCCAGACCGTTAGCGGTAATTTTAGAGTGACACCTCACAGATGAAAAACAAATTTGAAATGGACATAGACCACATATTCATATTTACAAATGACAATGGCAAAATTGCTGACGAACTTGTGCAATTTGGTTTGACAGAAGGAAGTAGCAGAGTTCACGTTGGACAAGGTACAACAAATAGAAAATTCTATTTCGATAACTTCTTTTTAGAAATACTCTGGGTTCATAATGAAGAAGAATTGAAAAGTGACATAACAAAACCTACAGGACTTTGGCAACGGGCAGAATTAAATTCAACTAATTCACGATTTGGACTTTGTATTGTAAACACAGACGAGACCGAAAGCCTTTTTGAAAAAGCATTTAAATATCAACCTGCGTATTTTCCAGTTGGACTTTGTATTGACATTTTAAGAAACGAGCAAAATCTTAATTTGCCTTGGACTTTCCGACTTCCTTTCAAAGGACAAAAGAAAAATGAAACTGAACCAACAGAACATGAAAACGGACTTAGAAACTTAACCAAAGTGGAGTTTGGAATTAAAAACTATAACGAAAAAGACGAATTCATAAATCAATTTGTAGGACAAGAGAAGATAAAATTCACTTTTTCAGAGACTAACAATCTAACATTGACCTTTGACAGCAATAAAAACGGACTGACAAAAGAAATTGACGAACTAAATCTGAAAATCAAGTATTGACAAATAAAAACTACCGCCAACATCGTATTGGCAATAGTGGGGCTGACAGTGGTACACTCAATATTTGTAATTCTATTGGGCATTTGTGCAAATGTTGAGCTGACGTTTTTCAAATACCCCACCATCGCCAATACGTAAACCGTTACCAGCAAGCGTAAAAAGACGACAAGACAACAAGACAACGACTGAATTAAACAGAAAAGTAAACCATTTTGACAAGTGACCAAGGACATAGAAACGATACAACAATCGGACAGCGAGTAAGCCGACACTCATTGCCGACCCTTATGTGTTTTATTTTTTTCCACCGCACCAAATGACAGTAATGGTGATTTAAAACTTAACTTAGCAAACTAAAAACGAATTAAAATTTAAGAGAACATAATGGCAAAACAAAAAGCAACAACGGAAGAACCCCTAGAAAAACAACTCTGGAAAGCTGCGGACAAACTCCGCAAGAACATAGATGCTGCCGAATACAAGCATATTGTGTTAGGGTTAATCTTCCTGAAATATATTTCTGATGCGTTTGAGGAGTTGTATGCAAGACTCAAAGCGGAAGAAGCAAATGGAGCAGACCCCGAAGACAAAGACGAATACAAAGCAGAAAATGTATTCTTTGTTCCGGAGGATGCCCGCTGGACTTACTTACAATCTAAAGCAAAACAACCTGAAATCGGTAAGTTTGTGGATGATGCAATGGATGCTATTGAAAAGGAAAATGCTTCTTTGAAAGGTGTTTTGCCTAAAGTATTTGCTCGACAAAATCTCGACCCGACCAGTTTAGGAGAACTCATTGACTTGGTTGGAAACATTGCCTTAGGGGATGCCAAAGCAAGAAGTGCCGATGTACTGGGGCACGTTTTTGAATATTTCTTGGGAGAATTTGCACTTGCTGAAGGCAAGAAAGGCGGACAGTTCTACACGCCAAGAAGCGTTGTTGAATTATTGGTAGAAATGTTGGAGCCATACAAAGGAAGAGTATTTGACCCTTGTTGTGGTTCAGGGGGTATGTTTGTGCAAAGCTTGAAATTTGTCGATAGCCACGCAGGGCGGGTAAACGATATTTCCATTTACGGACAGGAAAGCAACCAAACTACTTGGCGACTGGCTAAAATGAACTTGGCGATTCGTGGTATTGACAGCTCACAAGTGAAATGGAACAACGAAGGCTCTTTTCTGAACGATGTACACAAAGACCTGAAAGCCGATTACATCATTGCCAATCCGCCATTTAACGTGAGTGATTGGGGCGGTGACTTAATGCGAACGGATGGACGTTGGCAATACGGAACTCCGCCAACCGGCAACGCCAATTTTGCTTGGATGCAGCATTTCATTTACCACTTAGCACCCAGCGGACAAGCAGGTGTCGTTTTGGCAAAAGGGGCTTTGACTTCTAAAACTTCAGGCGAAGGCGACATCAGAAAAGCTTTGGTGGAAAATGGCTTGATTGACTGCATCGTAAACCTGCCTGCTAAGTTGTTTTTAAATACACAGATACCTGCTGCTTTATGGTTTATGAGCCGTAATCGGAGCGGAAAATACCACCCCGTCCGCCAGAGCGCGGACACCCCTCCAGGGGAGGGGAATTTTAGGGACCGCAGCAACGAAATATTATTTATTGATGCCCGAAACTTAGGGCATTTGATAAACCGCAGAACCCGTGAACTTTCAAAGGAAGACATTAATAAAATAGCTAACACATACCACAATTGGCGAAATTTACCACCCCGGTCTGCGACCACCCCTCCGGAGGAGGGGAATTATGAAGACGTACCCGGATTTTGTGCCTCCGCACCCATCAGTAAGGTGAGAGAACTGGACTATGTGCTTACACCGGGCAGATATGTTGGTTTACCTGACGAAGAAGACGATTTCAATTTTGCAGAACGCTTTACAAGCCTGAAAGCAGAGTTGGAAGGGCAACTGAAAGAAGAAGCCCAACTCAATGAAATGATTGCTCAAAATCTTTCAAAAATAAAACTATGAACACCGAAGATATACGCTGGCAACAACGCTTTAGCAACTACAACAAAGCCCTTCAAAAATTGCAACAAGCCGTATTGAAGGTAAAAGAAGAATACGCCTTAGATGAAAAAGGCAGAATAGATGAAGACAACTTCTTGGGCGATATAATTAAAGAAGGCGTGATACAACGCTTTGAATATACCCACGAGTTGGCTTGGAACGTGATAAAAGACTTTTTACAGGAAGCAGGCAATACTCAGATTTTCGGTTCGAGAGATGCCACCCGCGAAGCATTTGCGGTGGGCTTAATTGCTAATGGGGACATTTGGATGGATATGATAAAAAGCCGTAACAAAACTTCGCACACCTACAATGAAGAAACGGCAGAGGAAATATTCCTGAAAATTGTACACGAGTACGCCAGCGAGTTTACTCAGTTTCAACAGAAGATGGTACAACTAAGAACTGGTAAACAGCAAACAATATGAAATACGGACTGCCGCAAGCCACTATAGAAGCCATTGTAAACGTGCTGGCAAACTACGCAGAAGTAGAAAAAGTCGTTTTGTACGGCTCCAGAGCAAAGGGAAATTACCGCAATGGCTCCGACATTGACCTTACGCTTGAAGGCGAAAGGCTCAACCTGAGCATCTTGCAAAAAATAGAAACCGAACTCGACGATTTGATGTTTCCTTATAAAATAGATGCTTCCCTGAAAAGCCAAATCCAAAACCCTGAATTGCTTGACCATATCAATAGAGTTGGCATTCTATTTTTTCAAAAACAGAAATCAATGAGAGAGTGGAAGGAAATTATTTTGAAAGATTTTATTGAAACCAATCGGAATAGTATTGGAAGAGAGTACCCTTTTTCAATAATACAATACTTAGATACAGGTTCAATTACTTGCAATAAGGTAGATTCACTACAAGAATTCAAATTAATAGATGCACCAAGTAGAGCAAAAAGATTAGTAGAAGATGATGATATTATATATTCATCCGTTCGACCTAATCAGTTACACTATGGCTTTATTAAAAATCCTCCTAAGAACCTTGTAGTTTCAACAGGCTTTGTCACTATAACTTGTAATAAATCAAAAATTAACCCGCTATTTCTTTTCTATAATCTTACCCAAAGCCAAACAACCGAATTTTTACATTCCATTGCAGAAGCCTCTACTTCTGCGTATCCATCACTCAAGCCGATTGATATTGAATCCCTTGAAATAATTCTCCCCCCACTCCCCGAACAAACCGCCATTGCCTCCGTCCTCAGCAGTTTAGACGACAAAATAGACCTGCTGCACCGCCAAAACGCCACCTTAGAAAAAATGGCTGAAACGCTGTTTAGGCAGTGGTTTGTGGAAGAGGCGAAGGAAGAGTGGGGAAATATGCCGCTAAGTAAAATGGCAAATTTCTTAAATGGTTTGGCTTGTCAAAAGTTTCCACCCAAAAATGAAATTGAAAAATTACCTGTTTTAAAAATAAAAGAATTAAGCAGCGGCATAACGGAGAATTCGGATTGGGCAAGTACAGATATTAAACCCGAATACATTGTAAGAAATGGTGATGTTATTTTCGCTTGGTCTGCTTCATTAATGGTCAAAATTTGGAATGGTCAGGATTGTATTCTAAATCAGCATTTATTTAAAGTTACATCAGAAGATTATCCAAAATGGTTTTATTATTTATGGTGCAAGCACCACTTAGCAGAATTTATTTCAATAGCTGCAAGTCACGCAACTACAATGGGACATATAAAACGTGGAGACTTGGATGAAGCATTAGTTCTTGTTCCAGATAATGGAGAGTTAAAATTAATGTCTCAGCAAGTAGAGCCTATAATTGAAAAAGTAATTACAAATAATAACCAAATCCGCACCCTCACGGCCTTGCGAGATGCCTTGTTGCCAAAGTTGATGAGTGGGGAGGTGCGGGTAAGTGTTTGAACAATGTCTGAACATGATTTAAAAGATGGCAAGATGGACAAGATTATAACTAGAAATGAAGAGGAAATAAATAAGCTAACCCATAAGATTATTGGATGCGCCATGCAGGTTCATTCAACGTTGGGTAACGGCTTTCAAGAGGTTATCTATCAAAGGGCGTTAGCTATTGAATTTACATTTCAGGGATTGAACTTTGCTCGTGAAATGGAGATGGATTTGTATTACCGGAATCAGCACATTGGTACTCGAAGAGTTGATTTCTTTGTGGAAGATAAAGTCATGGTTGAAATTAAAGCGATCGAGAAATTAGAGGATGTACATAAAGCCCAAGCCATCAATTATTGCGAAGCGTATAACATCGCGGACGGCTTATTGATTAACTTTGGATCAAAGAGTCTCGATTTTAGAAGGGTGTATAATAAAAATCTTGTCCATCCAAAAATCAAATAAATCATGTTCTGGACAATTAATTATAATCAAACCCAAATCCGCACCCTCACGGCCTTGCGAGATACCTTGTTGCCGAAGCTGATGAGTGGGGAGGTGCGGGTATCGTTGTAGAGGCAAACCTGCGTGGTTACCCCAAATAAATGAACATGAACAGATACAATCCCAATATTCACCACCGCAGGTCCATCCGGTTAAAGGGTTACGATTATGCACAGGCCGGATTGTATTTCATTACCATTTGTTGTCAGGGTAGGGGCAATCCCACATGGTTACCCTTTGGTAATATCGAAAACGGTAAAATGATTTTGAATGATGCGGGCAAGATGGTTGAAAAATGGTATAATGAATTGGAAAACAAATTTCCCGATATCCGTTGCCACGAAATGGTGGTAATGCCCAATCATTTCCATTGCATTATCGAAAATATTGGAACGACCGTATGGGCAGACCTGCGTGTCTGCCCTATTGCGGACAACGTGAATACGGACAACGTGAATACGAATCCAATAGAGGGCGAACACGTAGGTTCGCCCCTACATCGGGTGGTGCAATGGTTCAAAACAATGACCACCAACGAATACATCCGTGGGGTAAAAACATTGGGTTGGCAACCATTTAATGGTAAATTGTGGCAACGAAATTATTACGAACACATCATCCGAAACGAACAATCCTACCATAACATTTCGAAATACATCATCAACAATCCCGTAAAATGGGAGGAAGATAAATTTTATAATAAATGACACGCATAACAGAAAATACCATAGAATCCCTTGCTATTGATTTGTTCAGCAAACTCGGTTATACGTATATTTACGCGCCAAATATTGCACCCGATTCGGAAAATCCTGAAAGAGAAAGTTTTGAGCAAGTGCTTTTGTTGGGCAGGTTGCAAAATGCCGTTCAGCGAATCAACCACAAAATTCCAGCCGATGCACAGGCAGAAGCCATCAAAGAAATTCAGCGTATTGCTTCGCCTGAACTGCTTGCTAATAATGAAACCTTCCATCGTTTTTTAACCGAAGGTATTCCCGTTTCCAAAAGGGTTGATGGAGAAGACCGTGGTGATAGGGTTTGGCTAATAGATTTTAAAAATCCGCTGAATAATGATTTTGTTGTAGCCAATCAATTCACCATCATAGAAAACGGAAACAACAAACGCCCTGATGTTATTTTGTTTGTTAATGGAATTCCATTGGTGGTTATTGAATTAAAAAATGCAGC
>DDTM01000068.1:6669-119508 GCA_002344075.1 Bacteroidetes bacterium UBA2364
TTGGTTAGTCAGTTAGAAACGTTAATTCAAGGGATGTTGAATAAAGAAACCTTGATTGACCTAATCAGGCATTTTATTGTTTTTGAAAAATCGAAAAAGGAAGATGCTGCAACGGGTATAACCACCATTTCCACCGTTAAAAAATTGGCTGCTTATCATCAATACTATGCGGTAAACAGGGCTGTTGAATCAACGCTGAGAGCAACGGGTTTTAATTCCCCTCCTTTGGAGGGGTGGCAGACGAAGTCTGACGGGGTGGTAAAAAACACACCCTCTGGAGGGGTGGTCGAAGACCGGGGTGGTAACTATCGTAACTCCAAAAACTATTTCGAACTTCCATACAATCCTAATCTCAAAGAAAAGGCACGAGCCTTAAGACAAGCCGGTAATATATCTGAAGTTTTATTTTGGAATCAGGTAAAAAGGAAACAGTTTAAGGGCTTAGACTTTGATCGTCAAAAAATAATAGGAAATTACATCGTTGATTTTTATTGCAGCAACTGTCAGGTGGTTATCGAAATTGATGGGAGCAGTCATGATGATAAGGCAGAATATGATGCCGAGAGAGATGCATATTTACAAAGTTTAGGTCTTACAGTTATTCATATTCCAGTTGTAGAGGTATTGCAGCGAATGGGTAACGTTATGGAAATGCTTTTTGACCACCCCGCCTTTCAGGCACCCCTCCAAAGGAAGGGAATGGACCACCCCGCCCTAGCGGGCACCCCTCCAAAGGAGGGGAATTTAGTGCAGGAGTCGCCTGAAAGCTATGGTGTGCCAGGCGTAAAAAATCAACCCATTGGAGACAGAAAGGGCGGTGTAGTTTGGCATACACAAGGAAGTGGAAAATCACTGTCAATGGTTTTCTACACTGGAAAAATTGTTTTGGCTTTAGACAACCCAACTATTCTTGTCATTACTGACCGCAACGATTTAGACGACCAACTTTTTGACACGTTTGCAGCATCTAAGCAACTACTACGACAAGAACCCGTTCAGGCAGAAGATAGAAACCAATTAAAAGAATTATTAAAAGTAGCTTCGGGTGGTGTGGTTTTCGCAACCGTTCAAAAATTTCAACCTGAAGAAGGTAATGTTTACGAATTGCTTTCCGATAGAAAAAACATTGTGGTTATCGCAGACGAGGCACACAGAACGCAATACGGTTTTAAAGCAAAAACCATTGATGCCAAAGATGGACAGGGAAATGTGGTTGGTAAAAGAATTGTTTATGGTTTTGCAAAGTACATGAGAGATGCTTTGCCAAATGCAACCTATTTAGGATTTACAGGAACGCCCATTGAAAGCACTGACGTAAACACGCCAGCAGTTTTCGGAAACTATGTGGACATTTACGATATAGCCCAAGCCGTTGAAGATGGTGCAACCGTTCGTATTTTTTACGAAAGTCGCTTGGCAAAAGTGAATTTAAGCGAAGAAGGCAAAAAATTAGTTGACGACCTTGATGATGAATTAGAACAAGAGTTCCCCTCCACTGGAGGGGTGGTCGAAGACCGGGGTGGTCAAAAGGCAAAAGCCAAATGGACACAGTTGGAAGCCTTAGTTGGAAGTGAAAACCGTATAATAAACATCGCTAAAGATATTGTAACTCACTTTAGCCAAAGACAGGAAGTTTTTGAAGGCAAAGGAATGATTGTTTCCATGAGCCGCAGAATTGCAGCCGATTTGTATCAGGCAATTATTGACCTTAAACCTGAATGGCATTCAGATGACTTAAATAAAGGTGTGATAAAAGTTGTCATGACTTCGGCATCCTCTGATGGTCCAAAAATTTCAAAACACCATACAACAAAAGAACAAAGAAGAATCTTAGCGGAAAGAATGAAAGACCCTGCTGACGAATTGCAATTGGTAATCGTTCGGGATATGTGGCTTACTGGTTTTGATGCACCAAGTATGCACACCCTTTACATTGATAAACCAATGAAAGGACATAATTTGATGCANNATTGCAGCCGACTTGAAAAAGGCATTGGCTTTTTACTCTGATGCAGGTGGTAAAGGTGACCCAACTATATTACAAGAACAAGCCGTTCAATTAATGTTGGAGAAATTGGAAGTTGTTTCTCAAATGTATCATGGCTTTGAATACGAAACCTATTTTGAAGCCGACACTTCAAAAAAACTCTCCATGATTCTTTCAGCCGAAGAACATATTCTTGGACTTGAAGATGGAAAGAAAAGATACATCAACGAAGTAACAGCATTATCAAAAGCCTTTGCCATTGCAATACCGCATGACCAAGCAATGGATGCAAAAGATGAAGTTTCGTTTTTCCAAGCAGTAAAAGCAAGGTTAGCAAAGTTTGACGGAACGGGTTCAGGCAAAACAGATGAAGAGATTGAAACGACTATTCGCCAAGTAATTGATAAAGCTTTGGTTTCCGAACAAGTGATTGACGTTTTTGATGCGGCAGGAATAAAGAAACCTGACATTTCTATCTTGTCCGAAGAGTTCTTAATGGAACTGAAAGGAATGGAACATAAAAATGTTGCATTGGAAGTTTTGAAAAAACTCTTGAATGACGAGATAAAATCAAGAGCTAAAATGAACCTTGTTAAGAGCAGAACATTTTTAGAAATGCTCGAAAACTCAATCAAGAAATATCACAACAAAATTTTGACAGCAACCGAAGTAATTGAAGAACTCATCAACCTAAGCAAGGACATTGTTGAAATGGACAATGAAGCCAAGCATATGGGTTTATCAGACTTTGAATATGCTTTTTACACAGCAGTTGCAAACAACGACAGTGCAAGAGAACTTATGCAAAAAGGCAAGTTGAGAGAACTTGCCGTTGTGCTGACAGAAACCATCAGACAAAACGCATCAATTGACTGGACAATTAAAGAAAATGTAAAAGCCAAATTGAAAGTTGCAGTAAAACGGATATTGAGGAAATACGGTTATCCGCCTGATATGCAAATGTTGGCAACAGAGACCGTTTTAAAACAAGCAGAAATGATAGCTAACGAAATAACGACATAGAAGCCATCGCAAAGGTGTAAGCACATTTGCAATTCGCACAAGCCACCGCACAGACCAAAAATTGCAAGAGAGCTTCCACCTCCCGGACCCCAGAAAGAATTTCAAAATATTTTTCCAACGCTTCAAAAAAAAATAAAACACACAAACACACAGACCAACACGACAAAGAAAATGACAGTGAAACTCAACAACGAAAATGGTTTACAGACACGGTGGACAAGAACGCCAGCTGGTAACATGCGTTTGGCGTCATGCGGGGTGAAGTGCTTAAATTCAAGTTCAGTTTTTCAAATCAACTTTAGTGTTGGGTTGACAGTTTTGTGCTCGGAAATCCCGTACGAACGCCAAGCGCAAAACCGTTAGCTTTCATGCCACATTTTTTTTGAAGCGAAAATAATTTCCCTTGCTAACGTTCTGTAAATATCGAGAAAAATATATAAAATGGGTAAAGTTGTATAAAAATAATGATTATTGATAATCAACGAGTTCGTGAACATTAGTCAGAATCAAAAAAATAAAATCAAGAGTGGAAAGTGCACTTTCGATTTTATATCTAAATAGTTGTTTAATATTAAAAAATAAATAATACATGACACTTTATAGAAATTTAGCTTTGGCAATCCTGTACTTTTGTTGCTCAAACAGTATTAATGCCCAAGATTTTTATAAACCAATATCTGCCAAATTTATTCTGGAATTCGGAACTGAATGGGGCGGGGATGAATTGATTACCGTTCAATTTACCAACGGTAATGATCAGACTATGCATGCAGGTCAAGGGATTCATTTGGCAGGAGGGACTCAGTTAGAATTTTCAAAGATAAAAGACTTAATATTGAGAATGAGTTTTGGGTTGAAGTGGTCTCCTACAGCAGCAGATGATGCTAATATTGCTTTTACAAGACTACCCTTTACTGTATTGCCCTTTTGGAAGATAAAGAATCATTTTAGAGTTGGTGTCGGAGCTACTGCACACCTTATTCCAAAGTTCCATGGTGATGGATTTGTAGATGACGTTAAATTCTCATCATCATTAGGACCTCGATTTGAATTCGGGTATAAATGGATAGCTATTACATATTCTTTAATGAAATACGAGTCAGAGTTTGATGAGGTGATTGATGGAAATGCCTTTGGTGTAATACTTTCCTATAGTTTTTCGGGAAAGAAAAAATAATTATTCTGTAACTTGCAACAAGAATCCTGAGAAATAAAGTTCGTAAGACAATTTGGATTTATCAGAAAAATGAAGGATAAATAGAAAATTTATAACGAAAAGCTAATAAAGCATAAAATGCTCATGAGAGCCTATGTGCCATCATGCGATTTATGCAAAACTTAAACAAATTTTTACTTAAATAAAATATATGACAATTGATTACGACTTGGCAATTGTAGGTGCAGGACCAGCTGGTTGTGCCTGTGCATTAGCTCTAAGTGACAAAGGGTTGAAAATTGCTTTAATTGATAAAGACGTTTTCCCTAGAGATAAAATATGTGGCGATGCCATACCTGGCCCTTCGTTTAAAAGCATTGATAATATCAATAAGAATTGGGGCAGTAGATTGAGAGAATTTAGCGAAAAAGTGAATATTAGCTCTTCTGCTGTCTATTTTGGTGGGATTAAAAAAATCACTCATAATTGGCTGTCATTTTCATATAACTGCAAAAGAATAGACTTCGATAATTTTCTTTTTGAGCTTGTTAAGAGTGAAACAAATACTACCATTTTAGAAAAGAAAAAAGTTAAAAAAATCAGTGATGAATTAACACACATTAATTGTGTATTTCATGATACTTCTTCAATTAATGTAAAGATGATAGTTGGATGTGATGGTGCTAATTCAATAGTCAAAAGAGATTTATATACTTATGATGCAAACGAATCTTATTCTTTTGCAGCTATTCGTGCTTATTATAAAGGTATTGAGGGTATAAAAGAAGGTGAAAATGAATTCCATTTCTTTAAAGAATTAGATTCTTATTTTTGGATTTTTCCGCTTAAGAATGGCTTTGCAAACATTGGTTTAGGTGTAGAAAAAAACAAAAAGAAGAAAAATGATTCGACTACCAATGTTCGCAAGATTTTGGAAGAAATAATTAATTCGCCATATTATATAGACCGTTTTAAAAATGCTATATGCATAGGAGGAATCAAGGGATTCAGACTGCCAATTTGGACAAAAACAAAACCTGTAAGCGGTAACAGATTCCTTTTGTGTGGTGATGCCGCCTCATTAATTGACCCATTATTTGGTCATGGCATAGACAAAGCTATTTGGAGCGGTAGAATTGCTGCCAATCAAATAATTAATTGCTTTAAACAAAATAACTTTAGTTCTGCTTTTATGAGGCAGTATGATGAATTGTTGAATTCTAAGTTTAAGCACGAGTTGTCTAGAAATCGTTGTTTAATGAAGATAGGATTGCGTTTCCCTTTTTTAAAGAAAATCGTTTTCTGGCTATTTCACGATGGAAAGTTCACAAAATGGATAATAAAGAAAATGAAATTTTAGACTCAATAAATTAATATAAAAGCAAACACACAACAAGAGGTTTTGTGCAAGTGTGGCTTGACGAACACCTGACACAAAGCCCTAAACGTTATCGAACATCTCCATTTCATTCCAATGGGTGCTGCTATGATGCTGTCCCTATTGGAGTTTTTAGGTATTTCTTCTGAAGACATAGCATACGGATCCAATTTTAATGTTAGTTCTTTATTTAATGAGCAAACTTAATGGCAACAATACCTACCACCACCAATAGAGCAGACAGCATTCTCCATAAATTTGCAGAATCACCAAAGTAAACTATCCCAATCAAGAGAGGTACCTATGGCTCCTATTCCTGTCCATACGATATAGGCGGTTCCAGTGGGAATAGTTTTTTGAGCAAGCCATAAAAATACCCCACTTAAACTCATTGAGATTACAGCGATTATTATTCCTAATATCTTTGAAGGCATAGTTTGGGATAACTTAAGTCCTAATGGCCAACCAATTTTAAAAATTCTTGGCAGAATTAAATAAATCCAACTCATGTATTGTCTTTTATAAATTTTATAACCTGTTAAGTTAGATTGAGCTATTTTATTCCCATGCAAGGGAGTATTTCAAACTTTCTCAATGTGTAGGGTGAAGATGTCTTTCACATGCTATTTAATCTATGTGAGTATTGGAATTTTTGAAATACACCTATTTTCTAATGGCAGTTTTTCGTCGTATTTTCCATACTCAACCCTTATGTAGCCATTGATGTCCAAAAGGTTAAATTGCTAAGTGACGAGGTTTGCGGCGTAAAAAGTGACACCCCATTGGCATATAGAGGGATTATTTACTATGTATCAAAAATCACCAATTAATGTATCGTGATCTTTCCCAACGACGTGCTGAAGTTTTGCAATATAAACTGAATGACATTCATCCAAACCTTAAATTTGGAACGGCGAGTGACCGTTATGCTGCTTGGATTGGTCAGGTTTATCCCGAAATATGGCGAGACCAAGTGGAAACTCGCACAAAGAAAATAGACACTGGAACCTTTACGGAGCGCACGCTTCCAGTTGCCTCCGTTACCAATTATTTCCAACATTTTGCTACATTAGAAACCGATTTTACGTTTTATCGTGCCATTTTAGAACCGGATGGAAAACCCACAGCGGTGTATTATAACCTATTACAATACATCGAACATGCACCACCCGAAGCCCGTTTCTTGGTAAAAGCACCGCAACAATTTTTTGCCCGCGTCATTCGGCGATCGCGAAAAGGTGGCCCTGCTGTTTTTGAGAAAAATCCATTTTATTTAGACGCACTCGGTTATACCAGAATGTTTTTAGAACCGTTGATCGCATTGCTTGGAGACCGGATTGGGGGCGTATTGTTGCAACAGGAATATCAGCGGAAATCAGAAACACCATTGCCCGGAACGTTTATTGCGGAGTTAGATGCATTTTTTCGAGATATTCCGGATGAGGTACAGCACCATATCGAAATCCGCTCAGACCACCTTTTATTACCTCCTTACTTTGATTTATTACACCGTCATGGGGTTGGCTTTGTCTTCAGCCATTGGACGTATTTACCCGCTATCCGTACTCAATGGGCGCGATGTGGGCAAAATTTTTCAGCCGCTAACGGCCAAGTGGTGCTACGCTTACTTACACCGCTCCAAATGAATTATGCCGAGGCGTTTCGTTTGGCGTACCCTTTTGAGAAGGCAGTTCCGGAACTTTCTCAGACAGCTGGAGCCTTGGCAATGGTAAATGAAGCGACCGCTTTGGCATATCAGGCGATTGCACAATCGAAGGTTTTGCACATCATTGCCAATAACCGTGCTTGGGGTAACTCGCCGGGCCTTAATCAAACCATTGCCAACCGATTTTTGGACTTTGCGGAAAGGAAGAACGCCTGAAGTTGCTTGGTAAAGGGTTTAGTCACGCCCTTTAATCGTGATAGAAAACATGAACATTTCTGTATTCAGGAGTTGAGGGGTGACCTTGGTCCCATCCGTATTTTCTGGCTGGGGTTTGTAAATCCGCAGAAAGGGGATATGAACGTTCGCGTGTAATGCCATGATTACACCACCCAATTTTAGACCACCCGTTCCGCCTGCGGTAAATCCTTGATAAAAGTAGGGACGTTCATATTCCTTACTAAAAGCAGGTACATTTGTTCGTACTGTTTCTCCAGTTACCACAAGTGGTACAGCGATATAAGCGCCTCCTTGGATACCCACAAATATCACGTGACCTAATGAAAAACTACCAAGAAAATGGGCCTCGGCATTTGTCATAGAGAGTGATTTATACCCATCATGGTATTGTGCTTTTGTGGCTTGGTGGGTGAGGAGCAGGATTCTACTGGCTTGTGCATGTCCATGTAACTGAAAGGTGGTCTTGGCAATTCCGGCTTTAAAAGCCCTCATATCAGTGTAAAAAGTTCCGTCTTCATTGTCAAACCTGACCTTTTTGCCGATTCCGCCAATAAAAGAGATGCCTGGTGTTTCATCATCTTCTTGGTACCATTGTGCTTGTAATGGGGCGGCTAAAATAAAAAGAAGGTAGAGTGGTAAGGTTGTTTTCATAGGAATGGTAGATTAGGATGAATGTTTGACACCTCCACACTGAAGAAATGTTTTAATTGTTTTTCAAGATGAGGTGAGAAGAAGATGATAAGAAAAAGGATGTCCTTTTACAAGCAAAGCCACGTGGGATGGGCAGCATTGCTCGGTTTAACCTTTCGGCTCTTATTCGTGTGTGGCGCAAGGTGTACTTTGATAAGAATTTCGGCATAGCGGATAAAACCTGTTGCATCAAAACAGGCTGTTTGTTGGGCATCAAGCGTATCCTCCTTTATAAATCCTTATGCCAAGAAGGTGAAGAGGCCTAAGTTATATATAAATAATTATTTACCACTGAAAAGACATAGTGAAGGCAGGAACCCACTCTCCTGATTCGGTCAGCATTGCGACTGGCGTTGTGGAGATCTTACGATTGTGAAGACGAGCCGAAATCCCTGCTTCAAAGGCTGAGATAAAATGATTTAAAACAATCAACGTGCTGATACGTGAGGCTTTCCGCAATTGGGCCTGCGAATCTCCATGAGATTGGGCGTAGGCCAAAAATTGAGCCGATGCATTCACGTAAACACCCTCCACTTTCTCATCCGGATCATCCGCGCCGTTGTAGTCCGGCCATCCGGGGCTGTATTGATAATATTTACCTACCAGTTCATAGTATTGTTGTTCGCCAAAGAAAGGGATTTTATGAGAGAATGCTGCACCCGTTTTGGGGTTTTTGGATTGGTCTTCGGCAACTCGTACTGCACTGAAGAGTTCTCGAACGGTTTGACGCTCGGCATCGGTCCACTTGGCCGGATTGGTAAGGTCTATTTGACGAATTGCAGAGGAAATGGAAATTTTTGGTCCTGTATATCCGGAAAATTTATTCAACCACTCGGCATATCGGATGATGCTCCAGCCCTGATGCGCGGTTTGCTTGACCAACTCATATTGCTCATCTCCTGTTTGCTGCCATTTTTGTTGGAGTATAATCGAGGTGATTTCTGCCCCAAAGAACGTCCCAGATTTCACAAATTGCCGATTGTAGGCTTGGCCTGCTCCTGGGATCACCGCCGACGCCAAAAAAGCTATTGCTACACGCTTAGGCTTTTGTAGAATGGGGGGCATGTGGCGTGTAAGAGGCGCATAAGTCGTTTCTGGGTTCGGAGCTTGTAATAAATCGGTTTTTAGATGGCGATTTTGTGCATAAGCAGAAGTGAAAAAGGTGATTATGCAAAAGAAAGTCAAATATTTCATAAGTCGAAGCTAAAAAGGACGCCAAAATGCCACAGCCATTGCCGCCCATAGGTTACAAATGTATTTCCTTCTGCGGTGGTGAGCCGATTTTTGAGTTGATAATCGAACTGGTCGAAACCATAGGTCGTACTGACAAAAAGTGCCGTTGGGAACAGGTAAAAAGAACCCAAGCTCAGCCTTAATTCTGCTCCGGCATCTTTCCGAATTTGGTTCCATTCCGGGCGATTATCGGACCATCCCAAGGCGGCATCTGCATAAATCCGACCATACAGCCGGTCGGGCGACAGAAACCCCCATTGGCGAGTAAATCTGGAAATAATTGGGAATTGATAAGATACCTGTGCCCATGCTGCTTGGTTTCCTCCCACCGCATAGAAGGGATAACCCCGCGCTCCGATAAGGCCTCCTACGTATTCGTTAAAAAAGTCATCTACTTCCTTTCCGATAATCCCGCTTACCCGAAGGCGCGTTTCGAGACCGTGTGTAGATCGGTTCATTTCTCCCAAAGATAGTCCATATTTGGCATCAAAAGTTAATCGGTTGATTTTGTATGACTTATAAATAGGAACCAAGGTGTTGTTTTGAATGTCGTAACGGTCTAATAATTTGCCTGGTTGGTGTTCAAATGAAAGTGAGGCACGGACGCCTTCAGGCAGGAAATGGTCATGACGGCTTGGTTTCCGGGCCTCAAAAAAACCTTGTACCGTGAGGCCGTGTCCCATAAAATACCGACTGGAGGATGCCCCAATGGTTTGTTGGTATTCGCGGGAATAGAAGGATTCGGTTCGGACATTAAAAGGGCTGATTTTATAACCAGCCAGTGCCGAAACGTTACGCGAAAACTTTGAGCGGGCATTCAGCGCCACTTCCCACAGGGTATAAGTCAGGTCTGCATAGTTTTTTTCAGGAAAACAAGCCGTGCAAGGAACCTCTTCGATGGTAAGCCCATTTGGAACAATCCGTTGAATATTAAAAACATCTAATGAAAGTTTAGGCCCCCAGGCTTTGGGTAGGAAAGAAACCCCACGGTTGTATTCCAGTTGCATTTGTATATCGCGCTCCAGTCGTCGTAGGCGACTTGGAACCAAAAAATCTCGGACGGTTTCAGCCTCTATGGAAGCAGGCGCAACCAAAGCACTGGCATAAAGGTTTACGCCTTCCAAAACTTCACGAGAGGTCATCATAACTCCGACTTTTGTGGCGCGCAGCAATTCTTCGGTTCCGGAGCGTTGTAGGGTGGCATCTATGGATCTGGCTGGGCTGTTGTAGTCATCCATCCGAAGTACAGGAATGAAGCCGATGCGACTAAATGTTGGCTCATAGGAGGTGGCTTCAGACGCGCCCGGGATCAACGCCGGAATCATACGATCGTTTGCGGCATTGAGGGCAGCCCAATCGGCATCCTGATGGATTGGTTTTTTTGCAAGGGTTTCCGGCGGGAAATACATTGGTACGGAAACCGCTACGGGTTGTACAATACGAGCAATTTTATAGCCTTCGGCCTCGTATCGGGCAAAAAGGAGCTGTCCGGAAGCATGTACATCCGGCATAAAAGCTCCTCCCAAGGTATTGGTAATGGGGATAGGCTTGGCATTTTTTTCCTTTAGCGAAAGGTAGTACAGGTTAGAAATACCGCTTGCATCAGATGAAAAATACAATTCATCTCCCAAAACCCTGACATTTCGATCATCATGAGGGGACTCGTAAACCGTGGTTAGCGAAGATCCATCCGGTTTAATACGATAGAGGTTTGGGTTTCCACCTTGGCTCATGGTAAAGTAAATCCATTCACCAGACCAGTGGGTATCCAAGACCTGTTCTCCACCCGAAAACTGGGTAACAGGTTGTAAGTCACCTTTTTCAGTACGACGTATCAGATTGGTCGTTCCGTCTTGTTGCTGGATGAAAACCAGTTCGTTACCATTACTATTTAGGCTGGGAGCTGCTGCACGGAGGTTATGGGTTAGTCGTTTTGTTTTTTTTGAAGCAAGATCCAACTCATATAAATCAGAGAATAAATAACCTTGAGGGGTGTCCCTTACTTTTGCTAGAACCAGGCGCTTGCCATCCGGAAACCATTCAAAAGCGCCGGAAACGCCTGTTTGCAATTTGTGCCCGTGTGAGCATGTCATTTCAAAATATCGGTTTTGCAAGCCTTCTACCGGAAAACTTGTCGTTAGGTTGGTCTCCAAATCCAGAATATAGAGGGCTGTTGCACTAAAATCATATCCCTTATTAGAGAGGTAGGCCACTTTTTTGCCATCGGGCGACCACCGAGGGTGAAAATTGAAAAAGCCATCGTCTTCCATTGTTTGTCCCTGAACCACGTTTTGACGGATTTCGATGGTGGACGCATCATAAGCTGTTTTCATGGCTGTAATCCATTCAGCATGGAGTTTTTCGCCCGAAATACCTGTAGCAGACTCCAGCGCTTTTTCCATATTCCAATGTTTGGCCAATGCTTCTGAGATAAGCCGCAATATGTCTTCTCCAAATCGGTTGGCTAAGTATTGGGTAAAGGCAAAGCCATGATTATAAACACTTTCGCGTCCGAGGCTGTTTTTGGAAAGGAAAGAACCCATCTCGGACAAGGAAAACGCTTTCTCCCCCAAAATTTGGGTACGCAGGAGCATATCGCGATGGCTATCCCAAGTTTCATAATGTAAGCCCGATCGCTGAAATTGGGCAGTACCCTCGGCAAACCATGCCGGATTGTTCATCACGGGTACAGGATAAGAAGCCACAATATTGGGATAGCCATATAAGACATCAGGGCGCCGCACGTTTTCGTATCCAAGATACTGAAAAAAGAAAATAGGCGTCTTGCGGGTTGTCCGCATGGTCTTTTGAACCTGCACAATGTGTGTAAATTCGTGGGTGATTACGTTGCGAAGCCAGTGATGATCTCCCCTTAGCGGCGACTCTAGGGCGGGCGCCCAAATTTCTATTTTATTATCAAAAAAATAGGCGGCACCGTTGGAATAATCTTCATAGTCTTTTAACACAAAATCTACTTTACTGTCGGGCGTGTGTTGGTATAGGCGCGTGATGGGGCCATAAATTTCCTCGGCAATGCGAGCGACCACAGCAGCCGTTCGGGCACTTCCTTTTCCGTTTGAATCGGCATGGAAATGAATACGGAAATGCTGTGTTTCCAGGGTGTGCCATCGAAGACCAGCGCGATTAAAGGTCTGTTCGGAAGGCCAGTCTTGTGCCTTTACGGGTAAACCAAAAGCACACAAAAGAAGAACGATCGCCCAGAAGTGGTCTTGGTTTTTTTGCAGAATAGGAATTATCCGGATACGGGTCATCAGAATCGTAGTTGTAGCGTTGTGCCCGGAACTAATTTTGAACCGGTGGAGAGTAATTGGGGGCTTAAACTGTAATCAGCACGGCCTCGTGGTCTGTGTTCTTGCCCATTTTGTAGTTTTCGAGTGGCAGACAACACATCCCAAAGTGCTAAAACCGTAACAGAAGCCGCACTGCTCCACCCAATGACGTCACAAGGGTCATCAAAATCGCTTTCCGGCTTGTTACAAAGTCCATTCTTCTGGTATCGGTGCGAAAGGGCTAAAGAGGCTACGCCCACCCCAATGCGGCCTACGGTAAATGTGGCGGCAGCACGACGGTCTTGAACCTTAATTTGTCCGACTGAGGGGCCAACCAGAAAGCCATACAAAGATACGGCCAATCCGATGTTTTCAATCAATTGTTGCTCCCTTTCATAGCCCTTTAAAAACAGTGTGCTTCCAGCCCCAACCGGAATGATTGTGTGGACGGCAACTTGGCGCCATAACTGCTTCATTTCGCCCGCTTGATTTTGCGAAAGGGGTTGTGCCCAAAGTGTAAGGGGGGCTAATAAACCGATTATAAGGTATTTCATTTTTAAAGTGTAACATTCATGGAGATACCAAGACGGGGGCGTTTGGTATTATCCGGTATAAGTGCCAATGCCAACTTGGCTTTTTGTTCATGACGAAGGTTATAAGATCTCACTGATCTGGGGATGCTGGCGAGGCTGTAGGCCAATCCGCCAATGTAAATTAATCCTCCAGTTATTTGTATAATAGTTTGTCTGGTTTTTTTAGCCCCCGTACAACCCGAATCAAAACAAATGAAGGCCGTGGAAATAACCATCACAGAGCCTGCAAAACGGCTGGCCGAACCAATACCCACACGTCTCCAATCTCGTGTATAAAGATGTCCTCCGGAAGGTCCTACACTCATCGCATACAAGGGAATCCAGATGAGTGCGTCGGTATCTACTTTCCGTTTCAAAATTTGATGGGCAACAATCGGGATTGTGGTATTGACAAAAGCAGCGACATAGGCGGTTGTAAGGTGCTTTTTTGAAGATATAGATAGGGGTAATGGTGTAGAGGTTTGCGTCAATTCCAGAATCAGAACGGGGGAGTATTGTGCCTGTATCGGATAAGCCAATAAACAAAGTAAATAAAACAGCAGGTACTTCATAGTTTTTATTGTTTTATGACGGCCATTCGAATGATTTTGTAATCGGTTCTGTTTGTACTACTGGCTTTCACCTTTGCCAAATACACCCCATTTGGAACAGAAGCCGCCCAATTGGTTTCGAATGGTATTTGTGGTGGAATGTTTGTCAGGTCTAAAACAGCGATCTTTTGTCCAGCCAAGTCGGTGATGAGAATGTTTACATCACAGGTTTCCGTACAAGCAAGGCGTAGATATGTATTGCCCTTACGGATAGGATTAGGCCAATTATACGTTTCCTTCGAGATAAGCAGTTCTTCGGAAGTGGGTGGCTGTGTGGTTGTAAGTGTTATGGTATTGCTGTTCTGTGCATCATAAAACAACTCACCCCATAAAATGGAAGCAATATACCCCGCATCCCAACGCCAAAATTGACCGTTTCCTATGTCATTTTTGATGTAAATCCCTTCAAGGTCTGCTTTTGGGTGATGAGAAAACATGCCACCAGCGGCAAGAGGAAAGTCGGGATGTGGCTTGCCGCCTTGGTCCAAATCAAAGCCATAGAGGTTGCCGTCGGTACCCGCAATAATCACGGTTCCTTTCTGTTGGCCCTTGAACCGAATGAATAAAGGTTGGTGCATGGAGGAACTGGGAAGCTGAATCGGAAATCCCTCGGACATAGCGCCCTCAGTATTGAAGCCCAGTAAGTACGTACCAACGGTGGTAATTGCCACCAGCGACTCTTGTGGGCCAAGATTCGTCAGAATGGGAAATCCATTGATCATTGTCGTTCCTTGCAGGTATTTGGCAGGATCAAACGTTTTTCCGGTTGAATTGCCGCTCATCCATGTGTACCTTTTGGTGTCCATCTGGGGTGTAAGGGTCCACGTTTGGCCATTTACCAAGGCTTTAACAGGTGCAGAGGTTAATTGGGTTGTTTTGAGTAAGATGGATTCAGGTAATATCCCGTTTTGGAGGTAAGCAGGTACTTTTTTTCGATTAACCTTAAATGTCATCTGAGCGCCCGTCACCGAAAAATCAAACAACTGGACTCCTGTTTTGGCACCGGAATTGGTACCTGTATTTGGGAAAGTGGTTGGGCCAAGTTGATTATTATATAGACCAATCGGTTTTGCGGCAGCATCAATCACGCAGTTTACGGGATTGTTCAAAAACCAAAAATCATCGTAGCTCCCGCGTAGCAAATTGTTGTCCCCACTATCGTTACAGGGAAAAGAAGCGACCCCAATGTCTTGTGCGCCATCGGCTTCCTCCAGGTCAACGCCTCGATGCTGGGCATCCACATTCACTCGGTTGTCACCCAATTTGGCATTTAAAACTGTCTCATCTATGTGCCAGACCAAAATGCCCCCCATGCGGTCTTGTCCGACACGATCCACACCGCCGGGTAAAGCCCAGTCGTAATTGTCCACCCCGATGACGGTTCCGCTGGAAATTCCTGACTGATCTGTTCGGGTAAAGGCTTGGCTGCGGTTCGTAAACGTTTGCGTTATAATTTGACCATCCGGCCTACGTATCTGGAGCCGAATGCCATCACCTTCTGCATCGCGTTGGCGATTTTCAACCAGATAATATTCGGTATTGGATAATGGGATTTTGATGACGTCAGAAGTCGAGGGGTCTCCCACTTGTCTTAATACCACTTCTTGCGGTTTATCATATTCCGGCAGAAGGAGGCGGGGTACTGTCCAGCCCAAATAATATTTTACCCAAGCAGAAGGTTCTGGCGGAAAAAGGCCATTATAGGCAAAAATCCCTTCTCCGTCCATCACACAAAAAGAACCAATGGCTGTTTTTCCGGTAATGGTATCAAACAAATCCGGAACACCCAAATAATTCAGAAACGAAGCGGCCATGAGGCCATTAATCGAAACTTCTACGAGAAAGTTTTTTTGCGCAAAGCTATCGTATCCCAAACGGGTTTCTGTTTCAGGAACGATGGCAGTATGGTTCACTTCAAAGCCTTTAAAGCGGATGTTGCCACCTGTTAGTTTTGCGAGGGTTGATTGGTTGAAAAAAAGAGAAGGTAGGTCTTGTGGTGTTTTTAAGAGGGTGGTTCCAACGAGTTCAATGTCGCGTCCGGCACCCGCATGGAAAAGTAGGAACAGGGTGCGTTGAGGATCCATTCCTGCCATGTCGAAGTTGCTTTGTACGTCCGCAAGTTGCCATGCTTCTTTTACCAGAGCGGCCAGTTTTTGTCTTTCGGCTTCCGAATCGGATGTTTTCCCGATTGGTGCATAAGCGCCCATTTGTTTAGAGACTCGTACAATTTCTGGAATCAGATGCGTCCGAATGCTGGTTTTTCCATCTGAAACCCTTGCAATATAGGTTTCTAAAAACGTTAAATGCGACTGAAAATAACCTGCATCATGGGGTAGCGGGTCTATTTTTGGTGTCAATCCCTTCCATAGGTTGTCTGAAAACGTCCCATCGCCTGTGGTAAAACGGGTGGTATCTGGTTGAAATTCGACACGAAGGGCAACCACATCGTAAAAGTTAGAAGCCGGATTACGTAAGGTTTGGGCGAAAATTTGTGGCGCGGCCCATAGGCTCCACAAGCCAAAAGTGAGGTACAAAAAAAGGCGCTTATATACTTGCATGGAGGTCTTAAAAAAAAGGGAACGCACGGCGGCACGCTCCCCATAACCATTCGGTTTATCCAAGAGATCACGGAGATCACGTTATGGAATTATAAATTCAAAATGATGGAAAAGCGGGGGGTGTCAGCGTTGGCCCCATTTTCCTGTAAAGAAATCACGTAGGAAAAATCAACACCAATAATACTTTGCCGAATTCCTGCGCCAAGTGTAAGGAAGTTCCGGTTTCCGTTATCCGGATGCTCGTAAAAATATCCGGCACGAATGGCAAAGAATTTACGGTACCAGTATTCCATGCCGGCTGCCCATGTCATTTGGTTGGCAATGCTAAGGGTCTTAAATACCTCAGGCTGCCCTTGTGGTGCAATATTTACCGTAAGGGGCTTCCATGAACTAAAAATTGCTTTGTAGAATGGATCTGCTTCGAAGTTACCGGTATCTGCATTCTTTTCGGAATGAACCAACAATTTGGTAGCATCCCCCACTAAGGTGATGGAGTTGTAGTTGTCAATGTCGAAACGACTGGCTACTCCAAGACGAATATTGGTCGGTATTGGGTCACTTTGTCCTTTATCCGAGTACTGGATGGTTGGCCCCATATTGGCGAGGTTAAAGCCGGCAGAGAGTGAGGTCTTAATACCACCCAAATTTAGTGGACGTGCTTTGTAGAGCAGCCCCAAGTCCACACCCGCCGATATTCCGGCTTGGGTCTTTTGGGTTCCGACACTGCCGCCCCCGCTATCGAGATTGGAATAAATGATGCGTGCACCCGTTCCTACCGAGAGACGTTCGTTCACCGGAAATCCGAATGAGACCCCAGCAGCGGCATCATACGAACGGAACGTATCAATCAGGTTGTTGGATTCGTCGCGGCGTTCACTTTCACCGAGGTTGAGAAATGTAACATGGGCGCCGAAGGTTCCCAAGCCCTCAATATGATATTTTCCCGTAAGGTACTCATAGAACAAGTCACTGCTTAAATTGGGCAACCAGTTCGAGTGTGTCAGAGAGAGTTCTGTGTTTTTTTGGGAAGCCAGTCCGGCAGGATTCCAAAAAACGGCACTGGAGTTGTCCGCTAAGGCGCTGCCAGCATTTCCCATTCCAGAAAAACGGGCGTCTGGTTCTATTTGTAAGAAAACAACCGCAGCATTGTTTTGTGCAAAAACGCCCGAAGTGCAGCACAAAACGAGGAGTGCGAACAGGGATTTTCTGATCATAGATAATTGAATGTTTTAAGGATTAAAATTCCAGAACATAAGATACTCTTTTTTTAGTTCTGGCACTAAGAAATAAAGTTCGTGTTTTTAAAGGAGAACACCCCATTAGCGAATAATGACTAATTTTTCAATCAGTTCCGCAACTTGCTTGTTAGGGAGTTCGATAGCTTCATCGGTGATTTCTATTTTGGCTTTATAGAGGTACACGCCCATAGCGGGTGTATCTCCATCTTCATCTTTTCCGTCCCACTGGTATTGCAGGGTGCTTCCGACTAGTATGCCACTGGGCAAAAGTTCGTCTGTGCCAATGGTTCGTATTAAGCGGCCGCTGAGTGAGAAAATTTTGATTTCTGCACGGGCTGCACGTCCAGGAATTTGGTTGTGTTCCAAAACAAAACGGGTAGGTCCCATGGTTGGATTTGGATAATTGGCCAGATTCCGAATCTCTAGTTGTTGCTCATCGGCCACCACAAAATCTAATGTTGCCAAAGTAGAATTATTGGACACATCCCATGCTTTCAAAGTGAGCGTGTGTGTACCGGTAGCCAATTCGGGTAAGGCATACGATACAATTCCGCGTTGGTAAGAGTTCTCATTTCCTACAAAGAACTCACTAAGGTTGCGGGCATTCTGCTCATCTCCATTAATCACCAACAGTAACTCATGACCAATCCCTGTACCAACGGTGTTAAGGCCGTTTTCGTCGAATAGCTTTGCGATCAGTCGTGGCTTTTTGTGCGTGATGCCACCAGAAACAAAAGTGGTATCATTCAGAAAAAGTTGAATTTCTGGACCTTTTAAATCTTTGATCGGATTTGTGGCTGTACCGCCAATCACGATACGTAAGCTATGACCAATAGCGTCTGTTTGTGTTCCGGCCGCATACAACGAAATACGTCCATTGGTATTGCTATACGATATGTCCTTAGGAGTAACAAAGGTAAGCGCATATTGTCCATTTTTAACACTTGCGCGTCCTCTGAAAATAAGGTCACGGTAAATTTTATACTGCCCGCCCGGTATATATTGCGCGTCGCGGAGTGTAATCTGGCGCGGTGCATCATACACCATGAGGTCCACTTTACCGGAGAAATCAGTAGCCCGCTGGCCGTTTTGTTGTATCACTTCGCCTTTTATTTCCACTTTATCCAATGCTTTAATCTGCACATTATCGGTGAGCGGTTTTTCGTTGATCGTTGAAACAACGGTTTTGAGGGTAGGCAATCCAACACGCATTGTAGGATCCCCAAATAAATTAAATTTCCGGTTATTATCTTGTGAACCTGCGGTTGTATTTTTTGTTTTGCGTAAGACATCTCCAAAGCGTTGGGGGAGGCCATTGGGTTCACGGCTTACCATCTGGATGGTCAGTTGTCGGTTTAGTCCAGGATTCAACGAGTCTAAGGAACTTGTGGTATATACAGGACGCACGGTTGTAAAGACAGCAATTGCTCCTCCGTCTGCATTCAAAAAGGCAACCTCAGCGCCACTTTGTTTATCCGCGTAATCCCAGTGTCCGAATGAACATGTAGCCGTTACAATAATCGGTAAAGTATCAAGATTAGTTAGTTCATTGAGTTCCTCTAAAAGAACCAATTTTTCATCTGCCAATGCTTCGTAACCTCCGTGGCCACTATAGTTCCAGACCAAGGTGCCCTCGTTAAAAGCACGGAAAATTTCGTCTTTGGCTTCGGGGACACGTCGTCCGTTTACCGTCGTAACCGGATTATAGGACATGGCATAAATTTTATGCAGGTTTAGGTCTGGTGCCATGTCTTCTAACAGCCGAGCAATCATATCGGCATTCTGGGTGTGTAAATCTGATTCAGGCTGACGGGATCCCGCAATTTCATCGTCTGCAATAAACGTAAAACGGGTTCTCCATGCGCCGAAGTTTTTCGGGTTTTCGTAGTGTTTTATTTTTTGGATCACCCCTGCTGCTTGTGCTGCACTTTGTACCACAAACCGACCGATACCAATGTCCATTCTTTCAAAAGAAGAACTTGAATCAAAAAGCCATAGCCATTCGCCTTCTTGATCATCTAATAATCCAAAATAATCGTCAGAAGTGAAAGATGTTATTTCATCGAATGATTCATCCGTTTGGTACACAGGAATCCAATTCTTGAGCGTATTGGCCGTACCATTAATGTTGCGGTAATCAAAATGCCCATCCCCAAAAAATAGGACATATTTAAAAATGTCTTCGGTATCTTTGTCATACAGAAATTTGAAGTAGTCGCGCATCGCCCGCATATCCATCACACCGCCTGAAAACTCGTTTATTATTTGATGGATTTCCACTACTTCAGTAGTAATTCCTTGGCTTCGACGGTATTCTGCTAAGTTTTCCGCTTGGCTTTTAAATTCCGTTGGGGTGACAATTACAAAAGCTGGAATGGTGGTTATACCATGCAGGTTTTGGTTGGCAACGGCACTTCCGGTTCCGGGCTTTTTGTAGGTAATGGCCGTTGGTACAAAAGCCACCAGTTCCCTTGGCGTGTCCGCAATATTCATTCTAACCAAATAGTTACTGCCGGATTGCGACACTGGTAGTTGACGGGTGTCTTTACCGTCCGTAATGTCCCAAACAGTAGGCGTAGATGCAAAACCGGACAAGGCGAAAATCATTTCTCCTTTTTCTCCTTGTGGCGTGGCAAAGCGGAGGTATTGATTGGTTGCAACCAAGTCTTGCGGATAAAACGCCTCAATCCAATCCATCCAGAAACGGGGGTCGTTGTCGGTTTTTGCCAAACGGAATTGAATGGTTTGTTTACTTCCTGCAACAGCAGTATGGGTGAATGAGAAGGATTCTCCGGAAGCTTTAACCCCTAAACTCTGGTTTAAGTCCACAATCCTACTGGTAAACTGAAGAAGGGTGCTGTTCCCTGAAGTGGCGGAAACTTGTGCACCTGGGTTTGCACGTGCTGCAATCCGGGCACGGTATTGTACGGGTCCACTTGCCAAGCCATCAAACACCTGATCCACCACTGTAATGCTACCTCCGCCCAATACTTCTTGCCCCAACCAGTCTAACCCCGATCCGGAGTCGCTGCCAATGTTTATCTTATCTTCTTCCCTGAACCACCGCCCAGTCGTTTGGGTGAAGGTAACCGGATTGTTTTGAGTGGGTGCAGTGGCTGTCTTTACAAGATTGGGAGTGGTCTCATCCACACGGATGAAATAAATGTTTTCATTGCTAAAATCATGTAAAAAATGCTCCCATAAGTTTTGATCGGTATTATAAAGCCATCCTTTGGGGCCATTTCCATAAAAGACAACACCATCCGAAAGAACGGAAACGGAAACAGGTGAAAGGTCTCCAGGTCGTGGGTCGCAATTTATGGCTGGTAACATTTTACCTCCGTTGCCATATACCTGCACTTTGGCCCAGTCTATGGTTCCTGTTACGCCCAAGCCTTGTAAATAGGCGGCATCAATTTTATAAAGCCCTTCTTCGGTGACGGAAAAGCGAAACCAGCGCCCTTGTGCAAGCGCACTTTTGGCCGTTGACATGTGGGCATTGCTGCAGGCTTTATTTTTGGATAAGGCATCATTTTTGCCGAAGCGCACTGTGATAAGGTATTCGGTGTAGCGATATAGAAGCCGTTGTTCCTTGTCGTAGGAAAGAAGGTTGGCAGAGAGGGTGACCGCAGGTTTTTTTCGTTCGATTCCCAGTTGCCCAATGTTGGCCAAACCGTTGGTATAGCCTTCAAATAAGGATTGGTTTGCAATATCTTGCACTGATAGGGTTTCATAGCGCGTTCCAGAAACCTCTAATGTGGGGCGAGAGTGTGTGGGCAAGAAAATTTGTTCAGAAACAATGGTCCAGCCTTCTGTAAGTGCGAGAAGGACTTGTTCTGCCGTTTTTGCCTTCAGGTTTTCTGGGTTTATCCCGTTTTTCCAAGTGGCATGAACCCTAAAGATGGCTTTATTTTCATCTTGAGACAGGCGTTCAATGTGAACCTGTTGGCCATACAATGCACTGGCAAGTGCTGCAACAAGCTGCAATCCAAAAAGAGAAAAAAAACGACTTAGCATGAAAGTTACGATTACGTTTGCGGATAAATCCGAACACCTTGTCCCGATCGGGTTTTTAATCTGGGTTCGTAAATAAAGATGGTATCAGAAAGGCAATAGTAACTTTGGTTGCAAACGTATGGCGTGACGAAATTTGATGATTAAATCAGAATATTGATGATTTGGTTCCCGTGAAATTGTAATTTAATCTGTAAATGGTTTAAAAATAGTCATTTAGAGGGTTTAAATAGTTCCTCTAAATGACTAAAAGGGGCCTGTAATCAATAATGTTATATGTGAAGAAATGGTGTTTAAGTTAGGTCGTGGGGCTGCATCTGGTGGTTGCCTTCTATAGATCGTATAGGGGGCGAGGATGTATGCCAATTGGCCCGCGCTCCGTCCATACAATATCTGATATTTCGGAGAGTGGATCATGGTCATACATTATTTTCCAATTTTGTTCGGCTGCTTGTTTTAGAAACAGGTCTTTTTCAGCGATGGTTACCAATGGCTCGAGGTCGTATCCCATCACCCATATAGAAGGTACGTGCGCCACTGTAGGGATTAAGTCTGCCGTAAAAACTAAAGTTTGGGATTGATCCGAAACCTTGATCATTTGTTGACCGGGCGTGTGGCCATGTATAACCAGTGTTTCGATCCCTTCAAACAAAGTGCCGGAGCCAGGTTGAAATTGTAGTTGTCCAGAATCGGCAAGGGGTGCTAAGTTTTCATGTAAAAATGAATTTCGTTCGCGGATATTCGGTTTTTGGGTCGCCCAATCCCAATGTGTGGCTTGGACATGATATACCGCATTGGGGAAGGTTGTCACCAATTTGCCGTCTTTTCTTGTGGTACTACCGCCTGCGTGGTCGAAATGTAAATGAGAAAGAATGACGTCGGTCACATCTTCCGGCTGTATATCATGGTTCTTCAGCGAGCGCCGGAGGTTGAACATTTCGGTATCTACAGCATAAATGTCGCTAAATTTTGCATTGAATTTATCTCCAAGGCCATTGTCTATCAAAATGACGCGGTTGTTTCCGACCAAGAGCAAGCAACGCATGTTCATTGGAATGCGGTTGCGTGCATCCGCCTGAAGATATTTTTCCCACATGGGCTTGGGGATAATCCCAAACATAGCGCCGCCATCTAAGCCAAAGCGACCGCTTTCGATGGTGTATAGTTCGTATCCAGCAATTTGTGGCATTAGTCTAAGTTGTCTTGGTTATGGTCTAAATCTGGAAAAATGTTTTCGAAATGCCCGTCGGACTGAATAAGTCGTTTGGTTTCAGCCATTTCGGAGGCTTCGGGGATGTATTTTGTAAGATAATCTGATAAAAAGCTTAGTCGTTCTACTTCCGAGCCAATTTGGAGTAAAATTTGTTTTTGCTCTGGCTTTAGCGGGAGATTACGACCCACCACAAATGAAAGTCGGTCTTCTTCTGGATTTAAGAGCAGGTGTTGTTTTTGGTGTAGGGCCTCCATCCATTTTGTGTATAGGGCCAGAAAGCGCAATTTTAATGATTGTGGAATTGTTGCCTCTTTATCTACTAACCACGTTACATCAGCCGTAAAGTATGCAAATTCTTGTTGGATCTTGTTGATTTGGAACCGTTCCTGACCCCGCACCAAAATATCTCTTTTCCCGTCTTCATATTCTTTGATCTTACGGACGATAATAGCGCTACAACCTGTTTGGGTAATCCCATTGTTATAGGTTAATACCATCCCGAAAGGAGATTGTGTAGTCAGGCAATGATGTATCATATCTTTATACTTGGGTTCAAAAATATGCAAAGGGAGTTGCTCGGTTGGAAACAAGACCATTGGTAATGGAAAGATTGGAATTATTTGGGGTGTGTTCATTGGTGGCATATGGCGATATACGCTTTATATATTGTAGTCTTAGGCAGTACCTTCGGGTGGGTCTTCATAAACAAAAAAGGGCAACAATCGTGCCCCCTTTCTGTTATAAAACCAACTAATGTGGTTAGTTCTTCTTTTTAAAACTGTTCTCTGAACCAGCCATTAGCCTTTTAATATTGGCGCGATGAGCAAAGACAATCAATGCAGAAAGGCCGATGGTAAACCAAATGGCAACCGGAGAAAAATTATACAGCCCTGTTTCATCCATAATCACAAATGCAAAAGGGATGGCCAGTGCAGACAAAATAGAACTTAGCGAAACATAACCTGTGATCGAAACAATCAGGATAAATACTGGTAAACCGATCAAGATGCCTCCGGGTAACGTACCCAGTACCATTCCCATCCCTGTTGCAACGCCTTTTCCACCACGAAAACCAGCAAAAATCGTCCAGATATGACCAATTACAGCAGCCAACCCCGCCATATACATGACGGCATGATATTTCTCCGAAATGGGTAATGCTTCTCCGCCTATCCGAATTTGAGAAATAAACAAGGCGGCAACGAGTCCTTTCATTACATCAACTACAACCACAATAAGTGCGGCATTCCGCCCCAAAATTCGATACGTATTTGTTCCGCCAGCATTCCCACTGCCATGCTCGCGGATGTCTATACCTTTTAATAATTTGCTAATGACAATACTTGTGGGAATGGAACCTACTAGATAGCTAAGGGAAAGAATGATGACTAAGGATAACATATAATTTTGGTTGGTGAATGAATTATGCGGGTGGGAGAAAGGCGATGCCAATCAGTCCTGGTCCGCCGTGAATCGAAAGCGCAGGAGACAATGGAACGCTGAAACACTCAGTTGGTTCATACCGACTACGCAGCCATTGGATGACTTCGTTGCATTTTTCGGGTGCGGCAGCATGGCCCACAGACATCATCAGCCCTTTTTGAGTGCCAACTCGTTTTTCGATTATCTTTAGCAATTGAAGATACACATCTTGTGTACCAATAGCCCTACCAACTGCCTCAATCTTCCCTTTTTCACCAAAATTAATCACAGGTCGGATGTTGAGGAACCTACCCATCAACCCTTTTAAATAGCTGACACGTCCTCCTTTAATTAAAAACTCGACAGTGGGCAGGGCGACATATACTTCCAAACGTTTTACATCTGCTTTTAAAGCATCAATCACTTCTTTTCGCGACACTCCGCGCCTAATTCTTCGGACGGTATTCAAGGCAAGCAGGCCTGTAGCAATGGAAACGGCTTCTGCATCTACGATCTCTATCCGATCTCCAAAGCGATGCGCTGCACGTCGGGCAGACTGGATGGTTCCGCTATACATTTCAGGAATATGAAGCGAAATAGCAGCTTCATAGTGCGACATTACATGGGCATAAACCCGATCAAAATCGGCAGGGGAGGGTTGAGATGTTCGAGGGTGATTGGGGTCGGTTTGTAATTTCCGGAAGAAGGTTTCTGCGTCTATGGTAACGCGATCTATGTATTCTTTGTCGCCAAAACTAAGCCGTACCGGAACCACATGAATATTGTATTGCTCCATGAGTTCGGGCGGCAAATCGCAAGCACTATCCACCACAAGGGCCAATGCAGCGGTCTCTTGCCCAAAAGCATCTCGCGCTTGTACGCGCATATCATCCGCTTTTTGCTGAGACACGGTTCCTATGGTTTCTAATGCCTCAAATATGCGAATGGGGGTATCGGTATGAATATGAATGCGCATTTTTTGTGAACTGCCTGCAATCACCAGAGAATCTCCCATTTCGGCCAGAAGTTGGCGGATTTGCATGGTTTCCAGACGTTCCCCATGTATCATGCACTCGGTACAATATCTAAAGGTGATGTCGTGCGAATCATGCTCAATATGGGCTTCTGCTGGCAGGTCGTCTTGTTCGGCAAGCTCCAACTCGCGATCAATGCGGCCATTTTTTATATACTCAAGCGCACCTTCCAATAAATAGACGAAGCCTTGGGCGCCTGCATCCACCACGCCTGCTTTTTTGAGTTCCGCTAATTGTTCAGGTGTACGCTTCAGCGATTCTCGCGCCCGCTCCACTCCATGCTCAAAAAGGTCGAGGAAATCTTTTTTTGTAGGTGCATGATGCAGGATATAGGTTGACCAGTCCTGAATGACAGTCAATATTGTTCCTTCTTTTGGTTCAGAAACGGCTTCTCGTGCCCAAGCCGAGCCTTGTGCTACTGCATGGGCAAATTCCTCGGTGGTTGTGTGTAATTTGCCTTGTAGTTCATGGGCAAGCCCTTGAAAAAATTGTGCAAGAATGGCGCCAGAGTTGCCACGTGCCCCCAAAAGTGCTGCATCAGCAATGCCTTCACTTATTTCTGATACGGTATGACTACGGAGCGAAGAAAGCCTGTCGAATACCCCCCGCATGGTAAAGGCCATATTGGTACCTGTATCACCGTCTGGCACGGGAAATACATTGATATCGTTCAAGGATTGTTGCTGGCCAATTAGCCAACGTGCGGCGGCAAGGGTACATCGCCGGAGCCTTCTGCCATCAATGTAGCGGATGCGTATGAGGGATGTCATGGGCGTAGGGTTAGGTTGATGAAATATACGACAAACCGCATGCAATGAAAACCCTTTCATGAAACCGTGTCGGATTGTTCAAGTATGACGATTGGCCCAATTTTCGCATCAATGAAGGCCAATTCCCTAAGCTGACTTTTAAAAATAGTTTTATGAATGCAATTGGTTGGTTTATTCTTGTGGCCGTATTGATCGCCCATGTTATTGATACCTTGGCAGAGTGGCTTAATATGCGTGCTGCAGATACGGTGTTACCTCCTGCATTGGTGCATTTGTATGATGAAGAAGCCTATGAAAAAGCACAAACCTATCTAAAATCCAATACCCGATTTGGCATGTTCAAGCGTGTATTGGATCTTGTGGCCTTATTGCTTTTTTGGTTTTTAGGCGGGTTTGGATGGTTAGATGTGGTGGCCCGCAGTTTTGGATGGGGTGAAATTGCTACCGGATTGTTGTTTGTAGGCGGACTGGTTTTGTTAAATGGGGTGATGGGTTTACCCTTTGGTTGGTATCACACATTTGTTATAGAAGAGCGTTTTGGTTTCAATAAGACTACACCTAAAACGTTTTGGATGGACCGGATTAAGGCACTTGTATTGGGGTTATTGATTGGCGTTCCTGTTCTTGTGTTGGTACTCTGGCTTTTAGGTAAAATGGGCGAGTCTGCATGGCTTTACGTATGGGGGGCCATTACCCTCATTTCTTTGGCCTTGCAATACATTGCACCAACATGGATTATGCCCTTTTTTAATACCTTTAAGCCATTACAAGCCAATGACCCGCTTCGGCAAGCGGTTTTATCATATGCCCACAACGTTTCGTTCCCGCTCACCAATATCTTAGTGATGGATGGCTCTCGACGGTCTTCAAAAGCCAATGCGTTCTTTACCGGATTTGGAAAAAACCGCCGTATCGCATTATTTGATACCTTGATTGCTGATCACACAATCCCTGAACTTACCGCGATTGTGGCTCATGAAGTGGGGCATTATAAGCATCGTCACTTGCTGAAAGGGATGATAACTGGTATCTTGCAGACGGGGGCGTATCTGTTTGTATTGTCGCTTTGTATAAAATTACCGGGGTTGTATGCGGCTTTTGGGTTGGAGCAACAAAGTGTATATGCGGGATTGGTGTTTTTTGGCTTACTTTTTTCGCCAATTGAGTTTTTATTGGGTATGTTGAGTAATTATTTCTCCCGAAAGCATGAATTTGAAGCCGATGCTTATGCCTTAGAAACGGCCCCAGAGCCGGAAGCATTGGGAGAAGCCTTGAAAAAAATGTCTGTAAAACACCTTACAAACCTAAATCCCCATCCACTTTTTGTATTTTTGAACCATTCGCATCCGCCTCTTCTGCAAAGACTCGCGGCTATGGAGCGTATTTTACTAGTCAAACCATAATGCCCGTGGAAACAGCCATCTTCCGATACAAGTCCCGCTTCGAGGTTCCGGCAAAAGTGCTGTTCGACTGGCACAAGACCGAAGGTGCGCTTGGTCGCATGATTCCACCGTGGCAACATGCACGGGTGATAGCTCATGGCGGTATTCGGGATGGGCAAAAAACGGTCATTAAAATGGGCATACCGGGAACACCCTTTCGCCGAAAATGGGTGGCGGAACATGTGGACTATAAAGAAGGTGTTTCGTTTGCTGATATCCAACGCAAAGGACCTTTTGCCTATTGGAAACACCTCCATAAAGTGACCGAAGCAGGTGAAGGCGCTTGTTTTTTAGAAGATGAAATCCAATTCAAATTACCGTTTTCCGAGATATCACATCGGCTGTTTCTAAAAGGGGTCATGAAAACCTTGGAACGTGCGTTTGCATACCGACATCGAATTCTTGCGCATGATCTTGGGGTATTCAAGCGCTATCCTATTCCTCCTAAACGTATTTTGGTCAGCGGGAGCAATGGCCTTATAGGCGAGGCGTTGGTTGGTTTTTTATCCGGCGCCGGTCACGAGGTCTTGCGTTTAGTACGTTATCCCTCTCAAAAGAATAATGAGGTCTTCGTCAATCCTGAAACCCACTTTATCAATGAGTTTCAAGTGGAAGGCATTGATGCCGTAATTCATCTTGCGGGAGAAAATGTGGGTAAACGTTGGTCTGCAAAACGGAAAGAACGCATCCTAAAAAGTCGTCAAGGTTTGACGGCAATGTTGGCACAAACAGTAGTAAAACTAAAAAAGAAGCCGGAGGTATTTATATCCGCATCAGCAATTGGTCTGTACGGCGAAGTTCATCAGCGTCCTGCCACAGAGCAGACCCGTCAAGGTGCGGGCTTTCTGGCAGAAGTGGTTAAAGAATGGGAGGCCGCTGCGGAACCCATTAAAAAAGCAGGAATCCGGCTGGTATATACTCGGTTTGGCGTGGTGCTTTCTATGAAAGGGGGGGCGCTGAGAAAATTATTATTACCGTTTAAATGGGGTGTGGGTGGTCCTGTTGGGTCTGGAAATCAATACATGAGTTGGATTGCCATTGATGACGCGCTTTCGGCCATTTATCATGTTTTATATCAAAATACGGTGACAGGGCCTGTGAATGTCGTGTCACCAAACCCCGTGACAAATGCCGAATTCTCCCGCATACTTGGTAAAGTGTTGCGTCGTCCGGCCTTTTTTACGGTTCCGGAAAAAATAATCCGCTTCTTATTTGGGGAAATGGGCGAAGAAACCATTCTGCAAAGCCAAAATATTGAACCCAAACGATTACGATACCAAAGTTTTGAGTTTGCATTCCCTAACCTGAAGCAAGCCTTGGAACATCTCTTAGGACAAAAAGCCCGGAGGAGCCTGTGAAGGAAGAATCGTCGGATTTGGCCCGGATGGCAGCAAGGCCATTTGGTTTGGAGGTTGCAGAAAATAATTGGGATGTCGAAACGCTTCGTAATACATTGGCTGTCCGTATTTCTTGGTTGCTCACACACCGGCGAGAAGAATTGTTGGGTATTCTTTATCGTATAGATGTACGAGAATCTGAAGTCAAGCGCATCCTTACCTTTGCCGCGATAGACGAAATTCCAGTATTACTTGCTGAACTTATTTTGGAAAAGCTAAGGGAAAAATTGGTGTATCGGAAAAAATATCCACCCGAAAAGGAGATGGAATGGTAATTCGTTGTTGTAAAAAATGAGACTTAAAACATGGTGCATAAAAATGCTTCCCCAATTCCAAAATACCGTAAAAAACCATTTGCTCGCGTTGTTAAAAGACTGTGTTGGGGGCTGATTTTTTTGGGATGGATCCCCAATATTAACGCACAGGTAGTCCTTAACGAATTGGTCGCTGCGAATGTTCAAGGAACTTCGGATCCAGATTTTGGGACCAAAGCAGACTGGGTGGAATTGCGTAACCTCAATTCTTTTCCGATAAATATTGGGGGATATTCCTTGACCGATGACCGGAAAATGGCCAGAAAATGGATTATTCCATCCAATACGTTTATTCCCTCGAATGGATATGTGCTTCTCTGGGCAGACGACCGAAATACCGGATTACATACCAATTTTAAGTTATCGGCGGAAGGCGAATATTTGGGGCTTTATACAGCACAAGGGGTCTTGGCGGATTCGGTAGCGTTTCCAGCTCAATCACCGGACGTTGCATGGGGTCGCTCACCGGATGGTTCCGGATCATGGTCGTTCTTGAGTCCTCCAAGCCCCGCAGCCCAAAATCCCGGAAAAGGCATTCTTGGAAAAGCACCTCAGCCCGCTGTTAGTCTTCAAGGTGGCATTTATGAGACACCTCAACTTGTTCAGTTACAAACATCTTTGCCAAATTCGGTTATTCGCTATACCACCAATGGTACGCTCCCCAATTCCCTTTCCACCCTCTATACTTTGCCCCTAACTTTTGAAAGCACAACTGTTTTGCGTGCTGTGGTATTCCATCCAGACTATCAGGAAAGCGATCCCGTTACCCATTCGTACCTCATTGGGGAAAAATCCACCCTTCCCATTGTTTCGATTGTCACCGATCCAAAGAACTTTTTTGATGACCAAGTTGGTATTTATGTCGAAGGTACCAATGGGAAAACCGGAAATTGCTCTTCTAAACCTGTAAACTGGAACCAAGATTGGGAACGTCCTGTGCATGTTTCTTTTTTCGAGCCAGATGGCCGCATTGGATTTACGCAAAACATGGGGATCCAAATATATGGTGGATGCTCCCGCATTTATCCACAAAAAGGTTTGGCCTTATATGCCCGCAGTATGTATGGGCCTTCGCGGATGAAGTACCCAATCTTCCCACAACTGCCATTTAAAGACTATAACAACCTTTTGCTTAGAAGTGGTGGACAAGATTGGTGGCGAACCATGTTCCGCGATGAATTAATGCATACCCTCATAGGCGAAAATACGAATTTGGACATCATGGCTTATCGTCCTGCATTGGTCTTTCTAAACGGAGCGTTCTGGGGAATACATAACCTGCGCGAAAAACAAAATGAAGCCTACTTGGAAGCTCATCACGGGGTTGAACCGGATCAGTTGGATGTCATTGAAGGCAATGGAGTGGTGAAAAATGGAAGTGCAGCCCATTTTAAAGCGTTAACCGACTGGCTTGCACAGAACGATTTGCAACTTGCAACTTCTTTAGCATATGTGGGTACGCAAATTGAATTGGAAAATTATCTGGATTATACTACTTCAGAGATATTTGTGGCCAATGGAGACTGGCCAGGGCATAATCTTTCTTATTGGAGACCTACAACCGCCAGTGGGAGGTGGCGTTGGTTCATTTATGACCTCGATTTTGGTTTTGGAGGGAACAGCAATGGCATGGTAAATAGCAATACCTTGGCTTGGGCGACCGATCCTGCAAGTGCGGCAGAATATAACCCGCCATGGTCTACTTTTATCCTCCGTAAGTTGTTGGAAAATAAGAAATTTAAGGAGGATTTTATTCAACGAATGGCGGCACATCTGAATACCACGTTTGCACCAGATCACGTGCTACGCACCATTGATAGCATTAAAAACCTACTTTTACCGGAAATTGTACGACACAAAACCCGTTGGGAACGTAGCCTTTCTTTTTACAAAACTTGGGATGATGCCATCGAGGTGATGCGTGACTTCGGACGGCGGAGACCAGACGCCATTCGGACGTTTTATCAGTCCAAATTTGGTCTTTCGGGAAGTGCAGGGCTAAACCTGTCCGTTAAATCATCCACTGCGGAAACGGTAGGGGGAACGGTTACCATCCAAGGCGTAAAAATGCCAGATGGGAACCATCGGTTGCTTTTTTTTAAGAATGTCCCCTTGCGCTTAAAGGCCATTCCTGATGTGGGATTCACCTTTGTCGGATGGTCTGGCATGGTACAGTCTCCTTCGGATACCTTAACGCTCACACTTGTGGGGGAATCGGGATTGGAGGCCCGTTTTGAACGGACCAGTGTAGCAAACGAAACGGAGGTCTTGCAACAACACCTATCGCTTGCACTTTACCCGAATCCATCCCGCGAAACGGCACAATTACGTCTTTCAGGTCTTGAGCCTGGCTTGCTGAAGGCGAGCGTATATGACTTGTTAGGTCGCGAGGTGCATCGCATTGTACAAACTGAGAATGTCTCGGAAGTGCTGGTTTTTGCACTTAAACCCAATGCCCTGCCTGCTGGACTATACCTGATCCGTGTGTCCAGCAATGGCACAACAAGGACCATCAAATGGAGCATTCAGCGGTAATCCAATCTGGATGATACTAGTGATCAAAATAATCGTGTAATGAGGAAAAGCAAAGCGCCGACCAGCCCCCCCACGATCGTGCCGTTGATCCGAACGAACTGTAAATCCCGTCCGATATTAATCTCCACCCGATCCACCATCGTTTGGGCATCCCATTTGCGGACGGTATCGCTGATGAAAATGGCTACTTCAGAACCACGTGTTGTGACGATCTCGGTGATGATTTGCTCTACATTTCGGTTAATGGCATTTCGGACGGCCTCGTCTCGCAACATGGCCTCTCCCAGACTGGCTGCACCTTGCTGTAACCGAAACTTGATCTGGGAATCGTCTTTTTTTAAATCTGTTTGGATGCGGATTTTTAGTGTGGTCCAGATATCGCCCAGGTATGCCCTTACTTCCTCGCGTTGCAAGATTTGTTGTTTAATGTCGGTCAGTTTTAAGTGCCATTCGGGATTTTCTTGCAAGTTATCAGCCATATCCTGTACGCCTGCATAAACCAATTTCCGAAAGCGGTGCTCCTGGTCATCTAATATGTGTAGCAATTCGCCGGGTGTACGTCGTACCACTTGCTTGAGAAATGTACGCTGAACCCAATTCAGGTTGTCGTCCATCCATTGTTCTATTTTTTCTTTGTTCCGGTCTAAGCCTTGTGCAGTATTCAATAGAAGAAAGTCTAAAAGATCTCGGAAGCGGTCGGAGTCCATCAAGCCGTCTATCATACGCCCCAACCGTGGCGCAAGATCGGTCTTAAGCAGCTCGTCCGAGATATTTTGCCGGATAAATGCGCGGATGTCATCGTCGTTTAGTCTGTCAAGGAGGTTGGTAACTCCAGTCGTAAGGGCCTCCAGTACACTTCTCGTTTTTTCGGGATTTGCCAACCATTCTCCAATTCTCTCGCCAAGGTTAAGGTTTGTGAGCTTGGTTTTAATGAGTTCCGGTGTCAGAAAATGTTTATAAACAAAGTTCCCCAGTGCAGCACCAATCCGGTCTTTATTTTTGGAAATGATGGCAGTATGTGGAATGGGAATACCCATAGGATGACGGAAGAGCGCCGTAACTGCAAACCAGTCTGCCAGGCCACCTACCATCGAAGCTTCGGAAATGGCACGAACCAATCCCCACCCAAAACCGCTTTGTTGATGGGCGATCAGGAAAACGACTGCCGACACGCCTAAAAGCCCGGTGGCAATACGTTTCATGTAAATAAGTTGACGCCGCTTTTCTTCATCCGAGGGCTGCGGGGCAAAGGGTGTGGGTTCCATTAAATTGGGGTTATAACAAACATTCAACCGCACAGACGAACTTTAGGGCGATTGGATGCAATAGCGCATTATTTTTATTCAGCCAATAGGATAGGCGCCCAATTCCTCACCAATCTCAATTTGCGAAAAGCGTAAACGGTCTTGTACCAAATGAACTTCCGAAATACCTCTGGGCACATGGATCAGGAGCAAACGTTTGGCATTTGCAGCAAGGGCAATGGTGGTGGCTTCAGAGATGCTGGAATGAACATTCGGCAAAGTACCCTCAAGGAGATTGGCTTCGTGTACTAGGATATCTGCCGAAGTTGCCAATTTTTGCACGGCCTCGCACGGAGAGGTGTCGCAGGAATAGGCGGTCACAAATCCACTTGGCTTATGGACAACGCGCATGCCTACAGTAGGAACCGGATGAAAAGTAGGGCTGGTGACAATATGCCAAATGTCATCTTCATAGGCAAGAAAATGTTCCTCTAAGGGCAAGGGATGCCATACCACTCCTGCCATCCCCTTCCAGTTAGGCAGACCAAACACTTCAAAAGCTTTGCGGGCCTGATCGAGTCCTGCCTCTGGGCCATACACGTGAAGCGGGGTATTTACACCAGCAAGCCAGCGCTTTTCCATGAATAAGGGAAAGCCGCCACAATGATCTGGGTGTTCGTGGGTGATAAACAATGCGTTCACGTTTTCCAAAGGGCAATTGGCTGATTGGAGTCGTTGCATTAAATCGCCACCACAGTCCACAGCAACCACTGAACGTTCATCCTGAAAGGCAAGCATGGTAGTGGTACGCCAAGAGTCGGTATATCCGGCACCTGTTCCTAATAAATGTAATAAAGCCATTTTCTATCGTTAATTCAGGGGATCGTGATGCTTTTCTGGAATATACCAAGTCACAGATGAAGGGTTTCGGAAAAAGTGGGGACATCAAAGGTGGACAACATGCAATGGAGCGCATTTCAAAAATGCCAATCAGATATGCGACGCACCTTAAGATTCGGTGACATCTTTGCCTATTGTCGAGAAAAACTCCGTAGGAGCGACATCATAATAGAATCCTTGCGAAAGTTTTGAAATGCACCCCTTTCAACTTGTATAAAAGACAATAAAACCTTTGTAATCTCGCTTAAAAATAAGTATGCACTTGATTAAATGATGAGGTCTATTTGTTTTCAAGGAAGATTATTCTTTGAAGTGCCCCAGCGTCTTATCCTTGCTCGTATCAGTTTTTCTAAGGCATAAAGCGTAGCTGTGCAAGTTTTTCTAAACTTAACGTGATGCCAAGATGGACCATTGTGCGATGCCAAAGCTTTAAGGACTGGTAAAAGCGTTTTGGATGAAAATAAAAAAGATGGCTTGTCCCAACTAAGAAAGAAAATCTTGAAAAACTTAAATCCCTGTCTGGTTGGAAAATCCCATCGCTCGTATTGGATCACAACTTTTTAGTACCGAATGGTGCTAAAATGATATAACGTTATACGCACGTAGGTAACCGCACTATCCAAACGGTGAAAATCCCTTTGGATAGGTCAAAGAGGTTGTCAAACAAAAAATGCGAAACTTTTTGCGTATAACCACATGTTGTCTGCCATTTTAATAATTGTACATTAAGCCCAGAATAGAAATGATTATCGCCAACCCTATGTATGACGTGGTTTTTAAGCGTCTGATGGAAAACGAAAAAGTTGCCAGATTTTTCATTGGAACACTTTTGGAGCAGGCCATTGAAAATGTAGAAGTAAAACCACAAGAATTTACCTATACCAATGAACTGGCAGGTTTGGCTGTGTTCCGCCTTGATTTTATTGCCACTATCAAAACAGAAGCAGGTGAATATAAAAAAGTGCTGATAGAAATTCAGAAACCCAAAAACCTTATTGACTTAATGCGTTTTCGTAACTATCTAGCAGAACAATACAAAAAAGAGGATTAAATTAACAATGAAAATGTAATTCTACCCATTACCACTATCTACATTTTAGGTTTTAAATTGCCTGAAATAGAGACCTGTTGCCTCAAGGTAGAACGAAACTACAAAGATTTGATTACCAAGACTACTTTGCTTCAAAAAAGTGATTTTGTAGAGAAATTGACACATGATAGTTTTGTGGTACAGGTAGAACGTATCACCGATCGTTACCAAACTCGCTTGGACAAATTGTTGAGCGTGTTTGAACAAAGTAATTTTACAGATGAGAAAGAAATTACCAAAAATTATACACATAACCCTGATTTAGAGGAAGTAAAGACTATAACCGACATTTTACATTATGTAGGCACAGACCCCGAAGAGAAAAAACAAATAGAGATAGAGCAAGAGGCTTGGAGAACTGTAAATGCAATGTTTCAGGAGAAAGAACGGGAATATCAAAAAGAGTTGGAAGCACAGAGAAAAGCATTGAACGAAAAAGACCAAGAACTAATGGCGTTGGAAAAACAAATGGCAGAACTACTCAAAAAGAGGTTTAGCGAATAAATAAAAACAGCAGGCAATACTGGCTTGAAGAAAAACGGGACTCAAGTGCTAATTTGTAGTGCAGCGTTTTTTATTTATTTTTGTACTTATTTGAAGTATAGTGCTGTTAAATCTCCGCCTGTGTGTGGCTGCAAACCGTTACACGAATAATAGTCTCGTATGCGTTATCCCTCGTATCTCAAACGAGGCTTGTGTCTTGGTTGTGGTAGGGGGGGCTCTACATTATTTTTTTCGCGAAACAGTATAATGTACCAATTCGATTAAGGCTTGGCGGGCAGGGGATGCCGGAAAGGTCAGGAGCAGTGTTTGGGCTTCTTCAGCATAGGCCATCATCACCTGATGAGTATAGGTAATTCCTTGGTATTTATGGACAAAGGCATGAATCACAGCGATATCATTATGGGTCTTTTTTTTCTGTTTCACTAATTTTAAAATGCTTCTCCGTTCGGAAGAAGAGCCATTTCTGAGGGCATAAATCAGAGGTAGGGTCATTTTCTTCTCCTGAAGGTCAATACCTAAAGGCTTACCCACGTCATCGGTTCCAAAATCGAATAAGTCATCCCGAATTTGGAAAGCCATGCCCAATTTTTCGCCGATTGTTTTCATTTTCTGTATTTCATCCTCGTTTTGGGTGCTGCTGGCGGCGCCACAGGCCAAGCAGGCGGCAATTAGCGAAGCAGTCTTGTCCGAAATGATTTGGAAATAGGTAGGTTCGTCTATGTCTAAGTGGCGGGTTTTTTCAAATTGCAGGAGTTCACCCTCGCTCATACGCCGGATGGCATCGGATAGCAGGTGCAACTGGCGATAGTCTTTAAAGTCTAATGAAAGCAACAAGCCTTTACTTAGTAGAAAATCTCCGAAAAGGACAGCAATTTTATTTTTCCAGAGGGCATTGATGGAAAAAAGTCCACGTCTCCGGTCGGCTTCATCCACCACATCGTCATGAACCAGTGTTGCCGTGTGGAGAAGCTCCACAAGGGCTGCGGTTCGGTGTGTAGTAGGAGTTGTGCCCCCAGTTGTTTGTGCTGCTAAAAGAACCAGGGTAGGCCGGATGCGTTTGCCTTTTTGTTTTAACACATAACGGGTTATGAGGCTGAGCAAGCGATGGGAAGATCGCATAGCCTCTTTAAAATATTGGTCAAAAACCTTTAGATCCTCCTCGATAGGACGCTGGATGTCTTGCATGGAAATGCGTCTTCCGTTCAATATGTCGGGGTGTTCGGTGGTAGCGGCGGTGGTTTCCAATGCAGTCATATCAATTGGTTTGTCGTGTCGGGTAAAGAATTTTTTTAAATCAAAAACAACTTTAGGATGGTGGATTTAGAATGATAACGGCATTTCGGTGGCTTGTAAGACGGTTTGAAGGTGTCATACGGTAAATACGGCAAAAGTTATTGTAAGGGGGTGAAAAGATCGGTAAAGAAAATCTGGGCAAATTCTTTGGCACCTTCTATGTAGCGTGGGCTGGGATATAGGGTTAGTTCAGAAGCGATAAGGTAAATTTTCTTGCGTTTAAAAGCGCGGGTTTGGGCAAAGTAGGGGTGTTTTTGGATTAGTTCCCGTAACGATTCTGCAACATCGGGTGTGAGGATGATAAAATCTGCGGGGGCGTGGGCAATAAAGTCGGATTTCAAGATTTGTTTGCCGCCATCAAGCTTAGATGTAAGGCTGTAACCGCCTGCATCCTCAATCATTTTGTTCAGGTGCGTATCGGTTCCAAAACCTTCCAGGGATTTTTCGCCGGTAAGAAATAATACACTTGGGCGGCCAATATTGATCAGGTTCCGTATGGAACGCCATTGAGCCGTTAGGGTATCTGTTGCATTTTTGGCGCGGTAATCGGTTCCAAAATAAGTGCCTAATTCCTGAATGGTTCTGGTCACATCGTGCCAATTCTTAAACGAAAAAAGACGGACATTAAATCCTAATTTACTTAGTTTTTCGGCAGTGTGTTCCGAATTTGCATTGCGGGTACCGATTATCCAATCTGGCTCTAATTGTCGAATGCGTTCTACGTCTGGCGGAGAAACAAGGATTTTGGCTACCGAATCGGGGAACATCCCGTGTTTTTCCAAAGTGGAGACGCCCACAATATACCCACCCGCTCCAGCGCTATACATTAAATCCGTCATACCCTGATCTAAGGTAACCACCCTTCGGTAAACCTCGGAAGTCGGCTCTTCTTGCGAAGACTGATCAAGGCCAGCCCAAGCCCCCAGCGCTTCTGCACTTGGCGAGAAAAACTCGCAAGCCGAGAACATAAGTGAAAAACAAGATAAATAAAGGAGATAAAAAACCTTGGGAAGCATGGGGGGATGCGCTATCTTCCAATAAAGAAATACAATTTAGGTTTTTCGCGCATTCATTTCAAGTTTGTCCATGCATTATGTCTTTATTCTGAATCCCAAAGCCGGAAATGGGTATGCCGCCAAACAACGGCGAAGAATAGAATCGGTACTTCAGAAACATGAGGTGTCATATACATTTGTAGAAACCATTAGTCCGGGACATGCCGAAGAACTTGCGTTCCGTTATGGCGAAAGTGCCGATGTGGTGGTTGCAATTGGTGGAGATGGGACAGTACATGAGGTGGGTTGTGGGTTGATCAAGGGCGGGTGTAAGGCTGCATTGGGGGTGTTGCCCCTTGGGACCGGAAATGATTACGCTAAAATGTTGAAACTGCCTAAAAAACTGGAGCCAGCGATTTTGGCACTAATTCAAACGCCTGTATCGGTGATGGCAGATTTTGGCAGGCTGACTATTCAGGAAAATGTCGGAAAAAAAGTGGTGGATTTTATCAATCAGGCGGGAATCGGTTTTGAAGCCCAAGCCGCACATCTGGCTTCGAGACTCAAAATGATTCCTGGGAAAACCCTTCCCTACTTGGTGGCGGTCTTAAGAACCCTTCGCAAATGGCGTTTTCCTTCTGTCAAAATTTGGTTGGATGAACACCTCTATTATGAAGGACGTTTTATTCTGGTAGACTTTGCGAATGGCTTTTGTACTGGAGGTGGTTTTAAACTGACTCCACATGCCTTGTTGGACGATGGCTTCCTCGAAGTGTGTATATTCGAAGAGGCCTCCATCCCACGTATTTTGCGTGTCCTACCAAAAACCTTGACAGGGGAACACATCCACCTCCCCGAAGTTCACATGACACGTACCCGAAATGCACGGGTTACTTCCCAGATTCCGCTCCCTGTTCATGCAGATGGTGAAATGTTGTCTTTAGAAGCAATGGTTGTTGAGGTCGAAATCTTTAAAAATTGCCTGAAAGTAATTACGGCAAAATGATACGATCTTCTTTGCATAGGCCTACATTCTCCATTATTTTCCCTTTCTCTAAAAATGAAAACGGTGATTACTCTCATGAAAACCCCACTACGATATATCCTGCTGCTCGCATTAGTCTGGAGCATCTCGGCTTGTACAGGCCCAAAAGATCCAACCCAGAATAATAATAAGGGTTATTCTGGCAAAATGTCGGACTACGAGAACTTCGACTCCGTAGCTTATCCGGAGCGTACAGCCAGTACGAGTACGCCTGTGACCTTAGTCCATGATGTACCGGATACCTTGTTGCGTAAGGATACCCAGCCTCCTATTATCACCCCCCCCCCGGACCCGCAACCTCCTATCGGGAACAACCCCACAGGTACTACCCGTGCCGGTTTTCGTGTTCAGATCTATGCAAGTGGAACCCGCGATGGTGCAGATTCTAAGCGCCGAGAAGTCGTTCAGTGGTGGGCAACAAACAAGACAGGTGCACCTACTGTGATGGGACGCGGAGACTTGCCCATCTATGTCCCACAGCAGCAGGGATTATATAAGGTGCGGATCGGAAATTACCTGACTCGGCAGGAGGCCGATCAGGCGGCGGCATTTCTACGACGCAAATTTCCGGATACATTTATTGTTCCGGATACTATTATTCAGTAGGAAATGATCGGTTTTCGTGCCTTCCCAGCCCTTGTTGGGAGCGGTCTTTTGTTGATTTTCTTCTTTGCTGGTTGTACCAATGACCGATTGGAAAACCTGATGCTTTGGGGTAAGACGTTCCGGATCATGATCCCAAAAGATGCGGTTGTTGCGAAAGACTCATTTGGTGACGAGGTGATCATTCGGTCTGGAACTTCTTTTCAGTTGCGCCTTGGCCCGACACAGATTGACCTTCCGTTTCTAAAATCGGCCATTGCAGCCAACCGGATGAATCGCCTTACACGTATCTTGATATCATCGCCGGAAGTATTGATCTATGAAAGCCAGTTTCAGAACCGTAAAGAGTTCCATTTCTTGGGAAACATAAAGACCTCTAAAGCATTTATTTCCTGTAAAGAAGACGAAACACCAGTGGCCCATTCTGAAGCAGAAATTGAACGGATGTGGGCGGCCTGTAAAACCTTAGAATCCCTGTAAAAGGCCCTATTCGGGACGGTACTCATGCGAATCTCGGATGATAAAATTGAAGAAGTTCGTACCGCAACCGACATCGTAGAGGTTATTTCAGAATTTGTAGCGCTGAAAAAGCGAGGATCGCATTTCATTGGGCTGTGCCCTTTTCACAATGAGAAAACCCCTTCGTTCAATGTGAACCCTACTTTGGGGATTTATAAGTGTTTTGGGTGCGGGGCAGGAGGGGATGTGTTTAATTTTCTCATGGATCATGAGCACCTTGGTTTTTACGACAGCATTAAACAGCTTGCAGCCCGTGCACATATCCATCTGCCCGAACAAACCGTAGATGAGTCCTTACCGGAAAATCGCTTAGAACCCATATATTATGCCCTCCGCTTTGCAGCAAAGTTTTATTGGGAGCAGCTTACCAAAACAGAGGAGGGGAAGAAGTTCGGATTGACCTATTTCCGGCAAAGGGGATTTGCCAATGATACCATTAAAAAGTTCGGTTTGGGTTATGCTCCGCAGGGTTGGGATGACCTCATAAAAGCTGCCAAAACCGCCCAAATTCGATTGGAACATCTTGAAGAAGCTGGGCTTATTTTGCTTTCCCAGCAGGGGAGGCATTATGATCGCTTTCGCGGCAGGGCGATGTTTCCAATTACCTCCCATTTGGGTAAAGTAATAGGTTTTGGAGGACGTATCCTGACCGAAGCCAAAGACCAACCCAAGTACATCAATTCCCCCGAAACGGCAGTTTACCAAAAAAGCCAGGTTTTATATGGCTTACAACAAGCCAAAAATGCCATCCGGTCCCAGCAAGAGGTCATTTTGGTAGAAGGTTATACCGATGTGATTTCACTTTATCAGGCGGGAATTGCACATGTGGTAGCCAGTAGTGGAACCGCACTTACGGCGCAGCAGGTTAAATTATTAGGACGTTATTCTAAACAGGTACTCATGATCTATGATGCGGACTCGGCTGGGGCCAATGCCATGATGCGGGGGGTGAACCTTTTGTTTGCTGGTGGACTTTCTCCACAAGTGGTAGAGTTGGAAAAAGGATCCGATCCTGATTCTTTTGTCCGTCACTTTGGTGGTGAAGCCTTTTTGAACTACATCCAAAAGCACCGCCAAGATTTTATCACGTTTAAATATTCATGGGCCGAAAGAAATGGACACTGGGCCTCACCCGAAGGGAAAAGTCAAGTTGTACACGAGGTTGTAGAAACCATTTCATGCATCCCGGATCCTATTAAGCAGGATTTATACCTTCAAGAGGCATCTAAGATACTTTCGATTCCGGAGAATAGCTTGCGGCGGGTCTTGGGTTCGATTGGTGTGGGCACAACTGGCCTTTCTGGACGCACAGCGGAAACGGTCGTGACGAAGAGGTTTCGTGCAAAAGAAAAAGCACATACCGTTTTGGATTCCGATAAGCCAAAAGCCGCTGAAACTACTTTGGCGCGATTAATGCTAACAGAAGGGCCTGAAATGATTTATTTTGTCTTTGGACACATGACCCTGCAAGAATTTAGTCCGGGTGTGTCGGCTACATTTATGAATCTATTGCTCTCGAATTTGGAGACCGGACAAATAGGGTTGAACCAGATGGTGCGGGGCGATTTTGGGGCGGAAATACGTGAATGGGTCACCGAGGTTTTGATGAATACCGCATCGGTATCAAAAAAATGGGGTATATCAGACGATTTTGGAACGGCCTCTGGCTTTAAGGAGCCGTATAAAGTGGCAGAAGATGCCATGACCCGTCTAAAAAGTTATCGAATTGATCAGGTTATTGAACAATTAAATCAGGAACTACGTCTGACTCAAGAACAAGGCCAGGAAGATGAGGGTTTGCTGACCCAAATCAGAGACTTACATGTGCTTAAAAAACAAATTGAACAGCGTTTGTTTTTACAAATGAATCCTTGAAAATGAAACCGTTTGCTTCGCGTTTAATCTATAAACTCCTATGGCATCATCTCCAAACACTAACACCTCTGTTGAAGAAAATAAGGCCCAAGTTGATCGTGTAAATTCCAGCGCAGACCAAAATCGTCTGGCAGTAGTACATTTGCCTGTTGCATTACCGAAGCCTGTGCCTGCACGCAAAACAGCCAGCGATGTGGCTCGTGTACCTGTTGCGGTTCGCGCAAGAAAGGTCCCCGTAAATGCCCAAATCGGACATGAAACGTTGTATTTTAACCGAGAATTGAGTTGGCTGGATTTTAACTGGCGGGTCCTGGCACAGGCAAAAGATGAGCGTTGGCCGTTATTGGAAAGAATTAAGTTTCTCGCCATTGCACATAGCAATATAGACGAATTCTTCCGAAAACGAATTGGAGGATTGGATTCTCAGGTGGCGGCAAACGTTGGGGTTCGGACGCCGGACGGTCGCACTGCGGAGGAGCAATTAGCCCTGATTCGGCCTGTAATTCAGGAAATGACGCGGTATTTACACGACACCTGGGAGAAAATCTTAAAACCTACACTCCGAAAAAAAGCAAGGGTGGATATCTGTAGTTATACCGACCTAACGCCGACCGAGAGAAAAGAAGCCCATGCTTTTTTTGAAGCCAATCTGTTTCCAATTCTAACCCCATTAGGCGTAGATCCAGGGCATCCTTTCCCTTTTTTATCTAACCTCAGTTTGTCGTTGGCTGTGGTTCTTCGTCATCCGATCCGGGGAACCGAACACTTTGCCCGCTTAAAAGTGCCTACACAGCGCCATCCTTGGGTTAAAGTGGGCAAACGGCAACGTTATGTGCCGGTAGAACAAGTTATTGCCCATAATCTGGATGAAACGTTTCGGGGAATGGAGGTGGTCTCCGTATCTGCGTTCCGGGTAACCCGAAGTGCAGACTTGTCTTTGAACGAAGATGAGGCAGATGATTTATTGGAAATGGTTTCGGAGGAGGTACGAAAAAGGCGATTTGCGAAAATTGTTCGTTTAGAGGTAGATCATACCATGCCGCCGCATGTGTTGGGGATGTTGAAGGAGGAATTGGACCTGACCGACGAAGACGTATATCAGGTGCGGGGGATGATGGAACTTAATCGTTGTTTTATGATTGCGGGACTCAATTTGCCCGATCATCAGTTCTATGCATGGAATTCCATAACGCCGATTCGTCTTTTGGACTTAGATCCTGAAGAAGGCCGAGATATTTTCAGCATCATACGGGAAAGGGACCTCATGCTGCATCATCCATATGAGTCCTTTGCGATGAGTACCCAAAAATTTATAGAAATAGCCGCCGCCGACCCCCAGGTGGTGGCCATTAAACAAACCTTGTACCGTACTTCCGAGCAATCACCCATTGTAAAAGCATTAATGCAAGCCGCCGAAAAAGGAAAGGAAGTGGCCGTTCTGATCGAGGTAAAGGCAAGTTTAGATGAAGAACGGAATATTGCATGGGCCAACATGATGTCGCGACATGGAATCCATGTCACATATGGTTTGGTAGGGCTTAAAACCCATGCAAAAGTAATTCTGGTCTTGCGACAAGAAGAAAAAGGTCTTCGTACCTATTGCCATTTAGGAACGGGCAACTACAATCCTTCTACCGCAAAAATCTATACTGATGTGGGGATTTTGACGGCCGACCGCGAGATTGGAAAAGATGCTGTTAACCTATTTCATTATTTAACAGGGTTTGCCCCTGAACAGCATTATAAGAAACTCATTGTGGCCCCTAAAGACCTCCGAAAACGTTTCCTCGAATTGATCGAAGCAGAAATGCTCAGCCATAAGAGGCATAAAAACGGTCTTATCATGGCGAAAATGAATGCCTTGGATGACATTGTGGTGATTAATAAGCTATATGAAGCATCCAAAGCAGGGGTTAAAATTGAACTTATTGTGCGTGGGCATTGCCGCCTGCGCCCCGGGCTCAAGGGCTTTAGTGAAAATATAAGGGTCATTAGCATTATCGGGCGATTTTTGGAACACAGCCGAATATATTACTTTCATAATAATGGTGTACCCAATCTGACAATCAGCAGTGCAGACTGGCAGCGGCGCAATCTGGAAGACCGTGTAGAGGTGGCCACACCGGTCGAAGACGAGGAAATACGGGATCGCCTTATTCGTATTCTTAAAATTGCCCTTGCCGATAACCGACTATCGTGGGAAATGAATGAAAATGGTCAATACCTACAGAAGAAGCCTAAAATCGGCGAAAATACCTGCTCTTTTCACGAAGAGTTGATGCGCCGGGCGGAGATTCGGAAAAAAGGTCATACCGGAATGCCTTGGGATTTATAATTGTTTTTCACCAACCTAACAAGACCATGTTACCCGCATCGTATTATCAGTTTGCCACGAAGTTGGCGCACAGCAGCGGCGATATTATCCGCTCATATTATGGAAAAGGAGTCTCTGTTGATCGTAAACGGGATGACTCGCCCGTGACTGTGGCAGACCGAGAGGCCGAATCCCGAATGCGGGACCTGATTCGAATCGCATTTCCTTCGCATGGTATCATCGGCGAAGAACTTGGAAATGAAAATCCTCATGCCGAATTTGTCTGGTTATTGGATCCTATTGATGGGACTCATTCGTTTGTGGCCGGTATCCCTCTTTTTGGAACCCTGATTGCATTATTGCAAGAAGGCCAACCGGTTTTGGGCGTAATCCATCAACCGATTTTGCAAGAAATGGTGATTGGAGATGGGCAAGTAACCAAATTAAATGGCAAACCCGTTCATATGCGTGCAAGTGATGATTTGTCTAAAGCCTTGATGCTATGTACCTATGCAACAGCCCGTGTGGAAAAGCACCAAAATGGGGCAGGGTTCGATAAATTGATGCGCTCTGTGGCACAGTTCCGCACATGGGGAGATGCCTATGGCTATCTGATGCTTGCAACTGGCAGGGCAGATGTAATGGTGGATCCCATTATGAATCCTTGGGATGTAGCGCCTTTGCGTCCTATTATCGAAGGTGCAGGTGGAAAAATAACCAACTGGCAAGGAAAATCGGTTGTTGGCGCGAATTCGGTTGTGGCTTCAAATCCGTTATTGCATGGCAAAATTGTTCAAATCCTGAACGAAACAGAAGGATAACTTATATTGGAGCTAAAGCACCCGTACAGTGAGGAACAACTTAGGGCAAAATCCCTTTCTCCCGCAGGATGGACTCTGCTATTTCGATTCGGGAAGTACCGAATAGAGGATTCTCCGGCGTACCGTCCACGCGGTTGGCAAAAAAGTAGGCATTCTCCCCTTTGGTAATGTAACCCACGAACCAGCCCAGCGACTTACCATTCCGGTCGGACCATCCGGTTTTAGCACGATAAGTGAATGCAGCGGTGTCCTTCCGAATCATGATGCTTTTCAGAACCGCGGCACTTTTCGTCGAAACAGGTAACCGATTTTGGTGTAGGCGCTTCATAAAATCAATTTGCTGGTATTGAGAAACGCGGATATTGCCATCTAACCAGAAACGATCTAATTTCCCATCCATCGAACGGTTGCCATAGTTCAGTTTTTGAAGCCAGTGATTCATCTTGGCATAGCCCACTTCCCGTGCAATCTTTTGGTAATACCACACGGTAGAGTTCTGAAATGCCATCCGTAACGTTGTGTCTTGATTCCAGTTTTCGATGCTTCGCCTTACCCCATCCCATTTAAAAATAGTGTTTTCGTCTTGAACGATACCATTTTCAAGTGCGATTAAGGTATTGGGAATCTTAAAGGTGGAAGCCGGAAGGTAACCCGTTTCACATTGGGTTTTGTTATACACGGCGAATTGGTTGTTTTTAAGATCGTATAGTAAAAAAGAACCAGAGACGCCATATTTCTGGTAATGTGCCGAAAAGTCTTCTTTTGTTTCTGCGGAAGTTACTGGCGGCTTAGCACTCCATATCATCCATACAAAAGCGAAGAGGAAAAATGAACTTTGCATCATGTGTTTTTTTTTGTAGCTTTGAAACGACATAGACAAGATACAATATTTCCAATGTAACCACCATTCCAATGGCTTTTTACGATCCTTTCCGTGTGGAACCGGACAAAAAACTGTCCCTAAGAAAAAGAAATCCCGCCGAAACCCTTGGCTTCGAAAAAGAAAAAGCGTTGGAGCGGCTAAAGCAAAATATAACCGCCATAGATGAACTTCAAACCCGTCTTTATGCCGAAGATAAACAGTCTGTATTGTTGGTTATTCAGGCAATGGATGCAGCAGGTAAAGACAGTACCATCAAAGCAATTACGGCTGGTCTAAATCCACAAGGCGTGCTGGTACATGGTTTTAAGGCCCCAACCGAGGAGGAAAAAGCACATGACTTTTTGTGGCGTATTCACCAAAAGACACCACAAAAAGGGCATATTGTGATTTTTAACCGCTCACATTATGAGGATGTGTTAATTGTACGGGTCCATGGTTGGGTCTCCGAAAAATCACTCAAAAAACGGTATGAACACATCAATCAGTTTGAACAATTACTACATGCACATGGTACAAAAGTCGTGAAAATCATGTTGCACATATCCCCCGAATATCAGTTGGCGCAATTTCACGAGCGGTTGGAAGACCCTAAAAAACATTGGAAATTTAATCCGGGGGACTTGGAAGAGCGTAAACTTTGGAGTCAATATATGGCTGCTTACGAAACAGCGCTTCTCAAATGCTCTACTGAGCAAGCCCCTTGGTATGTGGTCCCCGCGGAAAATAAGTGGTTCCGGACGTTTGTGGTCAGCCAAATATTGCGTGACATATTGGAAAAAATGAAGCCTCGTTTCCCCAAGCCCACTTTTGATCCGACACAATTTACGGCAGATCAGTTAGTTTAATGGGCGGTGTGCCCGTGCGGTTGATGGCCCATTCTGGTGCTTCTAACATATGGTGATGCGCTTCAAATTGCGTTAAGATTTGCTGGTGGGCTGCTAACGACGCGGTTTTACGGGTATGGTTGTATGCAGAAAAAGATTCCGCAAAAGTGACTTCGAAGACCGTTTTTCGGATGGATAGCAAACGCCAAATATGCCTAAAAATGGGCATAGGGGCGTGCCAACAGATTTTCCATCGGATTTGGCCAAACGGCTTCACACCATCAATTTCGTGTAAGCCCATATAAATTGGGATGATCGGTAAGCTTGTTTGCGCAACTGCTTCAAAGGCACCCGTTTTAAAGGGATACACCGTATCACCCAAAGTGGCACGGCCTTCGGGGAATACCAAGACACGATACCCTTCGTTAAGCCTCCCCCTAACTTCTCGTACAAAGTTCTCGGTGGCAGTTTTACGCTCGCGGTTAACAAAAATAGTTTGGAATGTACCAGCAATCCAGCCAAAAAGAAATTCCCTTTCCAACGTATGTCGGGCCACGAAGCAAACAGGCCAGACCGAAGCCAAAACAAGCATGTCTATATAACCCAAATGATTACTTACTACCAAGCCACGATCCGCCTCTGGCGGTTGGTTTTGTAACCGCACTTCGATATTCAAAATGTTGCATAACCGACGCGCCGTGTGAGAAATTTCCTCATAGGCAATTCTTCGGCGCTTACTCGGTGGATGAAATTTTAAGCGCAACGAGAGCCATGCCGTTCGGGCAATCAACGATATAACAAGTCGTAAAATCCGTTGAATAGCTAAAAAATACAACATAGGTTAATTTATGGGCTTGGGATTGGGAACGCTGTATATTTACTTTAAGCAAAAATTACTGCTCATTCATAACACACCTTTATTTATCATGCGTACATTATCATTCTTGCTTGCATTCGCCTCTTTGAGTTTTATTATGGGTTGTGATGGCGATGACCCAACGCAAACAGAATATGCAAATCTTCGTGTTTATAATGGTCTCTCGGATGTACCACTCATGGCTGTAAAAGCAGGTACGACAGATGTTGCCTCCAATCTGAATTATCAGGCCAGAGCACCCTTTTTTCAAATGAAGGCCGGAAGTCGCCAAACAGTTGGGATGTACCGACAAGGTAGTGCAACGCCCATTCTGGAAAAGCAACAAACCTTTGTGAAAGACGAAATGTTGTTTTGGCTGCTATTAGGTAATACCACGCAGCCAGAACTCCTTTCCATTACCGAAACCCCGCAAACGCCTGTCGGTGGAAAGGCGTTGGTCCGTTTTGTATTGGGTGCAAAGACCACAACCCTGCAATACAGTGTGTTTTTAGCGCCCGTTGGCGCTGACTTTGAGAGTGTCCAGCAGTGGTCTGGTAATGTCGGGTATAAATCGGTGGTGGCCTATCGCGCTTTCGATCCCGGAAATTACCAAATTGCCATTCTAAACCCAAACCGTAATTTTACGAGTAAAGCCATTACGCTTGCTGCCGGAGAGGTACGAACCCTTATCCTGGCAGATCCCATCAATCCCAGCGATGGATTTGATCTCGTCAATCTAAAAGATAATTAATCCAAATCTTAAAATTGATGGAAGTCCGTACCCAAATTATACTTAGGCTACTTACTAGTAATTATGTGGTTGCCCAATTCCCGCCAAGTTGGCGGCCCGATACCGTCCATTGGCACAATAAAGGTGTGGTTTCCCTAACGATAACCCCCGATGAATGGTCTTTGATCTGTGCCGAAGAAGAAGTTCCTAGTGGAGGAGTGCTGGAACGAGGTTGGCGGCTTTTTGAATTTGTGGGTCCGTTTGCGTTTAACGAAACAGGAATTTTGTCAGTGGTTTTGTCTCCTTTGGCCAAAGCAGGGATCAGTATTATGGCTTTTTCAACGTATAATACCGATTATTTAATGGTGAAAGCGGAGAATTTAACCGAATGTGTACAAGTGTTTGATAAAACAGAATTTATCATGCTGGAATTGCCGTCAGAATGATCAAATCTTGCTGATTTGTCAAAATAAGTTTGTTTTTTTTTATTTCGGGCACACGGATTGCTTGCTATATTATTGAACCATTTACCTTCACCTCAACCTAAACAGAAATAGCGCTATGTTGACAAGAAGAATTTTTTTCCTGTTGGTGTTTTTTGCTTTTGGGGCCTCTGTTAGCACTGCCCAACAAACAAAGTTGTATTCCAACGCCCGGTTTAACTACAGTATCAAATACCCCGCTGCCATGATTGCCGACCCTGCCCCGACGAATGGAGACGGGCAATCTTATCGCTCGGCAGATGGTTTGGCAGAATACACAACTTGGGGGAGTGTGGTCATTCGCACAGATACGGTGATGCAGGAACAACTTTTTATGGCATCCGAAGGTCGTAGGGTAACCTTAAAACGGGTAAAACCGAATTTTATCGTGGTTTCCGGTTATCAGGATGATGGGCGGATTTTTTACCGCAAAACGATTTTGGTAAAAGCCAATACGGTTCCCGGAATGACGTATGACTACATAAAAAGCTTTGAAATCGTTTACCCTGCCAATCAACGCAATCCCTACGATAAGATTGTGACAGAAATTGCACATGCTTTTGTAAAATAAAAACTTGTGCCTCAAAAGGAAAGCCTCCGCTTAAGTGTGGGGGCTTTTTTATATAGAGGTGGGTAGTTCTGACGCCATTTTTTGGACGGTAGCGAGGGGTAGCCGTAGGCGATTCGAGACCAGATAGGCAGAATTGCCTTGAAGAAGTTGATTTTTTGCTTCTTTGAATCGCTCAAGGTAGTCCTGATAAATCTGATTACCGGGTTGAAAAGCATGGGTGGCTTCATACACAATAGGGTCAAACAGGACATCGGACGAACGAATGGGCCTTGTTAGGAGTATGCCTTCAAAGGTGCGGCAGCGACTTAAGGCCACATAGGTCTGACCATGCGTAAATGCACCACGGTCTAAGTCTATCGCTACTTTGTCAAATGTTTGTCCCTGACTTTTGTGGATTGTAATGGCATAAGCCAATTTTAAGGGATATTGTGTAAACGTACCGACGGTTTCGGACACGATCTTATTCTCTTCCGCATCGAAGTAATACCGCATATTTTCCCACTTCTCTGGGCTTACTTCGACTTGGTCGCCGTCGTCGGTTTCGATACGGATAATTTCCCCGTGCAGATATTCTACGGTTCCAAGTGTTCCATTGACAAACAGCCCATCTGGATCGTTTCTCAAAAACATGACTCTGGCCCCTACTTTTAGGGTTAATTCAGATTCTGTTGGGAAATCGCGTTCGTTAAAATCTCCGTCGGTATGGGCTACATAGGTAAAAGGGGGGCCGCCAAGGGACTTTAATCGCTCCTCATTGATCCGCCTTGCTTTATCATTTACCGTAGTAAGAACCAGATAATCATCTGGTGGTTTTTTAATAATCACCCGCTCGTTTAGCCGTCCAAGCCCCCATTCGCTTAATCGGTCTTCTCTAACCTGATTTAAGAGTTCCAAGAATGCCTCTTCTTTTTGGCGGTGAACCGTCGTGAGTTCAATTTGAATCGGTTTCACCTCTTGAAAAACTTTTGCACTAAAGAAATATGGCGAACTATAGTGGGCCTGCATCAAAGACTCTTCTGCACGACTTACAACCGGCGGCAACTGGAATAAATCGCCAAAGAACACCACTTGTACACCTCCAAAGAGTAAATCATTTTTTCGGTTTATCTGTAGCGCTTTGTGGATACCATCCATCAGATCGGCGCGAACCATCGAGACCTCATCAATGACTAAGGTGTCAATTTTCCGGATAACCTGATTTCCCCATATTCGTTTGATGGCATCATCCGTAATCATTCGAGACGGAAGGCGAAAAAACGAATGGATGGTTTGCCCATTCACATTAATTGCTGCAAGACCTGTCGGTGCCAAAATGGCAATCCGTTTGGCGGTGGATTTGCGGAAATATTGGAGGAGGGTAGATTTGCCGGTTCCGGCGCGTCCGGTTATAAAAACAGGCTCCTTGGTGTGTTCCATAAGCCAGAGAGCAAAACGCGCCCTGCGGTCCCAAACTAATTCATTGGATGCGGAAGATTCGGACTTCACAAATGAGTGGTTTTGTTAAAGGCAATTATTTCCCAAAAATAGGGGAAACGGTGTGGTAACCCAAGTTAATTAGGCAACAAATCCAGCCAACCGATGAAATAATTCCGGCCCCCATTGTATGATTTGGTTATCTTTTACCCTAACCCATCGGAAACAAAAGGCTTCTCCCACAGGCACACTGATCTCGGTATGCCACCATGGGTAATGCTGGGCGTTACACCGTTTTGCATGTGTAAGTTCCCAATTTCCTAACGCACCGTTTGAGCCTGCGATCATCACCTCCTCGCCATAAGCCGTCTCAACATGTACTGCTATCGGCATTTTAACATAATCTACGGCCTCAAAGTTGGATTCTGCTTGCAACCAATACACATCATGCGGACCAATAACGAGGTGTCCAGCCCCAAAATGAAAAGCAGTTCCGGTGATCACATCGGTACAAGTGCCGTCACGCCAGATTTCCGGAAGCCGGTTGAGGGGCAGTATTTGGGTGTGTTGGCTAAAATTGGCAACCAAGAGACATGGGTTGTTCCCGTGGTCTTGGCGCTCGCATAGAAAAAGGGTGTCATTTTGGACAAAGACTAAGTTTTCCGGCGTATGGCCATTTATCGCAGGAATGGCCTTCCGGGCTTCAATTAGTGAGCGATGGATGTTAAAGAGACGAGCCTCAACCGTTCCCTGTCGTTTTCGTAGCCCTGCTTTGGTCCAGTTCATTGGTGGGCGGTGAATCCAACGGTTATCGGACGACTTAAGCGGATCGGTGAGATACGTGAAATCATTCAACTGCCCTATTTCGTCTCCAGAGTAGAGTAAAGGGATCCCTTTCATAAAAAAGGTCACGCCGTTCAGTAGTCGGATTCGTCGGATTGCAGCACTTATTTTATTAGGATCAGCCTCAATTTGTGCTTTTTGAAGACCTGAAAGTGCGGCAGTTGTTCCTGAAATACGTGCTTCTCCTGAATGCCGATCGCGTTGAAAGGCATAGCCTTCTGCATAGCTATGAGGCAGCATTCCCGCATAAAAATCGGTACAGAAGTTTCGGGTATTGCGTCCGTTTTGGTGGACTGCGGCGGCATTTTCGTCAGAGATCCCCCAGCCGATGTCGTCGTGGCAGCGAATGTAGTTCAGCCAAGTTGCTGTTTCCGGTAAGTTCGGGAGGCCAGATAGGGTCGTGTACAATAATTGGGTGTTTTCACATGCCAGTGCGTGCCACAAGTGGTTCATCAAGGTGGCATTATACCCCATTTCGCAAGCCTTTCCTTCAAACCCCTCGCTTCCCAAATACTTGATGATTTCTTCCGGTGCAACAATTGCTTCGGACTTAAAAAGTACGCCGGGAGCAGCCATGCGGACAAGGGCCTTAAAAGCAGCCAGTAAGTGTATGACTTCGGGTTGGTTTTGGGAATTGGTCCCCATTTTTTTCCAAAGAAAAGGCACTGCATCCAAGCGCAATATGTCCACTCCTTGATTGACGAGAAAGAAGATTTCGTCCAACATGGCTTCAAAAACATCGGGATTTTCGTAGTTAAGGTCCCATTGATATTCATTGAAGGTGGTCCAAACCCATTTTCTGGGTTGTTCTTCCCATGTAAAGTTACCGGGTGCAAAATCGGGGAATACTTCCGGAAGTGTTTTTTCGTAGGCATCCGGTTGCCTACGGTCCGAGAACATACGATAGAAATTTTGATAATAGGCTTCGCCCGAAATGGCTCGTTGTGCCCATTCATGTTCTTTTGCCGTATGGTTCATGACAAAATCTATGACCAAAACCATGCCTCGGTTCCGGAGTTTATCAGCGAGTTGGCGAAGATCTTTCATGCTCCCCAGACGTGGATCAACCTGTCGGTAGTCGGCAACGGCATAGCCTCCGTCGTTTGCTCCTTCTCTTGGTTTTAGAAGGGGCATTAGATGGAGGTAGGTGACGCCCAATTCTTCAAGATAACCCAGCCGCTCTGCGAGGCCCTGAAGGTCTCCGGCAAACAGATCTACATATAACATCATCCCAATCAAGCCATTTTCGGTAAACCAATTTGGGTGCTGTACCCGTAGTTGGTCCTGCTGGCGAAGTGCATCGGGACGTTGTTCGTAGGCTTCCTGAACCCGTTTCAAAAGGGCATCAATTCGTTCTTGTCCTACAGTGGGGTACAAGATTCGATACGAAGTAAAAAAGTCGGAATAATACGTTTGGATGCGTTCTTGCAAATCCGGCGGAAAAATTACCGGTTCCATTACATCTATTGGGGGCATGTCGGGGCACTTGAGGGTTAAAACAGTACTAATGATTGGATTATGGGTCAAAAACAGGCATTGCGCCTTTGAATGTAACGACCTTAGCGGCGTATCGGTTGGCGAACTGGAGTGCTGTTTCTGGGGTGTCCTTCCGAAGCAAGGCGGTGGTTAGGGCTGCCAAAAAGGCATCGCCAACCCCGACGGCATCCCCTTGTGTGGCATCCACCGTTTCACCACGAACCCGCCACCGTTCTTGCGGCGAAATCAGTTCGGCGCCATCTTTACCATGTGTCTGACAAATCCATCGAATATCAAATTCTCGAAACAACCACGCATACGGATCTTCAAGGTCGAATAAACGGCAAATGGCTGCTTTCTCATCTACATTTAGCTTGACGACGTCGGTCAATGGGAAAGAGATTTCCAATACTTCTTTCCCGAAAAATGGTGGACGCATATTGATATCCATGACACGCAGGCTTTTGGTAGGCATTTCGGAGAGGAAACGCCGAATCGTATGTGCCGAGTCAGGGGTTCGTTGGGCTAAAGTCGCGAAGCAAACAGCATCGGTGTTTTGGGCCAAGGTCTGCCACTCAGTGGTAAATGCCAAATAATCCCATGCCACGTCCGACGTAATGGTATAATAAGGTTCTTCTCCTATAAAATGAATGGCAACGGTTCCGGTAGGGTGGGTCGTATCCGTTTGGATATAACTGGTGTTTAGCCCTTTTCCGGCGAGCCATTCGGTTAAGGCTGTTCCTCTTTCATCGCTCCCTACTCGGCTGGTAATGATACCGCGATTCCCCAGCTGCTGTGCGTGGAACGCAACATTTGCAGGTGCACCTCCGGGACGTATGCCATCCGGAAATACATCCCAAAGCACCTCCCCCAAGCCAACGATGGTCATGTGATTGTTCATGTCCTTTTAGGTTATTCACTTTGCTGTGGCTGATTCTCGTTGACAAAGAAACTGGAGACGCCTGCAAGAATCAGGCAGAAGCCCGCCAATACCAAGGCATTCCGGGGGTCGGAACCTAATAATGTTTTGTATAGAAAGGGAATCGTAATCATGTTGATAATTTGGGGCACCACAATAAATCCGTTGAAGATCCCCATATAGACGCCCATGCGTTTGGGTGAAACACTGTCCGAAAGCAACACATAAGGCATGGACAAAATAGATCCCCATGCCAAACCAACCAAAATCATGCCATAAAGGAAGACGTATTTGTCGTTGCCAAGTAACATAGAGAAAAATCCAATCCCTCCAATGGTAAGAAAAAGGGCATGTGTTCCCCGTCGGGTGATTTTTTTGGCGATGGCTGGCAGGAAAAATGAGATCATAAAACAAGAGACATTAAAGGCGGCAAATGTAATGCCGCCCCACGCATTCCCCTCTTCAAATCCGGGCATATTGGCTTCCGGAGCATTAAAAGCATGTCGGGCGATGGCGAGGCTCAGGTATTGCCACATGAGCGGCAGGCCAAACCAAGTGAAGAACTTTACCCACCAGAGTTGTTTCATGGTGGTAGGCATCTCACGTAAGGCGTCCCATATTTCTGTAAATACGTGCAAGACTCCTTTTTCGGCATTTTCTCGCCGAAATGCTTCTAAGTCTTCCGGTGGATATTCTTTGGTGGTATAGACCGTCCAGAGTACAGAGGCCAGAATAGCAAACGCGCCGATATAAAACGAATATTTAACCATGTCCGGAATATGATTGGCGCCTGCATCGGCCACCATAACCAAACCGAAAATCCCAAGAAGGGCTGGCATCAAATTCGCCAAGGTTTGTCCAAACCCAACAAAGAAACTTTGCATCGAAAAACCGAGGGTGCGTTGTTCAGAATTTAGACGATCTCCGATAAATGCGCGGAACGGTTCCATACCGATGTTCAGGCCTGCATCGAGAATCCACATTAAGCTTGCCGCCATCCACAAGGAAGAGGAGTTTGGCATTAAGATCAGAGCGATACTGGTAATAACCGCCCCTATCAAGAAGTAAGGTTTCCGCCGTCCCCAGCGGTTAGACCAAGTTCGGTCGCTCATCGCCCCTATCAAAGGCTGAATAAGCAAGCCCGTGACAGGTCCAGCAAGCCAAAGGGCCGGGATAGCGGCCTCGTCGGCACCCAGATAACGGTATATGGGGCTCATATTGGCTTGTTGGAGTCCAAAACCATATTGGATGCCCAAAAAGCCGAAGCTCATGTTCCAAATTTGCCAGAAGGACTGACGAGGAGGGTTTTTCATATCTTGCAGGAGTTTGTGTTGAAGCGTTTACCTATCGCCACAGGCAAAAAATATTCTGTAAACGTTTTCAGGTGAACGGGTAAAGTACGGTGATACTGAAAGCAGTGTCAAACGGAGGGGGCAATCCGGAAGGGCTTACAAAATGTGAATTTTAAGTTTTGGATATTTATACACATAGTGTTTGAAGTGTATAGCAGTTGCGGCAGACGAAAGATGACTCAATTTTTGCGCGGATAAAGATAAGACGGTGTAGAGGGGCGAAGTATAGATGCGGGGGGCTTTACAGAAACAACTACGCTAAGGTGCGCCTAATTGATGAGGGTGCATTTCAAAAATGCCAATAGACATTACGACGCACTTGGATTCGGTGAAATCTTTACTTACCGCTGAGAAAAACTCCGTACGAGCGAAATCATAATAGAACCTTGGCCCATCATAGCGGCGGATGGTTTTAGCCACCTTGCTTTAAGTTTTTCTAAAGATTTTCGATCATATTTAGGTGGGGGATGCTGGGGCTGTTTTGGCTTCTTAGGATCCGTCTGATGCGTTTTGATCGGTACTCAAATTCTTTTAAAATAGAAGTTCTTTTGCCTTCTGAAAGCCTTTGACTGTTTTCCATGATCCGATGACTTTGTTTTATTTCCTAACGCTTTTTTTCGCTCAAATTGACTTCTGATTTTCTATTCATAAAGTTCTTTTTTTACGGGCAGAATTTCCGCTTAAAAAGCATAAGGGCGAAACTGCTTAAACCGAAAAACTACCAACTTCCGACCATCCGGATACGTTTCCACCAGACGCTCCGAAGTGGAAGCCACCACCGGAATCCCTCGTTCTTGCAGTCGGAAAACCAAACCAAACGTAAAGGTCATTTCGCCCATCACATGAACGGCTGCACAGGCCTTAGCCTGAATGGCACCCGCCACCTCATTACACAACGCCAATACTTGTTCCGAAGACCACTCCGGCGGGATATTCGGAAATGCCATGTCTTCCACAGCACCATAACACCGTTCGGCTTCTGCCACTTGCTCGGCGCTCCACGACGCCACAGGATGATTGGATAGGTTAATGAGCATAATACCTTTATCATTCTTGGGGGGTGAGTAATCCGGTTATGGCTTCAATGAGTTGCTTTTGATCTTTCGGACTGATTTTTTTAGACGTTCTAAAACTTAACAACTCAATGATTTCGATTTTCCGTTCCTTTGCCAAGGCATGAATATCTGAAGATAGTTTGGTTGAGCTGACCAATATTTTAGCGGTATAAATCCCTAAGTATTCTCGCCCGCCAATGGTGTTCAGTTGATCAATACCTTTTTTGGGTTCGTCGAGAGGATGTTTGTCTTTAATTTCAATCACCGCAACCTGATTTTTGATGCGTACCATCAGGTCTATATCAATCTGGCTACCCGCACCTTTAGGCTTGATGCCTGCCCGTTGTTCATCCACATGCTCGTTTAAAGCGTCGTATATGGCGTTTTCAAAACGTCCTCCCTCTGCTTTACTAAATCCAACGGTGCTATACCCCGGAAGAAATGCGTTTAGGTAATCGTCAATGCAGATTAGTTCGGGGAGTTCTACCGGGGCACTCAAGTTCGGTAAAGCAAATGGCTTGGGGAATTGGTATTTGTACAAGAACGAACGTTTACCTTCCGTTTCCAAATACAAGACCGGAGCCGCTTTTTCCTGCGCCAATTGGTATCCGGCTAAAGCCATTGGTTTCGTCCCGCCAGTCAGATTAAACGCCACCCCTTCGTATGTAGCCAAGAGTGGGCGAAGCTTGTCTGCAATTTCAGCCAAGTTGTATCCATTCTGAATAGGGATCAGCACCGTTTCAATCTGAGTGTCCGGTTGTGATTTTTGATTAAAAAACTTTTCCAAGTTTAAAGCCTGCTTTTTCGTTCGATTTGTATAAATCAGAACCAAACGCGAAGGTTTTAGGTGTAATGCCGGTAAGATATTGGGAATGGGCTGCTCGCCGATAAGAGAAATGAGGGTCATTCGGGTTCAATTTCAGGGATATGCTCCCCGCTTAGCTTGGCTAATTTACCTTGATCAGGCAAGACCCGCCGTTGGCGGAAAACGTCTAACGTTTGGGTTTCGATATCATTCTTTCTTGGATGATCGGTGAAATTCATCATCGCAAGCAACTGCGCTACTCTCCTGATCTCATACAAATGACTAACTTCGTTCTCGGAATAAAGTTGAAATAGCATTTCTTCTTCAAATGCTTGGATGTAGGTGTTTACGTTCCCCTTTTCAAGACCTATTGACCAATCCATATTATTAAACAAGGTTGTATAACGCTTTTTCTGGTCTTGAATATATAATTCAGGTTGTAGGTACACACTTCCCATGCCAAGTGGTTTACCCATCCCGATTTTATGGCAATACATATTCTGGTCATCAGGTGTTTTGGGCTGCAATGCCCATGCCAGCGCCCCTAATTCAATGGGCGTTAGTTGGGTGAAGTGTACCTTAAACCTAAACTTAACACCTGATTTTACAGGTCTCATTTGGGTGTACTGAGTTTTTTTATGATCGTTTGGCTTGGGTGCACCTTTTAACGATTGGAGTGGTGGGTTTCCTTGATGCCAATACATTTTAAAACCACGAATAGTGGCTTCATCACTGTCATAATGACAAAGCTTGCTTTTATCATCCGGATTAGGCTGGTTGAGATATAACTGAAAGGAAGTAGGTTTGGGGGAAGCCAAAATATGCGGCGTAATAACCGGATGGAGTACGTTGCGTTGGTCAGGCTCTAAAACAGCATCTGTTATGGCGATTCTACTGGCATAGGCCCGTTCTGGATTACCTTGTTGTGGTAATGTTTTCCCTCTAAAAGTCTCATTAGCACGAACAAACCCAAAGAGGGCGTCAGCAAAATCCACATCTACTGGATTAAATTTGGGAATACAGTCCGAAATTTTCTTTTTATAGGGAAGACGAAACATCTTAGTGGAACCAAAATAAACGAGTTCACCTCGATCATTTAGTAGATAAAATAAGGCTGTCTGACCATCCAAGCCCAGTTTTCGGGTCTTAATACCTCTCGTCATATCCCGATCTGCTTTGTATATTTCCCACATATCTTCCGAGATTTCTATAGGTTCTTTAGTATTATCTTTTTCATAGATAGCACAATGCCAATGCTTGGGATGTTCTCCTCCCTTCATATCCCCGGATTCTATCAATACGGCAGCAACTAAGCCGGTTGGTTGCACTTGAGTGTCTGGTCTTGTTTTAATCTGATTGGTAATAGCAAGATTAAGGATTAATGTTTTATCATCTCTTTTTCCTCGGTTAGAAGGATCTATGGGTGTCGGTTTTACCCACACATTATGTTGGCGCCAACGTCCTCGTCCCCCAATTACACGATCTGCGTCATGGTATTCTACATGAATGAATGATTGCCCATACTGATCAACTTGTGCAGGGATAATAACGGGCTTTCCGTTCTTAAAATCTAAAAACCCTCCTCTTACATTAGTTGAAGGATAGTCATAGTCCCACTCTACAGAAGAATCTCCTTTGTTCTCTCCAGTGAATCGTTCTCTGTACTGCTCCCCAAAATTAGTAGTATCTCCCACTGCACGGTAAACCAATTGCCGTTCTGAAAAACGTTTTAATTGACTGTATGTGATAATTTCTATTAGTTGTCGTAGCATCCCGCGGATGGAACTTCCCGGAATTATAGGTGCCTTGGTGTATGGATTGGTAAAAAAATCAGGATGGTTCTTTTTCTTTTCATTGAATGGCTTCGAGGAATCATCTTCTTTAAATTTGTCAATGGGTAACATGCCGCGCACATAGGTCGGAGACTTCGTCTCCAGTATCACCTCAAAATATCCATCCAACCTCTCTTTTGTATATTGATGATGCGGGAATAATGCATCATTGCCATGCTCCTCTTCTCCTGCCAGAATGGGCGTATCTGGTAAGGGAATAAAGTTATAGGGTGCTGATGCTGTACGGTCTGCTTTTGTAGGGTTATTATGCTTCGTCATGGCGATACCAATTCGCAATTATCGGGGTTGTTAATCTTATTGTTGGTCACCTGAACACGAACGGTGACATTATCATTCTTCTTGTATTTATTTGGTTGCTGTTTGATTTTGTTACACGTTAATTCCTTTTTATTAAAACGCCCTGTACTTGTTACTTTTAGCTTCCCATATTTAGGGTTGCTTATTTTGCATTCCAATACAAACTCCTCTACCTTATTATCAGGTTTGGTTTTTATAGGAGTTGTACTGGGTATAGACTTTGGTATATAAGGAAGGGTACTCGGTGGGAGATCAGGCTTTTCAAGTACAATATCAGGCGAGAGCGCGTTGGGTAAAACCGGACGATCTTTAAAGCTTGGTTTACCCGTCAAGTTCTTTGAGATTGCTAAGTATTCAATTTGTTGTTTGTCTGCAATCCCCGGAAATTGCATTATCCTAAGCAGGCTTTGGATTCGCTCTGTTTGAGCAAATGGTTTGCCATTGCTCATAAAAGCCTCAAAATCATTAATCCAATTCAAACGCTCATCTGCATCATATAACGGATATGACTCAGTTTCATAGCCAGTCTCCCAATTTCCAGAGGTATTGAACAATGATTCGTACCGCTGTTTTAAATTCCTGAGATGTAATGTTGTCTGGAGGTGTACAGAGCCAAGCCCCAATGGCTTACCCATGCCTAACTTATGGCAATAAGATGTGTTCCGATCTCCGTCTGGTTGTAATGCCCAAATTAATGCCCCTAATTCAATAGAGGTTAGATTTTCGAAAAAGACTTTAAATAAAAAAGTGATTCCTTCTTTTACAGGCCAAAGCCGTGTGCATCGACGTTGGGCTTTTCTAATTTCATCCGCATTGGCTTCTTTTGGGAAACTTTTTCCTTGATGCCAATATAATTTATGCCCCCGCAGTTCGGCATCCTTAGATGCATAGTGATGTAATTGGCGGTCATTATAAAATGGTTGCACCAAGTACTGCTGAAAAGCAGTTGGCTTAGGACTTTCCAAGCAAGATGTTATAGGATTGCTGGTCAATACTTCTTCTCTTTTTACATCAGGAGGAAGTGTCGCGTCTGTAAAGGTGATTCTGGAAGCACGTCCTCTTATAGGTTTGGAGCCATCCGTATTGCCTTCGAGGTGTTCGTCTATTTTTTTCTGATCTATGTAACCAAATAAAGCATCCGTCAAATCAGTAGCTGACAAATCCTTCAGGTTAACGGGTAACAAGTTTTTTGGGGAAGCGTGGTAAGGTAGTCGAAACATTCGTGCACGCCCCAAAAAGAGTTTGGTTGCTTTTGTCTGAGGATCTATCTCCTGTAAATAAAAAACAGGTTCTCCCCAATCTGCTGGAGCGGTTTGTAAGAATCCGGGTTTAATACGACATTTTACGGTTGGCTTATCAATAGGGAATGCTTTTTCCTGATAAGCAGTCATTTGATCTCCATTAAACAAATCAATGATTTCAGAATCAACCTTGATCCATTCCTCTTGCTTATCTTCTGGCTTTAAGAATACCCTCTCGTGATTCTTTTTTGGAACTTGACCTGTTAAAATGAGTCTTCCCTCCAAGAGGTTTTTATGTTCTTCTTTATTTATCTCAACGACTTTATATGGGCTAGTATTTTCGCTTTTATTGCCGTGCTTCACCCATATCTTTTGATACTGGTGCCATTCTCCCTCCCACTTTGGGGTTTGGTTTGGCGCTTTACCCTCATAAAGCCCATTTCCTGTTGTATCACTATTAAGTTTGTCTCGCTCCACCTTTAGATTTTTACAAGGCTTTATATAGTACTCCCTTTCATGCATAATTAAAAATCCAGATTTTACCAAATCCTCTTCTTTTCCATTGTGCTCTTTTGTCATTCTTGGACGATAGGCTTCAGCCCCCAGCGAAGATGGATCTACTGTTCTGAAAAAAAGCCCACGATCATAGACCCGATCTATTTTACTTTCTGTAATAATTTCCAACATATTCCTTACCATACCCCTTAAGCTGGATGCAGGGATAACGGGGCGTTCATCTTTATTGGTATAAAAGAATTTCGGTTTATTCTTTGGGTTTTGATCGTAGTTATAATTTTCTGCATACTGATCCATCTCAAGGCTTTTTGCATATTCATCTGAAGAAAGCATAGTCCGGATAAATAGTAGCGATTTTGTGGTCAATTGAACTTCCATATACCCGCTTAATAGATTGGGGTCATATGAATTATGATCCGGTAAAGGAGAGTTTAGTTTTTTTATGTCCTTTGTTAATGGAATAAAATTATACGGAGCAGTAGCTCTACGTTCTTCTGGGATATGGTTGTAGGAACTCATAAAAATCCTCCTGCTGTCATGATTCATTCACAAATATCAACCAGTCGCGAGGTAACCACCCGTAGAGGCTCAAATCCTTCTTGAGTCAAAAAGTGACGAACAACAAGTTTAAGGTCTTGGGAATCCTTGACTTGAATGGGGACAACATGTCTCATCCCTTGCTTGCCTTCCTGCAAACATGTAAAACCATTTTCTATATCTTGTACCTTGTGCCCCCATAAGTAGTATTGTTCATTATGCTGATAACTCCACGTCGGGTCTTCATCAGTTTTTTTAATATGTATGCTTCTGGCATGAAAACCATCCTCTGTTTTCCAAAGGTACAACTCTCCATTTTTCCCAAATAAACGAACCTCTTGTAAGGTAAGGTCAAGGAAAAGGGGTTGTACGCTTTTTTTAGGAAATACAATTTTGTCTTCTTCCACGCGCCCCCAAATAACACCCTCGTCACAAAAAGCCAATAGGTACTGATAGCCATTTGCTTTTTGGTTAAGCCACAACAAAACACCGTGTTTTGGTGCGTCATCCATGATAATGAGGCGTTCGTTGCAGTTTTCTAATTTGCGTTGCATTGGTCCTCCTGATGAATTAAAGCCTTCACAAATTCCTGAAGCTCTTCTTGTGCTTCAGGATTTAATCCCATGTTTGGTTGGTCTTGCTGGAGCGTCCAAGATCGCTTTTTATGAGAAAGTATCGCCTGTTTTCCTTTGAGCCGCCCGCGCCCAATACTGTTTTCGCCGCCAACGGGAAGATCGCCCGTCCAAAGGTCTTTTAGCAGCAACAAAAGTAAACCCACTTCTGCGTTTTCGGGTTTTTGGAGCTGGAAATAAAATGTTACCCGCCCACCCCAAACGGGCTGTTCATTAAAAAGTGCTGTATCTAAAGAGCCGCCCGTAAAACGGTCTATACTTACCCTTGCCTGTACCATATCTTTATAGTGTACATCCTCTATAATGGCTTCATTTACCATAAGTCGGCTTGCTTGAGCGGAACGATCCTGTAATTTGTTGTACTTTTTCAATTCGTGCTTCTCCAAGGAATACCCGAAAAGTTTCAAGATCAACAGCGACTCAGCATCCGGATTAGGCAGGTTCTTACCGAGGATATGCATGATTTTATCGGCTCGATGCCGCATCACACCCATCAAAGAAGTTCCAGGAATGACAGGGACACCATCCTTGCGTTGTAGAGATACAAAATCAGGATCATCAACTCGTTTACCAGCACTTCGGATGAGTAAGGAGCCTTCTATATCGAAGGTGGCTTCCAATTTTAATATTTGCCTATTATCAGACAGAGGTAATGTAGCCTTCCATGGAGTAGAATTTTCTATAGTTAAAGGCTTAGAACCTGTTTTAATCCATTCTAGTAATTCGGTCTTTTGGGTTAAATCCCATTCTTTTTGCCTTAAGTCCTTTAGTTGTATTTGTCCATACCCTCGTGTCTTTCTGGCTCCTAAAGCGATCTCCCCACTTTGAAGTCCGTACACAATAGTTTCAAGTGCATTTTTTAGTGCGTCTTCTTGTTCATCTTGGGGTATAAGCAATTCAAGACGGATAGGGAATGTGGTACCCATTTCCCATACTTCGCGGTTGTATAATCCTTGATCATCTGCAGTTTTACTCTTGCGATTAATGCGTACACCATCGCGGTAGGAAATCTCCCCTTGTTCACCAATAGCGTCTTCCACGATGATCAGGCTTTGGCTCCCCTGATCATCCTCTTTTTCCTGTCTATTTTGGCATAGAAGTTCTATGCCCTCATCACTTTGGCTCCCCTGATCATCCTTTTTTTCCCTGCCGAACAATTTGTTTTCTAACGCTCCTGCGGTTGCTGAGCGAGTACCTTTTTCGATAGATCGTAAGTAAGAGCGTAATGCACCAGCAAGCGTTGTTCCCGTAAGTAAGGGTTTACCTTCTAACGCATCCACCAATAGGGGCATATCGGACATTTCATCTGTATCGCCAGAAGCAAAGGCAACGGGTGTTTCAAAAACAAGATTTGCTTCAACCACCCTGCGCTTGATAATTTGGCGGCAGTTATGTATATCTACGACACTCATGCTGTTTGCTCCTTTTTGGATAATTGGACGACAATCTCTAACAACAACTTTGTCTTAAACTTATGACGGTCTAAGGGAGAGGGGTTGTACACGTCTGCACTTCCAATGGTGGCCTTTATATCCACAATACTCGGCGGTTCGTTATACAACTCGAATAAAGTTTTTCCATTCAGCCGGAATCGGGAAAACTTTTTCAGCGCGTCCTTCTTTGATTGTGTATGTTGAATAAAGTCCTCAATGATGCTAGGCTTCCCCATCCCATTTCTGAGTACAGACCGAAACTGCCCCAATTGGCTTTTGGGAGGGATCGTGCCTTTGCCTTTTTCTCGAAGCTCATTCGCCGTTGCCTCTATTCTTTGTTCCGCTTTTTGCCACCACATACGTTCCAATAACATCTGGGCTACCGCTTTGTCTTCCTGAGCTACCCCCTTTCTAGTGGGAGGGTTCGATGTATCGTTCTCTCTGCTCGTATTTAAGGCTAAAGCTCCATGCCAATTAAGCGTAATACGTCCAAAACCTTCTGCTTTACGTTCTCCAATTCCATTTTGAGTACATAGCTCTAATTGCTCCACTTCCTTCTCAGAGAGATTCTCAAAAACCAAGACACTCCCCATTTTTATCGCTGGTGCTTGAGGAAGTGGAAGCCCCCACTTCCGGTTAAAGCCTCCAACAATGGTACTTTTTGCAAAAACCACTTGCAGCTTTTCTTTAGCAATACCCATATGCTCCCTTAGTACATCAGCATTGGGGCTATACGCCCCCAATTGGTCGCGCAGAATAACATCGCTTAGGCAGGTCACAACTACTCTTTGGGGATCCACATCCTCGTCGCTTCCTGTCTCAGTCCAAGATTCGTTGATTTCTCCAACCTCAAAAGTAACCTTACCATAACCAGCAGATTGGGCACCGCCAATCCATGCATTAACAGGTTTGCATGACGTGATTTTGAGAAGCAGGCTTTGATCCTCGCTAATGATTATTCCTCTAAATGATTGCTCCTGCCTTAATGCGTCATATCTAAATACAGCGCCATCATCTTTTTGAGCACGTCCCGACTTGCGGTTCCTCTGGGTATGGATGTTTAAAATTCTCTGAACGCCGACATTAATAATGGATGACCCGTCAAATTTGCAAAAGGGGGTATCTGCACTTTTCCATTGCTTACCATCATCTGAGTCATCAAAAGCCAAGTCCCTAACGCTCTGTTTCTCATGCTTTTTATATCGAACAGACAATGGTGTTGGCAAAGCCCTTTCTACAAGATTCCCGAGCTGTGGGTAGGCATTTAAAAAACAAACCTTTCCGTCCAGAAACAAGGCACGATGGTCGGCGTTATGGGCATCCAACTGCGCAATCTTGTTTTGCTTACAAAAAGCTTTCACCCACGTCCCTCTAATTGCACTTCCTGGTAAATAGGGTAAGGTGACGGCATCGTTTGGGTCGCCATCTAAAGTGGTTACCAAAACAGGTTCAATCAGTGTTATGGTATATTCAAGTGCAAACATGGCTTATACAATTAGTTGTTTTTCAAAATGGCTAAACCAGGCATCGGTAATGTCATTTTTATTTTGTTCATGAAGCGTTACGTTTATTCTGCCCAAACCACGATTCCGGCCGCTTCCCCCACGATGCAACGTCTTGATGCAAGCAGCCAATAAGCCTTTTTCATCTTCTGAAAGATCGTTCTCGATTACAAGGTCAGCCCATAACTCCAAATTTCTGATCAATACACGGCTTGAACGAAGGCCTCTAGCTGCAACTCCTGTTGTAGCATCTACGGATGTTTGTTTACGAATGGCTGTCATACTATTCAAAACATCTTGCCAGTTTAGGTCTCCCCGTTGTATATCTCTTGTAATGACCTCTTTAAGGCTCTTAGAAAGTGTCGCATTGCCAATATGGATGTGAGCCTGAGAGGATAAATCACTCCCGGGTTTACCAAACAATGAAAGTGCGGCATCATTCCACTTATTGTTTGTACCTTCAAGCAGAAAAAGTAGGTTGGTACAGGTTTCTGACAAGAGTCCTTTCAGGGTTTTCCCTCGAATAAAAGCAAGTCCCGTTCGGGAGTCGTATTCTATTTCAGTATCAATCAACCCCGGTACGCTATTACCATTAGCGAAAATAGCGTCACTTTTGAGCGATATTTTAAGAAGTAGATTCATAAGTTTATCCCTTCGTTGATGAGTCAATTGGAATCCAAAGGTCTAATAATTCAACAGCATCGTAATACACACATTGTGTAGAGGGGTTACCTTCAATAGATTTTATCAAGAATCCTGTGTTCTGAAAATCATCTTCTGCATTTATAGACAACGCTGGTAATGGTGAGTGACGTGCTACAAAACTCTCGACCTCACCTAATCGTAAGGCATCTCGCAGTTCTTTAACTTTATTTCGCCTGTCTGCGTATCCAGATTGGAATTGGTATAAGGCTTCTTCAATAATATCCCAAGTACGTTCTTGCTCGGTGCTACCTTCTTTTCTAATCCGAACAGGGCGTTGTGTCAAAGATTTTGACCGCCGTTCATTTGTATACTCTTCTTGATAGTCTTTTTTGCGCAAGTCCTTAAGGCTATCATTTACACCTGTATAAGCAATGTGCCAGTCCAAGAAGTTTCCAGACTCATCTCCTAATTCTTTTCGATATTTCTTTGCATTGGAACACAACGCATCTGCTAACTGATAAGCACGTGCAAATGGGTAATGAGGTTTAATAATTGCAATACCTGCGGATGCTGTGATTATTCCTTTTTCATCCGGTAAAGGAGTTTTTTGAGAATATATCTTAAGATATTCCATATATCGAATGGCTAAACTTATACCAATACGCCCGTCGCATACAAAAGTAACGTCGTCTCCCCCAAAAATAATCGGACGAAAAGGTAGAATAATTTTATCTTTATCTTCATCTTGGGACATTCTAATGGGTGTAACATTGCTGTTTTTGTTAACTATGCATGGCCGGTTATTCGTGATTTCAATACTATTAATTAAATCCTGAATTGTTTTATATAATGCTTGTTTGTTGATTCCCTCTAAAGTATCCGAAAATTCACGAATTAAGTCCTTATGGTCTTCTTCTTTTTCGTGATTAAGAGATTTTAAGCGTTCCCCAATACCATTTCCGTCAATATGAACTACTGCAATAAGGCTAGTATCCCCTTTTGAGCGACCTAACTGATCCAAATCAAGGGGGAATTTATACGAAAGGCCATCATTACTTCCTTTTGATAAACAAGAAGATAGCGACTTGTTTGCCTGATCTTTTGTATTTAGCTTTGCTTTTATAGATGAATTAATGTACCGCTCTTCGTCTAAATAGGAGGCAGGAAGCCCTGTTGCATAACATGCTTTAGTAACCGATAATCCAAGCAATGACTGAGATGAAATCCGGGTATTTTTCTTTTTATCTATATCTTTAAAGGCATTATCCACCCGTTGTTTGAGCGGAAGAAGATCATCCGTACAGATACCAAAAATTAATTCTACTCCGGGAGCTTTTTCATATACCCATTTAGATAATTCTTTTATAAATGCCTGGGCATCACTTTCTGTCTCAAATTGTGCAACACAATTGCCTCCATTGGCATAGATCAGTTGATCTGACGTAACGATTTTTTTAGCTTTAACTGCTGCCTGTTTAACCAAATAAGAAGCTCCAATGATTTCAGGCAGTTTGTTGCTATTAAAAATGTATGACTGAATACCCGTTGTATCCATGGCTACTATGTAGGACATAATCTATTTGTTTATGTTAGTGCTTACCCAATTACGAATCTCTGGAATAATCCGAAGTTTATTATCTTCATCGTTCTCCCAATCATCTCGTCCAAATACATGAATCTTGTCTTTTTTCCCTTCAAAAAGACTGCTTAATTCATTTTGAATGGCCCTCGATGTTCCCTTGTCAGCTAAGCAGATTAACGCTGCACAGGCTTCATCCCCTGCAATCTGGCGAGCGCGAATATTGGCTTCCATTAATTTTGACTTACACAATCCTTTTGTATCATCGGTTGTAATGCTGAAAAGAAAAAATTGAAAATCAATACGCCCAATCACGTCAATTTGAATTTCAACTCCAGATTCACTTTTCATTTCAATATCTAATAAAAGTTCATCAAATTTTAAAGACGTATCGTTGGTATAAAACTCCATTTTTTGAAGCGTGTCAAAGACAATATCTTCAAACCACCCTCCTTCAAGCCATTTGAAAGCTTTTTCAGGTTTGCCAATTTCAGGTATATCGAAACATAATGAATTACAATTTTCTTGAATATTACCTGTAATCTGCCTGAAAATATTACACACAACTTGTTCGTCTTGCTCAACTTCAAAAAATTGTTTCTTTTTCGAAGGAGGTTGCCCTGTTTTGTTGCGAACTTTACGCAGCCATCCTCGCCAATATTTCCATTCTGGTTTTTGCATTACTTCAAATATATACTTGGCATAATTTAAATGCTTTGGACTTTCGAGTGCCCCCCCTTCAGGCAACTGCCAACCGTGTAAATCAATTATATCTTTAAAGGAAATTGTTGATTCATCTCTTACTGTTTTGGGAGAGTCTAATCCGTCAATAATCAAGCTCATATTTGCGGCATCTAAATATGAGAACTGAAATTGAATCTCGTTACTTGTTTTGCGTAGTTCATTAGCATACTCTTTAAGTGCGAGATAAGAGTGGATGCCCATGAACTTTGTCCCACCCGTGTAGTTTAATCCAATAGATCCTTCTTTAATGTTTTTGCATATCTCTTTTATTCTGTCTGTAATTGATGCAGATGTAGGAGCTTTTATTTGAATACCTTGAATAGTGTTTATATTTTTCACTTGAACTTGATCAGGCGTAAGGCTTTTCTTTTTGGCAATCATCGTTTTGAGTTTGCCTGCAAGTGTACTGGTTTCATCGGTACACAATAAATAAACATAACCGCCCTCCTTAACCAGTACATCCGCAACAACTAAGTTGGGTAGTGGATTACTCCCTACCAATAAAATGAGGTGATCTACTTGTGGAATCGTGTTATTCATATAGATAATGATTGAGAATTAAACAGCCTTCTCACACCTCACACATAAAGTGTCCTATAACCTTTAACAGTTGCCAATTCATGCCGTTCATATCCATCCTGTTGCTGTCCGCCCAAGCCCGCGTTTTCTAAGGAGCGAGATAAGCAGATGAAATAGGGTAAATGCCGCACCGCATGTCTGATCGGGGCTACATCAGAGGAAAATGTATCGGCAGGTTGCAGGTTGTTTTCCAGTAAAGCCGAGGCATTTAACACATAAGACCTTGGAATCGCTGAATAATGAGCTAAACGCTTTGATTGAGGTGGAGGTGCTGGTTCAAAAAACACACCATACGGATATTGGGGACATAATACACAGCCTTCGTGTTTTTGTTTTCGGGTGAGGCGAGCCATACGTTGGAATGGCGTACCCCAAGCACCCCGTAACGTGGAGGTGACAAAGGGACGCAAATGCATGGGCGTCAGGCATTGGATCTTAAAAGGAAAGACCCCAAAACTGAGCGTAGGGAGCGGAGTCATATATAGGCTGCTGAAGAAATTAAACCTTGTCGTGAAGATAGGTTGAGGATTGGAGATTTACAAGTTTTTGTATTTACAGAATAGTGAAGCACTAAGTTCAATATAAAATAATACTTAGGTTATTTTATGTAAAAGGTTTGGCAGATTTGGAGGATGTTTTTTCGCCCAAATCGTTCAGCCGGAAAAGGATTTCTTGCATGGTTTTGTTAGGGAAAATCGGCTTTTATCTAAAACCCAATCGTTTTCTCCAAATGGGATAAGTAAGGGTAAGCCTTTTTTGAAACAAACCTTTAGATGCTGTTCATGATGGCCTATCAGCTAAATAATTGGGATTGGGTATGACGGATAGAGGCCTGTTCAATATGCCATTTCGATTGGAATAGAAAGATCGGACGGTTCTTATGTTGAAATTGTGGAACCTGTCTGCGGAATGAAAAAGACTGAAAAGAATCCATCTGGTTAAAGACCTTACATGTAAGGATATGTGTAAAAGATCGGTGGTATTAGTCCGTTTTTGCAGATTTTAAGGATTGGAAGGGCCAGGCTGAAGAGGCTTTGGCATGGACGTACACAGATGCTGGCAATAGGGGGCGCCATTGATAGATCAGAGCATAGGAAGATTTGATACGTTTTAATTGCAAGAGGGGTTGTACATTGGGATCTTTCCGCCACTCGGCATTTAAGTCGGATACTTCCCGTGAAACTTCCTGAACAGACGTCCAAGTTTTGGTGCGTTCTTTCATCCGGAAGGCTTGGGAAAGGGCTTTAAATTGGGCTGATAGTTGCGCCAGAAACGCTTCGGTAATGACCAGATGGTGTTGTGGATGTTGTAAAGAGGCTTCCCAAAACAGCATGGCTGCCATACCCAAGCGCGGAGAAAGCGTTTGTTCAAAGAGTGTTGTGCCTGCTGCATTTTGCCCAACGACGAATACGTTTTTGGTTTCCGGGGTTATATGCAGGCTGTGTAAGTGGCTATCCGGATGGGTTATGATGCCGTCTTGATGCAGGAGCCAGCGTGTGTGCCTGCCATCTCGGTACATATTGCCGTACCGTTCCCGAATGATGGAATTGAGATGTGGGAAGGGTACATAAACTACTTCGATGTGGGCATCTGCCGTAGCGGGTGTCGGATAAAAAAAATCGTGATTATTCTCGTAATGTGAAGGTTGAAGCAGAACGTGAATCAGTTGATCTATGGGGCGTGCATACACACTCATGGCCGACATTAAATGTGCGGACATCGTTTTGCGTCCACCAGCCAGTGAAGCAAAAACCGGTGTTTCGGCATCTGCTTCATGCATCACTTTTTGTACCGTCTGATAACATAATTCGGCAAACTGCTGATCATCCACCTTGTTCCGGATATCGAATGGCAAGGACGATTGTCCTTCTGGCACCAAAATGCGGGGTTCCGGTAAAGGCAGTCCGAGCGTGGTGGAAAGATGCTTCCACCGCTTGCCTATGTTGGCAAGATAGACAGGTTCCGGCGTGCGCGGATCCGGATCTTTAACCCGTTTGCCTAATAACAAGGCTTTGGCATGTGCTGCTCCGCGTGCAGTAGTCAGTAAATAAACCGATACAGGACGTAAACCGCGCTGTGCCAAGGCCCAAACGGCTTCGGTAATGACTTGTGGTGTTACACCAAGCAAGGCGATAAGGTGATACGTTTGCATGGATGGGATGTGGGATAGTGGATTAGAAACGAAGAGACTGCTTTGGTCCTTATTGCGGCAGTTTTGTTTTATACTTCGGGGCACCTTGCGTTTGGTATAGTGCTGGGGCTGTTTTGGCTTCTTAGGATCCGTCTGATGCGTTTTGATCGGTACTCAAATTCTTTTAAAATAGAAGTTCTTTTGCCTTCTGAAAGCCTTTGACTGTTTTCCATGATCCGATGACTTTGTTTTATTTCCTAACGCTTTTTTTTGCTCAAATTGACTTCTAATTTTCTGTACCATAAAACTCTTTTTCTTACGGAGAAGATAATAATTATTTATTTCCTATTCAAGTTTATTTGTATCAAAATAATGATAGAATATTTGACTCTCTTTTTTATTTAATAAAGAATAAAGATTCGGTTTGTTTTTGTATTTAGGTGGACTAAAAACACATTAATACGGGATTGGCCTTCATAGAGATCAACCCCGTATGCTGTGCCAAAATGTTTCATGACAGGTTTAGGCTATGGCAAACTGTTCGTCGGTGCCATGAAATTCAATTAAGGATCGGGATGAAGGCCGGAAACTAAGAACAGGACATGGGGCAAATTGAATAAGCCTTTCTGTCATACTTTGGGTGAAGCCCAATCCCTCTTGACGGTATTCATGCGTGCCGATCACAATTAGGTCATGCTGATAACGGGTGAGGTATTGTAGGGTCGCCGGAACCAAGTCACCAAAGAGTGGTGCGGTATGACAGGTTACTCTTGGGCCAGATGCTGCGTGTAGGAATTCAACCAATTTAGGGGTTTGAGTCGCTTGTGGGTGGGTGGCATCATATTGCCGCTCCCACTTAGAATGCTGGGTTGGTGGACCACTCATTGGTTCAACATGAAATGCCGTGATCTCGCCCCCCATCCGTTCGGCAATGGCTCTTGCAATACGTACAGCCTGTTTGGATCGGTCCGAAAAATCAATCGGAACCAGAATTTGCTGAATAGACTGGCTATTGTATAAATGTTGATTGCCTACGCGCAGCGTTAGAATCGGGCAAGGCGCGTGACGAACAAGGTTTTTTGCTACACTTCCCAAAACCTCCATTGCAAAGCCTGTTCGGACATGGGTATTTAATGCAATTAGATCAATCAGGTGGGTTTCGGCATAGGTTATGAGTGCTTGGGTAATATCGGTGGCTTCCAAGACTTCGATCCTTAGCCTGAAACCTTCTTGAATGACTTGTTGGGTCAAACTTTCCCAAGGAGCCATAAATGCGGGCGGAATGCTATCTCGGATTTCGTGCCCCGAATAGGTCCTTTGGGAAACGGATGCAACCGAGGGAGCAGGGTTCATCTGAACAACATGGACAAGATGCACCTCCTGAATGCCCAATTTGCGGGCTACACCCAGACTCCATGAGGCAGCCACATAAGACATTTCAGAAAACTCGATAGGGAGGAGTAATTTTCGGGCGTACAGCATGGCAGTCGGTATTTTGGATGATAGAAGGAGTTGGGGTCTGCTGAATAAATAACTTATGCGGGGGGTGGTTGCTCGGACAGGGCGTCTTCGACGAGCAGTGGGCTAATATGTTTGCCAAATGACTTAAGGGTGAGAACCGGAATGGTGGCACTCCGTAAAACTTTTTCCGTGATACTTCCCATTAGAAAATGCGCCAGCCCCGTCAGCCCATGTGTTGGAATCACAATCAGGTCTGCATCAATAGTCGAAGCAAAGGTGGGGATTTCTTTTTCGGGTTTACCAAACCGTATCGCCCGATTTACCTGAACAGACGGTCCTTCGGCTTCCTCGATAAACTTAGTCAGCAGGCGGTACACCTTAGAACGCAGGGCTTCTTTGCTTTTGTTGTATTTCCAATATGGGTCATAGAAAGGTGGAAGCCCTTCTTCGTTCACCACATGGAGCAGGTTGATGGTCGCTCCATGACGAGAGGCCAAATGGCGGGAAACCTTAAATGCCATTTTAGCGTGTTTAGACAAGTCGGTAGGTACCACAATCCGTCGGATCAATGCGGGTTTTACCAAATTTTTGTCTGGCCGTATGGTTAATACCGGACATGGGGCTTCCCGGACGACCTTTTCGGCGACACTGCCCATCAAGAGGCGGTTAAAGCCTTTACGGCCATGTGTGCCCATTACCACTAAGTCTATTTGCTGTTCTTCGGTGTAACGAATCAGGGCATTGGCTACATCCCAGTCGTATAAAATGGCTTGATGCACTTCGAAGTCATCTGTCTGCAAGTCTTGTACTAACCGATTTAGATAGACTTCAGATCCTTCACGCAAAACGGGTAGGTCTGATACAGGAAGGGTAGCTTGGAGTAATGGTTCTAATGAGCCAACAGGAGGATTGAGCGGCAATACATGTACCAAATGGATTTGCCGTATTCCATACTCTTGGGCAAAAGCACGTGCAAAAGGAACCAGATCATAAGAGGCATCCGTCCGATCTACCGGAATCATTAATTTGGCTTTCGTCAACATGATTTTGGGGATTTAAAAGGTCAAAATCGTAACGACACGGTGATTAGGCTTCGGCAATACTTGTTTTCTTGCGGGCGTGTTTAAATCGGATACGGTCTCCTTGTTTAAAGGTGAGTACAGGACAGGGCGCACGTCGAACCAATTCCTCTGCGGTGCTGCCGTAGTGGAAAAGCCCGTCTCCGGAACGTCCACGGGTGGACATCAGAATCAGGTCTTGGGGATACGCCTCTAAATAAATTTGCGAAGCTTCTACGGGGTCTCCATACATCAATGCGGTCTGTAGGCGCACTTTAGGCCCGCCAGCATAACGGATAAAAGCTTCTAATTTATGAATTTGCCGAACGTCCGGATTTTTATCATTGTAGGCTTTCTCCCACGGGGAGGCGGGTAGATCGGAGTGTTCCGTGCGGGCTATTACGTTTAAGGCCGTTAGTCCTGCATCCGTCCGTTGTGCATATTCTCGTGCCACCCGAAGGGCTTCAGCCGAACGTTCCGAAAAGTCTAAAGGAACCAGAATTTTTCGTACATCTCGGTATGATTTTTCGGCTAAGTCGGCACGGAGAGTTAGTACAGGACAAGGGGCATATTCAATTAAGCCATCTGCCACACTTCCCAGAAGCCGGTGTGCAATCCCAGTGCGGCCATGAGTAGCCATTACAACCAAATCAATCTGATGGGTTTGGGCATATTTGACCAATGGGGTGGTAATGGAATCTGACTGTAACATTCCCGGTACAAAAGCATAGCCCGCCGATTCGACTTGGTGCTGTAGCCTATGCCACGTTTCTTGCCATTCTTCAGGAAGATTTTGTAGATGATGTTGTGGATCCTGGACATCCAAAACATCCGTGTATAAATCATTGGCGGGACCAAGAACCAGTATATGAATTAGATGGATTTCTTCGGCCTCAAGTTCTTTTCCAAAAGCGAGTGCGTACTCTGCTGCGGCAACCGATGCTGGAGAAAAATCAAGGGGAATCAGGATTCGTTTAATATGGAGCATGGTTATACAGGGGTTAGGGTGTGGAAAATCTAAGCACTTGCCGCCAAAAACGGGGCATTTATTACGCCTGCGTGAACGTCGGTAGCTTTCACTACAAGCATGGGAACCGAGGCTTGACGCATCACGCCCTCGGTAACACTGCCCATCATCAAACGTTCAATACCACTTAGGCCGTGAGAGGACATGACAATAAGGTCGGTTCTCGACCGGGTGGCCGTCGTAAGGATTTGATGAACCGGATCGCCAAACAAAATATCAAGGTCATATTGGGTGTCGGGACCATAAGTGTCATGGATAAAACCTTCTAATCGTTGGAAAAGCGACATGCGAATACGATCCCGTGCAAATTGATATTCCCAATTATGGACTTGAGGAGCCAAATAGCCCGCTGATTGGGTTGCCACATTAAGGACCATAAGCCGGGAATGTGATAGTTCGTGTGCCAATTCTTTGGCAACTGTAAGTGCTGCACGGGCATAACCGGAAAAATCAACGGGAACAAGAATGCGCTGCGGGTTGGAAAAAGGCAGTTGTTCCGAATTCCGCAACGGAACCATCATAACGTTAACACCGCCCTTCCTCAACAAGAATTTCAGGATTTGTTGTTCTTCTGTTAGACGTTCTTTTCCTTTACCGGAAGTAATCATGACCACCATATCGGGTTGTAACCGCATGGTTGCTTTTAAGATAGATTCAGAAGGATATGCAGTAGGGATTACTTCTATAGACACCCGCATACCACTTGTTTCGAGAGCGTGTTTTGCTTCGCTTAGGCGACGCCCAGGTTCCTCATTTAACCATGCTGACTGATTATCAGACAGGTCGTCTAAATCGGTAAATGCGGCTTTCGCACTGCCCAGCACCGACGTCCGGGGCAGATAAATTAAATGCAGGGAGGTGCTATTGAGCATCTTCCCAACAGAACCAGCCACCTCCGCCAAAGAGCGGGCATCGTTGATATCTGTAAGCGGAATTAAAATTTGATGTGCGGAGAGCATTGCGGTTTTGGATATAATGAACGGTTTTTCCTCTCATTTGAAATTATAAAAAACGACCAATACAATGGTGTGGGTAATGCCTTGTGCATACTTGCCCACTTCATTAGTAGTAGGATGTAGGGCAATTAGGGCAAGATTGTAAGGGAATTGCCTACATAGAATTAAAGTATCATCAACTTATTTTAAAACAGGTAATACAATAGCGGTTTTCATTTTGGGGTTTTCATGCAAATATGGCTCTTCAGCACCACGTCTGCGTTTATTGAACAGGTTGAAAAAAGTCTTGGTTCATCCGCCGATGAGTTGAAGGTAATCTCTAGATTGCCTTCTTATGCTGCTTTGGAAGGTGCCCCACCCGACATTCTGATTGTAGAAATCCCGAACTCCCAAGCGGCAGAAGGAATTATCCGACAGGCTAAGACGCTCAGGCCCGTCGTGATGTTGGGCATCTTGCCACCCGATACCGATCCAGTACTCGTCAATCTGGTAGAGTTTGGACTGGATGCCTTCCTGATAAAGCCTACAACCGAGAATATGCTGCGGGTAAAACTGAAGAAAATCCTTCACTTACGCAGACTTAAGGAAGTTCAATTAGATCGTGAACGGTTGGTAAAAGAACATCTCCGGTTTTACAATACGCTGCCTTTAGGCATTTTTGAGCTTTCGGTACAGGACGAGATATTGTGGTGTAATACGGTGGCCGAGAAAATGTTTGGCTATCCCAAAGAAGAGTTAAACGGACATTCAATACAGACCATTATTCCGAACCTTTCGGCGCCCTCCGTCCGCCGTACCTTTGAATTCAGGGGAGACGAAATGATGGGCCACCATAAATCTGGTAGCGAGATCATTGTTTCAGTCTCTTGTTCCGAGGCTTCCATCGGAACACCGGGTACGAGCCGGGTGCTATTGGTAGAAAATGTTTCATCACAGCGGCATACCGAGGCAGCCTTGTATGATATGGAGGCACGTGCCAATGCCATTCTTGAATCTACGATCAGTGGGATCATTACCATAGATGATCATGGCCATATCGAGACCTTTAATCCGGCTGCAGCCAAAATATTTGGTTACCAGCCCGAAGAGGTGATTGGTAAAAATATCCGCATGTTAATGCCTGATCCATATAAACGCGAGCATGATTTATACCTAAATAATTATCATTCTACAGGTGTCCGAAAAATTATCGGTATTGGTCGTGAAGTACAGGGTCTCCGAAAAGATGGATCAGTTTTCCCGATGGATCTGGCCGTGAATGAAGTGGTTCTCAAAAACCGGCGGATTTATAGCGGCATTGTGCGTGATATAACCAAACAACGCCAACTGGAAAAGGAAATTCTGCAAATCAGTGAGCAAGAGCGCCGAAACATTGGACAAGATCTCCATGATGGACTAGGTCAGATGTTAACGGCCCTCAGTTTGATGGCAGATAACTTGGCCATGAAACTGGAGCGTGAAAAAAACCCGCTTGCAAACGAAGCACAGAAAATTGTCCGCCATTTAGAAGAAGCGGATACGTTTGCCCGATTTTTGGCGCGGGGTTTAGTGCCCGTCCAACTCGAAGCCTATGGGCTGGCCTCGGCACTCGAACGTCTTTGCCATCAGGCTGAACAGATTTTTAGGATAAAGTGCTTTTTTGAGGTGTTCGGAGAATATGATACCTATACCGATCCCAGCGCTATACACCTGTATCGCATTGTGCAGGAAGCAATCAGTAATGCGGTCAAACATGGGAAAGCCTCGCAGGTACATGTGGAATTGGCTGTTGGAAGTGACCAACTCCGGTTGCGCATCAAAGACAATGGTACCGGATTTTTTCCTGCACTAAACAAGCCAAGAGGCATGGGGGTTCACATTATGAACTACCGTGCGCGACTCATTGGTGGAACCTTGGATATCCGAAATTCCTCGAAAGGCGGAACCATCATCACCTGTACACAACCCCTTGGAACAGGTCTTTTGCACTTAGAATAAAACCATCACCCCCAAAAAATATTCGTATGTATAATCTATTTATTGTTGATGACCATCCGCTGATGCGTGAAGGATTGGCCATGATTTTAGAAAGTCAACCGGATTTTAACATTGTCGCAATGGCGGGAAGTGCTGAGGAGGCGATGGAGATTATTGATAAGCACCATATAGATTTGTTGATTGTGGACATCTCGTTACCGGGAATGAGTGGACTCGAATTGGTGAAGCATATGTCTGCCCTGAAGCCAACCCTCAAAATGTTGGTGATGTCTCGGCACGATGAACAATTGTACGCGGAGCGCGTCATTAGGAGTGGCGCAAAGGGGTATGTGATGAAAGTGGAAGCCAGAAAAGTGATTATCGAGGCCATCCGGAAGATTCTGGGCGGAGGAATCTATATCAGTGATGCCATAAATGAACGCTTGATTCAAAGTATGATGCCCGGCAGGCGTCCTATTGGCCAGTCTCCGCTGGAAATCCTCAGCGATCGCGAGTTGGAAATCTTTGAGATGACCGGGCGCGGCTATAAGTCGGGTGAAATTGCAGAACGTTTGCATATATCACCGAAAACCGTAGAATCGTATCGTACCCGGATTAAAGATAAATTGGGCCTTACTTCTGCCGCCGAGTTAATGAAACACGCCGTGCAATGGGTGGAATCTTCGGAATAATTTTTTTGGGATTATGGAGTGTGAGCAGTATCAAAAGTTTTTCCGGCGTCTGGTATAAGATATATACCTTCTTCCTATCCATCCTTCTAAACGAATACTCCGATGAGAAAAATTTGGATTTTATCCTTTGCTGTGCTTGGGATGATCGCCTCGGCTCTATTAATAGGTGGCCTTACGCCTCCTACTGCCCACGCCGGGCCACAAACCATTTCTAAAATTTTCTGGGTCAAAGGGTGTGCCATTACCATCAAAATGGAAAATAAGTCCACAGCAAACATCCTGGTGAGTACGCCTTTTAGCAAAGTAAAAATCAAAAATGGTTTATGGGCGCGAGTCTGGCCCGGTTATGTGGACTCTTTTAATGTGCCTGCTAAAGGAAATATTACAGAAAGTTCTTCCTTAGACTTGGGTTGCGACATAGACCGCCAATACAAATTTCGTTTTTGGAGAACGAAAGATGGAGTAACCAGTAATTTGTATCACTACTACCCCTCGGAAGATGGTTTTACACGAAAAACAACCATTGATTTAGGTAATATCGGTCGCTTTTTTGACTAAAGCGGATGTTCATTTCGATGCATCTTAGATTCCGTGAGGTCTTTGCCTATCGTTGAGAAAAGCTCTATAGAAGCGACCCATAATAGAACCCGTAGGGGTGAGATTACAATAGAAAACTTTCGTTCTTCGATTGAACTTTGGTATTGAAAACCTGCCCGAACACAAAACCCAAAACCGTTATTCTGCAATCGTAGCGACCGACAATACTAACATTGAGCGACAGAAATGATATTTCAAAAACATATACAAAAAATGCTTGACAACTTCATATGCAATAAAGGCCCAAAATCTAATGGTAAGCCATCATTTAATCAGACCGCTTACCATCCGCTCGGCTTTTGTGGCTTCCAATCTTGTTGTCCGTAGGTATATTGCCTCATTTGTTGCAAATAGGTATCGCGAGCACCTTGCGATGCACCCGTATTGACAGGCGTAATATACACCGGATATTGTTGCGCTTGTCTGACCCAAGCTTGACGGTCCAACTCGCGTTGTCGCTCCCATTCTTGATTTCTTTGTATATCCAGACGTCTTCGTTCTGCTTCTCGTGCAACTTCCGCATTGATCAAGTCAATGTTTTTCTGGCGCTGTTCAAGGAGTTGTAAACGCAAGTTCGGGTCTTGAGCTTGATTGGCAAAACCTGCCATTCTTTCCGCTGAAATACTTTTTGGGTTTTGTTTCGCAAACGCCAATATGTATTTCAAATAATAATCACCACCGAGTTTGCTGCCATAACGATACAAATCATCAAGAGCTACGGCACGATTAAATGCCGCGATATTGACAGCGCGTTCTTGTGCCAATTGCGCTTGAAACGCGGCAATTTCTTGTGCTATTTTTTCTTGCCATGCCGCGACTGCTTGTTGGTTTGTAATTTGTCGGTTGCGATAGAACGTTTCTAAGCTATTCAATAACGCACTCTCGCTTGTGGCATTTTGTACCAACGGCGTAAGCGGAAATACATCCATTTTTGCACGCTCTGCACGGTCGAAATTGTGTTTTGGATCGAAGCAGTAAAACTCATAGGATTCCCATTTTCCTTCTAAGGTCTGTGCCAACACAAGCTCTTTGCCGCCCAATTCAGTCGGACGAGATTTGAGTGCATTTCCGTAAAGCGTGTTCCAATCGCGTGTAACCCAATCGTATTCTGCGATTTTGATGCTCTTCCAAAGCGGTGGCGAAATATAATCAACTCCTAATGTTGCCCAACCATAAGCAAATCCAGTTTCAGTTTTATATTGGACAAACCAAATGGGTGTACGATTTTTGACATCCTCATTCGGTACGATATAAAATTTACTTTTCGGAAAAATAAAGCCCACGATATTTTCATCACCTTTGAAAAAGCTCAGTTCTTTTGTCATGGGTAGATAAAGCGGCGCTTCTTTTTTCTCATCCTGATTAATTTGAACAGCTACGACTTCGGTTTTCTTGATGTTTCGAGGCAGTTCAAAACGTACCAAATTTGGTAAAAGAGGTCCTAACAATCTGCCCTCATAATCGGTTACGGCAAATACATCTATGCCATTAGGATCTGAAATCTCTGTAATTAATCCATTACCTTGTTCTTGTGGAACATATCGTACATTATTCAACCTTCCTGTAACATTACCTCCTTCATTCAAAAATTCAAAAGCAGGCAAAAGCCCATCTTTTGCAGGACGATACCGCATTCCTAATTGTGGTAATCCATCATTGAGCGCATAACTTCCGTCAGAAGCGATTACGCCATAAGCTGACTTGAAGCGCTTGTCCAGAATCGGATTGTGTATAAAAAAAATGCGGATATAGGAACTTCTACGGGGTCTTAGAGGACGTAATTTGTTACTTTTTTTCTCAATGGCGAGGAAACTCCAATAAGTTTCACCGCGATTCAGGAACGCAACTGTTTTGGGGAATACGCGAATTGCTTCAAAATCAAACTTCGGCTCCAAAATCCGTGTGGTCTTATCTGTCGAAACCAAGCCCCAAGATTTTTTTCCGTTTACTTCTATTTCAGTGATCGAAACAGAGATTTCATGTAGAAAAAAAGTATAGATTTGTGTGTTATTTTCACGTTCGCCGACCAATATCTCTCCTCTTTTCAAAACAGACGGTTGCGCCCAAATAGATATATTGGATGTACAAACAATCAAAATAAAAAAGATATGTTTCATCTGCATATAATTGTGTGGATGACTTATGCCTTTTTTAAACGCAACAAATGTTGAAAAAGATGCATGTTTGCAAAATTTTGTGAAGCGATGCAAAAAAGCGACGCAATTTGTGCATTAGGTTCTGATTCATTGGATTTCAGAGATGATATATTGAGGCAATCAAATTTATAATTTGGTGATGAAATTTTTATGTAGCTGGTTAGTCTGATATTTATTTGCTTCAGGTTGTTGAAAGGTTTATTTTCGTGATTCAAATGAAGTTTCCTAACGGCATCTCAAGTTGCCACTGGGTTATCCGTGAATTGCTAGCTACTACTTGAAGGCTTCAAACCTCAATTGGAGGGTTGTGTTAAGTATTTGCACGGTACCAGTTTTTCAGACCTTTGAAAAGCATATAAATGTATTCATTCAAAAATACATATCAAAGTAGGCAAAGAAACGGGTGAAATAGTACATATAGAACGACTAAATAATACATTAAGGCAAAGAATCAGTTGACTGGTTGGTAGAACCATGTGTTTCTCGAAAAAAGAATAGGCTCATTTTACACTTTTTGCGTTTCATTACGACATAGAAGCCATCACCTAAAATTTATCACTACCAAGAAAATGAAGAATCTAATCATCGAAATATTTGATCAAGAATTTTCAGAAACGATCTTATCTATAAGTGAAATCACTGGCCTCGGTAGTGTCAATAGGGTATTTGAAATACATGGGAGAAGAGGAGAATACATAATTCGCTTAAATACAAACGAGAAAAAGCTTGAATACCAGAAAGAAAATTGGTGCATTTCTAAGATTAGAGATTTAGGAATTCCAACACCTAAAGTGTTGAGTTTTGGATTAGTCAAAAATATTTCATTTATGGTGCAAGAAAAGGTGAAGGGAATAAATGGTGTTAAGTGTAATCGAACAAAAAGAAAAGAAATTTGGAGAAATCTTGGTAAGTATGCTAAAATTTTTCAACAAGTAAAAAGGATTGAAGAAAATGAAGTCGAAGAAAATGAGTTTCATAAAAATTGGAAGAGCTGCCTTGAGTATAATATTGCGGAATTAAATGAAGAAGATAGCCTTGTTAAAAAAAAGATATTTAGTATTACTGAACATACAAAAATAAGAATGGCACTATCAAGTATTGCGTCCATAGATTTTAAAGTTGGTTTAGTTCATGGTGATTTGTGTCCAAGAAATGTAATTATTAATGATGACATTATCTATCTTTTAGATTGGGGTACTGCTGAAATAAATGTAGTTCCTCATACAGAGATAGGGATACTCTTATTATCAGAAGAAGCATCAAAAGTTGATATTAATTATTTTTTGAAAGGGCTTGGATTACCTCCCAATAAGTATATGGCAATTGAGCACGAACTAAAAATCTTAAACCTTTTGCACCGATTAGATAAATACAGGTGGGCAGAAGGTCATGGAATATCAAGTATTGAAGGTTATACAGAAAAGATAAAGAAAGCATTTGATCAGATCAATAAAAAATACTGACAACAATGTATAGCCACCTATGCTATCGAACCTACAAGTCCAACACAGCCGCAAACAACACAGAATTGAACGCTTGGGAATAAACCTGACAAATACAGCACACTTATGCGGTCGGTTGGTAATAGGCTGGAGTAAGCGCTTGTAATGGGTGAAAGTGCTCATATTGAACGATTAAATCACACAGAGAGGTACAAAGAATCGGTTGGCGGGGCTGCACAATATTGCCTTTCTTGAAAAGAACTATATGCTCGGTTTGCATTTCAATAACAATTTAGAAGTTATGAATGTAAAGTTTGTCACTACCAAATTTTGTTTTTGGAGAACGAAAGATGGGGTGGTAACCAGTAATTTGTATCGCTATTACTCTTCAGAAGATGGTTTTGCACTAAAAAACATTGATTTAGGTAATATCGAAGGATTTTTTGACTAAAACGGATGTTCATTGTGCTGTAGAAGACTATTCATCGGATTAATGATGTATCCACAGTACATTTCTGGGGATTGCGAAACGGTCAAAGGTTGCGTATCTTAAAAGGCTTTTTAGCCAATGTAACTGAATGCCTTTTCTATCCCCCCAAAAATACCGTCAAATTTGTGTACTCCTGCTGCTGGTAAGCATGGGTGCTCCAATAGGAGTGCCGTTTGCTGTTGCAGGACAGAGCGCCCAACAACGGGTGCAGTGGCTCTCTGCGGAACTCAATCCAGAGGGGAAAAACCTTATCAAGGACGCAATTTCGGCATCAGTTTCCTTGTATCCTGCAAATACAGACGAGTTTTTGTTGGGCTTTATACGTGCCATTCGTAAAACAGATGCCACGGTATGGCTACCCGATCTGAATTTTTCCCAGTCGGATGAGCTTCTTCTGATTCAACTGAAGGCACGCTTATTTGGCTTTTCGTTGCAGCCACCACCTATTCAGGCTTCGCTTACGGATGCAGGATCGGTTAAATTCCTTTCTTTTCCTCGAACGTTGCCCGCCATCTTGCCGGAATCGGTAAAGTCATTACATGCGACGGAAATTGGGGAAGATCCTACTTACTCTGCACTTTCTCTACCCAACTCTTTTCTGTTGGATGCCCACGACGTGTGCCCTATGGGGCCATAGTCTTTTTGTGACCTGTTTCAAGTAAGTATCCTTTGTGGATTGCACGTTTATGGGATGACTATTGTCAGTCCTGTTCAATCTTTGTATTTATTCTATTTATAAACCCATAAATAATAAACCCTTATGAAAGGTGGTTTTAGGCTATATGCGACTATCGGTCTTCTCGTAATCGCATTATTTTATCTAATCTATCCCACAACAAAAAATGAGCGCCCACTGAATCTGGGCCTCGACCTGCAAGGTGGGATGCAGGTAACGCTGGAAGTGGGCTTGGAGGCCCTTGTTCGGGACTTGGCAACCGACCGCGATGAGCAATTTGATAAGGTGCTCAAAGCTGCCGGGGCGAATGCCAGAACCAGTGATGTGGATGTCATCGCTACTTTTGTTCAGGAGTTTGAAAAACGGGATGCGAATGTGCGTCTGTCTCGGTATTTTCGTAATACCGACGAAGGCATCACCCGCAAATCTACCAATGCCGAAATACAAACCTATCTGAACGCACAAGCAGACAAGGCCATGGATGCCGCGATCAAAATTGTACGTGATCGGGTGGACCGATTTGGGGTGGCCGAACCTTCTATTGTGAAGCAAGGGACTCGCCGTATTTCGGTCGAGTTACCGGGTGTAGCGAATGCAGACCGGGTACGGAAGTTGCTTCGTGGAACCGCACAGTTGCAGTTTCACCTGATGGCGGAGCAAAATGAGGTAGCAGCTTCCCTCGAAAAAATTGTGGCATTCTATCGCGACGGAGGAAAAAACACGCCTGCGGATACCTCTAAGGCCGCAAAGGCGGATACTACCAAAAAAGAAACACCAAAAGCCGATAATTCTAAAAATCCATTATTGGCCATCTTTACCCCAGTTGGGGGGACTGCTTTTGGGGTTGCAGCAAGAAAAGACACTGCTAAGGTAGCCGAGATGTTCCGGCGCCCGGAAGTACGGGCCATGATGCCCGCTGGCGTCGTACCGATGTGGGCCGTGCAACCGAGTGGCGAACCCGGAAAAGAAGTGTATAACTATCTGGCAGTTCGCTCAAAAGTGGAACTAAAAGGAGACTATATCACCAACGCCGATACCCAGTTCGATCAGTTCACCAATGCCCCGGAAGTCTCCCTCACTATGGACAGCGAAGGAGCCGGCATTTGGTCACGCCTTACGGGGGCCAATGTAGGCAAACAGGTTGCGATTACGATGGACAATGTGGTGTACTCCTACCCGGTGATTAACGAGAAAATACCAGGTGGTCGTACCTCCATTAATGGTATGGGTAATGTAGAGGAAGCAAAAGACTTGGTCACCGTTCTACAATCTGGCTCGTTGCCTGCACCAGTGACCATTGTTCAGGAACGGACGGTTGGGCCAAGCTTAGGGGCTGCTTCGATTGAGGCTGGGAAGTGGTCGCTCATCATCAGTTTTTTGGTGATCGGGATATTCATGATGTTCTATTATCGTTTAGGGGGGGTATTTGCGGTGATTGCGCTGATGCTGAATGTCGTATTTCTTTTTGGCATTCTGGCCTCTTTTAGTGCAACCCTCACCTTACCCGGGATTGCGGGTATCGTGTTGACGATGGGGATGGCTGTGGATGCCAATGTTCTGGTGTTTGAACGGATTAGGGAAGAGTTGGATCATGGGAAAGGCTATAAAGTGGCCGTCCATGACGGATACGCAAAAGCGTTATCGGCCATCTTAGACTCCAATATCACCACATTCTTGTCTGCAGCGATCTTATACTCCTTCGGGATTGGCCCCATTAAGGGTTTTGCGGTAACGCTGATGGCAGGTATTGCAACCACTTTGTTTACTGCCCTCGTGGTAACGCGGATGTTCTCAGAGTGGTACACCGGAGATGGAAAGCGCACCGTCTCCTATGGTTGATCTGTCTCTTTATGTTGTTCAAAAGAGCAACCTTACAATTTTTTGACCCAAAGATTTAAATTTCATGAGAATTCTACATAACTTAGATTTTGATTTTATGGCATATCGGAAACAAGCGTACATTTTTTCGCTGATTCTGACGGGGATTGCCATTTTTTCGTTGGTCTTTCGCGGATTAGCCGTTGGTATTGACTTTAAAGGCGGAAAGGAAATGGTTATCGGGGTTTCCGGTACGGTGGATGTGAACCGGATTAAGGCGACATTGGCTCCGGTATTGGGTTCCGAAGTAGAGGTGAAGGCCTACGGAGGTTCGGATATTCTGGTACGTTCGGCTGCAACCGAGGGCAATGCTTCTCAAGAGGCGGCCACCCTTGCAGCCATCAATAAATTGTATCCCGCCGCAAAAGCGAAAATGGTTGGGTCGGACGTAGTTGGGCCACGCTTTGCCGAAGACATGCGCCAAGCGGGCATTTATTCGGTGGTAGCGGCACTCATCATGATTTTTGTCTATATCCTGATACGCTTTTATTCTTATGGTGGTTGGCAATTTGGAGTAGGGGCCTTGGTGGCAACCTTTCATGATGTGACCATTACCTTGGGGCTTTTCTCGCTCTTGAATGGTATCTTACCGATTCCACTTCAGATAGACCAAACCATTATTGCCGCTTTTCTGACCATTGTGGGGTATTCTGTAAACGACACCGTAATTGTATTTGATCGGGTACGGGAATACATGCACGACCTTAAAAGCGAAACCTTCTATAATATCATGAATAAGGCAATGAACAGCACGCTCAGCCGGACAATTATCACTTCTATGACAACCTTGTTCTCGGCCATCGTATTGTTCCTCTTTGGTGGGGAAACCATTCGCGGTTTTGCTTTTGCCATGAGTGTTGGCATTCTTTTTGGGACTTATTCCTCGGTTTATGTTGCCTCTGCTATGGTTTTAGATTTAAAACTACGTAAGAGTGCAAAATAATATATAGTCTTTTAGGCTATTGTCTTTCGCCGGAAGTAGTCTTTCTGAGAAGGCTTCTTCCGGCATTTGTACTATTTATTTTAGACTTAAGCCATCTTAAAATGACTATTTTAACCTTTTTAATGCTTGGCGCAGGTCTGATACTTTTAGTGTTTGGGGCCGACTATTTGGTAAAAGGTGCTTCTAATCTTGCACTGTCTCTCGGTGTTTCTCCAATTGTTATTGGGCTAACCATTGTGGCCTATGGAACGAGTATGCCGGAGTTTACCGTCAGCACCATGGCCGCCTATGCCGGATCTGCAGACATTAGCATTGGGAATGTGGTAGGAAGCAATATCTTCAACGTATTATTTATTCTGGGCGTTTCCGCCCTGATTTCACCGCTCATTGTTCATACCCAATTGATCCGAATAGATGTTCCCGTGATGATAGGGGCTTCGCTGCTGTTATTTGCGCTGGGGGTGGATGGTTTACTGGGTAAAATAGACGCTTTGGTCTTAACGGCAGGGGCGATCGGATACACATGGTTTCAGATATACCAGAGTCGCAAAGAAAAAAATAGCACATTGGGATCGGAGATAGAGGCAGAATTCCCGAAAGCACAACAAGGTTCTCTTTGGGTAAACATTGGTTGGATTATTGCGGGTCTGGTTTTGCTCATTATTGGCTCAAACTGGCTCGTCTCTTCGGCAACAGATATTGCACGTTTCCTTGGCGCCTCCGAGTTGGTGATTGGCCTGACTATTGTGGCTATTGGAACTTCCTTACCAGAGGTTGCTACCTCGGTGGCGGCCACCCTTAAAGGCGAACGTGATATTGCAGTAGGAAATGTTATTGGAAGCAATATTTTCAATATTCTTTCTGTATTGGGGCTATCAGGGTTGGTGTCGCCGCACGGCATACGCATTTCTGATGCTGCACTTGCTTTTGATATTCCTGTCATGGTAGCTGTTGCAATCGCGTGTTTTCCAATCTTCTTTGCAGGCAAAACCATTACCCGTGTGCGGGGAGCACTGTTCTTGCTGTATTATGTAGCCTATACCCTTTACCTGATTTTGGCAACCGGGCCGGAAAATGATATGCTTGGCTCTTTTCAAGCCGCCATGTGGTACTTTGCCCTACCTTTGACCGGCTTAATGCTCATTTGGCTCATGATCGGTGGTGTTCGTCAACAGAACAAGCAGCAAGCCGATAATGGTTAAATTCTCTTAACCGAAAACAAACAAAGTGGGCACAACCTATTTATTAGAATCTCCGTATGTTAGGTCTTTAACGCATATTGAATATGGAACTAAAAATTGAAAAACAAGCAAAGGGAACCGTTATTTACTTAAACGGTCCTGCTATGGGTGGGCCGGATGGCGCTCGCTTAAACGAAATGTTGCATACGTTGCTGGATGAAGGCGAACAACGGGTTGTAGCAGATCTTGCCGATGTTTCTTTTATGAACTCCAGCGGCTTGGGAATGCTCATCAGTGGTATGATTACCATGCGTAATGGCGGAGGCGATCTAAGGCTTTGTAGGGTGCCAGATAAAATTCGCAATCTGATCAATCTAACAAAACTAAATTCGGTATTCATTAGTTTTGATACTTTAGAGGAAGCCCTGTCCTGAGATACGGATGAACTGAAATTTTACAGTTAGGCTCGTCTAAAAAGTTGTATCTTATATAAAGCATCGCGGGGCGTAATTCCGTGGTGCTTTTTTTATTTTTTTTAGTCACTTCCAAATCATGATTATATGCCTGTTTCGGTAGTTATTGGCGCACAGTGGGGCGACGAAGGAAAGGGAAAATTGGTGGACTTGCTCAGTAAAGAGTGTCAAATTGTGGCGCGGTATCAGGGCGGCGCAAATGCTGGCCATACCATCATCTGGACTGATGAAAAAACGGGTGTCCAACAAAAATTTGTCCTACATTTGGTACCGAGTGGGATTTTTCAGGAAGGAGTGGCGTGTGTGATCGGAAATGGCGTGGTAATAGACCCTGTGGCGGTAATGGAAGAAATTCGGATGATTCGGGACTTGGGGTATGAAGTAGATGGGCGCCTCTTCATATCGCACAATGCCCACCTCATTATGCCTTACCACAAAGCGTTAGACCAAGCAAAGGAACGTTCTTCGGGAGGAGCAGCGATTGGAACCACGGGGCGTGGAATCGGGCCTGCATACGTGGATAAATTTGCTCGCTCTGGTATTCGCGTGGTGGATTTGTTGAATCGGGACGTTCTGGCGCAAAAACTAAAGAACGCCATCGAAGAAAAAAATGCCTTGCTAAAACACTTGTATGGCTCCGAGGGCTTAAATGTCAATCAAATCATCGAGGAATATGTAGCGTTTGATCAACTCATTGATCCTTTTGTGACCGATACCGCCGAATACCTGAACCTTGCACTAAAAGAGGGAAAAAATGTATTGGCAGAAGGTGCACAAGGTGCCCTATTAGATGTAGATTTTGGAACGTATCCTTACGTCACCTCCAGTCACCCGACCGTCGGGGGCTGTTGTACAGGTCTTGGTATTCCACCAACGGCCATCAACCGCATTATTGGCATTGCCAAAGCTTATGCCACTCGTGTAGGAAACGGGCCCTTTCCAACTGAATTGGAAAACGAACTGGGGGAAGACATACGGCGTGTGGGACATGAGTTTGGTGCAACCACCGGGCGCCCGCGTAGAACAGGGTGGCTTGATCTGGTGGCCCTAAAATATACAGCGATGATAAATGGACTCACGGAGCTGGCCATTACAAAATTAGACGTACTTTCTGGCTTAGAAACCGTTCAGGCGGCAGTCGCTTATGGTTATGATGGTAAAGTCTCGTCTCGGTTCCCAAGTGAATTGCAAACATTGGCACGGGTGACGCCTGTGTTCACCGACTATTCGGGATGGAAAGAAAATATTGAACATATTACCGACTACAACGATTTGCCGGAAGCAGCAAGAAATTACCTGCAATTCGTAGAGTCCTTTGTGGGCGTTCCGATCCGGCTGGTCTCAACGGGGCCTGCAAGAGAACAAACTATTATCCGTTATTGAAAACAAAAAAAGTACGTATATTGCTTTGATCCATTAGCAAATTCTGGTGGGTCTGCCATTTTTAGAACCTGTTCATCATGGGAAAAGACGCACCTATCCCTTCGTCTTATCTATGGCCCCTTTTTGAGGCCATGAAAATGTTGGCTTCGCCTGACAATGCAACCCCTATGGCCCGATATATGCGGGATCAATTTCCGTTCTTGGGGCTGAAAAGCCCGGAACGAAAGGCGGTTTTGCGGGATTTTTTTAAAATGAACGGACTTCCGGTTGACTATCGTGTCGTGGTGCGCGAAATGTGGGATTTATTGCCTCGCGAGTGGCACTATAATGCCATTGAACTGGGAGCAAAATGTAAAAACCAATGGCAGCCCGCAGAATGGCAATTGTTCGAGTGGTGCATCCTCTCTAAATCTTGGTGGGACACGGTAGATGCGATCTCGACCGAATGGATAGAACCATTCTTTGAGCGGTATCCTGAACAAAAACAAGATGTTACAAACCGTTGGTTGTCATCCGAAAATATTTGGCTTCGTAGGACGATTATTATTTTCCAACGTCGTTTAAAGGAAAAAACGGATGTGGCGTTGTTGGCTCGTAGCATTGCCGAAAATGCAACCTCCGAGGCTTTCTTTATCCAAAAAGCGATAGGCTGGGCTTTGCGCTCTTATGCTGCAACTGACGCTGCTTTTGTGTCAGAATTTTTGGAAACACACCGCCTTAAGCCTTTGTCCAAACGAGAAGCCTTGAAAGGCATAAACCGACAAACGCCATGAACCAAGAAGGCCCGCGGTTGGAAAAATTAATCCGGAGGTTGATAGACACACCCGACGTCATCTTGTACGAACCTGTGATTAAAGACAAGGGTGTTTTATCGGTACCGGCTGTGGTTGGGGATTTGTTGCGGTTTATCCAAGGAACGCCGGGTGTACACTGGCCAGATTTATCCCCGTTTACGTCCAACTCTGGATTAGACCGAAATCGGTTGCGTATGATGGTCTTGGTGGCCTATCTGTTACATGACGATTGGTTTCAAGGGAAAGCCCATCTCATGGAACGGATGTTTAAATTGCTTGCTACGGGATTGGATCCGCTTGCAAAACGAATAGAGGTAAACCGATTTATCGAAGATCCGGACCGGCGGGAAGAATTAATTCGGTACTGTTTGGCGCAATTAGATTTAAGGCCGTCAGGGGAACGGGTTAATCAGGCAAAGGACCGGCTCCATGCCTTAGATACCGTAGAAGCGGAGCGGGTGCTACAGGCCACAAAAGCCGCCGAAGAAAAGGCTCGGCGGCTTCGTGAAGAAATTAAACGTCGCTTAGAAGAGGAAGAAGCGGCTGCAAAATCTATGCGCGAATAAACGTATTCAGGATGCTAACGCCTCTGTTAATATCCGGCGGAGTACTGTTGCATGGACTTTTCCTCCGGAAGCCTGCATGACTTTTCCCGTGAAGAATCCTAATAACTGCGTTTTGCCACTCTTGTATTGCGCCAATTGTTCAGGAAAAGCGGTTAAGGTGTCTTGCACAAAGCCGAGGATAATGTCCGGATCGCTGATTTGTTGTAATCCTTGTTCCTCAACCACGATGGCGGGGGCTTTTCCAGTCTCTTGGACTTCTAAAAGCACTTGTTTTGCCGTGGTTGCACCGATTATCCCATCTGCGGTCAACTGAATCAGGGCAGATAAATGTGTTGCATTCAAAACCAGGGTTTGTCCGTCGTTCAGAATCTTATTGGCCTCATTGGAAACCCATGCAGACACCGAAGTTGCATCTGCGCCCAGGTCAACGGTTTCCCTAAACAAGTTGGTTAATTCTATGCGATGGGTGATGATTTCGGCTTGTCGTAGATCTATCCCATATTGTTGCGCCAACTGTTTGGCAGCCTCGCTTGCTTCTGAACGGGTAGCCTGGGTTGTGGTTTTTTTCTCTTTTGGTTTGTCAACGGCTTTTCCGGAGGGAGCGAGTTTCTCCCAGCTATCGCGCAACGTCACAATCCGGTTCAAGACTAAGTGCTCAGGGGTTGAATCCACCGGATCTGGCCAGAAATAACCTTGTCGTTCCAATTGCCAACGGGTTTCAGGTGGGTCATGCGCCATGGCAGGTTCCACAAATCCCTGTATTTGCACAAGAGAATTGGGATTTAGATTTTGCTTAAAGTCATCTGTACCATCTTCGGGATCTGGAACCGAAAACAAGCGGTCATAAAGACGGAAGGTAGCAGGAATAGCTGTTGCTGTAGAAACCCAGTGGATGGCGGTGGCTTTTTTTCCTGTCGTGTCTTGTCCGGATTTTGTCGCGGGGTCATAGGTTGCCCTGATTTCGGCGGCACGTCCATCAGCATCATAGATAACTTCGTCGCAACGAATAATGTAGGCCCCTTTTAATCTGATTTCTCCGCCGGGAATCAAACGTTTCCAGCCTTTAGGTGGGTTTTTGGCAAAATCTTCCCGTTCAATATATAATGTTTTTCCAAAAAGAACTTCCCGGACGGAGTGGTCTCCGCCTCCTTTTTCAATGACGTCCGAAGGGAAATTCTGAAGTTGTAGCACCTCGGTTTGGTCTTCGGGCCAGTTGGTCAAAACCACTTTTAGCGGTTCCAATACTGCCATCCTACGTGGGGCTGAAAAGTTGAGATCATTGCGGATTGCCCACTCTAAGAGTGCAATATCAATACGGTTTTCTGTTTTGGCTACCCCGATTTTCTCGGCAAAAGTTCTAATGGAAGCAGGGGTGAAACCACGTCTTCTTAGCGCGGCCAAGGTTGGCATCCGAGGGTCGTCCCAGCCAGAAACATGTTTCTCTCGCACCAGTTGCAATAATTTTCGCTTAGAAACAACCGTATAATCTAGATTCATTCGTGCAAATTCATACTGGTACGGACGAGGGGCTTCCCAGAGATGCCCCATCAGCCAATCATAGATGGCGCGGTTGTTGTCAAATTCTAAGGTACAGAACGAGTGAGAGATATGCTCAATGGCATCAGAAATGGGGTGTGCATAATCATAAAGTGGGTAAATGCACCACTTATCCCCAGTTCGGTAATGACTGGCATGTTTGATACGATACAAAATAGGGTCCCGCATTTTCATATTAGGGCTGCCCATATCCCCTTTTGCCCGCAATACATGTGTGCCGTCAGGAAACGCCCCATTCTTCATCCGGATAAACAAGTCGCGGTTTTCTGCAATAGATCGGTTTCGGTACGGGCTATCCACACCCGTTTCAATCAAAGACCCTCGATTCTTACGGATTTCTTCGTCGGTCTGAGAATCCACATACGCGACACCTTTCTGGATCAAGACCAGCGCAAATTCATACATCTGGTCAAAATAATCGGATGCAAAATAGAGGTGTGTTCCCCAGTCATACCCCAACCATTGTATCATCTCAATAATCTTCTCTACGTATTCGGTTTCTTCGGTTTCTGGGTTGGTGTCGTCCATACGCAAGTGGCAGCGCCCCTGAAAATCGGCTGCAATCCCAAAGTTTAGTACAATACTTTTGGCATGACCGATATGAAGATATCCGTTCGGTTCTGGTGGGAAGCGAGTAATGATCGTTGGATAGCGTTCTTTTGCAACATCTTCGCCTACGATGTCGCGTAGAAAGTCTTTAGATAACGTGGTTTCAGACATATGATTGATGAAATTAGATCATGAGCCTCAATATTTTGGTCGCAAACTAAGGCATTTGCGCAAGGAGGCGGGGTGCTTTTACAGCAAATTGACCCTTTGAGTAGGTGAAATACCGAAGGAGTTCTGTTTATGGCAGGTTTTCTTCGGTGGAAATGGGTTGAGGCTGTTGTTTTTGATGAAAAATCTGCACCCACTTTGAAAGTCCCATTAAGAAAATCGTTAAAATGGCCAAAATCCAAAGCCAAGAAACGGTTCTTTCGGACAATGCAATCCGGGTGTACCAACTCATGGCGTAGGCTCCGGCAGCACTACCAATCGTAAAAAGGGCGAGGAGCAGGGCACTTTTATCTAATAATACACCGAGTGCAGATTTATTGTTGATACGGTTTTGCAGGAAACCCAATAAGGAAAAAACGTAAGAACCCGTGAAATAGAAAGTAGATGCGCCGAAGAATCCCATTAAATATGATGGAATGCTTCGGCCGGAGGACTTAAACGCCGTCCAGAGTACAATAAGGATACCAAAAAATACGGCCAATAAAATGGTTTTTATGACCATGGGCCAATACCGGCGATTTGGATTGTAGGTGTTGGTGTTCATTAATGCTTCGGAGTGTCGTGCGCCTAAGTTCGTATGTTCGGCTTGAGGATGCAAGTCTTAACGGAAATCCCATGAAAACACGATTCTAAACAAAAAAGGGGTGCTGAAAATTCAGAACCCCATTATAGTATGCTGTGGCCTGAAATTAGGCTTCCGGAACCACTTTTACTTTGAAAGTACCTTCCACTTCGCTGTGTAAACGAACAGTAACGGAATAAACCCCTACATTGCGGATATCTTCGCTCAGTACCAACTTCCGGCGGTCCAACTCCACCCCTTTATGTGTCAGCGCTTCCGCGATGGTCGTGGTCGTGATAGTTCCAAAAAGACGGCCTTCTTCGCCCACTTTCGCCGGAATCTCTAGTTCAATACCCGCAAGCCGTGCCGCAAGTGCTTCTGCATTTTGCTTTACTTTAGACATTTTGAGGGATGCCTGTTTTTTCATTTCCTCGGCATGGCGAATGTTCCCGGGCGAGGCAATCACCGCGAAGCCGTGAGGAATCAGGTAATTACGGCCATAACCGTCTTTTACCGTCACAATATCCCCTGCCAGGCCCAGTTTATCAATATCTTGTTTTAGAATCAGTTTCATGATCAGGTCTCCTTTTCTGGTCTTGATGGATTAGCTGAGGTTATCGGCAACGTATGGCAAGAGGGCCATCTGGCGGGCGCGTTTTACCGCTTCTACTACCGAACGTTGTTGTTTGGCAGTGACGCCCGTAATCCGACGAGGGAGTAACTTGCCCTGATCATTGATGAAACGCTGGAGTAATTCCACGTTTTTATAATCTACAAATTCAATTTCCCCGAGACGGTTTTTACGTTTTTGACGGGGCTGGGTCACCGGCGTATTGCTGTTAAGCGGAGCGAGGCCGGAGTTTGTACGCGTATTGTTTTTTTCTGTACGGCGTGCCATGATCGTTTGGGTTTTAAGGGTTAAGCCTGCGCCTCTTCTTGGCTGGTGGAAGCAGTTTTTTCGTAATTGCGTGTCATTTTGGCGTCAAATTTGAGCACCAAGTAGCGTAGATGGTTATCCGAGATTTCCATTAAACGCTTAAGACGAACAATGATTTCACCCGGTGCGTTGAAGTACACGTTGACATAATAACCGTTGCGCTTCTTCTGAATCGGATAGGCTAACTTCTGAAGTCCCCAAGTGTCCACCTTTTGGATGGTGCCACCGTTTTCGGTAATAAACGCATTGATGCGCTCAATTTCTGATTTCTGCTGCTCATCCGTCAACACTGGGTTGAGGATGTACAGCATGTCGTACATGTTTAGAGCCATGATGATGTTCCCTATGGATCGGTTTTTAGATGAGCTTTCTGAAAAACATCGGAAAGCAGGGATATTTTAGCCTTCCAATATAAGCATTGCTTGGCTTTTTAGTTGGTGAAGATGTGTTGTAGAAATTTTATAACCGCTATTGTAAATACTTGTGTAAGAAGGATTGGGTCTTGTTCCATGCGTCCTCGGCAGCAACAGGATCGTATCGTTGGCCGGAAGGGTTGGCAAATGCATGATCTGCCTGGTCATACATGTGGATGGTTACGTTCTTTTTTAAATCGCGCAGGGTTGCCTCAAATTGCTGAACGGAGGAGCGGGGAATCCCTTTGTCTAATCCGCCAAAATGTCCGAGAATGGGCATTTGTAGCGAGGCAAGTTCGTTCTGGCTGGCTTTGGAAACATCGCCATAATAAATGACAGCAGCACTTAAGGTTTTGGGCAGCGCAATGGCGGTTTGAAGAGAAAAAAAACCTCCCATACACCAGCCGATTGATCCAATTTTGGCGGCCTTTTCTTTCTTTAAAAATGCATAACCTGCTTTCAGGATATTGCGGCTTCCGGGAAGATCGTTTGTGGCTGCCCGCATAAGGGGCATGGCTTCCTCAGACTTGGTTGCTACAGTGCCATCATACATGTCCACTGCAAGGACTTTATACCCCAATGCGGCATACTTTTCGGCCATTGCCTTGATGTTGTCATTCAATCCCCACCATTCATGAATCATTATTAGGCCGGGTGCGTTCGCCTTGGTATCGTTTCGTTTTACGTAATAACCATTGTATTCTTGGCCGTCTTCACTACCAAACGTGATCATTTTACCAACATCTTTGTGGGTACCATGCGCGGTTGCTGGGGTCGCTGTTGGGCTTTCGTGCTGGTGCTCGGCGTGCATTCGGTCGGTATATTCCTTATCGGATTTGTGTGGAGTGCAAGCGGCCCAAACTCCGAGTAAAGAGAGACAAAGAAGGGCGAGTGGTGTAGATAAGGTTTTCATGTCTAATTTCCCATTGAGTGGATTAAAGTGTACAATTAAGTGTACTTTTGCATTTTTTTAATCTGGAAACAGTCGTTATTAGAAAACCAAGACTTCGTCTAAGAAAATCCATGCATTGGTTCCGGCAAAGAGGAAGGAGGGACCAATAACCTTAGGGCTTTTAATGGTAAACCGTAGTTGGTGCGCCATTCGTTTCGTACCTGTGACCGCCAATTCCTGATAATTCGCTGGCCCATGTTTAGATCCTGCCATGTTGTCGGTGGAACCAAGCGGTTCAAACCGGCGCCCGTCAGAAGAAGTTTCCACCTTGAGGGCCAGCGGAGCATGGATGCCATCGGAAACGCTCACCAAATAATGAATCTTGGCTGTTGAAATGGTAGCGGGCTTGTCGAGCGTCAGGGTGAAAACTACATCCTTCCCGTCAAATCCCAACCAGCCTTTGTCTTTAAAGTCCAACGGCGCAAATTGCGCATCGGTTAAGGTTTGGGGGCCTCTTCCTGCATATTTTGGACTATTGGGCGTGTCTAACTGTAGTTGTCCAAATGTTGCCTGACTTAAGGGGATATCAACGGGGATAGTCTGTATGCGTTGGCTGTTTTTAAACAAGCCCACCTGATACGTTGTATTTTTGCGGGTGGTAATAGGCCCTTGATAAGGCAGGAAGTCGTTGTCCTTAGGGAATGGAAGGTCGGTAACTTTTACCGAAACATCTGGTAAGTTGGCAGTGATGCGCAACTCGGCGGATTTATTGGGCGAAATGGCAATATCAAAAGAAGGTTCTTGTACCACCGATACATCGTCTAACCAGATTGTGCCTTCACCAACGGTTTCAAAACCGAGTTGCATTTCGGCAATAGGTTTATTTACCGGAACCCAAAACGAGAAGGCTTTCCAGTCGGGATCAACCTCGATGGCTTGTTTCCATGCTAAGTCTTCGATCATGACATGTAGTTTTATTGGTCTTTGGGCTGCTATTCCTTTTGCATAAAACTGGATTAAATACGAACGGTTTTGTTGAACCATCATACGAAAGAATGTCAATTTTTGCGAAAGTTGATCGTCCGGATTTCGCAAACGGAGGGCATAACGTCCCGTGTGTGACGTCTCGGCGGTCAGGAACAAAGTGGCTCCATTATACGCCGGTCGTTGGTTGGTGCTCAGGTAAAGGCCATACGGTGCGGCAGGGCTGAAAAAAGATTCAAAACCTGGATTGACAAACAAGTTTTTGGCATCTGCCTTTGGCGGTGCAAAATCAACGCGGTATGCTTTGGTTCCATGGCCCATAATCACGTCCTGTATTTGGCCATTTATCACCGGAATGCTTCTGTTTTCAAATAGCACATGGACCGCCGTGGCGTTTCGGGCGGATGGAATCTTAAATTGGAGTTGTGCGGGCTGGTTTTGGGTATTGGCTAAAAGAATCAGGAGCGATTCTCCATCATCATACATTTTCCCGGAAACGGTTGGTACATTGGTTTCGATTGCCGTCCGTTGTTTCGTGGAAAACAGCCAAGGATATAGCATAGCCGTTTCATGTGCAACGGCGACCGCTCCATTCCATGTGACCCTCGATTGTGGGCGAATGTTAGGGTATTGTCGGATGAAGTACTGAACCCCCATTGCATTTTCAATCAGACCCAAATAGGTCATTACCCGGATCTCATCTGTCGTAGGTTCTCTGAGCCAGAATTCGCCGCCACCAAATGCTTGAGGAACTAGCCAAAGCGGTTTTTTAAAGCGAAAGTATTCATTCAATGGGCGCATATATTCTCGAACGGCATTTACGTCCCCTGGAATGGGATAAGGATCGGTCATGGCGATATCGTGTGATGACGCGAAAAGCTGTGCTTTCTCCGGAATGACAAAAACGACGGTAACCGGATGATAGGGGTCGGCTTCCCGAATAATTTGATAGGCTTTTTCCAATAGCTCTGGTGGCCGGCTCTGGCCATCAGGCTCGTCGTTCATATACCATGATAATAAAGCAGGGTGATCGCGAAAGGTTTCCACTTCTTTGCGAAGTATGGCCCAACGTCGTGCTTCCTCTTCGGGCGTTATTTTTAGGTCAGGACGATTGTGTCCGCCTCCCACCAATCCATTTACACCGTAATTGACTTTCATGCCCAGTCGGGCACACGCATCCATATATGCCTTTCGTTCGGCAAGCGTTTCTTCGTCGTTGCTTTGATAAACCCCGATCAGGTTCATCGCATTATACACTTCTTGTCGGGCAATATCTCCAACCGGAGAAGAAGCATAAAACCCAAACGGAAAAAATGGAAACTGGTTTACTAAAAGCCCGCCCGTGATGCGGTCAATTTTTACCTCGTTTGGCTTGGGTTCCAGTCGGATTATTTGAATGTTTTGCGTGATTGATTGCCCATTTTGGAGCTTTATCCGGATGTTAAGTGGTGTTGTTCCCAATGGCAAAGCGCCCAAACTCCATTCAAACTCCTGATAATCCAAGGTCTGGGTGGTACGGGTTAAGGCATCACTCTCTATATGAACTTGATCAACCAACTGAATATCGGGGCCAAAAACCAATATGGCGGCTTTGGTTTCATGGGTATAATAACTGTACCGGCTTATGGCCTCAATTTTTTGTGCTTGGGCTGTAAAAATAGAAGTAAAGAAGATTATAAAAATGGCTTTTTTCATGGCTGAAAAGGATTTGGGACGTCAGGCGTGGAGACATTCGAGAATATCACCAATAATATAAGGACGTGTTGCCTTAGATGTCCTTCAATAACGAATAAAAGCCAAAGCCTATCTCAAGGGTTGCAAAGGGTGCATTTCAAAAATGCCAATACGGATAGAGTGCACCTTAGATTCCGTGCCATCTTTGTTTACTGTTGAGAAAAGCTTCGTAGGAGCGACATCATAACAGCACCCGTAGAGACGACATCATACGAGAAGCGATAGTAATAGAAAGAGGTATGCACGAGGTGCCTGGGGAAATTTTAAAATGCACCCGGTTACAAATGGTAAATCCGAGTAGCCTTAATATGGCGCAATTGATAAACATGTCCTACAACGTTTTTGTTGACCAACGCGCCATAATGGGTAGGAATTAGCATCCATGTCTTTGAACCTTTTATAAAGAAGTGCGTTAAAAATAAATATTTCTTTACCAAATGGAGTCAGTCATGACAAACCATAAACACACCTTATTATGGGCACTTTTGCCCTTGTTTTGGCTCTCCTTTGCCGGATGTAAAAGCACGGGCAAAGCCGCCGAAGAAAATCGTGACAGAAGCCGCGACACCATGAATATTGCCACCGTTTCGGGACAGGAGGTCTATGACCGCCCTGTAACGAATGTGGTTGAAATGCTCCGAGGGCGCGTACCGGGTGTACAGGTTATTCCGGCTGCGGGCGGGTATCAAATCCGGATACGAGGAGTTAATTCAATTCAGGGAGACAACGAGCCTTTATTTGTTTTAGACGGGGTCCCGCTTATCAAAGAAGCGAATGGTACTTTTCTGCTGATGGTCAATCCATATGATGTAGAAGATATTCGGGTATTAAAAGGCCCAGATGCCATGGCACTTTATGGTTTTCGTGGCAATAATGGGGTGATCGAAATCAAAACCCGTCGTAAATAAGGTTTTTTAAAGTTGTTGTGCTCTTCTGCTTTCCAGAATGGCTTTAAACGACCTACCTCGAATTTCGTCTAGGGTGAGACCTGTTTCCAAAACGTCCTCTTCGGTAATGGCCCCGCTGTTCAATGCCCGTAAGAAATAGTTAAGCAAGCCTTGACCGGTTGCGGCATCGTCAAAAACATCGCCTATTAGGGTTGCACGTGCGGCTTTTTCCACAAACGTTTTAAGGCGAGATACCGCATCTTCATGGCTTTCAAGGAAGAAAGCAAATACAGCGGCATACCGCATGGGCAATTGGGCAGGATTTAGGTCCCAGCCCTGATAAAAGCCATTCCAGAGTGAGTGCCGGATATGGTTGTACCCTTTTCGCCAGGCACGGTGTACCACGGCACGGTTTTCAAGTAATTGGGCCTCGGTAAGGTGCTCGCCTCGATGCGGGCCAATGGGCATGGTATTCGTTGCACCATCGGATAGCCAAATGCCGGAATGGGCCAATGCTACTTTCGTCATATGATGGGCAAAATCGCATACGGGGTGATCCATTTCTTGGTATCGGGCGGTGATGCTACACGAAGCGGTGTAATCATACGTTCCAAAATGAGTAGCGATGCAACGTCCTTTGCTGGCACGAATAAAGCGGAATAATGGGTTGATGCCCTCGTCGTCCATTATGGATTGTGTGGTTTCTACCATAATTTCCATTTTAAGGGCTTGGTGTGGTAGGGCCAAAGCCGTTTCTAACCATTCAAAAACACGGACGAGTGTACTGACCTGCTCCGGAATGGTTACCTTCGGAAGCATCACCACAAAATTGTCGGGCAATACCCCATTGGTTTCTTGAACCAAGGTGGTCAGGAATAGGTCTAAGGTGCGCAAACCTCGTTCTTTCATCTCTTCGGTAAAGGGCTTAATGCGAATCCCGATGAAGGGCGAAAGGGTGTTTTCCTGCATTCCGCGTGCCATTTCTTTTGCCGTAAAAATGGCAGTTTCATCTTCTTCTGCGTTAGAGCGGTTGCCATAACCATCCTCAAAGTCCACACGAAAGTCTTCTATGGCTTCGAATTGTAGTTTTTGCTGTACTTTTTGGTAGATCTCTAAGGCCAATCCAGCAGGGTGTGCCCTCCGTTCCTTTGCGGGTAGGGCATTAAGGTAGGTTTCCAGCGCTGTAGCCGATTCGTTTTCGGACACCTGCTCGATGCCATCTAAACCAAAGATGCGGCCAAAGGTCAAAAAATCGGGTGCATAAGTATGCAGGGTTTCTAAAGCCCGCTTACCCAATGCGGGGATGGAGTTGCCACGGAATAAATTCGCGCCACCATAGACTGTGTGGACGGGTTGGCGGTCGGGGCGATCGCCGGGATATTTTTGCTGAAAGGCAAGGTTGGCGGATCTGAGTTCGCTAAAAACTTGTTCTTTTTGATCTGCGGTTATGGTTAATAATGGCATGTTTTTTTAAGGGTTTATAGATTGGGGCTAAGAAGAATATTCTCAACTGCCGCGATACGTAGCATACCCAAAGGGATTGAGAAGTAGGGGAACGTGGTAATGGCTGGCATCCCGAATGTTAAATTGTATTTCTACTTCGGGGTAGAAGGCTTCTATGTTGTGTGTGGAAAAATAGGCTCCAGTATCAAACACCAAGCGATAGGTTTGAGGCGGTAAAATGTAGTTTGGAGGCAATAAATCCGTAATTCGGCCATCGTGATTGGTCTCACCAAAGGCAAAGGTATGCCAATGCCCTCTCTCATCGCGTTCCTGAAGGCGGATAGCGATATTTTTCCCGGTTTCACCTACCGAAGTATCCAAAACGTGTGTGGTGAGTTGACTTACTTTTAGCACGGACCAATCTGCGGAGTGAAGCCATTTTTGCAACCGAATGAGGGTGATTTTGTGTTGTTCACCCATTGCTATGCGGACTTCCTCGGTTGTTTCGTGTGTAAGCCGCGTTTTTAAGAGTGTCAACATCTCGTCGGCACGTTTTCCGGTTGCACAAATGATAAATATAAAGCCATTGGCTTGTTCATACGCTTTATTTGCCTGAGCCAAAGCATGTAAAACATCGGTATCGGCTTCCAAAACGCCCGACTGCTCGATGCCCGCCAGATGACTTGTAGTCGCAAATTTTTTCCGGAGCGACTCTAAATCACCAATTTTGGGATGCTGCGTAAAAGAAGCACGCCAATCGGTTTCCGTACATTCTTTGTACCACAGACGTGTGGCTGTTTCTATCAGGTGTTCGATAGAAGAGAACGGGCGTGCCGTTGTCATGCCTTCTGCCCATGAAGCGGAACCACAACAGGCAAAAAAACCATTGTGTGCGTCTGCTTGAGGTAATTGGTTTATGTCGGTTAGATTCATTAAAAATAATGACTTATTTAGGTTTACTGCCTTGCTCTATCCAGCACCTCATCGCTTCCCGTTCTTCTTTGGTCATTTTGGTCTTATTCAGCAAAGGCATGGATTCTGTTAGCACGACCCGCTGTAAGATTTTATCTTTGGCATGGATAATCTGCGCGGGTGTCTCAAACAAGACGCCATTTGGTGCAACTTTAAAAACGTCGTCGGTGGGTTTAGACGCATGGCATGTTTGGCACCTTGTCTGAACAATGCTATGTATTTCTTCATATTTAATTGGGCGACACGCGGCAACATTCGGAGTTGCTTTGGGACCCGTAACAAACGCGACACCGAGCAAAATCAATACGGAGGCGGGTAAAATCCAGACATTGTATTCATGACGTTCCAAGACATTGAGGTAATGTTTAATTCCAGCCAATGCCACCGATAGGGCGAAAAGAATTAGCCAAGGATGTTCGTGTCCGAACGTTGTGGGGAAATGGTTGCTGATCATCACAAACAACACAGGCAATGTAAAATAGTTGTTGTGCAAGGAGCGTAAACCGGCTTTTTTCCCCAATAGCGGGTCTGGGTTTTCGCCTTTTTTTGCGGCGGCAACCAAGGCTTTTTGAGAAGGAATGATCACAAAAAATACATTCGCCGCCATGATGGTTCCCAAAAAAGCCCCAAAGTGGATGAAAGCGGCCCTTGGGCTAAAGACTTGGGTATAAAAGAAGGCAAATCCAATGGCTATAACCAAAAACACAAGACCAAAAAGCAGGTTGTTTTGAATAATTGGTGTTCGGCAAAGTCCATCATAGAGTAACCAGCCTATCAATAACGAGCCAGCACCAATAGTGATGGCGGTAAGGGGTTGTAAATCCATGATTTGTGGGTCTATCAACATGGACCTAGCATTGAAGTAATACACCACGAATAAAAGACAAAAACCCGATAACCACGTAAAATAAGCTTCGTATTTGAACCAGTGGAGTTTTTTAGGAATCTCGGCAGGGGCTATTTTGTATTTCTCTAAATAATAAAAGCCACCGCCATGAACAGCCCAAAGGTTCCCTGCCAATTCCTCACGAATGCCTTCGGTACGGTTAAGTGCATTTTCTAAAAAGACAAAATAGAACGAAGCACCAATCCATGCGATACCAAAGGTGAAGTGCATGAGCCTAATGACCAAGTTCATCCATTCAAACATATGGGCTTCCCATGGCGTACCCAATACAAGACGATAACCCAAAAACAAGGCGACAGCCAGTAAAAGCAAAAGGGTTCCATATATCCAGCCTTTTTGCCGTTCGTCAGGCCGTTTGGAATCATTGGCTTTCTTCCGAACATGGAATGTAACCGTCATGCCAAAAAGGCCCAAAAAGGCCAGTACCGCAAAAATAAACGCAAACAGCATGTGTAAAGTCCGTTAAACTATATGGCCAAATAGACGCAGGCGGCTGACGCCTCCATCAGGATAAATCGAAAAGCGGACATGAGAAACGGGGGGCAAGCCTTTCGATAGATCTGCCCAATGTTCATGATCGGCTTGCAACTTGAGGGGGGGCATGAGGGCTTGCCATTCCACCTTTCCTTCCAAGACTTGTTCGTCGTCTGAAGCCATACAGCCCTCCAGCGTGCAAAAATCGGGATAATTACCTTTAAAATGCGCCGTATCTACCAATACTTGCCCCAATACCCCTGGATGCCCTAACCGAAGGATGACCCAATCGTGGTGGTTGGGTGTACGACTGCGTTTGGTTTCCCAACCGTCGCCCATATTAATGCCCCGTTGTGGGAGGATCAGGTTGCGCATGTCGCTAAAATACATGTCATTACACGCAAGGGCATGGCCTCCATTTAAGGCTGCGGCCAGGTCTATTGATTCGTGCTTAGAAACAGAAGACCAATCTTTTTGTACCTCTCCATACACACGAAACCTTGCAACCCCGCCATCAGGATAAATGTGTAGCCGGACGTGATTAATGGGCGTTGCTTTATGACAAAGATAATAATTATGGCTGCCGGGGTCGAGTGGTACGCGGGGCAATAAAACCTCCCAGCGCAAAGCGGGGTCGTCCCAATTCATAACGGTTTGTCCTGGCTCCAGTACAATGCCTTCTATGGATGCAAATGGTGGGTGATTGCCCGTAAAGTGGTTGGTGTCTATGTCGAAACCTGCTACTATTCCGGTAGCAGCCAAACGTATAACCGCATAATCGTGGCCGGGTGTGCGCCGCCTCCGAGATTCCCAGCCATCCATCCATTTACCACGATCGGTATATTTGTCTGCAATAAAAACGCCACGACCCGGTTTGATCAGGTTTTCTTTTTCGGCAAAGAACTCGTCGGTTGCATACAAAACCTCACCGCCCATGGCCTCGGCGGCTAAATAGGTAAGTTTGGTGAAACTGGGTGCTTCTTTTATGATTTCTTTGATGGTCTGAGAATACATGTTCCTGTTTTGATAGTGTTTTGGCGGTGAACGAGGATGTTTTCGCCCGCTACATAGGTGGCGATGACGTTTCCAGTTAAGGATTTACCGACGTAGGGTGATATTTTATGGCGGTAACGCAAGTCTTCTGACTTCAGAATAAACGATATTTCTGGCTGCCAGACCACAAGATCGGCATCTGAACCCACTTGTATGATACCTTTTTGTGGGAAAAGCGCTAAAAATCTCGCAGGGTTTTCCGTTAGTAGCGGGATAAATGTTTCGATGGTAAGCCAGTCTTTGAGTGCTGCCCAACTGGCAGAAAGCAGGGATTGTAATCCTGCAATACCTCCCCAAGCTGTTTTAAAACTACCGCTTTCCAAGGATTTTATTTCCGGTGGGGCTGGTGAATGGTCGGAGGTGATGAAATCCAAAACCCCGCGATTGAGGGCCTCTTTCAATTGATTATTATTGGCTTCTGTTCTAATGGGCGGCGCACATTTGTAAATAGGCTGTCCGTCGGGAATTTCTTCCGCAGAGAAGAACAGATAGTGTGCACAAGTTTCTGCCGTTAATGGCAAATTGTTTTCACGTGCTTGTTCAATTAAATCAAGTGCTTGTGCAGAAGAAACATGTACAATATGGGTCTTGCAGCGGTGCTTTTTGCATAAATCAATTACAGCTTCGATGGCGCTAACTTCCCAAGCGGGAGGGCGGCTATTCAGGTAGTGTTGATACCGCAGTGGGTCGGAATAGTCCGAGAACCCGCCTGTACCGTCTGGTATTTCGCAATGCACCAGTAAAGGAATATCGGCTTTGGCCAGTAGTGGCATGGCCGTGTCGAGGTCTTCTAATGTCGTATTCGGGAATTCATTTATGCCGGAATGAACTAAAAATGCCTTGATCCCCAAGACACCAGCGGCAATCAAGTCTGGAAGTTGGTTTATATTGCCCGGTATCAATCCGCCATAAAACCCACAATGAACATTGGTTTTACCTGAAGCGGACTGTAATTTTGTGTTGAGCGCTTTGGAATTGGTGGTAACAGGGCTGGCATTCAGCGGCATATCCACCAAAGATGTAGTACCACCATATGCGGCAGCCAGGGTGCCCGTTTCAAAACCTTCCCATTCTGTCCGCCCCGGTTCGTTGAGGTGTACATGGGCATCAATTACGCCGGGCATCAACACCGCTTCGCCATAGTCTTGTACTGCTTCATTTCGAAGGATTTTACGTGCTGTTCGGATTTCTGTTATTTTGCCTTGTTCAATAAAAATAATGGCTTCCTGTAACCGACCATTGATGAAACAACGACGGCTATACAGTCCAGTTCGTTTTTTCATGGTATTGAAGATGAATAAAGGGCAAGAAGTACTTTTTCGGGCGTCATTGGCGCGGTATAGGTCAAATGAGTTGTGGGGTTAAAAGCCGTTATGGCATTTGTTATGGCGAAATAAGCCCCAATGCCGTACATGAGTGGCGGTTCTCCCACCGCTTTGGATTTGAACAAGGCCAGTTCGGGACCTGCCTCGTCTAAAAAACGAACCACTATTTCACGAGGCACAGCATAGATGTCCGGAATTTTATACGTGGAAAGTGCATTGGCACGCAATTTCCCTTGTTGGTCATACACCACTTCTTCCATGGTCATCCAACCCATGCCTTGTATCAAGCCGCCTTCCACCTGTCCAATATCTACCATGTGGTTCATACTGTTTCCGCCATCATGAATTATTTTTACCGTATCAAACTCATAGGTTCCTCGGATACAATCCACTTCTGCAAGTGTAATCGCGGTACCATATACATGGTAAGCAAAGGGATGGCCTTTTTCGCGGGTTTTATCAAAATGTATTTCTGGTGTGGCATAGTGTCCTTTGGCACTCAGGTTGGTTCGTTTTGTATGGCAAATTTTGATCAATTGCTCCCAAGACCATCCAGAAACGTTTTGATTGACCCATATATAATCGTTTTCGATAGATACTTCTCCGGATCCGGTCATTTCGGCTAAAACCGCTAATATGCGTGTTCGAATTTGTTTGCAGGCATCTAAAACGGCCTTCCCGTTTAAGTCGGCAGTGGCACTGGCCGCAGAGGGCGAGGTGTTTGCCACCCGACCTGTATTGGTGGTTTCCAAACGGATACGTTTGGTATGGATACCTAATGTTTTGGCCGCAACTTGTATCATTTTGGCATTGACGCCTTGCCCCATTTCTACTGCTCCTGTGCTTACACTCACGCTCCCGTCGGAATATACATGCACCAAGGCCCGCGCTTGGTTCATCATGGTATTGGTAAACGAAATACCAAAACAAATGGGCATTATTGCAATTCCTTTTTTACGATAATGATGTGTGTTATTAAAGGCCTCCACGTCCTTCAACATATGATCAAGGTCAAATTCTTCCCGTGCATTACGCCACGTTTCAATTGCTTTTGTATCTGAAAGTACTTGACCATAAGGCATTTCGTACCCATCTTGAACCAAGTTTTTCTCTTGAATCTCGAAAGCGGGAATGCCCAGAGCGGTTGCGGCATGATGTATGGCGGCTTCGATGACAAACATGCCTTGTGGCCCACCAAATCCACGAAAAGCAGTATTGGGGGGCAGGTGAGTCTTGCACGAATGGGCCGTTGCAGACACATTGGGGATGGCATAGCTATTGGTGGCATGGAATAGCGTTCGTTCTAAAATGGCTGGTGAAAGATCTGCCGCTGCGCCTCCATTTTGGTAATATGTAGCCTCATAGGCCAGAATACGTAGATTTGTATCCAATCCAATTTTGTAATCACTGGAATAAGGGTGACGTTTTCCCGTCATACGCAAGTCTTGCATCCGGTGCGGGACTAATTTTGCCGATTTTCCGGTCTTCCATGCAGCCAACGCAGCAAGTGCGCCCCAAAGAGATGCCTGATCTTCTTTTCCCCCAAACCCTCCCCCTAATCGCGTGACATCTACTTCTATCCGGTTCATGGGTAAGCCTAAAATCCGTGCAATGGTGCGTTGAACTGCCGTTGGACCTTGTGTGGAAGAGTGGACTTTAATGCCGCCGGATTCTGTTGGATAGGCGTAGGCGCCCTGTGTTTCTAAATAGAGGTGTTCTTGGCCACCATTTTCGGCAATACCGGAAAAAATATAGGCGCATTTTTCAAAGGCCGCATGAGGATCACCTCTTTTGAAGGTACGCGAAGGCGAAAGTAAGTGGCCTTTTGCGTAGGCTTCCCGTGGATCTGTAACGACAGGCAAAGGGTCAATTTCCAGTACAATGGCTTTTTTTGCCGCTTCTGCCGCTTCTGCCGTTTCTGCAACAATCAATAAAATGGGTTGTCCCTGAAAATGTACCTCGCCCTCTGCAAATAAAGGCTCGTCGGGCAATATTCCACCAATTTGGTTCTCCCCAGGAACGTCCTGAGCAGTCAGAATAGTCACTACGCCTGGTATCGTCGCTGCCGATTGGATGTCTAAACGGGTGATTTTTCCATGCGCCACTGGTGCATCCAAAACCAAAAGACTTAAAGTCTCTTGCATCACTGGTAAGTCGTCCAAATACAAAGAACGTCCTGTAACGTGCCCTATCGCATCCGGATTTCCGAAGGAAGGTATAGGTACGGATGATGTTTGCTTCATAACAGTCTCTTAAACAAATCGAATATCGGGTAGCGCTACTTGTAAATGGGCAAATACCAATTGCCGGATTAACAGCCGCTTATATGCCTCTTGCCCACGGACATCGTTAATGGGAGCAATTTCTTGCTGTAAGACTTCGTTTGCGGCCTTGAATAGGGCTTCATGGGGTTTTTTACCAATCAAGAACTGGCATGTTTTTTCAAGATACTTGGGGTAAGGGGCCACTCCACCCGCCGAGAGATGAAGATGGGTGATCATCCCGTCTTCATTGATTTTTATCATGCAGGCAGAGTTTACAGAAGCAATGTCTAAATGCGTCCGCTTACATACTTTTTCAAAATTAACAACAACGCCTTCTTCTGGTGGTAGGAACGAAATAGCGGTGAGGTGTTCCTCCAGACGTTTGGCCAATTGCTTGTATCCGGTATAAAAATCGCGCAGGGGAATGGTTCGTCCACGGCCAGATCGCGTAGAAAGATGGACATCGGCGTTTAATCCCAAAAAGAAAATACTGAAATCCCCAATGGGCGAGGCATTCACAATGTTTCCCGCCAAAGTCGCTTTGTTTCGTATCTGGGTGGATGAAACCAATTTGATGACTTTTGGGAGCGTGGGCAACATCTTCTGGAGTAAATCGGACTCGGCCAGTTGGGTGACAGTGGTAGAAGCACCCAAAAAACAACGCCCGTTCTCCATCCAAATCCCTTGCAAGTCTATTTCCCGTGCTACCAGACGCGGCCTGCTGATGCGAACATTTTCCGGTCGCTGCACCAATAAATCCGTTCCTCCACCCAAAACCACATTGTGGTCCTCCGGAATCCCTCGGTATTTTTCGGAGAGCATGTGTTGCAAAACCTGCAATCGTTCCGGAATTTGAGCAAAGTATGCTGGCAGGAAGCCTTTCTGCGTTAGTGCCGCCAAACGATCGCGGCCGGAAACCGTCTCCATAGTGTCGGTCAGGCGTGTAATCGCCCGTTCAATGGATTTATAGCCAGTACAGCGGCAAATATTTCCATCCACCGCCGTAATCCCTGATTCTTTAGTTGGCTTGTGGTGGGTCATCATGAATCCGGTAAGCGACATCACAAATCCAACCGTACAAAATCCACATTGCGTACCATTTTCTTCTACCAATGCTGCCTGAACTGGACTTAAATGGGGTAAATTCACCCCTTCGACAGTGACCACGTGTCGGCCATTGACATTTCCCAAAGGCATAATGCAGGAGGTGACACTTCTATAAACCAATTGCCCGTCCTCAAAATCTCCAACCAAAAGTGTACAGGCTCCACAATCGCCTTCTCGGCACCCGATTTTGGTTCCGGTAAGCCGCCTATGATACCGTACAAAATCTAAAAGTGTACTACCTGCCGGATGATCCGTTTGAACCAATTGATGATTTAATAGAAAGGTAATCATACTTAATACTCAATTTTGGCCGTGCTGACAGACCATTTCTGGAAGGCTTCAAGGGCCTCCTCTCGCAACATCTGGCGGGTAAACAGTTTACGTTCGTTTAATGGACGTGCCAACTCTTCGTAGATAAACTGATCGTCGAACTGGATAGCAGCGGCATCTTCCTTGCTGTTGGCAAAATACAGGGCATCTGGTCTAGCCCAATAAATTGCTCCGAGGCACATCGGGCATGGTTCACAACTGCTGTAAACATCGCAACCCGTTAGTTGAAAGGTTTGTAAAACACTACAAGCCTCTCTAATTGCCATGACTTCAGCGTGGGCGGTGGGGTCTTGAAGTCGCGTTACACTGTTTACGCCACGGGCAATGATTTTCCCCTCTTTCACCACCACTGCCCCAAAGGGACCGCCTTGCCCACTCGCTACATTCTCTTCCGACAACCTAATGGCTTCGTACATAAATTGGGCGTCAGGAGGGTTGTTCATGCGTAATAAATAAGGTCTTTTAAAATTTGGTGGGACACAATATACAACATCCTCCCAAGTTTGGAAGCCCTTTTCTTGGAGAAATCAAGAAGGGCCTGTTTAATACAAAACGATTGTTTTTTAAGTGAATCATGGAGCGCAAGCAGCTATTGCCGAATTCGAGTGGGGCAGGGCGTCTCTCTGGATTGCCTAACGTGGAATATTTTAAACCGTTGCACAAAGTAGCTACAACAAGATGCACACATTTGACCCCAAACCGGAGTAAATAGGTATGTTAAAATAATTTGTTCACATAAAATTAAAAAAAACTATTGATTTAGTAGCGCGTTTGTCTATATTTCTATCGCAATACAATTTAATTCTTTAAAGCATATTCAGACATGAAAACAAATACTAATACTTCATTTATATTTAAGCTAATTATAATTTTAACTTATTGTTCTATAACAAAAAGTATATATGCGCAGAGCCATGAGCTGTTCGAACCTTTTAATGGAAAGTTGTCAAAAAAACAAGCAGAACGATTTACTGAATTCAAAAAGAGTGAAACGCTAACCGAATTTCAGTTTATTAAGTTGAAATTACCTCAATTTGATAAAGACACCCAATTTATACATATTGGTAAAATAATACCATTTGATAATAATAAAATAGTAAAGAAGAATAGTGAAGATGTACTTTCCTTAGAAAATGCCTTCGTGTGGTATGGCGAGAAAGAAAATAAAGGTAAAGAAAATAATACTTATAGCTTAGACCAAATGCGTGTTAGAATTTTAAGTAACAAAGGTCGGTTTTCTATTCATATAAATAATAAAGGTTATGAATATAGACTCTCTCAACTTGATAAAGATATTTATTTAATAAGCAGAGTGAACGTAAAGGAAAAGGCAAATTGTATAGTAGAAGTAGAAAGAAAAGAAAGACAACAGGGATCAGACGATCATGGAACAAAAATAGAGAATACGGCAACAGAGAATATAGAGTCCATCCATTCTACTACTTCGTGGCAATGGGCAAGAGTAAATATGTATTATACACCATAATCCTGCATAAAAGCCACAAATAATTCTTTCTGTGATGAGGAATTATTACAAGAACAAGCTTATTTCCAAATTTATATAACTAATGGTATAATGTGGGATAGCGGAGCAACAGCAAGGCTTGAATTAGCAGGGGTATATGTACTAAACTATACTTCGCATGTTGATATTACTGAAGACCATAATAGGTTTAAAAATGTGGATGGGTATGTGGATAATATTCATGCTCTTAGATATCAAGACCAAGCAGACATCGCTGTACTTATTGGGGACTATCCTTGGCCTTCTGTGTTTTCATCAATTTCAGGAGTTGTTTCTCATGTATTAGATCGATTTGCAACCGTAGATATTGATGCTATGTATTCAAACTATACTTTTGCTCATGAAATAGGTCATATTTATGGCGCACAACATGCGCCAGATGAGGTTTTGTTTGGTCCTTCTGATCATTCATATGGGTACTGGTATAACCCAAATCCAAATATCAAATTCAAAGATATTATGGCTTATGGCAAGAATTGTATTCCTCAGTATAGTTGTCAAACAATCCCTTTATATTCAAACCCTAGTAAAAATGTTTTTATAAACGGTCAAAATTTTCCTTTAGGTAGTGGCGATAGTGCGGGTAATTGTTACTCTGGTGGTACATGTTCTAACGTAGCACTACAAATAACAAAGAATGCATTTGACATAGCCAATACTAATCTTGGTCCTTGCCTACCATGGTATGGAATATGTGATGGAGTGGATTCCTCTACCATCAAAAGTGAGGATGATACCGTTCCCGGTCAAGAGATCACTACTGTGAGTGTCTATCCAAATCCTTTCAAGGACAGTTCTACCATTCAGTATTATATAGAAGATAGAAATTCAAATGTAAAAATAAATGTCTATGACATATTGGGTAGAAAGGTCATTTCTCTTGAGGACGGTTTTAAAGAGAAGGGGTTTCATGTTGTTAAGTGGGATGGAAAAGACCAAAGTAAAAATACTGTTCCTAATGGAACATATATTTATACGATTCGTATTAAAGAAAAAGAATATACATATAAAACCATATTGGCAAAATGAAAAAATACTTTCCATTTGTACTGATATTTATTATCACAGACATTGCTAATGCACAACCCTTTTGGTCTCGTTCCAATTTGCCAACGGAGACATTTATTCCTACCATTATATATCATGAAAATTCAATTATAACAGGCTCTATTGGCCATGATGCTTATAGCGATCCTGTTTACTACTCTAATGATGAAGGCTTATCATGGGAAGTACAAAGATTTTCAAATGATCAAACAGAAGCTATGATAAAAAAAGAAAATGAATTATTTTTATCTGTTTCTGGTATGAATGCTGCCTGTATTGTTGGTTATAATACGCTACTCAGTCCAAAAGATTCTTATAATTATAGCTGTTCTAAGGGTAGCGCTTTTGATATGATAAAAGATTCTTCTGGAAGTATGATTTGGGCAACATCAGCAGGTCTTTGGAAATCTGTTGACGGACTAAAAGGCGATGACACCAAATGGGAAATAATCGCATTCCAAGACACTTCCGTAACCACTATTCAACAACTTCAAGATAAAGGTCTTGTGGTAGGTACAAAATATGGGGTTTTTCGACGTTTGACAAATGGTAGCTGGAAAAAAATATCTCCTAATTTCAACATCACATCCATACTTTATGAACAACAAGAGCCTTATCTGCCTTCTAATTTATTTGTTGGGGCGGAAAATGTCGGACTAATGCGTTCTAATGACCATGGCGAAACTTGGGAAATAATTTTTCCAAGTAAAAAAATATATGATATATATAAGGTTGACAATAATAAAATAGCCTTTGCTTCAGAACAAGGACTTTATATTTATAAAATTGAAGAAAAAACATGGATTAAGACGAATATAAATATGCCATCATTTAAAATTATCAAAGGAAAAAATAACCTATTCGTTGCAACATACTCTGGGGTTTATAAACTGAGTGGTGATATTTCATTCTGGGAAAATACCAATATACCTAAGACTATAATAAGAGAAGTGTATCATTCAGAAAATAGAGAAGTTATTTACGTTGAAAGTATAAGAAGGGAAGATCCATTCACAGGAGTTCATAATCTTTATAAAAC